>NZ_CAJRAF010000002.1:2125500-2834000 GCF_907164905.1 Dyadobacter sp. CECT 9275 | reverse complement strand
GAGCGGTGTCAACGCTCACTCCTGATTTCAGCAGGTTTCTGGGATTGTCCAACCGCGGGATTTACTTTATGGTATTTACCATCTTTTCCATTCTGGTCCGGTTGTTCGCCGGAAGAATTTCCGACCGGCGGGGCAGAATTCCGGTTACGGTAGTGGGTTGTGTGGTACTGATTGTATCGATGGTCGTTACAGGATATGCGCACAATGTCACGACGTTTCTGACGGGCGCAGCTTTCTTTGGGATCAGTATGGGGATTTTATCGCCTGTCCTTTCTGCCTGGACGGTAGACCAGAGCGGAGACCATAACCGTGGACGGTCTCTGGCCACCATGTTTATTACACTGGAAGCGGGCATAGGAATAGGCGCGGTTTTGTCGGCATCGCTCTTTGCCAACCGTTACGAGAATTTCCCGCTGGTATTTAATGTCATGGCTGGCTTTGCCTTGCTTGGACTGGTGTTTGCGCTGTATTTTTATTATCACAAAAGAAAGGAGGCGCGTGTTATTTGACGACAGTTATCAGACCATTGCCCAACCCTCCGAAGGATTTTTTAAGGATAAGGGGAGCAAATTTATAGCGTATGCCTTCCCGATCCGAACGGAAGATGACGCGAAGGAATATCTTATTCAGGTCAGGGAACTGCATCCCAAAGCGGTGCATCATTGTTATGCCTACCGCCTGGGGTTGGACAGGATGAGCTATCGCATGTCGGACGACGGCGAGCCCTCGGGTACTGCAGGAAGGCCCATCCTGAATATGCTTTACTCTCAGAATGTCACCAACCTGCTGGTGATTGTGGTCCGCTATTTCGGAGGCACGTTGCTGGGTGTTCCAGGGTTGATCAATGCATACAAAACGGCTACCGAAGACGCCCTGGCAGCCGTTGAAAAAGTAACCCGTTTTTTGTTCCAGGTATATGAGCTGAACTTCGCCTATATTCAGCTGAACGACGTCATGCGCATTGTCAAGGAAATGGAACTGCCGGTTCTGGAACAAAACTTTGAAATGCAGTGCCGGATGAAAGTAGAAGTCCGAACCATCCTGACGGAACGTTTTATTGCCCGTTGTGAAAAGGTGGAAGGGCTTACAGTGAAAAATGTCTGACTGCGGGAAGTGCAAATCAGTTTGCTCTTCCCGCTTCCATTATCCCTAATTCTCAGCCTTCCCCATGGTACGGTCAAGTTCAATTTTTGCCGACAGGTAGTCAAATACCGCTTCCAGATAATTGGATTTTGCGGTGGTCAGGGCAAATTCGGCGTCCGTCAGTTCAAGGCGGGAAGCTACCCCTTTTTCGTACCGGTACTTGGTGATGGAATAACTCAGTTCGGCTGTTTCCGAAACATTTTGCTGTGTTTTAATCCTTTGTGAAGTTTCGTACAAACTTGCCAGTACCTGCTTTACTTCCGTTTTTAACTGTTCCTGGGCGTTTTCATAGATCAGGTCGCTTTGCTGTCTCTCTATTTTTCCCATTGCAATTTTATTGACGTGCTGCATTCCGCTGAAGAGTGGAATCGCAAACTGAATACCTGCATAAAAAACCGGCGGGTATCCGGCCTGGTCATACCTTAACCCATTGGTTTGAGTTTGTATCTGATACTGGCTTACGAAACTGACAACCGGCAAACGGGCTGATTTGTACAGTTCAATTTGTTTATCGTTGATATCTTTATTCAAATTCAGGATCTGGAAATCCGGCCGGTGTACCAGGGATGTTCTGAATGTTCCGCTCTCTGTGGGAAGGGAGTCGGCAGCATTAAACCGGAGAGAATCCGTTAAATTATACTGCGTTTCGGGACTATTTCCGATGAGAATGCTCAGTTGCTGCTGGCTGATCTGAAGGGCGTAGGTGAGGCGTAAAACGTCCGGCTCGAGGTTCCTGACGGAGGTATAGGCACGCAGGGTATCTACCCGCAGGGCACGCCCCTGTGCCAGCAGCGAGCGTGAATCTGCAAGTGCTTTTTGGTTACGGCTTATGCTTTCTTTCTGGAGTTTAAGCCGCTCGTTCAGTACCAGTAGCTGTACATAATTCTGCCGTACGCGTGCCACCACGTCCACTTCCCTTTCCTGATGAAACAACCGGCTTTGTTTTTCCAGCAGGCGCCTCCTCTGGATTTCATGTTTGGCACCGGCATTGTATAAAGGCTGGGCCAAAGTAACCTGTGCACCCGTGATTTCCTGCCCGCCAAAGCGGCTGTAACTGATTCCTTCGGAATTGGAGGTACTGTTAAGTCCAAAGAAAACGGGTCTCTGAAAATACCGCTGAAACTGGCCTGTTGCGCTGATACTGGGTAATAACAATCCTTTGGTAATGGCTGTTTCCCGCGCGGACTTAGCAATGTTCAGGGAATCGATGCGTAAATCACGGTTGTAAACCCGGGCTTTTTCGATGGCTTCCTGTAAGGAGAGTTGCTGGTTCTGAGCTTTGGACAGGATTGGTACAATGGCAAGAATGACCAGCCATAATACCTTTGTTTTTAAATACTGAATATGATTTTTCATGATGGTGGTGTTGTTTTTGAACCTGATTGAGGCGTGCCGGGTCTGCCGCAACCCGGAGTACCTCAATCAGGTTTCTATTGAAGTGCCAGCTCTTCAGCCGGTTGGTGATTGGTGGTGTGACGTGCCTTTACAGGTCTTGAGAAGTAAGAATAAATGGCCGGGATTACGTACAGCGTCAAAATACCTGCGAATATCAATCCGCCGACTACTACGATTCCAAGTGACTGGCGGCTGCCCGATGAAGTTCCCAGAGACAAAGCAATAGGCAAGGTTCCGAAGATCATCGCGAGTGTAGTCATCAGGATCGGGCGAAACCTGGATGCGGCTGCGAGGATCGCGGCTTCGATGCTGTTATTTCCTTCTTCCTTGCTTTGGTTTGCGAATTCCACGATCAGGATACCATTTTTTGTGATGAGCCCAATGAGCATGATGATGCCGATCTGGCTGAAAATATTGATGGTCTGCTCCGTGAACCAAAGACTTAAAAGTGCGCCGGTCAAAGCCATGGGGACGGTGAGCAGGATAATGAAAGGATCTACCAGGCTTTCGAACTGGGCTGCAAGGACAAGGTAAATCAATACAATCGCAAAAATGAAAGCGAAGATAAGGCTGTCACTGCTTTCCGAATAATCACGGCTCTGGCCGGCCAAGGTGGTACTGAAACCCTTCGGCAGTTCCTTTGCGGTAATTTTGTCCAGTTCTTTAATGGCCTCCCCGAGGCTGGTACCTGCCGCGGGCGTAGCCGATATCGTCGCACTGTATGACTGGTTGTAACGATAGATAGCCGGAGGGCTGATACCCTCATCGAGTTTGGTGAGGTTATCCAGTGATACCATTTCACCGCTTCTTGATTTAAGATACAGCGATCTGAGATCATAAGGTGCCGAACGGTCTTCCCGGTCCAGCTGCCCGATCACTTCATACTGACGATCATTATGGATAAAATACCCATACCTCCGGCTGCTGAGTGCAAGCTGAAGCGTTTGCCCGATGGCCTGGGTAGAAATCCCAAGCTGTGCGGCACGCTGGCGGTCAATAGAAATACTGATTTCCGGGCGGTTGATCTTAAAATCTGCATCAGCAAAAATGAGTTTTTTGTTGCCGCTCACCTGCGCCATGAGTTTTGGCATAACGTCAATCAATTCTTTCAGCCCCGGTGCCTGGATCACATACTGCACTGGCTGGGTATTCCCGTACCCGCCAATGGTTGGGGTTTGGACGGGGATGATCAGCACGTTCCTGAATTTCTGCGAAGCAGCAACGAGTTTCATGAAGATCTGCTGTTGTGTCAGTCCGCTTTTACGATCTTTTGGCTCATTCAGGAATATCCATTGGAAACCGCCATTTACAGGCTGCGCCAATGTTCCGCCTGCTGCTGCAATGGCCGTGTAAGTCCGTTCGGCATTTAAATCAGGGATGGAATCGCTCACATAATTGCCTATCTCCTTCATGCTTTGTTCCATGCTTTCATACGACGTTCCCTCGGGAGCTATTACGGCAAGGCCGATCATGGAGCGGTCTTCCAGCGGTGCCAGTTCAGACGGAAGTTTCGGAGCCAGCCAGTAAGCTATGCCAAATGAAATGGCCAGCAGGACGAATCCCACCCAGCGTACTTTCATAAAAGCTGCCAGGGACCGTCCGTATGCATCATTCAGTTTTACAAAATAGGGTTCTGTCTTTTTATACAGCCAATTATTTGAAGTGCCTGATTTCAACAGATAGGCGCTCATCATAGGCGTCAGTGTGAGCGCAACAAAGGCCGAAATGGTAACCGAGCCTGCAACCACAATGGCAAATTCTTTAAATAACCTGCCTGTTAAACCGCCCAGAAACAGAATGGGAAGAAACACCGCCACCAATGTGATGGTTGTTGAAATTACAGCGAAATAGATCTCTGCGGAACCCTGTCGTGCAGCCATCACGGGTGACATCCCCGTTTCTACTTTGCTGTATATATTTTCCAGAACGATGATGGCATCATCCACCACCAATCCAATGGCCAGCACCAGGCCGAGTAGAGTGAGCACGTTGATCGAGAAACCGGCGATGTACATGATGAAAAATGCAGAGACAATGGAGACTGGGATGGCAACCAGCGGAATAATGGTGCTGCGCCAGTCGCGCAGGAAGATGAAGATGATCAGGGATACCAGCCCAAATGCGAGCAATAATGTTTCCTCCACTTCTGACAATGAGTTTCTTACCGGAACGGTAAAGTCTTTGCCCAGCGCAATTTCGTATTCTTTTGGAGCGGACCGCTTGATTTCTTCAAACCGTTTTTTAAACTCGTCAACAATAGCCAGCGAATTTGCGCCACGCTGAGGGCTCACTCCGGTACCAACCCCGTAATCCGCAGTCTTTTTGTTGTAGATGATCATGGCGGTCCTTTCATTCTGGGAAGACATGATGGCTTGGCCAACATCTTTGAAACGGACAATGGCACCACCGTTTTCCCTGAGGATCATGTTGTTGAAGTCGTCCTCTGTGACCAGGCGGCCTTGTGTACGCAGGGTAACCTCCGTATTTTCTCCTTCAATACGTCCGCTGGGCAGGTCCACATTTTCACGCTGCAGGGCATTCTGAATATCAAGCGGGGTCAATCCGTAAGCGGCCAGTTTTACAGGATCCATTCTCAAGCGCATGGCACGTTTTCTTCCGGCGTAAGAGTCAACCAGTCGTACACCTGAAATGGACTGAAGTTTTTCCTTCACATTGATATTAACAAAATCGGTAACATCTTCCAGGCTTTTGGTTTTGCTCTGGACGGTCAGGAATACGAGGAAATCCGCAGGGCCGGCCTTTTCAACAATGGTTGGCTCTATGTCTGTCGGTAGCTGCTGGCGCGATTTGGAAACTTTATCGCGGACGTCATTTGCGGCTGCTTCCAGGTCTGCATTTAATTCGAATTCTACGGTGATGATACTCACCTGTTCCCTGGATGTTGAGGAAACGGAGCGGATTCCGTTGGCTTCTGCTATGGCTTCCTCCAAGGGTTTGGTGACCTGGGAGGCAATGATGTCGGCACTTGCTCCCGGGTAAACGGTGGTTACCATCACAATGGGCGAGTCGGTGACGGGATATTCCCGGGTTCCTAAAAAGGTATAACCAACAATCCCGAAAAGGATAAGCAGTACTGACATTACCCCGGCCAGTACCGGCCGGGAAATGCTCACTTGTGAAATAGAACTCATGATGTTGATAAGCTAGAGGCTGCCAGGTTTTGGCTGGCGGCCTTTGTGTTTTGGTGTTAATGTCTTTTGCGGCTGGAGTACGGGCCGGTTAATGAACGGCAACCAGCTGAATGGGTGTATCAGGGCTCAGGCGCAGCATGTTACTGGTAATGATGGTATCTCCGTCAGCGAGTCCTTTGGTAACATGTACTGAAAATGCATTGCGCTGGCCAATTTCAATGTGCTTGAATCCGGCCTTGTTTCCGTTTACAACGTACACACTGTACCCTTTGGATGACGGAATCAGCGCCTGGTTGGGTATCGTAAGCGCCTGACCGGTGGTGTTTAAACGCAGGGTCAGACGGGCGCTCTGGCCTGGTAAAAGTTCGTGGCCTGCATTGTTGCCAACCGCCCTTACCAGCAGTGTACGGGTGTTTGGGTCCAGGCGAGACTCATGCGCAATGATTCGGGCAGTATTTATCTTTTCATTGGATTCTACCTGATAGTGTACCTCATCGCCCGGTTTTAGGGTATGCGCATGTTTTTCGGGAACGGCAAAGTCAATTTTCAGTTTGCTGTTATCAGTAAGCTGTGCCAGCGAAGTACCCGGAGAAACATAGGCACCGGTATACACATTTACGATCCCGATGTAACCGTTGAAAGGGGCGCGGATGGAGGTTTTGGAGAGCGTTACTTTCAGTTGCTCAATTCTTGATTGAAGCACCTTGAGGTTGGTGAAGGCCTGGTCATAGTCCTGCTGGATTGCGGCTTCTCTGCTCACCAGGTCTTTAAGGCGCTGTTCGTTGAGCAATACCAGTTTTTCCTGTTGCTTCAATTGTTCGAGCTCAGCCAGCAGATCTGCGTCATCCAGTTTGAATAACAGGGTGCCGGCTGTTACAAATTTCCCTTCTTTTGCCTGCACGGCCACTACTTTCCTGTTCAGCTCGCTCATGATACTTACCTCCTGAAACGCCACTAATGTACCTGATACCGTCATTTCTTCGTTCAATGATGCCGATCGGATCACCTGTCCGTCAACCGGAATGCCTTGTTGTTGCGGAACAACCGGCTTCTTTTCCGGAGCTGTTCCCTTGGTAGTATAACCTTTCAGAAATACACTGCCTAGTATCAAGCCTGCAAGCACAAGGCCGGATACGATTTTTGTGGATTGGATTGTCTTTTCCATTATAGATTTATTTAAATATTTCGATTGATTAGTTTCTGGTTTTCATCATTCTGCTGAGGATATCGGGCACCGGGCGGAAGCGGAGCCTTTTCAGGAAGCAGGTTGCCTGTTTTTAGTTTTGATATATTTGATTATTTAAATATTGAAATATATCGATATATTTAAGCAAAAAAACTTTAGACTTTAAGAGTATTCAGGAATTGTACATATTCGTTCAAAACGGCCTGATTCAGCTTGTACTTTACGTTTCGTCCTTCTTTTTCTGGCACAATCAAATCCGCGTCCGCAAGTTGTTTTACATGGTGAGAAATAGAGGGCTGCGTCAGATCAATAAAATCGGCAATCTCATGACAATACAAACAGTTCTCTTTTTGACGTAACTGTTGTAGAATTGTTATTCTGCTCGGATCACTCAACGCCTTGGAAATCCGCTCTACTTTCCTGACATCCATGGTTATTAATGCATTGATGAATATAAATATATTGATATGTTAAAATCAAGAGTAGTACATTATTGAATTAAAAATAATTCCCTTGCTTGAAAAAAATATTTGAAATGGATAGTCAGTGGGTAAAATAAGATCTGTTGAACCCATTGTATACCGGCCTGTGGCCTGCTTGATCAATTTTGTTTAAGATATTTACAATCAGTACTGCGATGGTACTTTACATTGCTGCGGCTCTTACTAGCTGTTGTCTTTCAGCATCCTGATAAAATCGTCATCGTAATCTTTCAGCGCTTTCAGTATTTCCTGGAGTTCGATATCCTCGGGTGTTCCTTTTTTTGCTCCAAACAGTTCGTCGGCTCTTTCGGATGCTGTTTCATATTCACTTTCGTTGTTGATCTTCATGGTTGTTGTGGTATTTTTTTACAAATTAAACATAAAAAAACCGGCCTTTCGACCGGTCTTCCGATTAGTTTAGGTAAGTTATGGTATAGATACTAATAATTGGGATTCTGTGTCAGTGTGGCTTTTCCGCCTACCTGGCTGTTCAGGATTTCTTGTATCGGGATCGGGAAGTATTCGTGTTTGCCCTTTACAAACTGAGAGCCTTTCAGGTATGCTCGTTTATTACCTTCAACCGCATAATACGCATTCATGTTTTCAGCGGCAATTCCCCACCTCACCAAGTCAAAACGGCGGTTTCCTTCCATCCCGAGTTCCAGGCGTTCTTCAAATCTGACCGCTTTACGTGCAAATTCCCGGTCGGTCCATGTGGCTGGGTATTCTTTGATCACATAATTGGCAGCGGGAGTTCCGTCCGCATTTTTCACAAACCCTTCCGGTTTTGCAGCCCTTGCCCTGATCTGGTTCACATAACCACGGGCCTTTTCAAGATCCCCCACTTCTACCTCTATCTCCGCAAGCCACAGGAGTACCTGAGCATAACGTATCAGTCGGAAGTTGTTGGCATTCAAACGGTTGTTGGATGAGAAAGTGGGGTCGGTTTTGTGCATGACGTGTTTTTTAGGGGAATAGGGCCCCGCGTATGCCTGATCACGAATGTAGGCCTTTCCTGGATGGATACCCCAGTCCAGATAAGGAATGCCACGGCGACCGACGGTCCAGTCGAGGCGTGGATCCAGATTGCCAGCATAGGGCGTAAAGGGTGCCGTTGACTCAATTCCCTGATCATTGGGAATGTCGGTGTCATTATAAGTATCCAGTAGGGGCAATCCGTTGGCATCGGTTTTAAACGAGTTGACTAGGTTGACCGATGGCTGGAAAAATCCACAGCAGGTAGTGAAAGCTCCGCCACCATAGGGGTAGTTCAGGGTAGACCCTATGTTTCCGTTTTCTCCGCCGGCCGCACCGTCATTGACCGAATACTGGACTTCGAAAATGGATTCAGCATTGTTGTTGGTGGATGCCTGAAAATTATCATGGTACTTGTCAACCAGCCTGTATTTATTACTGGCTACGATGGCTTCCAGCAGCACTTTGGCATCCGGATATTTTTTTTGAAAAAGATATACTTTGGCCAATAAAGCCCCTGCTGCCCATTTGGTCGGACGGCCCGGTTGCGATTGTGATGTGGGGAGCACAGCGTAAGCGGCTTTCAGGTCTTCTTCTATTTTGGGATAAATATCTGTTGTGTTGGGCAGCTTGGTGCTTTCCAGATTGAGCGGGTCGTACGTTTTTTCATCAATATAAGGTACCATGTTGAACATTTTCTTCAATTCAAAATGATAGTGGCCACGCAAAAAACGAGCTTCGGCTATGATCTGAGCGCGTTCTGCATCGGTAAGGTCAGTAGCCTTTTCCAATGTTTGCAAAACGTCGTTTGTCCGGGCAATGCCGTCGTACATACCTCTCCATTTTCCGCGGAAATAAATGTTGTCGGCTGCTATGTTGCCCTGCTCTATCAGTGATATCGGTGGCTGATCACCGGCATTGGTCCCTTTGTAGGCGTCATCAGAAGCGACGCTCCCGTAAACCCAGTTATCGGCGCCAACATTGTACGACCGGTAGGCCCCCTCGGCCGTTGCCCAGCCATCCAGTAGCGCATACGCGCCCACAAGCAGGGCATTTACACCAGTTTTGTTTTGCAGTGTGGTGGCGCTGAGCGCTGCTTTAGGGTTTACGTCCAGAAAGGAGTCCGAGCAGGAACTTAGAATTCCCAGTACTACGGACGACAGGATGATTACAAATTTTTTCATCTCTTAATTTTTTTTAGTTTTTCGATTTTGCTTACGGCCGATGTTTAGAAGCTGACATTCAGGCCTACGATATATTGTTTGGAGGCAGGATAAGATCCTCCGTCCACGCCGATCTGCCTGTCGTTTCCGGCGCCGTAATTCCGCAGGTTAATTTCAGGATCCATACCTGAGTATTTGGTAATGGTAACCAGGTTCTGGCCCTGTACATAAATCCGGCAGGGGCCAAGGCCCAGTCTGCTCAGCAAGGTTTTGGGTAAAGAATACGTAAGCTGGATATTTTTAAAGCGGAAGTATGATCCGTTTTCCAAATAATAATTTGAAGGAAGTATACTTACCTGGTCGCTGGAATTCAGCTGGGGGAGTATAGCATCTGTTTTTCCAGGCCTCCACGACTCGTTCAGCATGCGTGTACTTTTGTTACCAAAGAAAGTCGGGAAATCGGTCCAGTATTTGGTATAGTTGAAAATCTGGTTACCCTGCACCCCTGAACCGAAAATAGCGAGGCCAAACCCTTTGTAATTCACATTGATATTAATACCATAAGTGAAGTCGGGGTGAGGATTTCCGATAATGCTCAAATCCTTGGTGTCAATTACACCATCCTTGTTGACATCCACAAATCTGAAACGTCCCGCACGGTTCTCATTTGAGCCGAGGTTATTTTTGGGAGCTTCCTTCGCTTCTGCGTCTGTCTGAAAAATGCCGTCGTGCTGGTATCCGAAAAAGGAGGAGATCGGATAATTCTGCTGCGTTACCACAAAGTTCTGGATACGTTCGTCATTGATACCGAAATACTGCGTATTCGGATCACCATTGGTTCGTGTCACCAGATTTCGGTAGGTACTGAAATTAACCCCGGCGTTGTAGGTAAGGTCGCCGTTGATCGCCTTGCCATTGTAATTGATACCCAGGTCAATACCACGGTTCCGCATAGAGCCGATGTTCTGAAAAGGCGATGCCGCTACTCCGGCGGTAAGCGGTGGAGACACCGGGAAGAGCATGTCTGACGTCGTGCGGGTATACCAGTCCAGAGCAATATCAACAGATCCTTTGAACAAAGCGGCATCCAAACCAATGTTTGTGGAAGTGGTGGTTTCCCATTTTGCTTTGGTATTACCAAACTGAATCAGTTCGTACCCCGCGATGGCAGATGTTTTGGATCCGTTCAGATCGTAGAACGACAACGCCGGATTGGTGGCAAACTGCGTGAAGGAGTTGTAGTTACCAATTTCCTGGTTACCTGTTTGTCCCCAGCCCACCCTGAGTTTGGCATAAGAAAGCCAGGAGCCTGCTGCTTTTACAAAGTTCTCATCAGATAAAACCCATCCGGCACTTACCGCGGGGAAATAAGCTACACGGTTGGCTGCTGCAAACCGGGAAGAGCGGTCGCGGCGGATGGTGGCATCAAAAAGATATTTGCTCTGAAGGCTGTAACTGGCGCGGGCGAATTCGGAGGCCAGCCGCCAGTTTGCAGCTCCGCCGTTGTTGGTTTGTACACCGGTACCTGCGCTCAGATAACGGTTATCAAGGGCATCCACCAGGTAGTTGGTACGGCTCGCATCAAAGTTTTCGTAGTAGTTTTTGATAGATTCAGTACCCGCAATAATATTTATTTTATGAGAGTTGTTTAGTACAAGGTTGTATGTCAGGGTGTTGTACCAGGTCCAGGTCCATTCGTAATTGTTGGTCGTGGTTAAAGTCTGGGTGCTTCTGGCTTCTGCCGATTCAATATCCCTGGGCACGTAGTTACGATAGTTATACAGGTTATAGTCAATACCGAAGCTGGTTTTGGCCGTCAGGTTTTTGAGAATATCCACCTCTGCGAAGGCATTGCCAAACAACCGTACCTCATTTTGCTGGTTATCCTTGTTCCGGTAGAGCAGCGATACGGGGTTTACCGAATTATCAATATCTGTACCTCTTGTTCCGGCAAAATTCCCGGCCACATCATATACCGGTACGATGGGCGGAACACGGTAACCAAAGGAAGTCGGGTTGCTTTCGGCATTGTTTCCGTTGGGCTGTCCGATTCTGGAGGCGTAACCGGCCTGGAAGTTTTGCCCCACCCTGATCCTCTTGTTAACATTAAATTCGGTATTGGAACGCAGGGTATACCGTTTGAAGCTCGTATGTATCATCAGTCCCTGCTGATTGAAATAATTCAGAGACATGGCATAACGGCCGCTTTCCGTTCCTCCCGAAACACCAATCTGATGATTCTGAATGGGGGCGGGCTGGTAAATCTCCTTCAGCCAGTTGGTGCCCTCTTTGTTTGCTTTGGTGATCAGCCAAACGGTTTTATTGAAGTTGGCAGAGTTGACATCGGTACTGTAATTGATATAATTACCATTGGCGTCCTTGGCAACCCTGGGGTCTCCCTCGTAGGTTCCGGACGGGAAAATATAATCAGGGATTTTAGGGGTAGATCCGCTTCCAAACTGGGCATGTTTGGGGTAGGTGAGTACTGTTCCCGCCGGAAAGGCCCCGTCTTTCATGGCACCAAGGTTGAGGGTATTGATCCGCGACTCCCACGTCAGGTCGGCGTATTGTTGGGTATTCAGCATGTCGAGTAATTTCCCGGGGCGCTGCGTGCCATAATACGTGTCATAGGTGAAAACAGGCTTGCCAATTTTTCCTCTTTTTGTAGTAATGATAACCACTCCGTTTCCTGCCCGGGATCCATATATCGAAGCTGCAGAAGCGTCTTTTAGAATCTGCATGGATTCTATGTCGTTCAAGTTCAGTGTGTTCAGTGTGTTGGATACCCCGTTGGCACCCATGCCTTTGGTAGGTACGCCATCCACTACATAGAGAGGGGAGTTATCGTTAATGGTTCCAAACCCCCGGATCCGGACGGAAACTCCACCTCCGGGGCTGTTTTCGTTGCCGATCACCACACCTGGGACTTTGCCCTGTAAGGCCTGGCCAAGGTTGGTGGAGGGAGTGGTCAGCAATTGTTTGGCGTCCAGCGTAGCCACGGCCCCCGTAATTTCCTTTTTGGATTGAGAACCATACCCCGTCACGACAACTTCGCTGAGGCTTTTGACATCGTCAACCATACTAACGTCAATAACTGTTTTGGGTCCTACTGTTATTTCCTGTTTCCCAAAACCGATGGAAGAGAATACCAGTACTGCCTCCTGCGACTTCACATCAATGCTATAGTTGCCTTCTACATCCGTTACTGTTCCGTTAGTAGTACCTTTTACCTGAATGTTTACACCGGGAAGCCCCATTTTATCCACAGACGATGTGACTTTGCCGGTAACCTGGCGATCCTGGGCATAGGATAGTTGCGCCGTAACGGCCAGCAGCAAAGCTATCACACCCCGTGAGAGTAGAAATAGTAAATTTTGTCTCATAAAGTGAAAGATGTAGAATGTTAATAATGTATAAAAAAATATCAATATGGTATCAAATATATAGAATGCAATGAAAGATCAATAGTTTATTTTGTTATATATGAACAATTAATATAAATATACTAATGGGCACATGATGTGTATTTCTTTGAAAAATATAAAAAGCAATCGTTTGCATGACGCGTTTGCGTGTGGAATCTTTTAATCTGTTATGTGTATACGCACGGCTTATAACAACGGAAAGAATATTTGCAACTCAACGTGTATTTTTGTGGTTAATCAGTCGTATGCCTTGTGAAGTATCACACATAATAAATTAACTTTTCTGATTTTGGAATACTTAAACGGTATGGAAGTGGCCGAGCAGGACCTGATCGAAGTTCAGGGTGCACGCGAGCATAATCTTAAAAACATTGATCTGGCCATTCCCAGGAATAAACTGGTGGTGGTAACAGGTATCAGCGGGAGCGGGAAATCTTCTCTTGCTTTTGATACCATTTACGCAGAGGGGCAGCGCAGATATATGGAGAGTTTTTCTGCATACGCCCGTGGTTTTATCGGTGAAATGGAGCGTCCCGATGTTGACAAGATCAGCGGACTGTCGCCGGTAATTAGTATCGAGCAAAAAACTACTTCCAGAAACCCGCGGTCAACCGTCGGAACGGTAACTGAGATTTACGATTTTCTCCGGTTACTCTATGCCCGTGCAGGTGAAGCCTACTCCTATGTTACCGGGAGGAGGATGGTGAAGCAATCACAGGATCAGATTGTTAATCAATTGATGACCCAGTTTTTGGGACAAAAAACAATATTGCTTGCTCCGGCGGTGAAGGGTAGGAAGGGGCATTATCGCGAACTGTTTGTGCAGATTGCCCGCCTGGGATATAACAAGGTGCGAGTGGACGGTACGGTTCAGGAGATCACTCCTAAAATGCAGCTAGACCGTTACAAAGTGCATGATATTGAAATCGTAATCGATCGGGTCATTCCCAAGTCGGAAGCTGAAGATCCACAATCCAGATACCGTCTGAGCCAGTCGGTTGCTACGGCCATAAAGCAGGGAAAAGGCGCTTTGATGGTGTTGGATGAAAAGGGAGAAACTTATTATTTCTCACAAAACCTGATGGATCCGGAATCCGGGATCAGCTATGATGATCCGGCTCCCAATGCTTTTTCTTTTAATTCGCCATACGGCTGGTGCCCATCCTGCCAGGGGCTTGGGGTAGTGGAGGAAATTACGGAGGAATCTATTATGCCTGATAAGTCTTTGTCTATCAGCAGGGGTGGGATTGCTCCAATGGGTGAATATCGGGAGGCCTGGATTTTTAAGCAACTCGAAGTATTACTTAAAAAATATAAGGTAACACTAACCACTCCGCTGGAAAAGTTTCCGGAGGAGGCTATCCGGGTGGTGCTGTTCGGCAGTGAGGATGCTGTTCCGGTACCTTCCAAAAAATATCCCGGTACAGAGTGGGAAACCAAGTTCGACGGGATCATCAACTTTTTGAAACGCCAGCAGGAAAGCGGAAATGATAAGATACAGGATTGGCTGAAAGATTTTATGGTCATCAAAACCTGTCCTGAATGCAACGGAAAGCGGTTGCGTAAGGAATCGCTTCATTTCAGAATCGATAAAAGAGATATTGCCGAACTTTCTGACATGGATGTCCGTGAGCTGTCGGACTGGCTCGTGAATCTGGAGGAAAGGCTGGAAGAACGGCAGCGTATGATTGCGGGGGAGGTTTTGAAGGAGATCAGAAAGCGGGTAGGCTTTTTGCTGGATGTGGGTTTGGATTATCTCACCCTGAACCGCGCACTGAGGACTTTGTCAGGAGGAGAGGCGCAGCGGATACGTCTGGCGACACAGATAGGCACGCAGCTTACAGGCGTTCTGTACATCATGGACGAGCCGAGCATTGGGCTGCATCAGCGGGATAATGTCCGGCTGATCAATTCCCTGAAAAGCCTGAGAGATCTTGGAAATACAGTGCTGGTGGTGGAGCATGACAAGGATATGATGCTGGCATCTGATTACATTGTGGATATCGGTCCAGGTGCGGGCAGGCATGGGGGAAATGTGGTTGGCGCAGGCACGCCCGAGGTTTTCCTGAAAAACGGGTCGCTTACTGCCGAATATCTGAGTGGTCGGCAGCGTATTGAAGTACCGGAAGTCCGTAGGAAAGGAAATGGGAAACAGATAGCGCTCAAGGGTTGTACGGGGCATAATCTTAAAAATGTGAGCATTTCTATTCCATTGGGTACGATGATCTGCGTCACCGGTGTAAGTGGGAGCGGAAAATCGTCACTCATCCACGAAACGCTGTTTCCTTTACTCAATCATTATTTTTATAAATCAAGAAGAGAACCGCTTGCTTATAAATCCATTGAGGGGCTTGAAAATATAGATAAGGTCATTGAGGTGGACCAGTCGCCCATCGGTAGAACGCCTCGTTCCAATCCGGCTACCTACACGAATCTTTTCACAGATATCCGCACTCTCTATGCTGAATTGCCGGAATCGAAGATTCGTGGTTACAAACCCGGTCGTTTCTCTTTTAACGTAAAAGGCGGGCGCTGCGAAGATTGCGAAGGAGCAGGAATGAAACGCATTGAAATGGATTTTTTGCCCGATGTTCATATTGATTGCGAAACCTGCAAAGGAAAGCGTTTCAACCGGGAAACGCTGGAAGTTCGTTTTAAAGGAAAATCAATCGCGGACGTACTGGATATGACGGTGGAATCGGCGCTGGATTTTTTTGAAAATCAGCCGCGGTTGCTCAGGAAGGTACAGACGCTTTTTGACGTGGGATTGGGCTATATTACATTAGGCCAGCATGCCACGACGCTCTCCGGCGGTGAGGCGCAGCGCGTGAAATTATCGGAAGAGTTATCCAAGCGCGATACCGGCAAGACGCTGTACATTCTGGATGAGCCTACCACGGGATTGCATTTTCAGGATATAAGACATCTGCTGCTGGTTTTAAATAAACTGGTGGAGAAAGGGAATACCGTCCTGATCATTGAGCACAATATGGATGTGATCAAGGTCGCTGATTATATTATTGATATGGGGCCCGAAGGCGGTGGCCAGGGCGGCCGGGTGGTAGGGGAAGGAACACCTGAAAAGGTGGCAAAGGTAAAGGGAAGTTTTACAGGATATTTCCTGAAAGATGAATTAAAGGGATAGCGCCAGGTAGCACGAGACTCACACCTCGTGCTGCTTTTAGTCATGCCCTCTCCTCCAGGTTTATATTACCAAGTGGTGAGGTTTTCTGATGTATCGTTAATCAGGAAAGTAGATACGTTATTGTGCTTCGGCTAGTTCACCCAGATTAAAACATCTTCGGCAACGGGCTTCATACAGATCCGCCTCCCCGAGCAAAACCCTGTCGCCGGAAGGTGAAAGACGATAAGAATGAGAAGCCACCTCGCCGCATACCATACACACCGCATGTACCTTGGTAATGAATTCGGCAATGGCCATGAGCTGTGGCATACATCCAAAAGGTTTTCCCATATAATCCATATCAAGTCCGGCAACGATGACCCTTTTGCCAAAATTGGCAAGCGTTTCGCAGACATCAATCACTGATTCGTCAAAGAATTGCGCTTCATCCAGACCAACCACCTCACAGTCATTGGTGTACTGCAGTATCTCTTGCGCCAGACCAACAGGCGTGGATGGGATAGAATTGTCGTTGTGCGAAACAATGTTCTGGGTATGGTATCGTTTATCCAAAGCTGGTTTAAAGATCTGTATCTTCTGTTTTGCAATGATCGCGCGGTTCAGTCGTCTGATCAGTTCTTCGGTTTTTCCCGAGAACATGGAACCACAGATTACCTCGATCCAACCGGTACGTTGATTTTGTTTTGTATGTGAAGGTTCTACAAACATCTTTGAATAACATGGGCTGCCCCGGCAGCTAATTTTTAATATCTTTACAAATCAAACATATTTTTGTTAAAACACTCTCGTTAAAAATCTCTTATTCGTTATGTCGAATAGTTTGAATATAAATGCGCTCAATCAATACGCTTCACGGTTTGCAGCCCTGGTACTGAATCAGTCGTACCGGTCGCAGGATATAGTTACGGGTAGTGAGCTTCTGAAAATTACACCAGTGCGCCAGGTCAATCTTGGGATTCTTAACAGGCTGTTTGAAGAATGGAAGGGAAATGCGGAGGCTTTCAGAAGCGTTTACTTCGACTTTGAAAATGACGAGGTAAGAGAAGCGCTGCAGGTTTTCATGAACAAGGCATCCCGTCACATAGCCGTTAAACGGGCAGACCTGGAAACGCTGCTCATCGCCTCTGTCAGAGATGCTGTTATCCTGCTTTTTACTCCTGAAATCTATTTTGAAGAGAAAATAAGCGCTGCTGCTAAGGAAGGTTTCAATCATGCTGTATCCGAGCAACTCATTAAGTATACCCATATCCACCGTAATATTGCCGAAGTTCTGGATCAGAGACTCTCCCATACGGGCAGGGATTCTGTCAGTGGCGTCCAGGCCGTCAATTGGGTGAAAGACATTATTTCTGCACCGGAAGCGCTTGATGCCAAGGATGATTACCTTGCACAATTTGCTGAAATACTACCGGTGAATACGGAGGAGCTTTTGCCTCAGGTGACTGCTGCCCATCCCGTGGCCAGCAACCCGTCGGAATCTAAATCTTTCTTTGATTCGGCATTTACTGAGCTGGAACCTGCCTTGAGCGTGTCCTCTTCCGTTTCCCGTGCCGAGCCCGTCAAAACAATACTGTCCGATATCGTTTCCAAAACCCATGTGGCCGAAAAGGAATCCCTCAATAGTCGTTTTAAAGTAAATATGCCCAAAGTTATGGAAGAGAATACCTACGGCAATGTGCCGGTAAAAGTGGAAAGTATTGCTGGTTCTATCCCCCTCGGCCAGCGGTTTATGTTTGTGAATCAGTTGTTCAATAAAAACAGCGAACATTTTGATAAAGCGATTTATGAACTGGATACTGTTAAAAGTTACGAGGAAGCGCAGGATCTTATCTGGCACCGGTATGCCTCCAAGTATGCGTGGGATGTGAACGGCGAAGCAGTTACTTCCTTACTGGCGCTCGTCAAAAGAAAGTTCAGCAACTAAGGCATAGAAGTTAGAAAATAAGGACTGAGGTCCCGTATTGCCTCAATCGAAACCAGGCAGTTGCTGTCTGGTTTGTGGTTATTTTTTTGAATACAAACTGGCGTTTTAAATATGAAAGAGCAATCTGGATATTTAACTCGACAGAAAAACTTCATTCTTTTCTTTATTCTTTTTGGTACTTCTATCCATTTTTCTCTTGCGGAGGGCAATCCCTTTGTGGCCGGAGCAAGAGCGTGGGGTATTGCCAATGCCACTGTGGCTCGTCATGATCAGTTCTCCATTTATGGGAATGCTGCAGGTATGGCTGCATCAGGGCAGCCTGCCCTATTCTCATCATTCGATTCTCATTTTGGTTTTGAAGGGCTTAATACTGTTGCTTTTGCCATAACCAGCCCACTTTCTTCAGACTTGTCCGGTGGGTTTTCTGTTTTACGTTTCGGGGATAAATTCTATAATGAATTCGCGATGGCGATCGGTGCCGGGCACCGGATCAATCAAGTCAGCCTGGGTATGAAAGTCAACTATTTGCAGACAGCCGTTAATATTTCTTCCCTGTCTACCAGCCATAGAGCCGCGGTGATGGAACTTGGAGGGATCGTAAAAGTTACGCCGGCATTATCCGTTGGCGCTCACATGTATAACCTTTTACAATCTTCCTATTCGGGCGATTTGCATGCCAGGGTACCAACTGTTCTGAAAGCAGGATTTCAATATTCGTCAGGAGAGACAGTCACGTTCAGTGCAGAAATGAATAAACATACAGATCAGCCGGTAGCTTTCCGGGCGGGGCTGGAGTACCGCTTTTTGAAACAGCTTTATTTGAGAACGGGGATCTCCACACGGCCGGTTATGCATTATTTCGGCACAGGGTTCAGTACTTTAAAATTCAGAATAGATTATGCCGTTAGTACCCACCCGCAACTGGGCTGGTCACACCATTTTTCTTTGTTATATCTTCTTAAATCAGCAAAGGGACAAAAAGAGAAACATCCGGCTGGGCTTTAACTAGCTGTTGATTAGCCGTATGAACATGCCTTTTGCCATTTCTAAGGCCTCGATGTCGATACGGATCGGTTCTTTTTTCTCTTTCGCAAACGCAATTAATTTTTCTGTTGGCATATTGCCAACCAGGTCATCCTGGGCCATGGGGCAGCCTCCGTATCCCAGGATGGCACCATCGAACCGGCGACAGCCTGACAGGAAAGCAGCATCAAGTTTGGTTTTCCACTGACCGGGAAGGGAATGGAAATGCGCACCGAATTCGAGGTCGGGCCGGGTAGAAATCAGTTGGGCAAACAGGCTGCTGATATCTGTTTCCCTCGCAACACCAACGGTATCCGAAAGGGAAAAAATCCGTATGCCCAGTAGTGAAAGTTTGTCTACCCAATTCAATACAATGTCCGTATTCCATTCGTCGTCGTACGGATTGCCGAATCCCATAGAGATATAAATAACCACTTCCTTACCATGTTGATGGGCAGCAGCGGTTATTCTTTCTACTCTTCCCAGAGACTCACTGATGGTGGAATGCGTATTGCGCATCTGAAATGTTTCCGATACTGAAAACGGAAAACCCAGATACCTGATCTGTTCAAAAGCACATGCCTCCTGTGCACCCCGCTCATTGGCAACGATGGACAGCAACCTGGTGGAAGTCCCGGAAAGGTCGAGTCGGTCTATAAGATGGGCAGTGTCCCTGACCTGTGGCATGGCACTGGCAGATACAAAACTTCCAAAATCAATGGTATCAAAACCTACCCTGAGCAGCTGATTGATATAAGCTGCCTTTTCAGGGGTAGGGATGAAAGTATGATGACCCTGCCAGGCATCCCTGGGACATTCAACGATTTTCATAAGATAAAGATAAAGGCATTTCCGGTAAAGAAAACGTAACGCTGTGTCGGTATCTTATGAAAATCCGGGGGTATGTTCGTTATTTTAAAATAGGAGCAAGAGCTTCCTCGTTTTCTGCCAGCCAGGCCGTGATTTCCTCAACAATCTGTCTGATTCCGATCTCAGGTTTCCAGCCCGTTAATGCGGTAACCTTTGTGTTGTCAGTAACGTAAAGTCTGATATCAGCCGTTCTGTTTTCCGGGACAACCTTAATCGGGATGGTTTTCCCGGTTACTTCCTGGCATATTTTAGTAAGTTCCTGTAAAGAAGCGCTGCTTTCTAGCCCACCACCTGCATTGAGAATCTCGCCGTTTACCTTGTCAATATGATGGAGCTGCCAGTCGATGAGCCGGTAAAGATCTGCAACATGGAGCATATCTCTGATTTGTTTGCCGGTTCCGCCATAGCCGAAGTATCCCAGCTGCTGTTCAAAATAATGTTTGGCAATCCATAGTACCATCACGCCCTGGTCCACCTTTCCCATTTGCCAGGGGCCGGTAATCACCCCGCAGCGGTTAATCACAGTACGCAGGTTATAAAACTCATTGTATTCCTGAATGATCAGTTCCGAGGCCAGTTTGGTGGTTCCATACAGCGAACGGGCGCCATTGAGGGGGAAATCTTCTGCAATGCCTTTGGATGAGGCACCCGGCACGGGCTGTTCATCACTGAGCGCAAAACGGGTTTCCTCTTCAACGAAATTCAGGGTTTCAATGGTTTTAATAGGATATACGCGGCTGGTCGAAAGGAAGATGAAGTCGGCTTTATGTTTTAAGGCATAGTTCAGGCAGTTGACTGTCCCTACCAGGTTAGTATTGATCAGGTAATCGGGTGTACCATCTAGTCCGGCAAGTACCGAAGGCTCCGCAGAAGCTTCAATTACGGCATCAACGGGAGGAAAAGCATCAAAATCCTCCTTGTTCCGGATGTCTCCGTGGATAAATTCTACACCAGCTTGTTTCAGTCGGCTGATATTCAGTTCAGAACCACGGCGTTTTAAGTTGTCAAGTGCAAATACCTGATAGTCAGGATAGTTTGTTTTAAGAGATATTGCCAGTGCAGAACCCACGAAACCAGCCCCGCCGGTAATAAGTAATTTCATAGTAAGAGATGTGTCTAAATAATCTTTCAGTTTTCAAAGTTAGAGGCAATCTTTCAGATTGAACCCAAATAAAAAG
Organism: Dyadobacter sp. CECT 9275; assembly: GCF_907164905.1. NCBI lineage: Bacteria > Pseudomonadati > Bacteroidota > Cytophagia > Cytophagales > Spirosomataceae > Dyadobacter > Dyadobacter helix. Next base: position 2,812,939 of record NZ_CAJRAF010000002.1, on the reverse strand, counting down.
AAATTTATTCCTTCCAACCAATTTGATTATCCAGCGGTCTTTTAACAAATGATTATTCTGCTTTTTCAAGTAAGTAACTTATATTCACATCTTTTAAAGAATAATTGCCACATAACATTTACCCGACGCGTTATTATCTTAAAAAAATGGCGAATATATGCGCATAGCTGTACCCTTGTTTATTTCTGCTTTTCTTATCCCGCTGATGTTGCAGGGACAGTCAGCTTCAAAAGCGCTTGCAGTCGATGGCGCATCCTATCCGGAAACCGAATATAAACGGGCAACGGCCTACACTCAGAATTTATATAACGGCAGAATCTACTATTTGTATGATCCTAAGGCTGAGGAACATCAGTTTTATGTGGAACGGAAGTGGGAAAAGGGCAGTGTTTATTATGATGGGCAGCGCTTTGACAGTATTCCCATGTTGTACGACATTGTCAGGGATGAGTTGGTAATCAGGAGTTTGCAGGGTGATTATATGTTGCTTCAATCGGAGCGTGTCAAGTATTTTGACCTCATGGGACATCATTTTGACAGGATGATCACAGGCAAGACCATTGGCCCCTCCATGCAAACGGGTTTCTATGATTTAATATACAAGGGTAAAACCAGAACGCTGGTCCGCAGGAAAAAGGAGCGGCAGGAAAAAATTATTGAGAAAAAAATAATCCCGCTTTTCCCGCAAAAGGATTTCTATTACATCTTCCAAAATGGAATGTATCACCAGGTACGCTCCAAAAAATCGGTGTTGGCACTTTTTCCGGAGCACAGCCGGGAATTGAAAAAGGTGCTTCGGGAGCAGCATATCAAATACAGGAAAAACCGTGAGGCAGCCATTTCGACAATGGTAGCCCGTTATGATGAATTGGCTATATGATGAAAAAACTTTTACATCTTTCTTTTTTGATTGGTTTCCTGTTATCCGCCAGAAATGGTTTCGGGCAGGCTGTACCCGAAAAGCTCATTTCAATGAAACTTGATTCCGCAAGGTTCAATGAATTTGTGAAGCAGGTCGAATCACAGTCGGGCTACTTTTTTTACTACGATGCCACCCGGTTCGACAGCCTTACGCTGGATCTTAACATAGTAAACCAGCCCATCAGGAAGGTTTTAGACGAGGTATTCAAAGGATCTGAATTTGAATACGCAATTGATGCCCAGAAAAGGATATTCATCACCGAAGGCCAGCGCATCATCACACAGTTACAGCCGGGTATTTTCGATCCTGACAATGGATCTGATAGCCAGGCCACGGCTTATACAGGTCCGGAAAATGATGCCAGAGAGAAATTGCTTTCCACGGCAGAAAGCAAGCTGCACGAAATTGGTATCAGAAAACACAGGATTGTGCCGGGCAACTCCACCGTGACCGGTTATATCCGAAATGCAACCAATGGGGAGCCCGTCATTGGTGCGGCGGTTTTCATAGAAAGCCCTTCCATTGGCGCCAGTACCGATGCCCTGGGTTTTTATTCACTGACCATTCCACGCGGGAGACACCAGCTGAAAGTGAAAAGCTTTGGTATGCGCGAAACGCAGCGGAGAATTGTGTTATATTCCGATGGCAAGCTGGACATAGAAATGCGTGAAAGTGTAATTGCCCTTAAGGAGGTGTCTGTGAAGGCAGGTATGGATAAAAACGTTGTAGGTACCCAAATGGGACAGGTGAAACTGACTATTAAAAACCTGAAACAGGTACCGACAGTGTTTGGTGAAACGGATCTGTTAAGGACGGTTCTTACTTTGCCGGGTATCAAGTCGGTGGGAGAAAACAGCACTGGCCTCAATGTTAGAGGTGGTTCCACGGATCAGAACCTGATCCAGTTTAACGAGGCCGTTATTTACAACCCATCACACCTTTTTGGATTTTTCTCGGCATTTAATCCTGACATCCTTCGTGATGTAGAACTTTACAAAAGTACGATTCCTTCCAAATTCGGAGGCAGATTATCTTCAGTACTGGATATCAACGGCCGCGATGGTAATAAGAAAAAATTTGTGGTCTCAGGCGGTATCGGGTTGGTAACCGGCAGGGTCACTGTGGAGGGGCCGATCATCAAGGACAAAACGTCGTTCATTCTGGGCGGGCGCTCCACCTATTCCAACTGGGTGATCAGGGCGCTGGACAATCCGGCTTACAACAAAAGTTCGGCATCTTTTTATGACCTGAATCTTCAGGTTACGCATGAGGTCAACGAAAAAAATACGATTTTACTGACCGCTTACAACAGCAGCGATCGTTTCAGGTTATATGGCGATACGCTGTATACCTATCAGAATCAGTTGGGTGCGCTGAAATGGAAACATACTTTTAATTCGAAATTATACAGTGAGTTTACGGCGTCACATAGCAAATATCAATACCACATGGGAGCGTCCGGGCTTCCGCTGAACTCCTTTGATCTTAAGTTTGATATCAACCAATCCAATTTTAAAGCCGATTTCAGTTACAATCTCACACCTAAGCATACCCTGGATTTCGGATTAAGTTCTATTTATTATAAACTGCATCCGGGGTCCTTTAAGGCTCGTGGAGAGCAATCACTGATCATTCCGGATGAGCTGGAAACGGAACAGGCACTGGAAAGTGCGGTGTACATAGAGGATAAATTTGAAGCCAGTCCGAGGCTGTCTATCACCGCTGGACTGAGGTATTCTTTTTACCAGTATCTTGGTCCCAAAACGGTTAACAAGTATGTAGAGGGATATCCGATAGATTATATTTATCAGGACGGGACAGTCAGCTACTCTTCAGGAAAAGCCATTAAGAAATACGGCGGCCCCGAAATTCGTGTTTCGGCCAGGTATAGTATTCTGGATAATCTTTCCTTAAAGGTCAGTTACAACACGCTGAGGCAGTACATCCATCTGCTGACCAACACCATGACCGTTTCACCAACGGATATCTGGAAGTTAAGTGATCCTTTTATCAAACCGCAGATCGGGGATCAGATCTCGCTGGGTTTGTACCGCAACCTGCGAGGTAACAAAATAGAGGTTTCTCTGGAAGGATATTACAAGAATATTCACAACTTCCTCGATTATAAAGGCGGCGATTCCCTGATCATGAATCATAATATAGAAGCGGCTGTCATCAATACCAAGGCAAAAGCTTATGGTATTGAATTGATGATCAAGAAAATGACAGGAAAACTGAACGGCTGGATAGGATATACCTACTCACGGACTTTGCTGAGGGCTATTGACAGAGATTCACCAGATGCACCAAACGACGGGAATTTTTATCCGAGCAATTATGATAAACCACACGATTTCACGGCTATCACCAACTACCGGTTTTCGCATCGGTTCAGTTTATCGCTGAATTTTACATACAGTACCGGCCGCCCCTATACACCGCCCATTGGTAAGTACATCATAGACGGCTCGCAGCGGGTATATTATGCAGACCGTAACCAGTTCAGGATCCCCGATTATTATCGTGTGGATGTGGCGATGAATTTTGAAGGAAACCATAAGATCAAAAAGCTCGCGCATAGCTCATGGACATTTGCCGTGTATAACCTGCTCGGTCGAAAGAATCCCACATCAGTTTATTTTCAGACTATTGCGGGAAGGGTGAACGGATACCAGCTTTCGATTTTTGGACAGCCGATACCTACCCTTACTTACAACTTCCGATTTTAATTGTCACTAAGATGATCAAAAAATATTTACTGCTGATAGTGCTTACAACCGGGCTAATGGGACTCATATATGGCTGTATTGATCCTTTTTCACCACCCGAAGTAAATTCTGACGAAGGATATCTGGTGGTTGATGGTTTTTTAAATGCCGGGCAGGATACCAGCAGGATAGAGCTTCGGCATTCACAAAATGTTAATGCCAATACAGCGCCTGCTTTTGAAGCAGGTGCTAAAGTGTCTGTACAAAGCGAGGCGGGCGAGAGCTTTAATTTTACAGAACAGGGCAAAGGTCTTTACATTCTTCCACCGGTCAGAATTGATCTGACGACGAAATACCGCTTGTCTGTCGTCTTAAAGGGAGGACAGGAATATCTGTCCGAATATGTCAAAGTAAGTACTACACCACCTATTGACTCCATTTCCACAAAACTGGACGAACCAAGAAATGGCATGGTGTTCATGGTGAGTACCCATGACCCCACCAACAATACCCGTTTTTACCGTTGGAAATTTGAAGAAACCTATGAATATACGGCGTCAAAATATTCGACTATAATGGTGCAGGGCGATCAGATCATAAATCGCCCCGATAATATTTATACCTGCTGGCGCAGCTCGTCCTCAACCAACATCATGCTGGGGTCAACGATTAAGTTAAGTAAGGATGAGATAAAGGACCTGCCGCTCAGCCTGGTGGATATCGCTACCAACAAACTTTTTATCAAATACAGCCTGTTGGTAAAACAATACGGACTAACCCGTGAGGCTTTCGAATACTGGACCAATTTATCCAAAACAACGCAGGGGACGGGGAGCTTGTTTGATCCCCTTCCTTCCCAGGTTACCGGTAATATCAGAAATAAGGCCAATGCCCGCGAGCTGGTATTTGGTTATTTCAGTGCTTCCGTGGAAACGCAGAAAAGGATATTTGTTACGCCGCATCTGGGGTATTTCCCTCAGTGTGAAGCGGATACGCTACCCATCCGCTGCCCTTCGCCCAGGGAAGAGCCTAAAGAATGTGCCTTTAATACTCAGAAATTGCTGATATCGTATCTGGATAATGAAAATGTACTGGCCGCTCCGCCAAATTGCGCAGATTGCCGGCTGCAGGGAGGTTCTACAACGAGGCCTTCGTTCTGGAGATAACCTGGCGGATGAGTAGGATGTATGCGTCGGTTCGGAAGGCCGGTTACTTAACTATACTGGGCGATGTCGGATTCTGTACTGATTATTAACCGTGCCTGCGCCGATGGAGGCTTCGGGGAGGAACCATAAAACAACCAGATTACTGGTTATGATAGATCACATTTATACAATGATACCGTTGAAACACAAAGGCAATCTTTTTCAGCTTTTATTCCTTCTCGTAGCCGTTTCTGCAAGTGGGCAGGATTCCTGGATGAAATCAACCGGGGACAGGTTTCAGCTATTTGCCAAAAGGGCAGTGCAGGAGAAGATATACCTGCATACCGACAGGACCTTTTACGTCGTGGGGGAGACGATGTGGTTTAAGGCTTACAATGTGGAAGCGGGCACCAACAGTTTTCTGGATTTGAGTAAAGTGGCTTATCTGGAGGTACTGGATAAAGAGAATAATGCAGTAGCGCAAACCAAATTTTCCATGCTGGAAGGTAAAGGTAACGGAAGTCTGATTATCCCGTCCACCATTGCGAGCGGTATGTATAAGGTTCGGTGTTACACCAACTGGATGAAAAATTTTGATGTGGGTTATTTCTTTGAAATGCCGGTTTCGGTTGTTAATCCGTTTGTCCGTTTTGATCCGGACCCCGACAGTAAAAAGGAGGTGAGTTATGATGTTCAGTTTTTCCCTGAAGGCGGGCAAATGGTCAGGAATGTGGCTGGAAAAGTTGCTTTCCGGGCAGTGGGCACAGATGGGAAGGGAATTGCATTTTCAGGGGCGGTGATTAACCGCAGCAATGATACGATCGTCCGATTTTCGCCCTCGAAGTATGGTATAGGGTATTTTATGTTCAGGCCGGAGGAAGGGGAGGAATATAAAGCGGTGATCCGTAATGCGAACGGAAAAAGCTTTACCTATCCGCTACCGACCATAGCCCAGGAGGGGTATGTGATGGCAGTGAAGGATTCAGCCGCTAACTTGCTCAGCATTTCTGTTACAGGAAAACCGGGAAGCGAAAACCGGAAAAACCTTTATCTGGTTACTCATACCCGGCAAAGCAATGTTCAGGTACAGAAACTAAGCCTGGAGGGGAATAAAGCCATATTTGCCCTCGATAAAAATTTGCTTGGGGACGGGATATCCCATATCACCGTGCTGGACGAAAATCACAGACCTTTATGTGAGCGGTTATATTTTAAATATCCCACCAACTTTCTGGCAGTTGCGGGAAAAGTTGCAAAGCCGGAGTTTATGTCCCGCGAAATGGTGACACTGGACTTGTCGGCCAATGTTGCGTCGGTCCCGGCCAACGGCGCCAATCTTTCCGTAGCCATTTACCTGGCCGACTCCATAAAGATGCCCGGGCAACAGGATATTTCGAGTTATCTGTGGCTGTCGTCCGACCTGCGTGGAAAAGTGGAGTCTCCCGAGTCCTATTTCGACGGGACCAGTAAAACGGCATCCGCTGACATGGATAACCTGATGCTTACTCATGGCTGGAGAAGGTTTAAATGGGAAAATGTATTGGCAGGAAACGATGAGTATCCCCATCTGCCTGAGCATCACGGGCATTTTATTTATGCAAAGCTGACGGATACCCGCACCGGCGAGGCTGCTGCCGGCATAGATACCTACCTGGCCGCTCCTGACGCGCCGTCCAGGTTGTATGTCACTCAAAGCAATACGAAGGGTGAAGTGAGATTTGAAGTAAAGGATTTTTTCGGGCCCAAGGAAATTACTCTGCAAACGAACCTGCGGGAGGATAGCACCTATAAATTTGAATTGTTGAATCCTTTCTCCAGGCAATTTTCAGAAAAAACATCCCCGGATTTCCTGTTTGATAAAACACTGGAAAATGAACTGCTGAAACGCACCATCAACATGCAAACGGGTAACGTCTTTTTACCAAAACCTTATGCCCAGGGGAAGGCTGAGATGGCTGACTCCATGGCATTTTTTGGCAAGCCGGATGAGCGCTATTTCCTGGATGACTTTACCCGGTTCCCGACCATGGAGGAGGTGTTGCGTGAGTATGTAAGGGGAGTGCTGGTTAGAAGAAGACATAAGGAATTTCATTTCAGGATGATTGACAAGCTCGTGCCCAATATGTTTTACAACACGGATCCACTTGTCTTGCTGGATGGAATACCGGTTTTCAATATTGATAAGATCATGGAGTTTGACCCTCTGAAGATCAAAAAAATTGAATTAATGAATGCCAAATATTTCCTGGGGACCATGAGCTTTACAGGCATCACAAGTTTTTCGACTTACCAGAATGATCTCGCCGGTTTTGAACTTGATCCCAGGGTACTGGTAACTCCTTATGACGGGATTCAGGCCACCAGAGAGTTTTATTCTCCAAAATACGACTCCAAAACTGCATTGGGAAGCCGCATTCCGGATTTCAGGAATCTGCTGTACTGGCAACCTAATGTAACCCTGGACGAAACAGGAAAAGCACAGCTTCAGTTTTATACTTCTGATCAGACGGGGCGTTACAAAGTGGTTGTCCAGGGTATCACCCCGGCTGGTAATACCGGTAGCCACACCTTCACCTTTGATGTCGGGAAAAGAGGTTTGTAATTTTCAAATATAATACTCGGAGGTATGCTTGATCTCCTTAAGCACAAAAGTGCTGTTGAGAACACCTATGTTGTCTATCTTGGATAATTTGTATTTAACAAAATCATGGTATTCGTCCAGGCTGCGGACATTGATCTTGAGTAGGAAGTCTACTTGCCCGGCCATGTGGTAACACTCCTGTACTTCTTCGAGGTTCTGGATTTCCTGTTCAAATTTTTCAATAAAAGCTTCGTTGTGGTAACGCATCGATACCTGGCAGATGGTAGTGACCGATCGGTTGATCAGTTTTTTGTCCAGGATGGCCACATAATTTTTGATGTAACCCAGGCTTTCCAGCCTCCTTATCCGCTCATAAACCGGTGATGCCGTCAGATTCAATGTCGTAGCAATTTCCTTGGTCGTCTTTTTTGCATCTTTCTGAAGAATACGCAGGATTTTGGTATCTATTTTGTCGAGTTGTTCCATTGATGTTTTCTTTTTGGAATAATATTTTCTGCAAGAGAATATTTATAAGACACGATTTGATACTAATTACTGAGAAAGATACTAAGTGCAGTAATCTTTACTATAAATATACCTGATTCTTGAAAATATTGTTTCATATCTCAAAATTGCAGGAGATTTATACTTTCACTTAAAGCCTGGTATATGAAATCGGAACGCATATTAATCATTGGGTCCAACGGGCAGATTGGCTCAGTTCTGGCTGAATTTTTAAGAGGTATTTACAGTGAAAGTAATGTAATCGGGGCGGATCTGAGCAAGCCTGAAAACGTGAAGGGCCCTTTCGAAATTCTTGATGCTACGGATCGGCAAGCGGTTTTTGGGGTATTTAAGAAGTATAAAATTAGCCAGGTGTACCATCTGGCAGCGATACTTTCTGCAAAGGGAGAGCAGCAGCCGCTGATCACCTGGCAGGTCAACATGCAAACTTATTTTAATGTCCTTGAGGCGTCCAGGGAATACGGTGTGAAAAAGGTTTTTTACCCCAGTTCCATCGCCGTTTTCGGTGCCGGTATCCACGGCGAAGCGAAGCAAAGTTCCTACCTGGACCCGGGCACTGTTTATGGTATCAGCAAGGTGGCCGGAGAAAACTGGTCAAATTATTATTTCAGAAAATATGGAATAGATATTCGTTCACTGAGGTACCCTGGAATCATAGGGTACCAGTCGATGCCCGGAGGCGGCACCACCGACTATGCCGTTGATATCTATCATAAGGCTGTGAAGGGCGAACATTTTGAATGCTTTTTGAAGCCAGACACCACTCTGCCGATGATCTACATCGCTGATGCGCTGGATGCTTCGGTGAGGCTCATGGAAGCGCCCGCTGACCGGATCACGATCAGGACGGGGTACAATCTGGCTGGGATGAGTTTCTCACCTGATGAGGTTATAAGGAGCATACGTAAATTAATTCCCGGTTTTGAGGTTACTTATCTGCCCGATTTCCGACAGGAAATTGCAGCATCGTGGCCGCAAACTGTCGATGACAGTCAGGCAAGGAAGGATTGGGGCTGGCGGCCTTCCTATAATCTTGAGAAAATGACAAAGGAAATGATCCTTGAACTCAGGAAAAAATACGATCTGGTGGAGAACTGATATTTGGAATCAATTAACCTGTTAATCTTAAAGACCATGTACGGAAATATTAAAGAGGAATTGCAGCAGGAGCTTGAAGAGATCAAAGGCGCAGGGCTTTATAAGAAGGAAAGGATAATTACCTCCCCGCAGGCAGCGGCTATCAGGACTAGTGACGGAAAAGAGGTATTGAATTTTTGTGCCAATAATTATCTCGGACTTTCGTCTCATCCGGAGGTTATTGAGGCAGGAATAGACGCCATACGTACACATGGCTTTGGTATGTCATCTGTAAGGTTTATCTGCGGAACCCAGGACATTCACAAGCAGCTTGAAAGAAAAACCGCTGAATTCCTGGGCGCTGAAGATTGTATCCTTTATGCTGCAGCATTTGATGCCAACGGCGGTGTTTTCGAGCCATTACTCAATGAGCAGGACGCCATTATTTCGGATGAACTGAACCATGCATCACTGATTGATGGTATACGGTTGTGTAAAGCAAAGCGGTTCAGATACAAACATAATGATCTGGAGGATCTAAAAGATCAGTTAAAGTCGGCTACCGGAAGCAGGAGAATTATGGTGGTGACGGATGGTGTTTTTTCGATGGACGGGACCATCGCACAGCTGGATAAAATCTGTGACCTTGCGGAGCAGTATAATGCCATGGTCATGATTGACGAATGCCACGCAACCGGTTTTATTGGTAAAACGGGGCGAGGAACGCATGAATTCCGCAACGTCATGGGGCGTGTTGATATCATTACCGGGACCTACGGCAAAGCGCTGGGAGGTGCATCCGGGGGGTTTACTGCGGCCAGAAAGGAAATTGTTGAGATACTCCGGCAGCGCTCGCGCCCTTATCTTTTCTCCAACACCCTGGCTCCCTCCATCGTAGGAGCTTCCATCAAAGTGCTGGAACTGCTCAGTGCTTCCACCGCATTGCGGGATAAGCTGGAATACAATACAGCATATTTCAGGAAGGCAATGACCGAAGCAGGGTTTGATATCCTGCCGGGAGAACATCCCATTGTGCCCATCATGTTGTATGATGCCAAACTGGCTCAGGAGTTCTCGGCCAGATTACTGGAAGAGGGTATTTATGTGATCGGCTTTTTCTATCCTGTGGTGCCGCAGGGGAAAGCGCGCATCAGGGTTCAGATCTCAGCGGGGCATGAACAGCAGCACCTGGAAAAAGCAGTACAGGCATTCACTAAAGTGGGTAAGTTATTAGGAGTCCTGAAATAAACATCAGCGCAGCCCAACATTAAGACGCGGTCTGCACAGACGCGGTCTGCATAGACGCGGTCGGCGAGGAAACGGGTTGTGCTGGTCAAAAGTATCTTAATGATTTGCAGGGGAGGATTCTGCTTCCAGTAATTCCACTTCCACATGTAAGGATTGTAAAGTAGCATTGCCGTACTGTGTAATCATGGCAACATCTGCGGCATCTCTGCCATGCGCAATTTCTATGCGGTACCCCTCTGTTTTTTCCTGTACTGCATCAAAGGTATACCAGTCGCCGCCAATGTATACCTCAAACCATGCGTGAAGATCCATATCCTTCAGCTTGTCGAGATAACCTACCGTCATCCTTGTCGGGATGCACAAATTTCTGCACAAGGCAATGGCCAGGTGCGTAAAATCACGGCAAACGCCTATACGGCTTCTGGACAGATCCAAGGCCGTTGTACTGGCATCGGTTACCCCATACTGATAGGTAACGTTGTGATGGATCCAAGAACGGATGGCTTCCACCTGCTGATAACCGGGTGTAATATGTCCGGCAATCTGTAGCGCCAGCATATTTATTTCATGCAGGTCCGACTCACAGTAACGGCTTGGCAGGATGTAATGCATCACATCGTCGGGCAGGTCGCCCACCAGCATATAATGCGGCTCAGGGTCTGGGATCGGCCTGGCAGGGCTCACCTGCGCCTCTACTTCTGTGGTGATCGTTACTTGGCCAACAGGCAGGATGGTACGCTGGCAGGGATTACCATAAATATCAGTGTACTCCGAAAACGGCACCGCCGGGCTGATATCAAAGCCTTCCCGGATGATAGACTGGCCTTCCTGGCGTCGGGGCCTTAGCATGGTGGTGATCGTTGTGGGTGCGTAAACTTCATAGGAGAAAACGCTTTTTCCCTTCATTTTCATGGAGTTACTGATTTAGTATATTGAGGCTTGTATTCAAAAGGTGTACCAGTAAACTGATAATATTTTCGGACAGCGAAACCGTTTTTCTTTCCGAATACGTTCTCTGTAGCAAACAGGTATAATTTTAGTGTTTTTACAAATAATACGGCAGGATTTCGTTGTTATATTTCTATGAATATATTGCCGGCAGGGAATCCTGATATTTTAAATAAAAATCACACAATTAATCAGTTGGTTATGGCAGTTACTAAATGGATCGTAGATCCTGTCCACTCAGAGGTTCAGTTTAAAATCAAGCATCTTGTGATCTCGTCTATCACTGGGTCCTTCAATAATTTTCAGGGAGGTGCTACTTCGGATATGAATAATTTTGAAAATGCGGAAATTCATTTTTCGCTGGATGTAAATAGTATTGATACCAATCAAAGCATCCGGGATGCTCACCTGAGGTCCGCGGATTTCTTCGATGCGGAACAATATCCTCACATTCTTTTTCAATCCAATTACTTCCACAAGGTAAAAGGAGACAATTACAAGCTTTCCGGCCTGCTGACACTTAAGGGCATTACCAAACCTATTGAGCTCGACGCAGAATACGGAGGTACCGAAAGGGATGCAGATGGTAAGTTAAGGATAGGCTTTGAAGTAGAAGGGAGGATCAGCCGGCAGGAATTTGGCTTGAATTATATGCAGTTAACAGACTCCGGTGGTCTGGTAATTGGCGAAGATGTGAAACTTCTGGCTAATATTCAGCTCGTTAAACAGGAGTAGTAAAAGCTTTATTAGGTTTTAGAAAGCACCCGGTTTGATTCTTTCATCCCAATCGGGTGCTTTTTGTTTTACAAATTACTAAACAGTTGTTGTGTACTAAACAGTGTTCAGTATATTTGCAGCGTAATCGCCAAAGCAAGTAATGGGTATCATTGAGAGAAAGGAAAGGGAAAGAGAAGAAATGAGAGGTTTAATTCTGGATGCCGCACAGAAATTATTCCTTTCGCAGGGTTATGAAAAAACAAGTATCCGCGGAATAGCAGATGCCATTGAGTACAGTCCTGCAACGATATATCTCTATTATAAAGACAAAAACGAACTGCTGTTTTCTCTCCAGAAAGCAGCTTTCCAGAAGATGATGGAGGAGTTTTTGGTCGTGCAGAGCGTGGCTGATCCCTTTGAAAGGCTGGTGGAGTTGGGGCGACAGTATATTAAATATGCGATTGAGAACCCGGAATTATATGACCTGATGTTTATCATGGAAGCTCCGATGGAATCATTGTCGTGCCGGGATGAGGTTTGGGAAGATGGCATGCGTTCGTTTGATTTCCTTAAAATCGTCATTGCAGCTTGCATCCAGGCGGGTTACTTTAAAGAAGGGCATGACCTGGATAATACCGGGCTGACCATCTGGAGTTACATGCACGGATTGATCAGCATTTATCTGAAGAAAAGAATGGATATATTTGGTGATGACCGTGAAATGGAAAGAATGGAGAATTCCTTTGCCCTTTTTGTATCGATGCTAAAAGTCTCATTATAATAAGTACCAATATGAAAAATCTGATCAAACTGGAAGAAGCGGCAGAGTTTGTTTTTGCTATTTTCCTTTTTTCGAAACTGAACTTTGCCTGGTGGGTTTTTCCCGCATTACTGCTGCTTCCTGATCTGAGTATGATTGGCTATACCCTGGGAACAAAAACAGGCGCAGTGTTTTATAATATTGTCCATCACAAAGCTTTGGGAATTGCAGTAGGTGTTTTGGGGTTTGTTATGGGGCATCAGATGGTGATGCTGGCGGGGATTATCCTCTTTGCGCACTCGGCAATGGATCGCTTTTTCGGGTATGGTCTTAAGTACAGCGATGATTTTAAGCACACGCATTTAGGCAAAATTGGGAAGTAAAAAAAATTTGCATTTTCACTAAACGGTGTTCATTCTATGAACTATGGTTACAAGATACTGATCGTTCCCTTTATTTGTTTTTTTGCTCAGGAGGCCTGGTCGCAGCAGTCGGCCCTGTTGGAAACGTATGTCTATGAGGGTCTCCAGAACAATCTTTCGCTGAAACAGGAATCGCTCGAAATCAGGAAAGCAACCGAGGCGATCAGGCAGGCAAAAGCATTGTTCTATCCCTCGGTAACATTTGCGCCTACCTATTCCTATGCCGCAGGCGGGCGCAGACTGAGTTTCCCGGTTGGCGATCTGCTTAATCCTGCTTACAAAACGCTCAATGAATTAACGGGAAGTAATCAGTTTCCTACCAACATTGAAAACGTGAATGAGCTGCTGGCACCCACCAATTTTCATGATACCAAAATCAGTTTTAAGTTATCGGTATATAATCCCGAAATAAAGTATAACTATCTCATTCAGAAAAGTTTGTTGTCTGCCCAGGAAGCAAAGCGGAAGGTGATTGAAAATGAGCTGAGGTATAATATTGAAACGGCCTATTACCAATATCTTCAGTCTGTCGAAGCCATCAGAATATATGAAAATGGATTAAAGGTACTCCATGAACTGGTCAGTTTGAATAAAAAGCTGGTTGCCAATCATACCGCCACCCGCGATATCCTGTTTTCGTCGGAATATGAAGTGAGTAAACTGAAACAGCAACTGGTGGAGGCAGAGAAAAACAATGAGGTAGCGAAAGCCTATTTTAATTTTCTGCTGAACCGAAATCTTACCGACCCAATTCTGGCGGATACGCTTCTGCTGACCCGAGGCCCTGCGGAAGGTAGCTTAACTAATTTGACACAACTTGCCGACCATGCACTTGCCAACAGGCAGGAATTAAAACAGCTGGACCAATCCATTGAAGCATCCCGTCAGGCCGTTCTCCTACAGGAAAGGGCAGCTTACTGGCCTTCGCTTTTCATTGGTGGAAATGCTGGCTTCCAGGGATATGGATATACTTTTAAAGGCCAGGAGTATGCCATCGTACAGGCAGGGATGACCTGGGATATCTTCAAGGGATATGAGCGTAAGTCGAAAATTCAGCAGGCGAAAATCCAGACTGAGCTGCTGAAAACAAAACAAACGGAAGTGGAGAAGCAAATTGAGTTGCAGGCAACCCAGGCTTACTACGATTTCGCGGCGGGCATGGAAGCGCAGCAGGTGGCCGAAAGCGGCGTATTAAATGCCGGGCAGTATTTTAAGATCGTGGACAGCCGTTACCGGAATGGGAATCTTTTATTGATTGAATATATCAAAGCGCGCAACGACGTATTGACAGCACAGTTACAGCTTTCGGTAACGCGTTACGAGACATTCGTTAAAAAAGCGATGTTAAATAAAATTGTTGCCGAACCATGAAAAAAGTACTGATCATTAACGGACATCCGGATAAGGAGAGTTATAGTAGCGCACTCGCAAACGCCTATAAGAAAGGAGCAATAAGAGCGGGTGCAGAGGTTAGGGAAATTATCCTGGCAAACCTTGAGTTCAACCCGAATCTTGGCTTCGGTTACAGAAAACGTACCGACCTGGAAAAGGATCTTTTGGACGCACAGCAGTTAATTACCTGGGCTGAACATATCGTTTGGGTATACCCCATCTGGTGGGGAGGCCTTCCTGCTTTGCTGAAAGGGTTTATTGATAGGGTTTTTCTGCCCGGCTTTGCCTTTGCCCGGCGTGAGAATTCGTTGTGGTGGGACAAACTCCTGACGGGTAAAAGTGCACGGATCATCAATACGCTGGATCAGCCAGCCTGGTATTACTGGCTTGTCAACGGCAGACCTGGGTACCATGCTATGAAGAAAATGACACTTGAGTTTTGTGGGATTAAACCTGTCAGAACTACCACGATAGGACCGCTACGTTTGTCGACCGAATCATTCAGGACTTCCTGGTTACATAAAGTGGAAAAGCTGGGGACTCGGGTTATATAATACAGTCATATTTAGCTTACATCTCTTGATAGGAGCCGTTTGTTGAATACGATATTCTGAAATTCAAAATATTACATCCTATGAAAATACATATTTCCGTTCTGATACTGGCGATATTACTGGCTGGTTGCGGCAAGGAGGCGAAGCAGCAAGATGTTGCAATGGCAGATGAAACCGTAGTTCCGGTAAAGCTGTCCAGAGTGGAGGCAGCGAGCAGAAGCGAATTAGTGAGGGTGTCGGGTACGGTAGCGTCGGCAGAGGAAGCACGGCTGTCCTTTAAGATCGGCGGGATTGTCAGCAAGATTTTTGTAAAGGAGGGGCAAACGGTCCGTAAGGGGCAGTTGCTGGCCATGCTGGATCAAACCGAAATAGATGCTCAGGTGAACCAGGCGCAGTATTCTGCCGAAAAATCGGAACGGGATTTACACCGTGTTCAGAATATGTTAAAGGACACTGCGGCAACCCTGGAACAGGTACAGAATGCAACAACCGGTTATGATGTAGCAAAGCAAAACCTGAACATTGCGAAATTCAACCAGTCCTATTCCAGGATCATTTCACCTATAGATGGAACGGTTACCGACAAGCTGATCAACGAAGGGGAGCTTACCGGGCCTGGAAATCCCGGTATTATAATCACGTCAAACCGGAAAAACGATTGGGTAGTCAGGATCGGAGTCTCGGATAAAGACTGGGCTCGGCTGAAAATGGGAGACAAAGCCACCGTGAATCTGGACGCATATCCCAATGAACCTTTTACCGGAAAGGTAAGCAATTTCGCACAGGCTGCGGACCCCGTGAGCAAGCTCTATGAGATTGAGATCAGCATAGATCCGGCCGGAAAAAGGCTGGCATCGGGGCTGTATGCAAAAGTTGGAATCACGCCCTCCAAAAGCAGCAATTACTGGATTATTCCTGTGGAGGCGCTTTTAGAAGGGAATGGCAAGCAGGGCTTTGTGTATGTAAATGTTGAAAACAGAGCAAAACGGATTCCCGTAACAATCGGTTATCTGGATGGCGATAAGGTACTTATTTCTGAGGGACTGGACGGTATTTCGGAGGTGATCACCGCAGGCTCCGCTTTTTTAACAGAAAATTCGAAAGTGGAAGTGAGAAAGTAGGGGTTAGGGAATTTGATAAGCTATCTGATCAGTTGAGTGATCCTTGCGATCAACTGCCCTATAAATGAAGGAGTGACGGACGCGATTCGGTGTGAAATAAGGGATTCATTCAATAGAAAAATCTTATGAATACGAACAAAACTAACCAATGGCAATGCGGTGCCAATAAAGTCACCGATTTGAAGAGGTGTAGAGAGTCCGTCTTGCTTCATCTGGCTGGTGATTTGTACCAGAAGATAATCTCCCGTATGATTAACGCTATCGTTCGAAATGACCACAGCCGGTCTCCTTTTAGATTGGGATATGTCGGTAAAAGGGAAAAGAACGGCTACGATGTCCCCCTGTTTGTAAGTTGGCATGAGATCAGATTAAGTTATTCCACCGCTGATCCTCTTCACTTTCCCATTCTTCAGAGAGCGACGGTTCTGACAACAGGTTTGATTCGTCAATGGCAAGTAACCTTTTTACAACTGAAATCCCATCAATCTCGTGAAGCGCTTTTTCTATTTTTTTAATGTCCGCGTTGTCCCGGATAGTAACAAGTAAGGTTTCCATATGGATGTCGGATTTACACAAAAATACTTAAATCAAAATGAATATTTCAGAATTCAGTGTTAAAAACTGGCAGTTTATGCTGGTGATGTTCATAGGTGTAGTGGCACTGGGACTCAACTCTTTGCTGAATATGCCTCGTGGCGAGGATCCGGAGTTTTTCGCGCCGTCTTTTGCCATTGTCTACGTTTATCCGGGAACAGACGCGCTGGACATGGAAGAACTGGTGGTAGACAAGGTAGAAAAGCGGCTGAATGCACTGGATAATATCAACAACATGAAAACCAATGTTGACGATGGCCTCGCGGTGGTAGTGATTGAATATGATTACAGCGAAGATCCGGACGAGAAATACCAGGAACTGGTACGTGAGGTAGGGGCGCTTCAGAAAGAATTGCCACAGGATATTTTTAGTACCGAAATCCGCCGCTTTTCGCCTACTGACGTCAACATTGTGCAGGTGGCACTGGTATCTGAAACGGCATCGAACAAGGAACTGGGAGACTATGCCGATAAACTGAAAGACGACCTCGCCAAGGTGAAAAGCCTGAAAACAGTGGAGGACTGGGGATATCCCGAGAATACCGTCCGGATTTCGCTGAATCTTGAGAAAATGGCTTTGGAAAAAGTGCCTGTTAATCAGTTGATAGGGGCACTGCAGGCAGAAAATTATAATATTCCTGGTGGTAGTATCCAGGCCGGATCCAGGAAATTCAATATCAAAACTTCGGGAGACTATCAGTCGATCGCCGAAATCGGGAATACGGTTGTTTCTTCCACAGGAAATGGCACATCTTCTCAAAAAGTGATATACCTGAAAGATATCGCAACGGTGGAATATGGCTATGCCGATGAATCTCATATCACCCGCCTGAATGGGCACAGAAGTGTGCTGGTAACTGCGGCGCAAAAGGAAGGCCAGAATATCGAAAATGTGGGCAAACTGCTCAATCCGGTAGTTGAGCAGTTTGCCGGAACATTGCCGCCTCATATCAAGCTGGTAAAAAGTTTTGACCAGGCCGAAAGCGTGAGCAAGCGCCTCAGCCGTTTTGCCAAAGACTTTGCCATTGCAATTTTCCTGGTATCACTTACCTTGTTGCCGCTGGGTTTCCGGGCTGCTTTGGTGGTGATGATATCGATACCGCTATCGCTGGCAATGGGTTTGGCGGCAATTGATTTCCTTGGATTCAGTATTAACCAGCTGAGTATTGTAGGTTTGATTGTGGCATTGGGAATCCTGGTGGACGACTCCATTGTGGTGGTAGAAAATATAGAAAGATGGATGCGCAGTGGTTATCCCAAACGAATAGCGGCTGTGAAGGCAACAAAGCAGATTACACTGGCCGTAATCGGTTGTACGGTTGCGCTTATCCTGGCTTTTCTGCCTCTCAATTTTTTGCCGGAGGCTTCTGGTGATTTTATCCGAAGTCTTCCGATGGCGGTAACAATGACTATTCTGGCTTCGATGGTGGTATCTCTGACCATTGTTCCGTTCCTGAGCAGCAGGCTTTTAAAAGAATCTCATAATCCTGAAGGTAATTTTTTTCTGCGTGGTTTAAAAAAACTGATCAGCGGATCGTACAGCCGGTTGCTGCACTGGGCACTTCTGCACCCATTACCGACGTTGGTTGTGGCGGTTCTATTGTTTGCAGCCTCTCTTGGTATTCCCAAAGTGATCGGATTTTCCCTTTTCCCAAAATCTGAAAAGCCGATGTTCCTTATTTCCGTTGAAACACCGGAAGGTACAGCGCTTACAGAAACCGACCGTGTGGCCCGGTATGTGGAAGGCGAGTTAAAGAAGGTTCCCGAGGTATTATACAGTACCGCAAATATTGGTAAGGGTAATCCCAGGATTTACTATAACGTGATTCAACGCTCGGAGTCAACCAATTATGCAGAATTTTTTGTGCAGCTGAAAGATATGAAACCGGCTCAAAAAGAAGAGATTATCGAAGACCTTCGCCACCGGTTCGGTATGGTTCCGAATGCCCGTGTTGAAGTAAAGGATTTTGAGCAGGGACCCAATACGGAGGCACCCATTGCCATCCGGATTTTCGGAGAAGACCTGGAAGAACTCCGCCGGCTTGCAGGGAACATTGAAAAAACACTTAAACAAACACCTGGGACGATTTACGTCAATAACCCGCTTGCAAACCGTAAGACGGACTTACGGGTAAAAATCAATAAGGAAAAGGCCAGTATGCTGGGCATTTCCATTGCGGATGTGAACCAGACGATACGGCTGGCCGTAGCAGGGTTAAACATCGGCACTTTTACAGATGAGTCGGGGGATGACTATCTCATGAATGTTACGATGCCAAAAGGAAAAGTTGCCGACCAGAGCGTGCTCAACAATTTATATGTGAATACAAGAACGGGCGTGTCGGTTCCCTTGCGGCAGATCGCCGACCTCCAGTTTGAAAGTGGCGTGAACCAGATCCGCCATTACGACCAGAACCGTTATGTGACGGTATCGGCTTATGTAAAGAAGGGATACCTCGTGGATGATGTTTACAATCAGGTGATCGCCAGGCTGGAAAAGGAAAAATTCCCAAAAGGCTTTTACTATAAGGCCGCTGGCGAACTGGAAGCCCGGGAAAAATCTTTTGGCGGGCTGGGTACCATTATTCTTATTACAGCCTTTGGCTTTCTGGGCGTTCTGATACTTGAATTCGGTACATTCAAAAGCTCCCTTATCGTACTGTCGGTTATACCGCTCGGCATTATTGGTGCTTTGTGTGCGCTGTATCTTGTTGGATATCCCTTGTCTTTTGTGGCCATTATAGGGCTCATTGCCCTCATTGGGATTGAGGTAAAAAACAGTATCCTGCTGGTAGACTTTACCAACCAGCTGCGTGCCGAGGGAATGTCGCTGGTGGAGGCTATTGAAGAAGCAGGGGAGATCCGGTTCGTTCCAATTGTACTTACTTCGTTAACGGCGATTGGCGGACTTATTCCGCTGGCTATAGAAGGAAACCCACTGTATTCCCCGCTGGCATGGGTGCTGATCGGCGGGCTGGTCAGCTCCACTTTGCTTTCCCGGATCGTGACGCCTGTTCTTTACAAACTTTTGCCGCCCCGCGTAGAACTGAGTCAAAAGGACCTGCAATAAACTTTTACAGACTCTGTTCCGTTGCATACCGCTCTTCTTCCACACGGGAGCGGTATGTACGGAACGTTAATGTTTTATTTAAGAAATTGTTGACGGAAGTCAGACCGTTTCCTGATTTGCAAAATAATGGTAGTCGTTCAGAATTATATTGAGAAATTCTTCGTCCGGACCTATATAACGTGCATCAAGTAACTCCTGTAATTTGGCAGAAGTGGCCAGTATCAGTTCGGGATTGTCACTGAGGAGTACTTTTTTGATGGTTCTGACGTCCTTGTCGGACAGCTGGCCTGCATTTGGATAAACCGGCTGATAATCAATGGGCAGCTCATTATGAAGAATATCCGACAGTTTAATGCTTGGATTAATCTTAACCACCGTCGTCCCCGCAGCAATATCTCCCAGTCTTTGTCCTTTTCCGTTAACGATAATGGTGATCATAGCCACCACACCCGAAAACAAAGAGATGTCAATGATGTTCATCAGCCAGCGAAGCAAATAGGCACCCAGGGTGGCTTTGCTTCCGTCCATACTTACTACCTTAATTTTAAGCGCTAATTTTCCTAATGTCTGGCCGTTTAGAAAATATTCGCACAACAGGGGGCAAAACATAATTGGAAGCATGATACCGCCGATGACATACCAAACCGTGGATTCTCCTCCGTCATCTTCTGCAAGCAGTGCCGTTAGCCCTGCCACGGCCAGTATCCACAGAAAATAGAGGGCATAGTCGATCAGCTGTGCCAGTATCCGGTCCCCAACGCTTGCTGTTTCATATTCTACTCCTACGTTCTGTGCAGTATCAATTTGTAAGCCCATTGCGGTGACAAAAGTTTGGAAGGTAAAATTTTAAATTATATTGCGGGAAAATAAGCCAAAAGCCAAAACTTTCCAATACACTTTCAGATTCCTATGCGTGAGGCAGTTTTTTTGAAGCGCAATTCCGAAAGGTGGCGGTCGTATGAGGAGTATCCCACAGACGATCCCGATGAACTTACCTTAAGATTTATCAGTCTGACGGACGATCTTTCTTACGCCCGTACATTCTACCCGGGCTCCGCGGTTCTGAAATATCTCAACGGGCTCACGGCGCAAATTCACCGGAAGTTATATACCAACCGGCCCGAAGACCGTGGCAGGATCAAAACCTTCTGGATTTTTGAACTGCCAATGATTTATTTCAAGGCAAGGAAATATCTGCTGTACGCTTTTTTGGTTTTCTTTGTTGCCGGTTTGATAGGAGCTTTGTCTGCCTCGAAGGATCAGACGTTTGTCCGGCTAATCCTGGGCGACAGTTACGTGAATACCACGCTGGAAAATATCAGGAAGGGGGATCCGCTGGCTATTTATAAGTCACAGTCTCAGGCGGATATGTTTCTGGGGATTACCGTGAACAACATTAAGGTTTCATTTGCAGCTTTTGTGATGGGAGTTGTTTTCTCTGCCGGGACCTGGTACATGCTGCTACAGAACGGGATTATGCTGGGCGCTTTCCAATACTTTTTCTATGAAAAAGGCTTATTACTGGAATCGGTATTAAAAATCTGGATTCATGGCACACTGGAAATATCTGCCATTGTGGTGGCGGGCGCAGCGGGAATGTATATGGGTAACAGCGTATTGTTTCCGGGTACATTTGGCAGGCTGCAGTCTTTTAGAACAGGGGCCAAAACAGGCTTAAAAATGGTAATAGGGCTCGTGCCGG
This sequence comes from Dyadobacter sp. CECT 9275, assembly GCF_907164905.1. Taxonomy (NCBI): domain Bacteria; kingdom Pseudomonadati; phylum Bacteroidota; class Cytophagia; order Cytophagales; family Spirosomataceae; genus Dyadobacter; species Dyadobacter helix. The sequence goes on along the minus strand of NZ_CAJRAF010000002.1, from coordinate 2,791,453 downwards.
TTTTCATCACCGCCGGGTTTCTCGAAAGCTTTGTAACCAGGCTCACCATGCCGGTGTGGGCAAGTTTGCTGATCATCGGCTTGTCGGCCACGTTTGTACTATGGTATTTCCTGATTTACCCCTGGAGATTATTTCATACTGATCGTCAAATATCTTGAAAATCATGATTACACCACAGATCAAACTTCTTCAGCAACGCGACTTTGGTAAAAAGATTAACACTACTTTTGATTTTGCCAGACAAAATTTTAAGCCTCTGTTAGCTGCGCTTGCCTTTATTGCCGGGCCTTCGGCTTTGCTCTCGGGTGTTGCCCAGGGTGTGTTTCAATCCAATATGCTGGATCTGCCCAGGAGTATGGGGATGAGAGAAAATTTTACACTCTACTTTTCCACCGGTTATCTGATTGTCTTGGTTTTTTCGATGCTTACTTCTTTTCTGTCATTTTCTGTGGTAGTGGCCTATATCACGCTGTATGAAAAAGGAGAGTATACAATCACTCCGGCTATGGTTTGGCAGAAAATCGCCGAAAACCTGGTCACTGGTCTGACGGCGGCAGTTGTATCGTTCTTACTCACAATTCTGGCAACATTGGTATTGGTGCTGCCGGGTATTTATGTAGCGGTTTGTCTGCAGCTCTTTCTTTTTGGTATTATCCGGGAAGGATTATCAGCAACGGATGCGCTCAAAAGGAGTTATGCGCTCGTAAAAACCGACTGGTGGGCCACTTTCGGGCTTTTACTTGTAATGTCAGTCGTGAGTGCAGTCCTGTCCTTTGTTTTTCAGATCCCGCTCTATATCGTAACAATGCTCAACACCCTGGGGTTGAGCGGAGAACTCGCCAGTTTGAAACCGATCATGGTTTTCTCCTCGGTACTTTCCATTGTTGGTTCTACACTTGTGCAGGGCTTGATATGGATATCACTCGGTTTTCAATATTTTAATCTGGTGGAAAAAGTAGATCGTACCGGTTTATGGGCAGATGTTGAGCAACTGGGTAATCCTGATCATTTTTAAAACTTAGAAGAAAAAGGGAAATGAACCAAGTCAGCTGCAGGAAAGATATTTATACAGCATGGATACGCGCCATTTGGCTGCTAATAGGCCAGGGGGTGGTTTTATGCTGGCCGTTAACGGTTCTGGCACAGAAGGATTCGGTTATAGCAATACCCCAAGATCAGGCAAAGGTAAACGTCTGGCGCCCTGAACCGGCATTGATCGAAGATTTCAGAAACGATTCGGATTATAATTACGAAGATGTATCCCCGCCGCCGGAAAATCCTTTTTTACGCTGGATAGACTGGGCATTGCAAAAAATCAATAGTTTCTTTCAAGGGAAATCCTATCAGAACTTCTGGCAGTATGTAATCATGGCGGTGGTGGCAGGATTGGTTTTGTTTTTTCTGTATAAAACAAAAGCGCTGAACTTTATCTTTCCGGCATCCCGCACCACAGAGCCAACGGATTATACCGTTGGGCACGAGAATATCCATGAAATTGATTTCGAAGATGCCATACTCAAAGCCCTGTCGGCGCATGATTTCCGACTGGCAATAAGGCTGCAGTATCTTAAAACTCTTAAATTTCTGGCCAACAGGCAGCTGATACACTGGAGTCCTAACCGTACCAACCAGACTTACGTACAGGAACTTACAGGCCAGCCTTTCAGAGATGATTTTGTGCGGCTCACCCGCTTTTTTGAATTTGTGTGGTATGGCGACTTCCAGATCAATGAGTCGGCATTCCTGGAAATGAAATCGTTCTCCACAGCCATTCAGGATAAACTTAACCGCAGATGAGATGGAAGCCGGATCGTTATGGAATAGCTCTGATTACCCTCATTCTGGGATATGCCTTCTTTGAATATTACCGTCCCAAGCCGGTTGACTGGAGCGATACCTACTCTAATGAGGATAAAATTCCGTTTGGTACGGAGGTACTGTATAAACTGCTGCCGTCACTGACGAGGAACAAAACTTTGGAAAGTGTAAGGCTACCGCCCTACAACCAGCTGGCCGATAGTGTTTCAAGTGAGAGGAGTACTTATCTCTTTATCATTGACCGTTTTACGATTGACATAAACGATCAGAACAGGCTATTGAAATACGTAGCAGACGGGAATACGGTTTTTATTTCGGCTTACTATTTCGAAGATTCCCTGATGCAGGTTCTGGGCCTGGAGGCGAAAACATATGAGCCAACACTGAAGAAGGATACTGCCAAAGTTGTAAACTTCGTCAATCCGGTATTGAAGGACCCGAAGGGATACCTTTTCTTAAAAGATGACGGTACCAATTACCTGAAGGTCATCAGGCGTGGAAGGATAACCCTTTTGGCGGAAAATGAAAAACATGATCCCGTTTTTGTCCGCGTAGGCTATGGGAAGGGCTATTTTTACCTGCACAATCTTCCCCTGGCATTTACGAACTATTATGTGCTGGACAAGAAACTTGGGAAACATGCCTTTGCTGCGTTGTCCTATTTACCCGAGCAGCCTGTACTCTGGGATGAATATCTGAAACAGGGAAGGTTTGAAAACGAAAGTTCGGTATTCAGGTATATCGTCAGCCAGCCCGCTTTGAAAATGGCATATATCCTTACCATAATCGGCTTGATGCTGTACATGATTTTTGCCGGAAAAAGAAAACAGCGAATTATTCCGGTGATCAATCCGCCTGTGAATATTTCCCTAGAGTTTGTTAAAACCATCGGGAATATGTATTACAAAAAAGGAAACCATCATAACCTGGCTCAAAAGCTGGTTTTTCAATTTCAGATGTTCGTGTGGGAACGTTTCGGGATTAATCCTCAAAACATGACGGATCACGAACTGATCCAGGAGTTGAAGATGCGCAGTGGTATTGACGAAAGCGAACTGAAAGACCTTACGCTTGCCTTGGAAACAGAAGATTTCAATCCCTGGAACGCAACAAGGCTTATGGATTTAAACCAAAAGCTGGAAAAGTTCTATGAAAGAATTAGCAAAGGATATTAGGAAAAAGATTATCAGGATTTTAATAAAGAGAAAATGGATTTTACCAGCAGAATTGAACTGGACGATTTAAACGAAGCCATATCCAGGATCAGGGAAGAGGTAGGGAAGGTGGTGATTGGTCAGCAGGAGACGCTCGACTATATGATGGCAGCAATGCTGGCAGATGGGCATGTCCTGCTCGAAGGCGTACCCGGTGTGGCCAAAACACTGCTTGCTAAATCCTTGTCGCGTACGTTGGATGTAGATTTTGGCAGGATTCAGTTCACACCGGACCTCATGCCGTCTGATGTGCTGGGTACGTCCCTTTTTCATTTACAGAGTTCAAAATTCGAGTTCAAAAGAGGGCCCATATTTGCCAATGTGGTACTGGTTGACGAGGTGAACCGGGCTCCTGCGAAAACGCAATCGGCTCTTTTTGAGGTAATGGAAGAGCGCCAGGTGACGGTGGATGGCGTTACCTATCTGCTGGGCGAGCCGTTCCTGATCATCGCTACACAAAATCCGGTAGAACATGAAGGTACCTACCGCCTTCCCGAAGCACAGCTGGACCGGTTTCTTTTCAAACTGAATATTGGCTATCCGTCGGCAGCGGAGGAAATGGAGGTATTAAAGGGGCATCATCACCGCAAGCAGTTGAATGATGCGTTGGATCAGATCATCCCCGTCCTGAACCGTGCGACGCTTGCGGCCCTCAGAGAGAAGGTGCTGGCCGTTCATGTGGAGGAAAAGCTGATGGACTATATCGTGACGATCGTCGGGAAGACGAGAGCCAATCCGGCAGTATTCCTGGGGGCTTCTCCGCGCGCTTCGGTTGCTTTGCTGAAAAGCTGCAAAGCTGTTGCCGCGCTCCGGGGCCGGGATTTTATCATACCTGAAGACGTGCAGGAATTGGCTTATCCAGTATTGAGGCACCGCATCATGCTTACTCCGGAACGAGAGATGGAAGGTTCCACGCCTGATGATATCATTAAGCAGATACTGGAAAAGGTTGAGGTGCCACGCTGATAAAGGATTCTATAATAAGGAATTAATTGATTTAAATAATTTTTGATGCCGGTTTGAAAAATTTTCTCAGCGCTCTTTATTTTTCCCGCAACTTCTGGGTCGTGCTGATCGTGCTGGTTGTGGGATATGTGTGGGCCTATATTTTTCCGGTATTATGGCCGCTGATGAATATTGCCTTAATACTCGGCCTGGTATTCACAGCTGCGGATATTTACATTTTGTTCAGAATCCGGCAAGGGATCTTTGCGAGGCGTCACGTTCCAGAAAGATTGTCAAATGGAGACGATAATCCGGTGACGATATTTCTGGAAAACAATTATGCTTTCAAAATCAATATAGAGGTGGTGGATGAAATTCCGCACCAGTTTCAGCGCCGGGATGTACTTTTCCTGACTAAGATGGCGCCAGGTGCCCAGCAACAGATCCATTACGAATTAAGGCCTGTACAGCGGGGTACCTATGACTTTGGGAAAATCAACGTTTTTGTTTCCTCTCCGTTAAGGCTCCTCATGCGGCGCTACCGTTTTGACCAGCATCAGGTAGTTCCGGTATATCCTTCGTTTCTTCAGATGCGGCAGTTTTCGTTACTAGCGGTTGCCAACCGGTTGAACGAAGTGGGTGTAAAGCGTATCCGCCAGGTGGGGCAATCCATGGAGTTTGATCAGGTTAGGGGATATGTTTTCGGTGACGATCCCCGTGCAGTGAACTGGAAAGCTACGGCCCGGCAAGGGGATGTAATGGTGAATTCGTACCAGGACAGCCGCCAGCAGCCAGTGTATTGTCTGATCGACAAAGGGCGCGTGATGCAGTCTCCTTTTGATGGACTCACCTTGCTGGATTATGCAATCAATGCAGCCCTGGTGCTAAGTAACATTGCTCTGATGAAAGACGACAAAGCCGGACTGATCACATTTGCTGATAAAATCGGACAGACGGTACCCGCCGACCGGCGTAGCGGTCAGTTGCAGAAACTGCTGGAAGTGCTGTATCACCAGAAAACGATTTTCCCTGAAACGGATTTTGAAAGACTTGCCAGTACGGTCAGGTACCATATCCGTCAGCGTAGTTTGCTTTTGCTGTTTACCAATTTTGAAACCCTGGAAGCGTTGCAGCGCCAACTGCCTTATCTGCGCAGAATGGCGCGGAATCATATGCTGGTTGTCATATTTTTTGAAAATACAGAAACAAAAGAGCTGGTTTCTCAACCGGCAGCGAATGTGGAAGCGTTGTACCTGAAAACGATTGCGGGGAGATTTCAATATGAAAAAAAACGTATCCTGGCCGAACTCCGTACGTATGGCATCCAAGCCATATATACTCCGCCGCAGCAACTCTCTGTAAATACAATTAATAAATATCTGGAGCTGAAAGCAAGAGGAGTGATTTGAGAGTACGCGGGACCCGTGGCATGGCTCCAAGCCATGCCACGGGTTTTGGGGCGTTTTGTGCAAAGGCGAGTAATTTAACCTACTTCCGATACTTTTATCTGTCTATATTTACAGACTCATCCTGTTTTATACATTACATGAAAATCCTGAAATTCCTCCTGAAAGCAATTGGTGTTTTATTGCTCCTGATCGTCCTGTTGTTGGCCAGTCTGATCACTACTATGGACAAAACGCCATATCAGGAAATGGACTATTATAAAGTATGGAAAAAGGAAATCAGTACGGTGGTGGCGGATACCTCTGGTGTGACGGGAGAGTTAAAGATAGGCTGGGCAAAAGTAAATATTACACCGGCCACCCCCACGCCAATGGCCGGTTACGGAAACAGGCGTGGCAAGCAATATGAAGCCATCCATGACTCTGTGTATGTACGTACCATGGTGATCGACAATGGTTTCACGCAAGTTGCCATTGTGGCGGCGGATCTGCTGATAATACCTCCGGCCGTTACCAAAATTCTGCAGGAAAGGCTTACAAAATCACAGATCCCGTTTGATCAGGTATATTTTGGAGCGACGCATAGCCATAATAGTGTTGGCGGTTGGGGAACCGGAATTGCGGGCCTTTTCTTCTCTGGCAAGTATGACCAGGGAACTGTGGACCGGCTGGCGGACGCTATTTTTCAGTCTATAGTAAAGGCCAGGCAAAAGCTGGAACCGGCAAACATATCTTACAGCGAAGCGATTGATACCACTGATATATACAATAGACTTGTGGGGGAAGAGGGGAAAGTTGATCCTGAAATACGTTCCCTCATTGTTACCAGACGCAACGGTGAAAAGGCTATACTGAGCTCCTATGCAGCACATTCAACGGTGATTAACTCAAAAAATATGCGGCTTTCAAGGGATTATCCGGGTGTGCTGGTAGATTCCCTGGAAAACGGCAGGTACAACTTTGCCATGTATATGGCCGGTGCCGTAGGCAGCATGGGCCCGATTGAAAAAGGTACAGACGACTTTGATGAAATGAAAAACCAGGCATACGGCGTGCAAACGTCAATTTTGGCCGGGGACACCTTGAAAAGGGTGAATGAAAGGGCAAATATTCAATCCATTACGCTTCCGTTGCCCTTACGTGAGCCCTCACCAAGGCTTACCATGGGGCTTGTCCTCAGGCCCTGGGCCTTTAAAAAGGCATTTGGTGAATATCCGGTTTTTGTAAAAGCAGTCAGGATTGGTAATATCCTGATGGTGGGTATGCCCTGTGACTTTTCGGGAGAGCTGGTTGCAAGCCTGGATAGTTATGCCAAAACAAAAGGGCTGAATCTGATGATAACCAGTTTCAATGGCGGTTACACGGGTTATATCACCAATGATCAGTACTTTGACAGAGATCTGTACGAAACCAAAACGATGAGTTGGTACGGGCCCTATAATGGCGCTTATTTCCAGGAAGTTATCAAGGATATTATAGATAAACTATCTTAATTATGAAAAGATACCTGTTGTTGCTCATTTGTTTTCTGGGGCTGGAAGCCTTAGCACAAAAACCTGTAAGAGTGGCGGTTGCGGGCCTGAGCCATGGGCATGTAGGCTGGATTTTTAACCGTCAGGGAAAAACAGATATTCAATTGGTTGGGATTTATGAAACAAATCCGGTATTGCGCCAACGATTTATAGAAAAGTACAAGCTGGATAAAAGTCTGTTTTTTACAGATCTTGAAAAAATGCTTGAGCAGACAAAACCTGATGCCGTTTCTGCATTTGGCCCCATCAATGAACACATTACGGTGGTAAGGGCATGTGCGCCCAAAAAGATAAACGTAATGGTGGAAAAGCCATTGGCTACCACTTATGCAGATGCTAGGGAAATTCAGAAGCTCGCTGAGAAATATAAAGTTCAGGTACTTACCAATTTTGAAACATCCTGGTACGCCAGTAATCAGTATGTGAACGATCTGGTGAAAGAAGGCAAGTTGGGCGATATCCGGAAGGTATTGGTAAACGACGGGCACCAGGGGCCCCGGGAAATAGGCACCAGCAATGAATTTTTTGCCTTCCTGACCGACCCGGTACAGAACGGAGCCGGGGCTTTGTATGATTTCGGCTGTTACGGGGCCAATCTGATGACCTGGTTATTAAAGGGTGAAAAGCCCCTCACGGTAACCGCCGTAACGCATCAGAACAAACCGGATATTTACAAAAAGGTGGACGACGAGGCAACGATAGTCTTGCAGTACCCCAAAGCGCAATGTATCATTCAGGCTTCCTGGAACTGGTCGTTTGGAAGGAAGGACATGGAAGTTTATGGTAATAAAGGATATGCTGTTGCAGTTAACGCAACCACTGTGAGGCAACGTTTTCAGGAAAAAACGCCTGAAGAGACCATAAAACTGGATCCCCGTCCTGCGCCTTATACCGACCCGTTCTCGGTATTGGCTGAGGTGGTCAGCGGAAGATTAACCCTGGGTACCAATGATCTTTATGGTCTGCCGGTTAATGTTACCGTCGTTCAGATACTGGAAGCCGCCAAACAATCCGCAAGCCAGGGTAAAACCGTTTCTTTGAAATAGTTTTACTGCAAATTTACGTACAGATAACTTATATACTGTTTTAAATGGAATTAGAGGCGCGCCCCGTAAAATATTCCCAAACCACGCTCACCGAACTGATGATTCCGTCCTATGCCAATTTCGGGGGGAAAATTCATGGTGGAATATTACTTTCATTGATTGATAAAGTAGCTTACGCATGTGCTTCACGCCATGCCAGTAATTACTGCGTTACTGTGTCGGTGGATACGGTTAATTTTCTTGAGCCTGTTGAAGTAGGAGATCTGGTATCGTTACATGCTTCGGTTAACTATGTGGGACGTACCTCTCTGGTAATCGGGATAAGGGTAGTTGCGGAGAACGTCAGAAACGGAATTCAGCGGCATACCAACACCTCCTACGTGACCATGGTAGCAAAAGGGGAGGATGATAAGCCAACCAAGGTGCCGCCGCTGTTGCTCGAAACCCGGGAGGATGGAAGGAGATACCTGGAAGCTATGAAACGAAAAGAGCTGAAAGAAAGATACCGCGATGACTTTGACAATGAGAAAAACCGTCTTACGGTCGACCATAACGTTGAAAAACTCCTGAATGAACGTTGTGTGATCGGCTGGAAAGAATAAGCATGATATGAGGAAAGGCCTTATTTTATCTCTTTTTTTGATACCCTTGTTCTCGGTAACAAGGGTATCGACTCCGGTTACACTTAGTGTCACCATTACCAATATCAGACATGTGAAGGGTAAATTATGGATTGCGATTTTCAGGCCTAACGAAAAATTTGAAGGGCGTCCTGGTATTTATAGGATTCTTCCGGTGGCATTGCATGATCAAATGCAGGTGAAAATTGAGCTGGAACCTGGGAAATATGCCCTGGCCGTGTACCATGACCTGAACGGAAATAACGAACTCGACAAAAACTTTATCGGTATCCCCAAAGAACCTTACGGATTCAGTAACAATTTCCGCCCAAGATTTTCGCCTCCGAAGTTTGAGGATTGTGCCTTTGACGTTGCCGCAGCCGGGAACAGCATTACAGTAAAGCTAACAGATTAATTTTAGATTAGAATTTTGTTAAGGAATCTCGCAGGCTCGTCCCGATTAGCTCAGGCATGCTGATTTTCCATACCTTTGCGCAATGAAAACATATTGGCGCCTCCTCTCGTATGCCCGGCCGCTGCGAAACTTTATAGCCCCCTTTTTTATTACTTCGTTTTTGGCATCCCTTCTCGGAATCGTATATTTTACGTTACTGATACCGCTCCTGGATGTACTTTTTAAGCAGGTTGACTCGGTCCGGACTGTAGTCATTCAGCGACCGCCGTTCTCGGTGTCTGCTGACTATCCTAAGCAATTATTCGATTTTTATTTTCAAACCTATCTCCTTGAAAACGGGCGCGTAGGTGCACTGCAATTCGTTTGTATTCTGATAGTCGTTGCCGTTTTTCTTTCGAATATATTCAGGTATCTGTCGTCACGGTTTCTTGAGAATTTCAAGGTGAATATGGTTTCCAGATTACGCCAGGCCGTTTTTGACAATGCGATTGACCTGCACCTGGGCTTCTTTTCCAATGAAAGAAAAGGCAATTTGATTTCCCGCGTTGTAACCGATGTTCAGGAAGTGGAGAATTCCATTGCCAATACTTTTTCAGCCGCCTTCAAGGAAGTTTTTACATTGATCATCTATCTGGTAACGCTTTTCAGTATCTCTGCCCGGCTGACTTTGTTCGCTTTTCTGATTATCCCTATTACCGGTACTTTCATTGCTTTTATTGTTAAAAGAATGAGAAAAGATGCCCGCGAAGGACAAAGCAGGCTGAGTGGTTTGATCAGCCTGATGGACGAAGCGTTTGGTGGTATGCGTGTGGTGAAGGGTTTCAATGCAGAGGGGTTTATCAAGGAGAAATTCCGGGTGGAAAATACGGCTTACAAAACCGCGATCCGCTCCATGGCGTATAAAAGGGAAATGTCAGCGCCATTTTCTGAATTTATGGGAGTCACGGTTGTTGCTATCATTTTGCTGTATGGCGGTTCGCTGGTACTTACGAACCATTCCGAACTCGCAGCTTCCGAATTTATTACCTACATCGCGATTTTCTCGCAGGTTATGCGGCCGGCTAAGGAAATTTCCAACGCTTTCAGCAACACACAGCGCGGTGTAGCTTCCGGCGAAAGGGTATTGGAACTTGTGGACACTAAAAATGTAATTGCCGAGAGAAAAAATGCTGCCACCCTCCCAGCGTTTCAGCATCAGATCGAGTTCAGGAATGTGGTGTTTGAATATGAACCTGGCTCTCCTGTACTGAATAATATCAGTTTTACCATTGAAAAAGGTAAAACGGTGGCGTTGGTGGGATCTTCCGGTGGTGGGAAATCCACTATTGCAGATCTGGTTCCCAGGTTTTATGATCCTTCCGGCGGACAAATACTGATCGACGGACATGATTTACGGGATATCACCACCTCCTCCTTGCGGGATCAGATGGGAATAGTAACGCAGGAATCTATTCTCTTTAATGATACCATTTTTAACAACATTCTTTTCGGATCAAAAGCTACCAGTGATGAAGTGATTGCCGCGGCAAAAATTGCCAACGCGCATAATTTTATTCAGGATCAGCCGGATGGATATCAGACCGTAATAGGAGACCGGGGCAGTAAGTTGTCCGGCGGACAGCGTCAGCGGATCAGTATTGCCAGAGCTATTTTACGAAATCCTGCCATCCTGATTCTGGACGAAGCTACCTCGGCGCTGGATACTGAATCCGAAAAGCTGGTGCAGGAAGCACTCACACACCTGATGGAGCACCGTACCGTGCTGGTGATTGCCCACAGGCTGAGTACCATTCAGCACGCGGATGAAATTCTGGTGGTTAATCAGGGTAAAATAGTAGAAAGAGGAAATCACAATGAGCTGCTGGACCAGGAAGAGGGCTTTTACAAAAAACTAACCCTGATGCAGGGCCTGTAAAAAAACAGCAGGAGCCGGGAGATTGCAAAGGAACCGGTTTGTGACCAAACATGCCTCGTCAGAGAAAAAGCGGCTGGTTCCGGGAATACCTCCTTCTGCCAGCCGCACAAAAATGGATGTGTTAAAAGCCGAATAACCCGCCGCTTTTTTTTCGGGAACTTGTTGTCGTTTTTCCAAACAGCATTCCAAATACACCACGTACCACTTCGCGCCCGATTTGTTTGGCCAGCGGAGAAGCCAGTACCTCCGATATCATCCCTTTTTCTTCTTTCTGCTGCCGGGTTTGCTGCACTTCTTCCTTCGCCTGTGCTTCTACTTTTGCGTGCTCCTCCATTCTGCGGGTGAGCATTTCGTAAGCACTTTCCGGGTCGACAGGGTCTTTGTATTTTTGATACAAATCCGACTGGCGAACATGGTTGTCGTAGTCGGCCTGCACCATAGGGCCCATCACGGACATAGGAGGGACCAGATGCGTGGCAGCCACCTCCGTAGGTATACCTTTTTCGTTGAGTACAGTAATGAGCGCCTGGCCGATACCGAGTGTGGTGAGGATCTGGTCGATGGCGTAATAATCGGATCTTGGATAGGTCTTGACGGTTTGCTTAAGGGCGTCAGCATCCTGAGGCGTGAAGGCGCGTAAAACGTGCTGAACCCGGTTTCCAAGCTGAGATAACACAGATACGGGGATATCCTGTGCCATTTGCGTGCAAAAGAAAATACCTACTCCTTTGGAGCGTATCAGCCGCACAACCTGCTCAATCTGATCCTGGAAAGCTCTTGGGGCATCTTTAAACAATAAATGCGCTTCGTCCAGAAAGAAAACCAGTTTCGGCTTGTCCAGATCGCCCGCCTCCGGTAATTTTTGGTACAGTTCAGCCAGGAGGCTCAGCATAAAAGTGGAAAAGAGCGCAGGCTTGTCCTGGACATCCGATATGTTTAAAAGGCTGATCACCCCTTGTCCGTCAACTTTATTGATGAGGTCGGTGATGTCAAAAGACCTTTCGCCAAAAATGCTGCTGACGCCCTGCTGCTCCAAAGCCACTATCTTCCGTAAAATGGTTCCTGCCGTGGAGGAAGAAATACTTCCGTAATCCGATTTGATCTCTGCTGCACCCGGCCCCTCTGAGAGGTAGCTCAGTACTTTTTTCAGGTCGTTGAGGTCAACCATGGGCAGGTCCTTATCATCCGCATATTTAAAAAGAATGGCAAGAACCCCGGATTGGGTATCGTTCAGTTCAAAAATTTTGGACAGCAGTACCGGGCCGAATTCCAGAATGGTGGCCCGCATTTGTGAGCCCTTTTTTCCGCTCAGCGAATAAAGCTCCACCGGAAAGCCTCGCGGCTCAAAGGTTATTCCCAATGCTGCTGCCCGTTCTTCAATGGCAGCATTGCTTTTTCCAGGCTGGGCAATTCCGGATAGGTCTCCTTTAATATCCGACATGAAAACAGGTACTCCTGCGGCTGAAAGCTGTTCGGCCAGTACCTGTAGAGTACGTGTTTTTCCCGAACCGGTGGCCCCTGCCACCAGTCCGTGGCGGTTCATCATGCGTAAAGGAAGATTTACCCTTGCCTCGGAAATAATTTCTCCGTTCAATATTGCCGATCCAAGATGTATCGTCGGCTGATTGGTCTGGTATGACTTCTGGATGGAAGCTATAAACTGATCTTTGCTGGACACTTCTGTAGGTGTTTATAATGTGAATAAAATTTGCCCTGATACGGCGTGAAATATCATATTTAATTTTACAAAAAAGAATTAAATTATTACGAAAGTTTTAACATTGTCCGGGAAATATACGGGCACAGTTTTTCTGTTATTCAGTTGCACAAAAAGAGCGGTATGATAAGACTTATTGAAGAAATGATATTCTTTTGAGAAGTTTTATTATTTTTCGTATATCCTTGTATTTGCGAAATTTTATTAGGTATTTTGAGAGGTTCACTGTATTAATATTCTGATTCATTATCTTAATTACAATATTTGCCGCTTATGCTAAGTCGAGTTGCTAATTCAATTTACTGGATGAACCGTTATATGGAACGTGTCGAAAATTACGCACGTTTCGTGGGAGTTAATTTTAATCTGGCCCTGGATTTGCCGCCTGATATCGATGAACAATGGGAGCCGTTGCTGATCGCCACTGCCGACCATTTTTTGTTTTATAAATACTACGAGAAACCGACTAAGGAGGATGTGATTCATTTCATGACTTTTGATAAACGAAATCCTAATTCGATTATCAGCTGCCTCTACGAAGCGCGTGAAAATGCCCGCACGATAAGGGAAACCATCTCCAAGGAAATGTGGGAAAGTATCAATACATTTTACCTGGCCATCAAAGGTACTTCGCCGGATGATTTCAGGAATATGGACCACATGCAAACCTATTTTACGGATATCCGTAAAAATTGCCAGTTATTTCATGGCGTAGTGGATGCTTCCATCACCCGCAACGAAGCATGGCATTTCGGGCGTCTGGGGCGGCATATTGAGCGGGCTGACAAATGCTCCCGTTTCCTGGATGTTAAATATTTTACCTTGCAGCAGGATAGCGGTACATCCGGTTCTACGCTTGATCTGATGCTCTGGACCGCGGTGCTGAAGTCGGTAAGTGCATATAACATGTACCGGCAGACACATCGTGCGCTGACGCCCATGAATATTGTCGCATTTCTTATTCTCGATAAATTGTTTCCGCGCTCCATCGCCTATTGCGTACGCCAGGCTGAGCTTTCACTTTATGCCATTGCGGGATCTATTCCCGAAAGAGGGCATACCAATCCTGCCGAAAGAGCACTGAGTAAAATACGTAGCGAGCTGGAATTTACGGATGTGGAAGACGTATTTAAAATGGGACTTCATGAGTATCTTGATAAATTCCAGATCCGGAATAATGAAATAGATACTGCCATTTTTGACCGGTATTTCGGGCTGGAAACGGAATCACTTTCAGGACAGTCGATGAGCCAGACGTCCGGCTCGGGTAAAAGTCAGTGGATGAACTGATAAACTTTCATACTTTAGTACCCAGTAAACAATCATTACAGCCGCACGTACATGACATATTGCCTAGGGATTAAAGTAGCAAAAGGGCTCGTAGCCATTGCAGATACCCGTTTGACATCCGGAACGGAAGTTTCGTCGAATAAAAAAGTATCTGTTCATCAACTTGAAAATCATTCGATATTTATCATGACCTCCGGTTTACGGTCTGTTCGTGACAAGGCGATCACCTATTTCCGGGAAGTTCTGGATGAGCAGGACTCCACTTTTAACAAGTTATACAAAGCCGTAAATGCTTTTGGAGCGCAGGTGAGGAGAGTAGCCGAAGAGGATAAAAAATCATTAACCGAGGCAGGCCTGGCCTTTAACCTTTTTGCCATTGTGGGAGGGCAGCTGGAAAATGATGAGGAGCACAAGTTGTTTCTCCTCTATCCCGAAGGCAATTGGGTAGAGGTTGGTGACGAAGGCTCGCCTTTTGTGATTATCGGAAACTCGGGTTATGGAAAGCCTTTGCTGTACCGGAGCCTGCGGTTTGACTCCAGCATGCAGGATGCCCTCAAAATAGGATTTTTATCTTTTGATTCAACCCGGGTAAGTTCCAATGACGTGGATTATCCCATTGATGTTATCCTCTACGAAAAGGATTCTTTTCAGGTGATGGAACACCGTTTTGAGAAAGACGACCTGGATTTTGTGGCCAAACAATGGAGTGCTCTGTTAAATAATTCGGTACAGAAGTTACCGGTAGAGTGGATGGAATCTGTTTTTACTAAAATTGAGGAAACCTCATGAACCTGAGTGTTCGGCATTCCCTTCAATATTCGTATAATAGTCCGGTGGCTCTTCAGCCTCACACACTTTATTTATATCCCCGGTCTTACCCGCATCAGCGAGTGATTGACTATCAGCTTTTGATAGACCCTTTTCCGTCGAAGATTGTCAAAAATGTGGATGCGGAAGGAAATGTTCAGCAGGTGGTTTATTTCTATAATGGGCCGGTAAGCTATCTGACGGTGACGGCATCTATGACCCTTTTATCGGAAACGATCAACGTTTTTGATTTTGTACTATTTCCGTTCGGCTCAAAAAACTTTCCTTTTTTATACGACAACAGGATACATAAGTACCTTCTGCCATATCTGAACAGAGGAGATGTTACCGGAAATGTGGAACAATTTGCAAGGAAAATTGCCAATGAGGTGAACTGGGGTACGGTACCTTTTTTGGTAGAATTATGTAAATATATCTTTGAAAACTTCTCATACAGCCACAGAGCATACGGAAGCGCCATGCATCCGGATGATACCTTGAGGAACAGCACCGGTACCTGCCGCGATTTTGCCAGACTGTACATGGCCTGTTGCCGGAGTCTTGGGATTGCGGCCCGTTTCGTAAGCGGTTATCTGTACGGTAACCCTCAGCAAGCCCACGAACTGCATGCCTGGGTGGAGGTGTACCTCCCGGGAGCGGGCTGGCGGGGATTTGACCCAACCGAGGGTAAAGTAATTGGTAATAACCACATAAGCCTGGGAACCTCTGCAGATTTTGATCAGCTGGCACCTGTGATGGGGTCTTTTAAAGGATATGCGAATTCATCGCTTTTTACAAATGTGACAATTGAAATGACCGCATAACAACGGATGCCTTTTAATCGAAACTTATGTTTGTTTCTGGAAAAAACCACCCATACCGGGGGAATTTTAGTACTTTTGTGTAATAAGTTAAAAGAGTAATTTTATCACCGTGACGTTAATCAAATCCATTTCAGGAATCAGGGGAATTGTGGGCGGAAAACCCGGCGAGGCACTGACTCCGATTGATGTTGTCAAATTTTCAGCTGCTTATGGTACCTGGCTGAGACACACTAATCCAGAAAATTCAAAAGTAATTATTGGCAGAGATGCCAGGCTCTCCGGACAAATGGTGAGCAGGCTGGTGGCCGGAACCTTGCAGGGAGTTGGGCTCAACGTGGTGGACCTGGGGCTGTCTACCACCCCCACTGTAGAGATAGCCGTGGCTGTTGAAAAAGCTGCTGGGGGTATTATTCTGACGGCAAGCCACAATCCGATACAATGGAATGCATTAAAGCTGTTAAATCATCTGGGGGAGTTTATCTCGGAGGAGGATGGTGCCGAAATATTAAGAATTGCGGATGCGGAGGATTTCGTTTTTGTCGATGTAAAAAAACTGGGTAGTTACCAGAGCGACGATACCTATCTGCAGAAACATATCGAACATGTCCTGGGGCTGGCGCTGGTTGACACGGCAGCGATAAAAAATGCCAATTTCAGAATTGTCGTTGATGCAGTGAATTCAACCGGCGGGATTGCGGTGCCTATGCTGCTGGAGGCGCTGGGTGTGGAACCCAAAAATATAAAGCTGATTAACTGTGAGCCAACCGGAAATTTTGCGCATAACCCTGAGCCGCTTCCTGAGCACCTCAGAGAAATAAGCAAGGAACTGGAACAGGGGTCATTTAATCTTGGAATTGTAGTGGATCCCGATGTAGACCGCCTGGCGTTGATGTGCGAGGATGGAACACCTTTTGGAGAAGAATATACCTTGGTTGCAGTTGCCGACTATGTGCTGAAAAATACGCCGGGCAATACGGTTTCAAACCTGTCGTCCACCGCAGCTTTACGCGACGTAACAGTAAAAGCCGGCGGGGAGTATTTTGCCTCGGCCGTAGGAGAGGTGAATGTAGTGACCATGATGAAATCCTGCCAGGCAATAATCGGCGGAGAAGGCAATGGGGGCGTAATTTATCCTGAAAGCCATTACGGGCGGGATGCATTGGTGGGCATTGCATTATTTCTGACCAGCCTGGCTAAATTTGGGAAGTCGGCATCGGTACTCCGGCGAACTTACCCGAGTTATTATATATCCAAAAACAAGATAGAACTCACACCTGATATTAATGTGGATCATATACTGGCCCGCATACAGGCAAGATATTCAAAGCAGCCTATTAATACCATTGACGGTGTCAGGATAGAATTTAACAGAGAATGGGTTCATCTCCGGAAATCGAATACCGAGCCCATCATCCGGATTTATTCTGAGTCTGAAACGTATACAACAGCTAATAATCTGGCCAATAAGATCATATCGGATATTAAAGAGATTATTTCGGAACCAAAGAACTAAATAAATTGCTTTAATAAACCGAAACTGTTACACGGGTGCTGCAATCATTGCAGCACCTGATTTTTTTGAACAGTATATTTAAATAATATCACATAGACCCATCATCTATGAAAGCGTATTTTGATAATGCGGCAACCACACAGCTTGATCCTGAGGTTTTGGAAGCGATGCTGCCGCTTATGACAGAGCAATTTGGGAACCCGTCGTCCATTCATTCTTATGGGCGTGCGGTCCGTTCGGCAATTGAAAGAGCGAGGAAAAGTGTAGCCGGGATTTTAAATGCGGCACCTGCTGAGATTTTCTTTACATCCGGAGGTACCGAAGCTGACAATACGGCGATCCGGTCCAGTATCGAAACTTTTGGGTTGAAACATGCCATTACCTCCAGGATAGAGCATCATGCCGTTCTGCATACGCTGGAGCATCTCGCCAAAACGGGTACGATTGAATTAAGCTATGTAAGGATAAATGAAAAAGGGGAGGTTGATCTGGCACATCTGGAAGCGTTGCTGCAGTCACGGCCCAGGTCTCTTGTGTCGCTAATGCATGGAAACAATGAAATTGGCAATTTGCTGGATTTGCAGACGGTGGGAGATATTTGTGAAAAGTATGATGCGGTGTTTCATTGTGATACGGTGCAAACCATGGGTCATTACAGGCATGATCTTCAGCAGCTTAAGACCAATTTTATTGTAGGTGCCGGGCATAAATTTCACGGCCCGAAGGGCATAGGGTTTTTATATATAAAACCAGGTACCAGAATAAGTCCGTACTTACACGGAGGCTCCCAGGAGCGTAACATGCGCGGAGGTACCGAAAATATCTATGGTATTGTTGGGCTGGCCAAGGCGCTGGAAATTGCTTACAGGGATATGGATGAGCACAGGAAACATATCGAAAATCTGAAGCGCCGTATGATTGCCCGGTTAACCGCAGAGATAGAAGGGATTGGCTTTAACGGTAATTCAGATCAGATTGACAACAGCTTGTACACTGTTCTGAGTGTGAGCCTGCCACCTTCGGATATCAGCGATATGCTGCTGTTCAATATGGATATTTCAGGTATTGCAGTTTCCGGTGGAAGTGCATGTTCCAGCGGGACAGACGTAGGCTCACACGTTCTAACAGAATTAGGGGTGGATCCGGACCGCGCCAATGTGCGGTTTTCCTTTGGTAAGTATAATACAGCAGAAGAGGTTGATTATGCAGTGTCTGTACTGGCAGACTTGTATAAAGAGAAAGTTTTTCTCTAGACTGGTCGGATAGGAATGTGGGCTTGGTGGCCGGCATTTTTTATGAATGCCACTTTTTCGCAATTTCCAGTGTATATTTCAGGAAGTCGGCGATACCTTTCTCATAAATGGCATTTCCTTTGGAATACCCGCCTTCATCCAGGTTCCTGGCAGTTTCGTGCGACTCGAAAAGCTTGGGTGAAACCACGGAGTGTACGTTCAGAAAGCTGATCAGCTTGTTTACAAGTAGGCCCACTTCAATACACGGCCTGCGCCCGCCGCGGCCGCTGGATACCCCCACAAAAGCAAATACCTTGTTGTCAAAAAGAGATGCATATTCCTTTTCGCCGAGCTGATGCATGGCATTGATAAGCTCTCCGCTGGTAGTCCAGTTGTATTCGGGCACTACAAAGATTACCAGCTCAGCAGGTTCCCAGACAGCGATAAGGTTTTTTTGAAATAGGGTCAGATGACTGATATCCAGGCTGGCCCGTCCGATCATGGGTATATCAATATCCTCGAAATTGAAAACAGAAATTTCATGACCGTCCTGCGGAAGCTGACTGCTGATATATCTGGCTACCTTTAAGGAGTTACTTGCTTTGCGCGGAGAAGTTGAGAGTATTGAGATTTTCATCTTTACAATCGTTTGATACTAAAAGCTCTGCTGAGTACTGAAACGTTAGGTTCAGGCATTTTTAACCAGGTCCTCTACCGTTTCCACCCATATATCGCTGTCGTTCAGGCTTTCTACCAGCTGCCAGTGAATACCACCTTCCTTTTCGAATAACTCTTTATATTCCTCACCCACTTCAATAGTTGTTTCAAGGCAATCTGCAACAAACGAAGGAGAAAAGGCCAGTACACTTTTTACACCTTTTTTAGTGAGCTCCGGTATTATTTCGTCGGTATATGGTTTTATCCAGGGCGTTTTCCCAAGTCTCGACTGAAAGCAGGTGGTATATTTGCCTTCGGGAATCCCCATTTCTTTTACAAGCAATCTCGTTGTTTCAAAACATTGAGCCCTGTAACAATGCTGGTTCCGATGGTCCAGAACGTCACAGCAGCTTCCAAACTGGCAAAAATTACGGGTAACATCCCCTTTGGTTATCTGGCGCTCGGGCAAGCCGTGGTAGCTGAAAACGACGTGGTCGTAGTCGCGTTCTGCCATATATTTTTTACCAAGATTTGCAAAAGCTTCGATAAACTTCGGATGATCGAGAAACCGGTTCGTGAACCTGATCTCGGGTAATACCTCCCAGTCCTGCACTACACGCATAACCTCTTTATAGACAGATCCTGTTGAAGCAGAGGCATACTGTGGGAAAAACGATACCACCACAATATCGGTAAGGCATTCTTTCCGGAGTTCTTTGAGCGCACTTTCAATACTCGGGCTCTGATAACGCATGGCCAGCTTTACTACATATTTTTCTCCCAATACTTTCTGTAGTTTTTCTTCCACCGAGTAGCCGTAAATTTTTAACGGAGACCCTTCGGGAAGCCATAGCTTACGGTATACCTTGGCAGACTTGGGTGCACGGAAAGGGGCGATGATCAGATTGATTAGCAACCAGCGGTTAAGATACGGGATATCAATCACACGTTCATCCATCAGAAATTGCCGGAGATATTTCCTTACATCCGGTACGGAAGGGCTATCCGGCGTTCCCAGATTAACGATCAATACTCCTGTCTTACGTATTGGTTTACTCTGGAAAGTGTCGGGGGATGCCAATGTGTCGGTGCTCATCATGTTTGGTGTATACTATTTCAGTCATGGTTATTATCAGCAACAACCATGAGACAATGTTTTAAAGTTCAGCTTAAATCCTAGAGGCCCATCAGAATTTCCCTGAGCGCAGCCTGGGCAGACCATTCCCTGTTGGCGGCCTGTTCAATCACCAGGGAGCGCGGGCCGTCCAGTACTTCGTCGGCAACCTTCATATTTCTCCGGAGTGGAAGGCAGTGCATGAATTTACCGTTATCCGTTAATGACATTTTTTCCTCAGTTATCATCCAGGAAGGGTCGCTGGTGAGTACCTGCCCGTAATGATGATAGGACGACCAGTTTTTGCCATAAACAAAATCAGCCCCTTCCAGCGCTTTGTTCTGATCATAAATGACCTGTCCTTTGCCCGCAAATTCCGGCGACAGATCATATCCTTCGGGATGTGTGATGACAAGCTCCACGTCTGTCCTGTTCATCCATTCGCAAAATGAATTCGCAACGGCCTGCGGAAGTGGTTTGAAATGCGGAAGCCAGGTAAGTACTACTTTGGGGCGTTCCTTTGTTTTAAATTCTTCGATCGTAATGCAGTCGGCAAGTGATTGCAGCGGGTGACGGGTGGCAGATTCCAGGTTGATAATCGGGACCTCCGCATATTTTTTGAATTGCTGGAAAACAATTTCCTGATAGTCCTTTTCGCGGTCTTGCAATCCGGCAAAGGAACGGATACCGATAATGTCGCAATAACTTCCGATCACCGCCGCAGCTTCTTTTACGTGCTCGGCTTTGTCACCATTCATGACCACACCTTCTTCCATTTCTAATCCCCAGCCGTCCTGGCCTACGTTCATCGTGATCACGTTCAGTCCCAGGTTTTGAGCAGCTTTCTGTGTGCTGATTCTGGTTCTGAGGCTGGAATTAAAGAATAATAATCCGATTGTCTTGTTCCTGCCAAGTTCGGCATCACCAAACGGGTTTCTTTTGGAGATTATTCCACTGGTAACCAGTTTGTTAAGGTCTGCTACGTCGTGGATGGATAAAAAGTGTTTCATTTATATTTTGGTAATTTAAAAGCAGAGTCCTGAGAGTTTGGCACTGAGTAACCCAGCGTTAAAACCTATTTACGATCCTGCGTATGCCATCTTTTAGGGATACTACATTAAAATTAATCAATAAACCAACTTTGCACTTGGGCAGACGAAGATACGCGAGAGTCTGTGTAAAATGAATTTTATTTAAGGCTTCTACTGCCTTAATTCTATAATTACTTTATTTTCAAGAAACAAATTCATTTTATCGCCCGATTTCAGAGCCATTTCTTCATAAACTACGGGTAAAGTGTTTTGTTTCTTAATAAATAATCCGGCTTGTTGTAGTTCACAAAAAACATTCCGTATACTGATTCAACAAAATCCGGACCAAGGACTGTACGAATTTTAGAATGAAATGGCTAATCTCATTTTCTGTAAACCCAACGGGCATCTCATCTTCCATCGCTTCACTGTATGAATTGAATATTGTCAGCGAAGTTTTTCAGTGTTGCACTAATTGAATCGACAAAAACGCTGCGTTAAATTACTTCCTTTAACTCTGCGCTTAAACAAACCCGTAGTGCTTCCAGGAATATATCCACCTCTTCTTTCCGCAACGCCAGTGAGGGCAGTAGCCGGATTGTGTTGGCGCCAGCGACACCAGTAAACATTTTATGTTCAAACAATAGCTTATTCCGAAGGTCTTTAACGGGGAAACCATATTCGATACCAATCATCAATCCACGGCCACGGAGTTCCTTGTATCCACCGATCTCTTTAATTCCTGCCATCAGGTAATCACCGATTTTGGTAGCATTATCAAGCAGGTTTTCGTTCTTCATAATGTCAAGGACGGCAATACCCGCCGCACAAGCCATGTGATTTCCGCCAAATGTAGTTCCCAGCAAGCCATAGCTGGCTTTGAAAGCCGGAGAGATCAAAACGCCTCCGATGGGAAAGCCATTACCCATTCCCTTTGCCATCGTCATCAGGTCAGGATGGATCCCGCTGAACTGATGTGAGAAAAATTTACCCGTGCGGCCGTAGCCACATTGAACGCTATCCAGAATCAATACTGCCCCGGTTTGATCGCACTTCCTGCGCAAGGCCTGAAGAAATTCATCACTGCTCACCTGAATACCCCCAACACCCTGAATTCCTTCCACAATAACCGCACAGACTTCGTCCGTAATTCCATCTTCCAGTGCATCCAGGTCATTAAAAGGAAGGAAGGTAACATGCTTGTTATAATTAACCGGAGCAACGATGGAAGGGTTGTCGGTTACGGCAACAGCTCCCGCGGTCCGTCCGTGGAATGCTTTTGTAAAAGCCACAACCTTGGACCTGCCGGTATGGAATGACGCGAGTTTGAGGGCATTCTCGTTCGCTTCTGCGCCGGAGTTAACCAGAAAAAGTTTATAATCCGGATAGCCTGATAATTCTCCCAATTTTTCTGCGAGTTCTTCTTGTAAGGAAATTTTGACAGAATTGGAGTAAAAGTTAATGGCATGGAGCTGCTTGCTGAGCATATCCACATAATAGGGATGACAATGCCCTACGGAAATGACTGCGTGGCCGCCGTAAAGATCCAGGTATTGGGTACCTTTTGTATCCCATAGATAACAACCCTCAGCCTTTACAGGTTCTATATCGTAAAGGGGGTATACATCGAATAAATGTGACATAGTAGTATTGTTTTTAAACGCAGAGTTAAAGATTTGAGCGCAGAGGCCGCTGAATCTTCTGTGCTTGTGAGACTCTGCGTGGTAACCCGACGGCGAACCGTTTCTTTCCTCTGCGGTTGAAAAAATCAGAATGACGGTGCCTTTAACCTCAATCCCGCATCTTCCGCTAATCCGAAGATCAGGTTGAGGTTTTGGACTGCCTGTCCCGAAGCACCTTTTGTTAAATTGTCAATAATGCTGCTAATCAGTAATTGTCCGTCATGTACTTCCAAATGAATAAAACACTTGTTGGTGTTGACAATCTGCTTCAAATCAATCGGCGAATCGCTTACATGGGTAAAAGGATGTTCGGCATAATAATTTTTATACAGTTCCTTTGCTTCTTCGGTTGTTCCTGAAAAAGGCGTGTAAACATTGGCCATGATTCCACGGGTAAAATCACCACGATAAGGCACAAAATGAACGGCTTTGTTAAAACCAGCCTGCAATTTTTTGAGGCTCATTTTAATTTCGGTCAGATGTTGGTGAGTGAAGGCCTTGTAGATCGACAAGTTGTTATTCCGCCATGAAAAATGCGTTGTGGCGCTCAGCGACTGCCCGGCTCCGGTACTTCCGGTTACTGCACTTACATGAATATCCTCTTGTAACAAACCAGCATAAGCCAACGGTAAAATGGCCAGCTCGATACTCGTGGCAAAGCAGCCCGGATTGGCGATTTTGTTGGAAGATTTGATTTTTTCCTTCTGAAGCTCAGGCAAACCATATGTAAAGCCACTGGATTCATCCCGGAAATCGGTACTTAAATCAATGATTTTAACCGTTTCAGGAATGCTATATTCCTCCAGGAATTTCCTGGATTCACCATGGCCAGAGCATAAGAAAATCACATTCAGATTGTCCTGATTTAGCAAGGCCTGGATATCCTCACCCGAAAATGTAAGGTCCGTATCTCCCAGCAAATCGGTATGGGTGGCGTAAATGGGCTTTCCGATCTGGCTTTTACTATGTGCAAAGGCGATGTTTACATGGGGATGGTGAATCACTATTCTGAGCAATTCGCCACCCGTATAACCTGCCGCACCTATTATTCCTATATTAATTTTTGTCATTTGGCAATCCAATTTTCAATCTTTAGGTCTTCAACTCTTTCAAACTCTTTAACATTATTTGTAACAAGAGTTAAGCCCAAACTAAGCGCATGTGCCGCGATTAGTAAGTCATTTGCTCCAATAATCATTCCTTTATTCTCCAATCTTACTCTGATCATTGCATAAACCTCTGCCGCGGTATTATCAAAGTCAATGACGATTAAGGGCCTGAGAAAATTTTCAAGAGCTAGCCTGTTTCTTTGTTCTTGCTCACTTTTTGCGACGCCATACCATAATTCCGCGACAACAATTGAAGACACGGATATTTCATTCCAGGCAATGCTTTGAAACTTGCTGAAAACTTCAGCCGGTCGTTTGTTAATAATATATGCGACAATATTGGTATCCAAAAAATACTTCATTCGAATAGGTTTTCAGTTTTATCCAGAGGAGGTTGAATTCTTTCTGTCATATAATCGTCTGAAAATTGCGTAAGGTTATCCCACCATTCTTCTAATGTCTGATGCTGAGCGGATGTCAGTTTTTTTCGTTTTTTCAGTACAAATTCCATATAATCAAATACCTCTTTAAGTAAATCAGGAGGCAATTCCTGCGCTTTACGCTGAATTTGATTTTGTAGTTCCAATATTGTCATGTTGCACACATTTACGTAACCACTACATTCAATTATTTGACTCACTCACCTTCTGGTAAATCATTACCTGATTGGACGCAACTTTTGAAAAGCCCCGCACGTCATCCCCTGTCCAGGCGTTATTCATTTCGCCGTAACTTCCGAATTTGGACGACATCAGGTCAAACGGCGATTCGATTCCCTCTACATAGAACCGGTAGGGTGCCAGGTGCACATGTACTTTTCCGGTTACGTGTGGCTGGGTATCCGCAAGGAACGCCTCAATGTTACGCATTACCGGCTCTACAAACTGGCCCTTGTGAAGTAAACTTCCGTACCAGTTGGATAGCTGTTCTTTCCAGTAAAGCTGCTGTTCGCTCAGCACATGTTTTTCGAGTGTATGATGCGCTTTAATAATGATCAACGGCGCTGCGGCTTCAAAACCAACCCGGCCTTTGATTCCGATGATGGTATCCCCTACGTGAATATCACGGCCAATGCCAAAGGGCTGGGCTATGGCTGCCAGTTTTTGAATAGCCTCTACAGGATTTTCAAAAGATTCACCGGCAACACCTTTCAGTTCACCGGCAACAAATTCAAGCGTAATGGTTTCGGGTACTGTTTTGGAAACCTGCGTGGGCCATGCCTCTTCCGGAAGGTATTTTTCGGAAGTTAATGTTTCTTTTCCTCCAACAGATGTACCCCAAAGCCCCTTGTTGATACTATATGCAGCCTTGGCCCATTCGCGGCCTACTCCTTTTTTAGTCAGATATTCAATTTCGGCTTCACGTGAAAGTTTCAGGTCGCGTATGGGTGTAATAATTTCGGCTTCCGGAATGATGATACGGAATGCCATATCAAAACGGACCTGGTCATTGCCTGCTCCTGTACTTCCGTGCGCAATGGCGCTGGCACCAATTTCTTTGGCATATTCGGCAACGGCAACGGCCTGGAAAACACGCTCCGCACTCACCGAAAGAGGGTAGGTATTGTTCTTCAGTACATTTCCAAATATCAGATATTTAATGCAATCGTTATAATAATCGGCTGTTTTGGAAATTGTTGCATGGTGCTTTACACCCAGTGCATAGGCGTTGGCTTCAATCGTTTTAAGATCTTCTTCGGAAAAACCACCGGTATCTACCAAAACAGAATGAACTTCATAGCCTTTATCTTCAGCTAAATATTTTACACAAAATGAGGTATCCAATCCTCCGCTAAACGCTAATACTACTTTTGGCTGTGACATTATAGGAAATATATATGTACTTATGGTTTGTAAAATGGAACTACAAAGTAACAAAAAATACCTCGCTTCGGGCTTATAATGGCTGCCGGGCGAGGTATTTAAGAGAGAAAATATCTGTATCTATTATGTGCTGGTACCTAATGTACAAGCACAGCCCCGGCATTTTTCTTTTTGGAACGTTCTTCCCTTCGCAACAAAATACGTTGCTTAATACGCATCCAACGCTCATAGAGACTTGATTCCTTCAGGAAATCCCAGGAGTCTTTTTCGGGTTCGCTTTCGGTTTTCTTGTGTTCTTCGGGGTTGTACATCATGCCGGTACAGAGGCAATGTTTTCTGCCTGTCCGGGTAAGTACATCATAATTTACGCAGCTTGCACAACCCTTCCAGAAAGCATCATCGGCAGGTAATTCGCTGAAAGTCACTGGTTCGTATCCAAGATCCGAGTTGATCTTCATCACCGGAAGGCTCGTGGTGATCCCAATGATTTTTGCATCCGGATACTTTTTCCGGGAAAGTTCAAAAGCTTTTTGCTTGATAGCCTTTGCCATTCCGCTGTTTCTGAAATCGGGATGAACAATGAGCCCTGAGTTGGCTACAAACTTCCCGTGTTCCCATGTTTCGATGTAACAAAAGCCTACCCATTCGCCGGTAGTGGTAGTGGCAATAATCGCCTTTCCCTCTACCATCTTTTCCATGATATACACAGGTGAACGCTTTGCTATACCAGTACCCCGTTTTTTAGCACTTTCTTCCATTTCTGCACAAATGGTTTCTGCAAAATGGAAGTGATCTTCATTGGCAGTCTGAATGATGAATTTACTGCCTACAATATCGGTATTTTTCATTGATGAATTTACTGACGAAAAATTGTTCGAAACAAAAATTAAATTCCCAGAAAACTACGATGGGACGTTTCAAAAATTTAAGAAAATGGGCGGGGTATAAGTTTTACCACGTAGGTAAAATAGAATTAGATGGTCCGGGGGGACCTAAACCTGAAAGGCGTAGTATGAAGAACAGTATGTATGCCGTTGCTATTCATTGACTTTGTTGGTCGTCTAAGAGGATGCAAATTTTGCACAAAAAATATTTACTACAAAGAAACATCTGATATATTTTTATGGTTCAGTTTTTAGAGAAAAATTGCTGAGGTAAGTATTCTTTTACTTTTAGGGGATAACGGGATGTAACCATAAGCTGTTTGCCGGGATTTTAATAAACACAATGACAGAAATAACAAGTGATGATCTCCTCTACGGATATATGAATGGAATATTTCCCATGGCCGAGGAGGACGGGACAATATACTGGTACTCACCCGATCCGAGGGCTATCATCCCGTTGGATACCTACAAACCCTCCAGGTCGCTCAGGCCGGTATTAAACAAGGGGATTTTCGAAATCAGGGTCAATACCCGTTTTAAAGAGGTGATACAATGTTGTGCCGGGCCAAGGCCGGTGGCTCCAGGTGATGAGCAGGAAGGTACCTGGATTTCGGCAGATATCATTGAGATGTATACCGGGCTTCACGAACAGGGTTATGCACACAGCGTGGAAGCGTGGCGGGAGAATCACCTGGTGGGTGGCTTATACGGTGTTTGTATCAACAGCGTTTTTTTTGGAGAGTCTATGTTTTCAAAAGAAAGCAATGCATCCAAGGTGGCTTTCCACTACCTGATTCAGATACTCAAAACGAATCATTTTACCTTGCTCGACACACAGTTTATGAATGATAACGTCCGCAGGTATGGAGCCATTGAAATCCCGCGCGAACAGTACCTTTTGGCATTAAAGCGTGGTTTGGGAATCAAAACGAAGTTTGATCCCGCCGGGATCGGGACCGGTAAAAATAATCAGGATCCATTATTTCTGTAAAGTAGGATTGATTTGGTGTAATTCAATTAATTTTGCGGCCAAATTAGTTTTTCAAAACCACTGGATGTGGAGAAGTTACCAATACTGACTTCTGTCAAAGTCTGAAGACGTGTCAAAACCAATACTAGTAATTAAATTCGGGACGGCGTCCATTACGCTTCCTTCGGGCGAACCTGATGTCCGGATTATTGCCGAAATAGCCCGACAGGTATCAGAAATACATCCACATTATCGTATTATCATTGTTTCTTCAGGAGCGGTTGGTGCCGGGAAATCTTTCATACAGGATTACAAGGGAAGCATGATCCAGCGGAAGGCGGCTGCTTCCGTAGGTAACCCCTTACTGGTGGGGCTCTATGCTACTTATTTCGCTCCGAATAAAATTTACATCGCCCAAAGTTTATGTGAGCGGCAGCACTTTGCAAACCGGTCCAAATTTCTGCAGCTGAAAGAAACGTTCGAAGAACTTTGGGAAAATAATATCATTCCGATCGTCAATGAAAACGACGTGGTGAGCGACAGAGAGCTTAAGTTTTCGGATAATGACGAGCTGGCCACCTTGCTTGCGGTAGGTTTCGGGGCCGAAACTTTGATGTTCTGTACCTCGGTGGGCGGATTGCTGGATGAAAATGGAAGCATACTCAGGAACGTATCCAATGTGAATGAGGTTTTTAAATTTGTAAGGACCGATAAGTCGTTCCTTGGGTTGGGAGGTATGGCATCAAAGCTGACCTTTGCCAAACTAGCCGCGCGTATGGCAATCAAAGTGATTATCTTTGGTATGAACCAGCATAACGAATTGCTCAATGCGCTGGAAGGAAAGGCGGGAACGCAGATCACCCCAGGAAAAAGTACTTTATCAGCACGCAACAGATGGCTGGGGAGCGGTGGGCTGGTTTCGGGCAGTCTGCAGATCGACGAAGGGGCTGCTAAGGCTTTGCTACGCCGAAAAAGTTTGCTGGCTGTGGGGGTGACGGAAGTAACAGGTGAATTTGAATCGGGGGAAATTATAGAGATATACTCGGTGCAGGAAGAAATGATTGCCGTAGCCAGGGCAAGGGAAACTTCCAGAGCCATTCGGGAAAATCTTAAAACAATAAATTTTGAAGTGGCGCATGCCAATGATATAGTATTACTCTAATGGAATCTATCTTACCTCTTTTAAAAGCAACTCGTGATGCATCGGTAGTGGTTCGCCGGTTATCAGATCAGCAGCGTGCGGACCTACTTATTTCTCTGGCAGAAAGGGTTTTGGCAAATGCGGATACTATTATAGCAGAAAATAAAAAAGATCTTGATCTGATGGATGACGCCGATCCTAAAAAGGACCGGTTGCTGTTGAACGAAAAGCGGATCGGCGACCTTGCTCAAAGCCTGCGAGACGTGGCATCCTTGCCTGATCCCACCGGTGAGGTATTGCTGACAAGAAGTATTGAACAGGACCTTGCGCTGCAAAAGGTATCGGTTCCGCTGGGAGTGGTGGGGGTGATCTATGAGTCAAGGCCGAATGTTACCATTGATGTGGCTTCTTTATGCCTGCGTTCGGGAAATGCCTGTGTTTTGAAAGGCGGGAAGGAAGCGCATTTTTCCAATACCTATCTGGTGTCGCTGATTCATGAAAGCCTGCAGGAACTGGGTGTTCCTGCTGCTGCAGTGATGCTGTTGCCAACCGGGCGGGAGTTCGTATCGGAACTCCTGAATGCTACTCAGTATGTGGATATCATTATTCCGAGAGGCTCCGAAAGTCTGATCAAATTTGTACGGCAGAATTCTCTGGTACCCACCATTGAAACAGGTGCAGGGGTTTGTCATACCTATGTTGAAAAAACGGGAGACCTGGATAAGGCCGCAGCAATTGTTGTCAATGCGAAGGTGTCGCGCCCCTCGGTTTGTAATTCACTGGATACTATTTTGGTTGACCGGACGGTGGCGGCTGAGTTTCTGCCAAAACTCAAAGCAGACTTTGTGAAATGGAACGTAGAAGTTTTTGCTGATGCAACTTCTTTTGATATTCTTCAGGAAGCGCAGTATCCTTACCTTAAAAAGGCTCAGCCCGAAGATTTTGGCAGGGAATACCAGGATTATAAATGTTCTGTAAAAGTGGTGGATGGGCTCTACGATGCCCTGCAACATATTGCAGCCTACTCCTCGCGCCATTCCGAGGCTATTGTTTCAAAGGATCCGGTTTCCATCGAAACCTTTCTGAATGAAGTGGATGCTGCGGCCGTGTATGCCAATGCTTCCACGCGTTTTACCGATGGGGGAGTGTTCGGTTTAGGAGCTGAAATAGGTATCTCCACGCAGAAACTTCATGCAAGAGGTCCTTTTGCCCTTGAAAAACTGGTTACCGAAAAGTGGATTGTCAAAGGGGATGGGCAGGTAAGATGGTAAAATAAAAGAGGTAAGTATCTCGTAGTCAGTTGTAAAGCATACGTTAAGGAAATTCTAAGGGGGTGGTTCCGATTGGTTCGGCCCCCTTTTTTCATACATTTGTTCCAGATAAGGATACAAAAACGGTCCAATGGCATTAGAAATACCTGCATCGGAAAACATAAAAATACTTAGTCAGGAAGCGATCCTGCTCCTGAAAAAATTGATTGAGACACCGTCTTTCAGTAAAGAGGAGGATCAGACGGCCGCAATTCTGGAGGAGTTTTTTGTCGCAAGACAGATATCCGTTCATAAAAAGAAAAATAATCTCTGGGCTTTCAACAAGCACTTTGACGCTGCAAAACCAACGCTTTTACTTAACTCGCATCATGATACGGTGAAACCTAACAAGTCATGGACGCTGAATCCGTTTGTAGCACAGGAAACGGACGGGAAGCTTTATGGCCTGGGTAGCAATGATGCTGGCGGATGCTTGGTTTCCCTGATCGCTACGTTTTGTTATTTCTATGATCAGCCTGGGCTTGCTTACAACATTGTTATTGCGGCAACCGCGGAGGAAGAAATATCAGGAAAAGAAGGGCTTGAAATTGTTGTTCCTGAATTACCTGCAATTTCTTTCGCCATTGTAGGGGAGCCTACTGAAATGCACCTGGCCGTGGCTGAAAAGGGCCTTGTGGTGCTGGATTGCACGGCAAAAGGCATATCCGGACATGCTGCCAGGGAAGAAGGTGAAAATGCTATTTATAAAGCGATCAGCGATATTGAATGGATAAAAAATTATCAGTTTCCAAAGGTATCACCAACGCTGGGGCCGGTGAAAATGTCGGTGACGATCATCAACGCCGGAACACAGCATAACGTGGTTCCGGATAGCTGCACTTTTACCATTGATGTCCGTGCTACGGATCAGTACACCCTGGAAGAAATCATTGAAACGATCCAGGAAAATATTACCTCTGTGGTAACACCGCGCTCCATACGGTTACGCCCGTCCAGCATCCCGATGGACCATCCCATTGTGAAAGCGGGGCTCGGGCTGGGCAGAAACGCCTATGGCTCACCCACCACCTCTGACCAGGCGTTGCTGGACTGCCCGTCCCTGAAAATGGGGCCCGGACATTCGGGCAGATCTCACAGCGCTGACGAGTTTATATACCTGCATGAAATAGAACAGGGGATTAGTCAGTATATAACCATGCTGGAGGAGGTATTAAAGTAACGAAAACTACTCAGCAGGTGGAGGGGCTTGTTGAACCACCAATTCCTATTTACTGATAATCATGCGTTTTTATACCAGGAATGATATTTCGGAATTTGGAAACATTCGCTTTTTAAATATAAAAGCGATGGTGGACGGACCGGTTTTCAGGATTACCTTAAACCGCCCCGAAAAAAGGAATGCTTTTACACCAGCCATGGCCTGTGAAATCACCTTCGCTCTTGCGTATGCACATTATACTTCCGACATCCGCTGTGTGATTTTGAATGCCGTCGGGCCGGTTTTTTGTGCAGGGGCAGATCTTGATGCTTTTCATAATCCAGGCGCTTATCCGGGAAATCCAGCGATACCAGCCCCGGCAGCGCCGATCACACTCGGAGTTGCTTTTGCTGAGCTGCATAAGCCGTGCATTGCGCAGGTGGAGGGGCCGGTTTTTGCCGGAGGTTTTTTGTTGATAGGCGGTGCTACTTTTGTAGTGAGCAGCAGAGAAGTAACTTTTAGCCTGCCGGAAGTTAAGCGTGGAATCTGGCCGATGCAGGTGATGGCATCACTGGTAAAAATTATGCCGTTAAGAAAGGTACTTGAGTTTGCCATAACCGGACGGGTTTATTCGGCGGAGGAGGCGCTGGAAATGGGCCTCATCACGCACATATCAACCCGGGAAGACATTGTGAACGAAGTTGAAAAACTGGCAGCCATCATATGTGAAAATGCTCCTTATGCCATTCAGGCTGGTATGGAAGCATTGTACCAATTGTCTGATATTCCCGAGCGCGACCGGCATGCCTATCTGAAAGATCAGCTTGACAAAATCCTGAAATCTGAAGATTCAGTTGAAGGAATTTTGGCCTTCAGAGAAAAGCGTAAACCTGTCTGGAAAGGCAGGTAGCCAGGTTATTTTGGGAAATTCTCCAAGGCAAGGTACTAGTTTCCCGGTACTATCTCGATTTCTTCTCCATACTGATTGTGGAATTTGAAATCCACCACACCCAGTGAGGTATCTTTGATGAGTTTTACCCAGGTTTTGTAGCGGAAAAGCCATTTGACTTGTTCCGAGATCAACCCCTTTGTGAAGAAAGCATAAAGGAAGGGATGCAGAGAGATAGTGATTCCTCTTTCATTTTGCTTGGTAAGTATGTAGTCCAGATTGTTGGCGATCACATCCGACACCAGGATACTGGCCTGAATACTGCCGCTGCCACCACAGGTAGGACATACCTCGCGGGTAACAATATTCATTTCCGGACGCACACGCTGACGGGTAATCTGCAGCAAGCCGAATTTAGATAAAGGGAGAACGGTGTATTTGGAGCGATCGCCCTTCATTTCGTCCCGCATGGTATCAAAAAGAACGCGTTTGTTTTCCGCTTTCTTCATGTCGATAAAATCGACCACAATGATACCTCCCATATCCCTCAGGCGCAGTTGCCGTGCAATTTCCTTGGCAGCCTCGAGGTTGACACTCAATGCAGTGGCTTCCTGATCCTCTTCCGAATTGGATTTGTTTCCGCTGTTGACGTCAATTACATGCAGTGCTTCGGTATGCTCAATAATGAGGTATCCTCCGTTGGGAAGGCTTACTGAGCGGCCGAAAAGGGATTTAATCTGTTTTTCGAGACCGAACTGCTCAAATAGCTTATTCTTACCGTTGTGCAGTCTGAGGATATTCTCTTTGTCAGGAGCAATATTATGGATGTAAGCCTTAATGTCGTCATATACCTCCTTTGAATCCACCGTGATGCTGTCAAAAGACTCGTTTAGCATATCCCGGATGATCGAAGAGGCCCGGTTCATTTCACCGATTACGCGATCACGTGGTTTGGCATCTTTAAGGTTTTTGATTCCATTTTCCCATTTTTCAAGGCAATCCTTTAAATCTTTATTCAGTTCGTCTACGTCGGTTCCCTGAGCAACCGTCCGTATAATGACGCCGAAATTTGCAGGTTTAATAGAAGACATCAGCTTTTGCAGCCTGTTCCTTTCCTGCTTATCGGTTATTTTTTTAGAAAGATTTACAGAATTCGAAAAGGGTACCAGCACAATGTACCGTCCGGCAATGGAGATATCACAGGAAAGGCGGGGGCCTTTGGTGGATATGGGTTCTTTCACGATCTGAACCAGGATGGGCTGGTTCTTGGAAAGTACTTTATCAATCTTGCCAAGTTTCTCGATTTCAGGCTCCATCTTGAAGTTATTCAATTTGCCTGAATGGACACGCTTGGCAATTACATCCTTGGTAAGCTTGTTGAGGGAGTTGATGTTGGGACCCAGATCAAGATAATGCAAAAAAGCATCTTTTTCGAAACCCACGTCTACAAAAGCCGCATTGAGCCCTGATACCAGTTTTCGGACAGTACCAAGGTAGATATCTCCTACGGTAAAGCTCTGATCTGGTACTTCTACGTGATATTCTAAAAGACGTTTATCCTGCAAAAGGGCTATACGCTCTCCCTTTTGAGTAGAATTGATAAGTAATTCGTTACTCAATGTTAAACCAACTGAATGGCTATAAAAAGTTAATACTTAGTATCCCTGCCCGAGATTATGCGGACGGGACCAAACCTTGTCTGGGGAAGAGCATGCTTTGGCCGGACTAATTTACAATAAATCCGGCCAAAGCATACTTATTATTTCTTCTTATGTCTGTTTTTTCTAAGACGTTTCTTTCTTTTATGAGTGGAGATCTTATGTCTCTTTCTTTTCTTTCCGCAAGGCATAAAGTTATGTCGTTTATAAAATTAAATAATTGTT
The DNA here is from genome assembly GCF_907164905.1 of Dyadobacter sp. CECT 9275. Taxonomy (NCBI): domain Bacteria; kingdom Pseudomonadati; phylum Bacteroidota; class Cytophagia; order Cytophagales; family Spirosomataceae; genus Dyadobacter; species Dyadobacter helix. Next base: position 2,757,504 of record NZ_CAJRAF010000002.1, on the reverse strand, counting down.
TGCTAACAGTTTAATTGTTCAGACGGTCCTCAAGCTCACCAATGGCTTGTTGAATAACCGGGTCTTTTTCTTCCTTTTTTACTTCTGACAGAACTTTGCGAGCTTCTTCCTTATTGCCCAGTTCAACCAGTGATAAACCCAGATAAAACTTGGCTTTTGTGTTGGACGGGTTATTCGTAAGTATCTGCCTGAACCTGTCGGCTGCTTTGGAATACTGGTTGGAACGCATGGATAAAATCCCCAGATTAAATAATGCTACTTCATTTGTGGGATCTGTATCCAGTATTTCCCGTAACATCAGAATTCCCTGCATCGGGTTTTCTGTATTTACGTACGTCATCGCCATATTGGCCTTAGCAGTTAGCAGGGCAGGATTCTGATCAATTGCTTTTTGGTAATATTCACGGGTTTTGGCGCCATAATTTTTGGCCTTCTGATCATCCACAGCAAAGCCGTATGCATCGTAATACCGGTCTCCTGCACGCATTAAGTTTTCAATACTGGGAGAAATCAGGGTTACTTTTTCTGCATAAAACGCAGCACTGTCAAATTTTTGAAGCTCCCGGAACTTGTTGGAAAGCTTTATACCCGCATTTACCTTGTTTTTTTCGTCTGCCAGGAGGAAGCCATTTCTCAGCTCATCCACAATTTTTTGCTGATCAGCTGATAAAATGGCTCCGTCATGGGTATTGGAAGGCGTTTCTGGCTCGGAAGCAGTTGCTGCTGCCGGGCTGGCCTCCTTGGAGTCCATCTCTTTGGCCTTGTTGTTCACCACCACTTTGGGAAGGCTATAAAGCGTACCTACCAAAGCAACAGCTAATACACAGGATAAAATAATGGACTTGTTCATAGTGTTAAAATCAAACCGCTATGGGTGGTTTATTTTTCTGCAACAGCTTTAAGCTTGTCGCTTTCTTTAACCTGCTCTACAAACACTTTTGCAGGCTTAAAGCTCGGTACAAAGTGCTCATCGATGATCATGGAAGTTCCCTGTGAGATGTTACGGGCTACTTTACGGGCGCGCTTTTTATTAATGAAGCTGCCGAAACCCCTTACATACAGGTTCTCCCCTTCAGAAAGGGATTCCTTTACCACGGTGAAAAACGATTCTAGCGTTTGTTGAACATCGCCCTTGTCTACGCCTGTTTTCTCAGAAATTTGTGCGATTACGTCTGCCTTGGTCACTTTGATTTTTTACTTTAAGTGGATATTATTTCGTTAATTTATTTATTCCTCCAAATTTTGGGAACACAAAGGTACGGTAATTTTACCGGAAATTAAAAGGCAGACGTTTTCATTTTTTTTCTAATTCATTAAATAACAGTGTACATAAGTCGGTTTAAGATGCTGGGGGATAGTATTGACGTACTGGAATTTAATAAAAAGCTCAAAACGTGGTATCTCCGAAATCACCGGAAACTACCCTGGAGAGAAACCAATGATCCTTACAAAATATGGCTGTCGGAGATCATTCTTCAGCAAACGCGGGTAGCGCAGGGTACACCTTATTATGAAAGATTTGTAACCGCCTATCCGACCGTAGAGGCGCTGGCCGGGGCAGACGAAAAGGATGTACTCAGGCTTTGGCAAGGGCTGGGTTACTACTCAAGAGCAAGGAACATGCATTTTACGGCCAGACAGATCGTGGCAGAATTTGATGCAAGGTTTCCGGCCACGGCTGTAAAACTTGAAAAACTCAAAGGGCTTGGCGCTTATACGGCGGCGGCCATAGCATCCTTTGCTTTTAATGAAGTGGTGCCCGCTATCGACGGGAATGTCTACAGGGTGATGGCCAGGATTTTTGGTATCTATTCAGATATTCTGAGCCCGGCGGGAAAAAAGGAATTTCTGGATATTGCCCGGCAACTGATCTCCACCAGTGACCCTGCAACCTACAATCAGGCCATGATTGAGTTCGGCGCAATCCAGTGTGTACCCGTGTCTCCGGATTGTGAGGTATGTCCCTTTAATACTGTGTGTTATGCGTATCTGCATAAGGTGCAGGCGGCGTTACCAGTAAAAGCAAAAAAGGTTGCGGTAAAGAATAGGTATCTTCATTATTTCATTCTGGAAGACCAGGGCCGACTGGCATTGAAAGAACGAACCGGAAAGGATATTTGGAAAGGTTTGTATGATTTTCCGGGTATAGAAACGGCTTCGGCAGATGTTTCGCCGGAGGATCTGATGCAGGATAACATCCTTGGAAAAGTTCTGGAAAAGGGTGTACTAAAAGAAATTGTGAAGCCATATATTCACATACTTACCCACCAGCGGCTGAACGTGAAGTTTTGGTGGGTAAGTCTCCGCCCGGGTCTTCACCCGGGTGTTAGCGAGGAGTTGTCGGACAACTTGTCCTTTTACGCTCCGGAGGAAGTGGAAACCTTGCCAAAACCTATTCTGATTGACAATGTATTGCGGGATGAAAGATACCTTTAGTAGGGTTCCTGCCGCCGGATTTGTTTGCTGGACTGATTCTTTTCTACGGTTTGATTGAAATGTGTATTAACCAATATAAATTTGTATAAAACGAAAATCTTAAATCCTTTCATCATGCATCTCACACAAATTCAGACAAACGATTATCACCGTGACGGGTATCTCGTTGTAAAGGGTCTTTTCAGTCCGGAAGAGATAGACAAATTGTATAAAAGTGCTGTTGAAAATTCCATCATGCAGAAAAATGCAATGGATCTTAACGATCAGTCGGGGAAAAAAACGAAACTAACACTGTGGTTTACTCCGGGAGATGATGTTTTCGGCTACCTGATTCGCAGTGAAAGGATGGTTAATGCAGTGTGGCAGCTGTTGGGTGAAGACAGCCCTGTCTGTCATTTTCATACCAAACTGATGCAAAAGGAGCCCAAGGTAGGTGGTGCCTGGGAATGGCATCAGGATTATGGCTACTGGTATAAAAACCAGTTCATGTTTCCCGACCAGCTTATGAGTGTGATGGTTGCCCTAACAGAAGCTAATAAAGAAAACGGTTGTCTGCAGGTAATCAGAGGCTCTCACAAAATGGGGCGCGTCAATCATGGTTTTGCAGGAGAGCAGGTAGGCGCGGACATGGAAATGGTGAATCATTCTCTGAAAACGATGGACCTGATTTATTGCGAACTGGAACCAGGAGATGCACTTTTCTTTCACAGTAACTTACTACACAGGTCAGAAGCAAACTTATCGGATCACCCCCGTTGGTCACTGATTTCATGTTATAATTCGCAATCAAACATAGCTTACAGCGAGATGTCAAACTCCTGGAAAGTGCCCGTCTCTATCGTCCCCGACAGGGCGTTGATGGAGTGGGAGGCTGAGTCTTTCGAAGATGCCGATTTCCTTAAAAAGGAGGATGACCCCGCACTGAAAACCACCGGCTGGGAAAGTACAGTCAATACAAAATGACAGAGGGAAGGAAGTCAGGCGAGGTATTCCCCGGGCATCGGATGATAAATCGGGGTATTCCGGTGATGCCTGCTATGCACAACAAAATTGACAACCATTAACGATATTATTTTTATGCAGAAAATTGCAATGCTCGGTTCCGGCTTTATTGGGCGTTTTTATGCAGAATCCGTTCATGGGCAGCGAGGCAGAGATAAAGTTACTGCCATTTATGCCCGAAGTGAGGAAAATGCCAAAAAATTTGCGGACGACTATGGTTGTGCATTCTGGTCTTCCAATATGGAGGAGGTAATCGCACATCCCGATGTCAATATGGTTTGTGTGGCTTTGCCTAATCATAAACATGAAGAAGCGGTGATGTTATGCGCAAAACATAAGAAGGCTGTGGTGTCTACGAAGCCATTGGGCCGGAACGCCGCCGAAGCGCTGAGGATGCTGCAGGCGGTGGAGAAGGCAGGCATTTTTTCAGGATACCTGGAAGATTTGTGTTATACGCCAAAGTTTTTAAAGTCAATAGAAAGTGTAAAAAGGGGGGCGCTGGGACGTATCCTGTGGGCAAAGTCCAGGGAAGCGCATCCTGGTCCGCATAGTGAATGGTTTTGGGATATTGAGCAGGCAGGAGGTGGTTGTATCCTGGACCTGGGCTGTCATTGTATCGAAATCTCACGCAACTTTATTGGCAAGGATATCAGGCCGGTGGAGGTGATGTGCTGGGCTGATACGCAGGTGAAACCTATTGATGCAGAGGATCATGCCATAGCCCTGGTGAAGTATGAAAACGGGGCGATCGGACAGTTTGAGGTGAGCTGGACGTTCAGGGGCGGAATGGACCTGAGAGACGAGGTGATGGGAACGGAGGGTACTATCTGGATCAATAATTTTCTAAGAACAGGTTTTGAAATGTTCACAACCGGAAGAAACCCGGACGGACAGGGCGAGGATTATGTTGCCGAAAAGGCTGAAAGTAATACCGGCTGGCTGTTCCCTGTGGGTGATGAGGTGAATGACCTGGGTTATAACCACATGTTTACGGATATGTTCAATGCGGCTGAAAACGGCGCTGAGCCTGCTGAAACTTTTTATGACGGATATATCGTCAATGCGGTGATTGATGCAGCCTACCAATCGGCCAAAACAAAGCAGTGGGAAAAGGTGAATCTGCCGGTTTGGCGCGGAAGAGAAGGTGTTGAAAAACCGTCAAATTACGTGGATTACGATGAAAATTATTATCTGATCAAACAGGAAATGACGCACGACGGTCGCAATAAACTGATTCTGAAAGATAAAACTACCGGGAAAATAAGCGAACGGGACGTTTGATATACCAAAAATAAAAAACACCTGCCGAACCACTGGTCTGATCGGCACGGTTTTGTTTTTTAAAGTTATCTTTAACACTTCATTCAATAATAAATTAAATATTAACACATACAGGAATCATGGCAGGAAGCGTCAACAAAGTAATATTGATAGGTAATCTCGGGAGCGATCCGGAAGTAAGATATCTTGAAAGCGGTTCGGCAGTGGCAAAGTTTAACATAGCTACTACGGAAACATATACCAATAAAAATGGGGAACGGGTTGATAATACCGAATGGCATAGGATCGAACTTTGGGAAGGCCTGGCGAAGGTGGCAGAAAAATATCTGAAAAAGGGAAGCCAGGTGTACATTGAAGGACGGATACGTACGGATAACTGGACAGACAAAGAAGGTCAGCAGCGTTCGGGGACAACCATCCGGGCCAGCAACCTGACCATGCTTGGAACACCCGGAGGAGGTTCAAATGCCGGTGAGGGAAATTCAGGATATTCCCAGTCTGCACCGAGAAATGTGCAGACGCCCAGGGCGTCAGATCCAATTCCGCCTTCCATGGCGTCGGATGAAGACGATCTGCCTTTTTGACCTTAATTCAAAAATTTAATGTGACGGGCTCATTATTTGCCGGCGGGAAGCAGGTGCAAATAAATGAGCCCTAATTCTTGTTTTTTGAAACTTTTTAGCGAAATTACAGGTAAGGTATTTTTCCTGATCCTGTTTTTTACTTTTAAAAATCTGATCAGGTATCTGCCGAAGTATATTGTTAACGTTTTCTAACTCTTTGTGAAAGAAACAACCGATAGTGATGACCCCCTTTCCCGAAAGCGTAACGGGAAGTTATTTCCCGCAAAACGCGCGCTGACTTTCCTGGCCGGTTTTGTGTTACCGGTTGATTCCGTTGCCCTGTATGATCTCGCCTTTGTTATAATTCTACTGTTTATTTCTCTTTTTCTTTCCGGTATCCGGGCCGCGTATGCAGCCGCAGGGGCGATGGAGAATCCCTGGGAAAAGAAAACCGATGATCTTAATCCGCTTCCAAACCGTGTTCAGCAGTTAATACTCTCTCTTTTTCAGAGAGGGTTTACGCTTATTGCGTTGATCCTGGCCTCCCGTGTGATATGGATGTTTTTTGTCATTGATCCGGAGGGCATAGTACACTGGATCGCCCTGGGCTGCCTGGGTGTGTGGATTTGGCTGGACGCACTCACCCGTTATTTTAGTGCCCGAAGTGCTTTGGGTTTTATTCACAACATAGAGGGGCTGACAAAATTTCTCTTCAGCCTTACCAAACCCTTGACAGGAACGGTACTCCGGCTCAGCTATTTTTTTGGCGTTATCGAACCAGAAGGTACCGAAATTTCAACGGAACGTCTGGAAGCTAAGGCGGAAAGTGAGGAGGAGACGGACCTGCTCCGCGGGCTGGCCAATTTCAGGCAGACGAATGCCAAAAAGGCCATGCAGGCAAGGGTGAATATTACTGCCTTTGATATTGAGCTGGATTTTCACGAGCTCATGGATAAAATCAATAAGTCGGGGTACTCTCGTGTGCCGGTTTTCAGGGATGATCTGGATCACATCGAAGGTATTCTCAATGTGAAGGATCTTTTGCCGCACATCAACAGTAATGAACATTTTCACTGGCAGAGATTGCTTCGCCCGGTTTATTTTATTCCGGAAAGCAAACGGCTGGATGACCTCATGAAGGAATTCCAGAACCGCCGTGTCCACATGGCAATTGTTGTGGATGAATATGGGGGGACCGGCGGATTGATTACCCTCGAAGATATTATTGAAGAGATTTTTGGAGATATAAATGATGAATACGACGAGGATGATGTCGTCAATTACACCCAGGTAGATGAAAATACCTATGTGTTTGAGGGAAAGGTGCTGATCAGTGACTTATGCCGGCTGCTGAACCTGGAAACGGATTATTTTGATGACGTGCGGGGCAATAATGAATCTCTGGCGGGTCTTTTGCTTGAACTGTTTTCAAGGTTGCCCAGGACGGGAGAGATCGTGTCACACCGGAATATTACTTTCAAAGTACAATCGGCGGATAAAAGACGAATTAAAAAGGTAAGAGTTTTGGTAAGCTGACGCCGTCACAAAGGCTGGCTCAAGAATTTTTACCGGAAAAGTCCAAATTATTTTCTTTCCTGAGAACTTCTTTTTAATTTTGCCCCGCAAATAACAATAGATTATTTGCTATGAGCACAGACCCATCCAAAGTCCTCTTTGAGGCATTGACTTACGACGACGTTCTTCTAATACCTGGTTATTCAGAAATTCTGCCTCGGGATACAACCACCAAAACCAAGCTGACACGTAATATTGCTCTTAACATTCCATTGGTTTCGGCAGCCATGGATACGGTTACAGAATTTGACCTGGCCATTGCCATGGCGCAGGAAGGTGGAATAGGGATCATTCATAAAAATATGAGCCTGGAAGCACAGGCAGAGCAGGTACGTAAAGTGAAGCGCTCTGAAAGTGGTATGATACTGGATCCCATTACGTTGTCGGATACGGCAACATTGGGAGATGCTCACCAGATCATGCGTGAATTCAAAATTGGCGGTATTCCGGTTATTGACAACCAGCATAAGCTGATAGGTATCCTTACCAACCGTGATCTGCGTTTTGAACGGGAAATGTCAAAACCCGTAACGGAAATCATGACGAAGGAAAATCTGATCACAGCATCCGAGGGATTGTCTCTGGATGATGCGGAAAAGATCCTTCAGGAATACAAAATTGAAAAACTTCCCATAGTGGATTCCGACTACCGTCTGACGGGCCTGATTACTTATAAAGATATCCTGAAACGGAAATCGCATCCGAATGCCTGCAAGGACGAATACGGACGGTTACGTGTAGGTGCTGCGGTGGGCGTTACGGCTGATTTATTAAAAAGGGTAGAAGCGCTGGTGAAAGCCGGAGTAGATGTGATCAGTCTGGATACTGCACACGGGCATAGCAAAGGAGTGATTGACGCTCTTAAATCAGTGAAGGAACATTTTCCAAAGCTGGATGTAATTGCCGGTAATGTGGCAACCGGTGAGGCGGCCATCGCGCTGGCAGAAGCCGGAGCGGATGCTGTTAAGGTAGGCGTGGGGCCAGGTAGTATTTGTACCACTCGTATCATTGCCGGTATTGGTGTTCCTCAGCTTACCGCCGTTATGTGGGCAGCCGATGCATTGAAAACGACACATCCGGATGTGCCGGTAATTGCTGACGGAGGCATTCGTTTCTCTGGTGATATGACCAAAGCGCTTGCCGGAGGAGCCAGTACCATCATGATCGGCTCCATGCTTGCAGGAAGTGATGAAGCGCCGGGAGAAATTGTTATTTACGAAGGACGTAAGTTTAAAGCTTACCGGGGGATGGGTTCGGTGGAAGCAATGGAGGACGGATCTAAGGACCGTTATTTCCAGGATGCGGAGGACGATGTGAAGAAACTTGTTCCGGAAGGTATTGTAGGGCGTGTGCCATTCAAAGGAAAGGTATCCGAGATAATCTATCAGATGGTGGGAGGTTTGAAGGCCGGTATGGGCTATTGCGGAGCGGGTGATATCAGTTCGTTGCAGAAAGCGCAGTTTGTTAAGATAACATCTGCCGGTGTACGGGAAAGCCACCCGCACGACATTATGATCCAGAAAGAAGCGCCCAACTATTCTTCAAAGTAAGAGTGTGCGGAGTTAAAAGTATAAACGTTAGCAAAAAAAATGTCCCGTTAACCGGGACATTTTTTTTGCTAACCGCTAACCGCTAACCGCTAACCGCTAACCGCTAACCGCTAACCGCTAACCGCTAACCGCTAACCGCTAACCGCTAACCGCTAAGCAGCACTCGGCTTGGAAAATTTGCTCTTAAGAAACTGATATATCATGGGGAGTATGGAGAAACCGATGATAGCGAATACGACTAATTCGAAATTGTTTTTGACGATTTCAAACCCACCGAAGAAGTAGCCGAGCAGTGTTAACGTCGGTACCCAGAGTAACGCCCCGATTACACAGAAAGTAATGTACTTTGAATAAGTCATACTCCCTGCACCTGCTACGAAAGGCGCAATGGTACGGATAATCGGAATGAACCTTGCCATGATCACTGTACTTCCGCCGTGTTTTGCATAAAATGCTTCGGTTTTCTCAAGATATTCTCTCTTTAGAAACAGAATACGTTCCCGTTTTTTGATTTCTCCGCTGAATTTCTTGCCGATAAAATAATTGACATTGTCCCCAAGCAGCGCGGCAACGATCAGAATGATGATAATCAGCCAAACGTTGAGACCGGTGCTCTCGTTGGCCGCCAAAGCGCCCGCCGCAAAAAGTAATGAGTCGCCTGGCAGCAGTGGCATGATCACCAGCCCAGTTTCTGTAAATACGATCAGGAAAAGGATCAGGTATGTGAGTGTCCCGTACTCTTGAACTATGTCAAACAGGTGTTTGTCAAGATGGAGGAAAATGTCAATAAACTGCTTAAGAAACTCCATAGCTAATGTTGTGGTGAGATAATAAGTTGAACTGATTTTTAAGTGGATGGTGCCAAGGGTACGATTATTTATCGATTTTCCATTTTTGCTTGGTTTTTCCATTTAAAAAATGGGTAAAAGTATCACCCCGCAGGCCGAGGCGGATGGTTTCGAGAGGGATCAGTTCGTTTGGCGCAATATTTCCCAGGTTCACATTGGCACCCAGAAGCTTTACAAACCAAACCTGCTGAGATTTCTGCGGGGCCTCCCATAACATGCTTTCAAAAGGTATTTCGGTTAATATTTCTTCCACCAGTCCCTGGCGTACTTCTCCGCTGGCCCTGAATAGACCTACATTCCCTGATTCCCGCGCTTCACCAATTACTTTCCAGGCTCCGGCTTCCAGTTCCGACTTGATCAGCTGAATCCATTTATAGGGGGGGATGATCTTGTTTTCGTCCTTGGAACCCACTTCCGAAAGCACAGTAACCTGTTTGGAAAGCGTATGGATATATTCACATTTCATGTCCTGCGGCATTTCAATGGAACCGTCGGATACTTCTGCATATTTCAAATCGTATTTATCGAGCAGCTTTCGGTAATCGTCAAACTGATTACGTACCACAAAAGCTTCAAACAAAGTACCTCCGAAATAGACCGGAATGTTGGCACTTTTGTAAACAGCCAGCTTATCGTTAAGGTTGGGGCTCACAAAGGAAGTGGCCCAGCCTAGTTTTACGATATCAATGTATGGAGCGGCAGCAGAAATCATATCCTCCGTTTCGCGGACACTAAGCCCTTTATCCATTACCATGGTAATGCCTTTTTCCCTTGGTTTTGCAGTTCGCGGAGGAACTTGTGATAACGTAAAATTCATATATGGATATGCTGATATAGCTCTTCAAAACTCGGGCAAAGGTAGCAATTACCTTTAATACGTAGCAATAAAATCCATGTAATTGACACTTATGCATGTATATATCTATGATAATTACTATTTTTCGAATAAGTCGGGCAAGAAAACGTCAAAAACCTGTATCACTTTGGAAATGAAATCATATCCGGACCAAATTCCGGAAGACACTAATAAAAGGCTCCTGTTTTTAAGGGGGTTCATTGGAGAACCACTCAGCCAAAGCATATCTCCCGTGGGGAGATGGCTCAACGGAAAGCTCATAAGCATCGGGGTAGGATACATGAGCGTGCAATTTGAGGTACGTAAGGACATGTCTAATCCCATGGGTGTTTTGCATGGCGGAATGGCTTCCACGATTCTGGATGATGTGGTCGGAACGATGGTGTATGCTCTGGGGCGGGAGCTTGCCTATACCTCGGTGAACCTCAACTGTGATTTCCTGCATGCTGCCCGAGTGGGAGACATCATCACCGCGCACTCAAAAGTGGTAAGGGCCGGAAAGAATATCATCCATGTTGAAGGCCAGATTGTAGGAGAAGATCATAAAATTATTGCCAAGTGCAGCAGTAATCTGGTCCAGACCAGCTTCAGAATACCCGATTAGTAAAATAAGCCGCACTATCTTTTGATTACCTTTATACCATGAAAAAGAATTTTGATGAATTACCATCTTCTAGACAGGAGCAGCTCATGGCCTTTGACCGCCTGCTGACGATCATGGATGAGCTCAGGGAACAATGTCCCTGGGACAGGAAACAAACCATGGATACGCTGCGGCATCTGACAATCGAGGAAACCTATGAGCTGTCGGATGCAATACTGGAGAAAGATTTGCCGGAGATAAAAAAGGAGTTGGGTGATATACTGCTGCATATTGTTTTTTATGCAAAAATAGGCTCCGAGGCAGATGAGCAGGACCCGTTACGTTTTGATATCAAAGATGTTCTGAATGGAATATGTGAAAAACTGATCGCGCGACACCCGCATATATATGGCGATGCTGTTGCGAAGGATGAAGAAACAGTGAAGCAAAACTGGGAGAAACTCAAGCTGAAAGAAGGAAATAAGTCGGTACTTTCAGGTGTTCCCGCTTCGCTCCCGGCGCTGGTAAAGGCAATGCGTATTCAGGAAAAGGCCCGTGGTGCTGGTTTCGATTGGGATGAGAAACACCAGGTTTGGGATAAAGTGGAAGAGGAGCTTACGGAATTTAAAGAACACTTTAACATAGAAGCAACCGCTATGGTGAATCAGGAAGAAGCAGAGGGGGAGTTTGGGGACCTGCTTTTTTCTCTGGTTAACTATTCCCGTTTTGTGAATATCAATCCGGAAACGGCTCTGGAACGTACCAATAAAAAATTCATCCGACGGTTTCAGTTTATGGAAGAGGCATCTAAAGCCGATGGCAAAACGCTGCATGATATGACGCTCGCCGAAATGGATGACTATTGGAACCAGGCAAAGGCGCAGGGTGTCTGAACCCTGTATCCCGGAAGGAAGAAGAAAGGATGATCTGTAGCGGCGGGTCATCCTTTCTTGGTGAAATACCCTTACTTAACAGATTTAATATTTATCTGTGCCGGACGGATAGAAAGGGAGGTTTTGGTACTTATCCCATAAGATTTGTAACCCTTAATCAAATGAAATTCAAAAGCAGATTTTTCATAGCCTCCCTTATCTTACTGAACTTTTCGTGCGGACAGTCTGGCAAAGACGAAACAAAAGACCAGGGCACCGGTAAAAAGATTGTGATTGGTGCGACCATGCTCAGCATGCAAAATGAGTTTATCGTTAATGTTACCGACGAGATGGAAGCCAAGGCAAGCTCGCTTGGTGTGGAGCTGATTGTGGTGGATGCCGAACGGTCTGCGCTGAAACAGGTGGAGCAGGTTGAGAGTTTTATCGCCCAGGGCGTCAATGCCATTATCATGAACCCCTGTGAAGTGGAAGCCAGTTCGCCAGCCGTGAAACTGGCCATTGATGCCAAAATCCCTATCATTAACGTAAATTCTGAAACAGCAGCGGCACCAACCGCTTTTGTGGGCTCGGACGATGAAGAGTCTGCACGCATTGCAATGAAATATATTGCGGAAAAGCTGGGAGGCAAAGGTAACGTGCTGATGATGCACGGCTACATGGGTCAGGCGGCGCAGATTAAAAGAGATAAGGGTGCAAAGGAAATCCTGAAAGCCAATCCGGGTATTAAACTGCTTGCAGAGCAAACCGCTGAATGGGACAGGGCCAAGGCAATGTCTCTTACCGAAAACTGGATACAGTCGTTTGGAGGGCAGGTCAATGCCATTTTTGCTCAGAATGACGAAATGGGTATGGGTGCCGTTAAAGCACTGGAGGCCGCCGGGTTAAAGAACAAAGTTATTGTAGTGAGTATTGATGCCATACCGGATGCACTACAGGGAGTAAAAAAAGGGATTCTGGATGCTACAGTTTTTCAAAATGCAGCTGAGCAAGGTGGTAAAGCCGTAGAGATCGCCGTGAAACTTGCCAAAGGCGAGGCTGCGGAGAAGCAGGTAATCATCCCTTTTCAATTGGTGACCAAGGATAATGTTGCCAAGTTTATCAAATGAAATTTAGCCAATAAGTTGCTGGAATCGTTATGTTTTGCCGTATAGCAGTACGGTACAGGATGCAGGGCGATTCAGGACGTAGCATCTTACATACCGGAAATTTTCCGGAGCGCATTTAAAGGAAAATCCACCAGACCTCAATCCTTAATTTTAACTTAACTCATGCAGGCTCTTTTAGGCGTAATTTTTCATTTCATAGGTGGTTTTGCATCCGGTAGTTTTTATATTCCTTACAAAAAAGTAAAAGGCTGGTCGTGGGAAAGTTATTGGATTGTTGGCGGGCTTTTTTCCTGGCTGATCGTCCCGCCGCTGGCTGCCTATCTTACCATTCCCGGATTTACCGAAATCATTGCCCGCACGGATACAGCTGTTCTGATTGCCACCTATATCTTCGGCGTACTGTGGGGAATCGGCGGCCTCACCTACGGATTGGGCGTACGGTACCTGGGTGTTGCACTGGGAAGCAGTATCATCCTGGGATTGTGTTCTGTCTTCGGAGCCTTGATCCCTTCCATCTATTATTATTTCTCTCCCAGGCCGGGCAAGGATTCCATTGCTGACCTGTTCGGTAATACCTGGGGACAAATGGTTTTACTGGGACTGCTGGTTTGTGTAATAGGAATTGTGATCTGTGGAAAAGCAGGTGCGATGAAAGACAGTGACCTTAAAAAAGTAAATCAGCTGGCTGTTGAAGAAACCGAATTTAAGATAGGACTGGGACTTACCGTAGCCATTATCTCCGGGATATTGAGCGCTTGTTTTGCTTTTGGGATTGATGCCGGAAAAATTATGGCTGAGGAAGCCAATGATGCCTGGAAAGCCCTAAACCCAGGCCAGGGAGAGTTTTTGTTCCAGAACAACGTCACCTATGTGGTTATACTGCTCGGCGGTTTGACCACCAATTTTATCTGGTGCATGATCCTCAATAGCCGTAACAAAACATTTGGGGATTATACCAATGCCAAAACCCCGCTGCTTTCTAACTATATCTTTTCTGCACTGGCAGGTACCACCTGGTTCCTTCAGTTTTTTTTCTACGGCATGGGAGAAAGTAAGCTAGGGAACGGCCCCAGTTCATGGATACTGCACATGGCGTTTATCATACTGGTGGCCAATTCCTGGGGACTAGCCCTGAACGAATGGAAAGGTGTTACAAAAAAAACACTGACGACAATCGTATGCGGAATTTTGGTGATCATTCTTTCCGTCCTTATTGTGGGTTATGGTAATTACCTTCATGAATAAATAAGCAGTATCCGTTTATGGCAAAGATCGTTTTACAAGCATCCGTATTTTTTTTATTTCTATATCTGACATCCTGTAACCAAACACAGGAAAGCAACCAAAAAACAGTGGCACAAGACTCAACTTTAACCGAAGGTACCTTTGGCTATGACCTAGGTTTTCTGAAAAAACATAAATCCGTTCTGGTACTTACAGCGCCGGACAATGCTGATTCCAGGGCGATCGTAGTGGCCGATTATCAAGGGCGCGTCATGACCACAACTTCCGGCGGAGACAACGGGAACAGCTATGGCTGGATCAACTATGAACTTATCAAAAGCGGCGCGAACAAAAAGCACATCAATGCGTATGGTGGAGAGGATCGCTTCTGGTTTTCACCAGAGGGCGGGCAGTTTTCTGTTTATTTTAAAAGAGATCAAAAGTTTGATTTTGAAAACTGGCAAACACCGGCTGCAATTGACTCGGAGCCTTTTGATATAGTTTCGGCAGATTCTGCTTCTGTAAAATTCAGGAAAAATACCGTTCAGGAAAACCACTCCGGCACACGTTTTGACCTCACCATTGAAAGAACGGTGTCTATGCTCGGTACGGACCGGATCAAAGACTTGCTGAAAGTATCATCGCTGGGCGCTACAAAAGTAACGGCCTATGAGTCGGTGAATGATATTATCAATAACGGGGCCGACTGGAAAAGGGAAACCGGAGGTATCGGGATCTGGATTTTAGGGATGTTCAAGCCGTCGGATAAAACGGTAATCGTTGCGCCGTTTACTACTCCTCACGCCGGAAAACCACTTCTCACTTCCGACTACTTTGGAGTGATACCTGCCGACCGGCTGGTTACGGGCGAAAACGCTGTTTTCCTTAAGGCCGACGGGAAAGCCAGAAGTAAAATTGGCCTGGCTCCTCAATCTGCAACAGGATTTGCAGGAAGTTATGATTCTGGCAAAGGTATCCTGACCATTGTACAGTACGATCTGGATACTGCCGGAGACTATATGAAATCAACCTGGGAAATCCATAAAGATCCTTACCAGGGAGACGCGCTGAATGCCTACAACGACGGCCCATTGGCAGATGGGACGCAAATGGGGCCGTTTTATGAACTGGAGTCTAGTTCCAGGGTATTTCCGCTGAAGAAGGGAGAAAAGCTGTCGCATACGCATCGGACCTTCCATTTTGAAGGTGATACTGAAATGATGGATCAGATCGCCCGGAAGGTTTTAGGAGTATCACTCGGACAGATCAGTGAAGTTTTCTGATCAGAAACGCTGCACGATCCCCCATTTCAGGAATGCCGGAAGGATGAAGATATTCATAAGTTTATTTTTTATCGCAGGACTTATCAGTACATGCGCCCAAGGCCAGCCATACCCGGATGGCCGTCCGCAGGCAACACTCCGGATACCATTTCAGGACGAAGGTATTGTGCTGAGATATGGTACCGGCCCCGACAGCTGTGATACCTATGGAGCACGGGAGGCCGTTGTGAACCGGGAAGGAGACACCTACTATCTTTTCTATGATGGTGCGGGGAAGGATGGATGGATTGCCTGCCTGGCGGAAAGCAAGGATCTGAAGACGTGGTCAAAGAAAGGAAACATTCTTACACTGGGCAACCAGGGAAGGAACGATTCAAAAAGTGCTTCATCTCCCTGGGTAATCCGTGAAAAGGATACCTGGCACATGTTTTACGTGGGTACGCCCAACACCACTCCGGCGCCGTACAGGATTCCGGCTTTTCCATACCTGACGATGAAAGCAAGGTCGCGTTCGTTAAAAGGCCCCTGGCAAAAACAGTATGAAGTGATTCCCCTGCCTCCAAAAGACAATAGCTACTACACCGTCACTTCCAGTCCGGGTTTTGTGGTTAAAACAAAGAAGGAATACCTCCAGTTTTTCAGCGGAGCTACGCAGGATACTTCCGGCATTAAAAGAACACTGGGGATTGCCCGAACGAACGATCTGAACAAGTCCTGGAAGATTGATGATAAACCGATTTTCCCGCTCACCGAACAAGTGGAGAACTCCTCTCTGTTTTTTGATGAAGATACAAAAACCTGGTTTTTATTCACCAACCATATTGGAATCAATCAGAAAAGAGAGGAATATACCGATGCGATCTGGGTGTACTGGTCCAAAGATATTAATCACTGGAATAGTCAGGACAAAGCCATTGCACTCGATTCCCGGAATTCTGTCTGGGCCAAAGGGGCCATCGGAATGCCAACAGTAATTAAAGTTGGCAAACGGCTGGCATTGCTGTATGATGCCGCCGAAGGTACCAGCACCAGCCACATGCACAGAAACATCGGTTTGGCCTGGCTTGATCTGCCCATAAAATTACCATTATAAGTTTTACAGGGTACCCTCAGTTTTTAGTGAAGAAAAAATTAGCAAAGTATAGTAAGTTCCTGAACCTTTCCTGAAAGCGTAAATGAAAGCAATTTTTCCCGGCCATAAACGGGCCTCTTTATTTTACACCATCGTTCTGTTATTGTATACGCAAAGCTGCAGTGTTCCTAAAAAACAGGCAACCGTTCAACAACCTGTTGCTAAGGATAAATTTGCGGAACACATCCGTACCACCGAGTGGCAATCACCCGAACAGGAGCGGCTGGGGTTTAAGTTACCCCCTGGTTTTGAAATCACGCTTTTTGCCTCAGAACCTGAAATTACCAAACCGATCAATATGGAGTTCGACGACAGGGGCCGGTTGTGGGTTACTCAATCTTCGGAATATCCCGTAGCTGCCGGTAATAGTGACGGTAGGGACCGGATCACGATACTGGAGGACAAAAATGAAGACGGGAAAGCCGATACCTTCACCAATTTTGCGGATGACCTGAATATTCCCATTGGTGTAATGCCAGTGGCGGACGGTGCCATTGCTTACAGCATCCCTAATCTGTATCATTTTACAGATGCCAATAACGATGGCAAAGCGGATAACAGAAGTATCCTGCTTGGTCCTTTTGGTTATAAAGATACCCACGGGATGGTGAATAACCTCATGAGAGGGTACGACGGCTGGCTGCATGTTTGTCATGGATTTTCGAATACTTCCCATGTGGCCGGAACGGACGGAGATACTATAAGGATGGTATCAGGGAATACATTCAGGGTTAAAATGGATGGTAGCCACGTGGAGCAAACTACGTTTGGGCGGGTAAATCCTTTTGGGTATGCGTATGACGAAAAGGGGTATTTATATTCGGTGGACTGCCACACCAAACCTATTACACAGCTTATTGCCGGGGGAGATTATCCACATTTTGGAAAAAAGGCTCCCGTGGGCCTTGGCTTTGCACCTGAAATGATGAGTTATGACCTGGGCTCCACAGCGCTTGCCGGGCTGGTATATTACACAGGTACTCATTTTCCGGCGTTATACAGAAATAGTTTTTATACCGGAGATGTAGTAACCTGCCGGATTGACCGTAACACTATTTTCCACAACGGCTCTACACCGGTTGCCAAAAAGGAGGACCCGTTTCTGTTAAGTTCGGACCCTTGGTTTCGTCCCGTTGACGTAAAACAGGGTCCTGATGGCGCATTGTATATCGCCGACTTTTACAACCGGATTATCGGCCATTACGAAGTGGCCCTGAACCATCCGGGTCGCGACCGGATAAGCGGCAGGATATGGAAAATCACTTACAAGGGCGATCAGGCACATAAAGACATACCTGTAACGGACTGGTCAAAGGCCAGCATTCAGCAACTCGTAGACGGCCTGGCACACCCGCAGCTCAATACAAGACTTAAAGTGGCCGACCGGCTGGTGGATATGTGGAAGTCCAGGGCCATTGATCCGGTAAAAACCATGATGTCGGCCAGCAAGACAACCCCGACTCCTTATTCGCATGGCTTGTGGGTTTTGCACAGGCTGAACGCGCTGGACGATGTCACCTTGAATCAGGCATTGCAGTCTTCGGATCCCGTTATTAAAATACACGCGTTCAGGATCCTGCTGGAAAGACCTGTCCTGGAAGTACCCTATCATGATCTGACGTTAACTGCTTTGTCGGATAAGGACCCGAATATCAGGAGAGTTGCTGCTGAGATACTCACTCATTTTCCCGATGCAGCTAATCTTAAAGGATTAATGGCGCTCTACGACAAAACCGAACAGAGCGACAGCCATTTGAAGTACACCGCCATTTTAGGTATCAGAAATAACCTTCGCAACAGCAGTGTCATGTGGCGTATCCCTGGAATGAAATGGGACGAACATGAGCTCGAGTTGTTAACCCGCGTAATGCTCGATGTACCCTCACCAGCCGCGGCATCCATGGTTCTGGATTATGTCCGCACCCACGATATGCCTTCCAGGGAGTTGGTCAACAGTCTGGAATATATCAGCCGGTACGCGTCTCCGTATCAGTTGGAAACCGTTATCGACCTGGTGAATGCCAAATTTCCTGCCGATCTCGAAACGCAGCTTACATTATACAAAACGGTGAAGGCAGGTGTACTTCAGAGCGGTGCGAAGCCAGGGAGGAAAATGACGGATTGGGGAGAGAAACTTGCGACAGGTATCCTGGTAGATATTACGGAATCAGGTGATACTTGGAAAAGCAGGCCGGTTGTGCGAACCGGTGAGCAGGCCAACCCCTGGATGGTTTCGGAAAAACTTCTGACCGACGTTATGCCAGCCTTCAGGGTGATGGTGAGTGAAAAGGGTGGAAATCCTCCCAAGGCAGCTTTGTATTCTACTCCTTTCAAGCTGCCTGCATCTTTGAGTATGAATATTTTTGATACAGATGTTTTTAACAGTGCCTCAAAAAAAGGGACCTCCAATAATGTTGTCCGGATTAAACTGGCACAAACCGGAAAGGTAATCAGCGAGTACCGTGGCAAGTATACCGAACCGATGCAGAGGAAAGATCTGATCAGAAATACCACTTTCGATCTTCGGGTATATGAAGGCCAGATGGGCTACATTGAAACCTTGGATAGCTCGCAGGCCGGAGCCGTTGGCATTGGAAAGTTGGAACCGGCGGTAATAGCCATTCCCGAAAAAGGTCCATCGGTATGGACCGAACAGCGCGCAACAGCAGCTGAAATTGCAGGAGAATATAAAATAGCCGCCCTTCAGCCGGTTTTGCAGCAAATAGTCAAAGCCCCGTGGATGGACTATAAGGTGCGCAGTGCTGCTGCAAATGCGCTTATGAGTATTAATCCCAAAACCAACGCCGGGATACTCGGCGCCGTTTTCAGTGACCCTGCCGAACTTCCTGCGTTAAGGGAAAAGCTGGCTATTGCGTTGGGGCAGGAAACAACAGGTTCTGTTTTTGAGATACTGAAGAACAGCCTTGCCGGTGGAGCGCGTAATCTGCAGATCGCCGTTGCGGCCGTTCTGGCTAGTACGTCCGAAGGTCTGGACTACCTTCTCAGTGCTTTCAAGGAGGAGGAAATTAATGCGGATATAGCGAATGAAATTCCGGTAAAAGAGAAAATCTCAATCAATGCTACATCGGAACAACAGAGCAGGGTGGATAAAATACTCGCGGCCGGATCAAACGAACGGGAAGAGCGGCAGAAACTGATAGATGCCCGTGTGGCAGGGTACCAGCCCGCCAATTTGCCGACCGGTACTGGTAAGGCGATTTTTGTGCAAAATTGCAGTTCCTGCCATCAGATCCAGGGGGCTGGCGGGCTGATTGGCCCACAGCTCGACGGTATAGGCAATTGGGGACCTAAGGCGCTTACCCAAAAAATACTGGACCCCAACCGCAACATTACCGAGGCCTTCAGGACTTATAATATTACTTTAAAGGACGATAAGCAACTTTCGGGCTTATACAGGAGAACCGAAGGGGAAGCACTGGTTTTTGCTGATCTGACGGGGCAGGAGTTTACTATCGCAAAAAATAATATCAAGGAGTACCGGCCTTCAAAATATACGCTGATGCCTGATCAGTTTAGAAATACAATTCCTGAAAAAGAGTTTTATGCTTTGCTAGAATACTTATTAGGAGTGAAGTAAACAGACAACAGAAGTACTTTCTGCTAAAAAAAATAGTTATTAAATAAATAATTCCTGAACATAACCATATCAAAATGAATTGTTTCCATAAGAATATAAGTGGCGCCTGTCTGTTGCTTGCGCTCCTATGCAGTTACCAGGGCTTTTCCCAAAGCAAGTCAAAAAAGGGTCACACGGTCAGTTTTACGAAAAAGGAACTGACCAAAAGGTTTATTGCAGAAGGGGCGGCCATGGGCGACGTCAATAAGGATGGCAAAAAGGATGTTCTTTCAGGGGCATATTGGTTTGAAGCGCCCTCCTGGAAGGCGCACGAACTGGCCAAACCGGATTCTTTTATTGTGAAAGGTAGTTACTCGGACTCGTTTCTGGACTTTGCCATGGATGTAAACCAGGACGGCTGGATTGACCTTATCCGGATAGACTGGCCTGGAAAAGCGGCCATGTGGCATGAAAACCCGAAAAACAAGCCGGGGCACTGGCAAAAGCATCTGATCCACAGTTCGGTGGGTAACGAGTCGCCTTTACTGGTGGATATGGATGGAGATGGCCGCAAAGATCTGTTATGCAACGACCCTACTGCCAAGAAGGTCATCTGGCTTAAATCCCCTGTAAAAAAAGGCGAAACGGAATGGGAGAAGTTTATCATCAGCAACGACGATAAAATTGCTACACACATGTATACCCACGGGCTCGGATATGGAGATATCAATGGCGATGGCCGCAAGGATGTGCTGGTGAAAAGTGGCTGGTGGGAAGGACCTAAGGATATTCAGCAGTCGGACTGGACATTTCATGCCGCTGATCTTGGACAGGACTGTTCGCAGATGTACGTCATGGATCTTACGGGAGACGGCTTAAATGATGTGATCAGCGCATCAGCCCATAATTATGGTATCTGGTGGCATGAACAAGGAAAAGATGCGGATGGAAAGCCCATCTGGGCACACCACGAGATTGACAAAACATTCTCTCAGACCCATGGTCTTGAATTAAAAGATATCAATGGGGACGGCAATCCGGACCTCATTACAGGAAAGCGCTATTTTGCACATAATGGGAATGATCCCGGTGAATATGAACCGGCCGTCATTTGCTGGTATGAATACCAACCTGGCAAAACACCTACCTGGACCAAACACGAAATTGATAATGACTCCGGGGTGGGACTGCACGTTACAGTGGAAGACATCAATAACGACGGTCTGCCTGATATCGTGACAGGAAATAAAAAGGGAGTAAGGGTTTTTACGCAAAAGAAAGGTAAATAAATTCAGATCAATTCATCACAACATTGTTCACCCGCTCATGAAATTCGGGATTAATACCTTTTTGTTTTCATCTCCGTTTACAAATGAGAGTGTATCCTATTTTCCCAAATTTAAGGAGTGGGGGTTTGATTTTGTTGAAATAGTGATAGAAGACCCCGGGAATATAGATCCCGGGTTGGTCAGAAGGGCTTTGGATGATACTGGTTTAACGTGCAGGTCCGTATGTGCAGCTACTGGACCAGGAAGAGATTTGCGCGGGAACAGAAAGGAGCAGGTGACCGCAATGAATTACATTCGCGAGCTCATAGATATCGCCCCGGTACTGGGAAGTCAGCTTATTGCCGGGCCAATGTATTCTGCTGTTGGCCGGGCAGAAATGGTGCCGGCAGAACTGTACAAAAAGCAGTGGAACACGGTGGTTGGGAACCTTTCCAAGCTGGCGGCTAGTGCCACAGAAAATGGAGTGAAACTGGCCCTGGAACCGCTGAATCGTTATGAAACGGATTTTATCAATACTTGCGGCCAGGTGCTGCAATTGATAAAGGATGTCGGTAGTACTGCCCTGCTGGTACACCTGGATTCATTTCACATGAACCTGGAGGAGAAGGATCCCGCCGGAGCAATTTTGCTGGCCGGAGATAAACTGGGACTTTTGCACGCTTCGGGTAGTGACAGAGGTACTCCGGGAGGAGATCAGATCAACTGGCAAAGAATATTTGACGCGCTGAATCAGATTCACTACCAGGGCGATGTGGTCATTGAATCATTCACCCCAGAGGTGAAGATTATCGCCAAAGCGGCATCAATCTGGAGGCAGATAGAACCTTCCGGCGAATCCATCGCCACTGAAGGATTGAAATTTCTTAAATCTTTTGTTTAACTGGACAATTCCCAACTACGCCCGGTTTTTGGGCGACTTCGTTTGGTGCTTTAATAGGTACTTTCTGCAATAGAGGTTAAATGAGAGGGTATACTGTAATTTATCCGATCTGATTTTTTTATTGGTAGTATCATACCAATACTGCTACATCATTTCACGTGCTGTTATGATAGTGATCAATTATACCACAGGATTCAATAATTGTTCTTAAATTTATTGAAATTTTTCAGTCTGATCCATCAGATCCCGGCCCCCTCAACGTTTGCTCGTAAACATTACATGACAAGGTATTTAAACCGTAGCTTATTCCCTTTACTGCCTCCCGGTTTCTGGGGCATATTTGCCCTTCTTCCTTGTATTTTCTATTGGTCTTGTAGTTTTGACTCTAAAACAAATTCCGATCATAAGGTTTACATGGATAGCATCGCGGATAGTTCCAACCGTTTGCTTGACCTTGGTAATTATGATGCAGGAATTGCCTATTTTGATTCGGCCTATCAAGCCATCCGGCACCCTGGAGTCGGTGACAGGATCAGGAAGTATGATTTTATCGGGCACAGCTACTATCGAAAAATGGGGGAGTATAGTAATGCCAACAAAAGCCTGGATACACTGCTGGATATCCTGTCAACAGGTGATTTGAGAAATGAATACATACGTGAATATTCTGCGGCATTGTTTCATAAAGGGGATGTACTTTTTGATCTGAAGAGATACAATGAAGCCTACCATTATTACTATGAGGGAAAAATTGTTGCACAGAAAATCCTCAACAGGTGTGCGTTAAGCGAGTATTCTTACCGGCTGGGTATGGTCAGTTACAGACAAGGGAAATACCGTGCTGCGGCCTATTATTTTAGGCAATGCCTTGGAGACCAAACGTATTGTGAAGACAACTTCGCGACTTTTGCCATGAAGCAGGAATTACTGGCCAATACCGCCTTGGCCTATGACAAATGTGGAGAAGGTGACAGCTCACTCATTTACAGCCATAAGGCGCTGAGTTTTATTAAGGAAAAAGGGGGGCAGTTTGCAGACAGGAAGAACTATCTGGAGATGGCCAGAGGTGTGATTTATGGTAACCAGGCAGATGTTTATGCACGTTTGGGGCAGTTCGGGACTGCAGAAAAACTTCTGAAAAAGAGTATTCAAATCAACAGCAGGAAGGAATTTGACATGAGAGATGCTCAGATCACCCTTTTGAAACTGGGAGAGCTATACCTCAATACAAATAAAATGAAAGAAGCATTGCTGGTAACTCAGCAATTGAAAGCATCACTTGATACACTTAAAAATAAGTTTGTTGAAATTGGATATAACAAGCTGTGCTGGAATTATTACGACAAGATACAGGACGACCATAAGGCCTACGAGTTTGTACAGAAGTACCAGTTCTTAAAAGACTCACTTGAAAAGGAAAACAGGAAACTGGTGCTGGCGGATGCTGATAAGGAATTCAGGCAGATGGAACAGCAGAACCGCTACAACCTTTTGAGCAAGGAATACGAGCAGCGCAAGATATACTTGCTGATCGCTATTTTGTTTGCTGTGATGGCACTCGCTATTCTGATTTTGATTTGGCAAAACGCTAAAACTTCCCGTAAAAATGTCTCCGTGCTTACTTTGCTGAACAACCAGGTTACTTTTCAGAATGCGCAGATGGAACAAGCCATGGCGGAGTTAAAGCAAAGTAATGAGGATAAAGACAGGATATTAAAAGTGGTTGCGCACGACCTGCGAAATCCGATCGGTGCAATATCGAACATATCTCTTATTCTTCTGGAAGAAGCTCAGTTTTCGAAAGAGCATCGGGAACTGATGGAGCTTGTGAAAAAAACCAGCTGGCAGTCCATTGAGATGATCAACGATCTGCTCAGTGCGAGTTTAAATAACCGGCCGGTAGAAATGAGCCAGGAAATGGTGAATGCAAGTAACCTACTCATGCAATGTGTGGATCAGCTGCGGTTTAAGATCAACGAAAAGGGGCAGGAACTGGTTACAAATGTGAAATCGGACATTGAGCTGAGGGCAGATAAGGTAATGTTGGGAAGAGTTTGGAGTAACCTTATTTTTAATGCCATCAAATTTAGCCCTCTGGGCTCTACCATCTATATTGACCTGGACAGAAAGGATGAAACTTTACAGTTTTCGGTGCGGGATCAGGGGATTGGCATTCCCGAGAATATTAAGGATAAAGTTTTTGATCCGTTTACTGCAGCCAAAAGGCGGGGCACATCGGGTGAGCAGCCGTTCGGACTTGGATTATCCATTTCCAAACAGATCGTAGAAGCGCATAAAGGCCGTATATGGTTTGACAGTGAGGTAGAAAAGGGTACTACCTTTTATGTAAATCTTCCCATAGCAAAATGACCATACGAGTACTATCTGTACAATAAAATGGGTGACCGAATTTTATTCTGCCACCCATTTTATTGTCTTATTTCCTTATGCCGAAAATTCCGCTTCGAGAGACGCATTCAGCTGCAATACCTGGCTCGTCCAGGCACGTGTTCGGGCTGCAAGTTTTACATCTTTTGCCAGTGATTTACCATAAGAAGGAATCAGTTTTTTAAACTCGGCCTGCCATTCGGGCGATTCAGCCTGCGCTTTGAAACAGCGATGTATCAGCTCAATCATAATCGATACCGAGGTAGAAGCTCCCGGAGACGCACCCAGGAGGGCAGCCAGGGAGCCGTCTGCTGCAGTAACCATTTCCGTTCCGAACTCCAGAACACCACCTTCTTTCTCGTCCTTTTTAATTACCTGTACTCTTTGGCCTGCCGTCTCCAGTTCCCAGTCCTCCAGTTTTGCTTCGGGCATATATTCGTTCAACGCATCCAGACGATCCTGGGGAGACTGCCTTACCTGATCAATAAGATATTTCGTCAACGGGATATTATTAATACCCGCTGCAAGCATAGGTTTAATGTTGTTGAATTTAATAGACAAAGGGAGATCAAGATAAGAGCCGTTTTTGAGGAATTTGGTCGAAAATCCGGCATAAGGTCCAAATAGTAAAGCTTTCTTGCCGTCAATGATACGGGTGTCCAGATGTGGAACAGACATGGGGGGCGAGCCCACAGAAGCCTTCCCATATACCTTTGCCTGATGTTTTTCAATTACTTCCTGGTTGGTACATACCAGCCACTGGCCACTAACCGGAAATCCTCCGAAACCCTTTCCTTCCGGGATCCCAGATTTTTCAAGAAGGGGTAAGGAACCTCCTCCCGCTCCAATGAAGATGAATTTGGTATGGACTTTTAGCGAATGACGGGTATCCCGATCCTTTACTTCCACAATCCAGCTACCATCCTTCATCTGTTTCAGGTCTTCCACCTCCTGGTTCAGGTAAAGCTTCACACCGTCCTGTTTTTCCAGAAAATCAAACATGGAACGCGTCAGCGCACCAAAATTCACGTCGGTACCAAGTTCCATTTTAGTAGCGGCAACCGGCTCATCAGAATCGCGTCCTTCCATCACAAGTGGTATCCAGCTCTTAATTTCATCCTTGTTTTCGGAATATTCCATTCCCTCAAAAAGATGATGCGCTGTGAGAAGTTCATGCCGCTTTTTAAGAAATGCTACATTGTCCTTTCCCCAGACGAAACTCAGGTGGGGAATGTGGTGGATAAAATCATCTGGAGTTTCAATAATCTCATTTTCGACCAGATACGACCAGAATTCTTTGGAGACTTCGAAGGACTCTGCAATTTTCACCGCCTTTGATACATCGATGGTGCCGTTTTCCTTTTGGGGAGTATAGTTCAGTTCACAAAAAGCAGAATGTCCGGTACCGGCATTATTCCAGGCGTCGGAACTTTCAGCAGTAACGCGGTCCAGGCGTTCGAAAATGGATATGGAAAAAGATGGATTTAATTTTTTAAGAAGTACCCCCAGCGTAGCACTCATGATACCCGCCCCGATCAAAACAATATCCGGAGAGGTCGTTCTAGATGACTTTTTGGTAAGCATTGGAAATCAGAATTTTATAATGACAAAAGGATCACCGACTCGGAAAAATCCAAAATACAAATTGATAACAACGATCTGGACGCTATTTGTTTCCAAAATAGTATAATTCTAAAAAGAAAAAGAAGTCTCTTTTGAAACTTCTTTTCAGGAAACAATAAAAACCTATTTTGTTTCAATTTTTCTGATGCCTTACCATAAAACCGTGCAACCACGCATGCTTCACCGGATATCCGCCACGGATCGGGCTTGTCAGATATCGTTGTAGCTTCTCCCTAAGCCTACCTAGGAATACTTCTATTAAGCAGCAACGGTTTGATTCTCTTCCAGATAGCTGAGAAGGTTCTGGATCGTTGCTATTTTCGGGTAATCATCATCGGGAATGTTAATATTAAATTCTTGCTCAAGCTGCATCATCAGGTCAACTGTATCCAGGCTGTCAAAACCTAAGTCTTTGATAAAGTTTGCGTTATCAGAAATAGCGCTTTCTTCTATGCCAAAATTTTTGAGAATACCGATTACACGTTGTTTCATGGCGTTTACTGGGGAAAGTTTATTTGTCAATATCTTTATAGAATCCAATTTCGAATGAAAACGAACCGAACTCCGAAATAGTACCAATTATGAACTCTTTTTGTTCCGCAAACGGACGGAAAGTTTTTTAATCAGCGAAAATTACTCTGGCTGGGATAAATGGATGTTATCTTTTGCATTTCTGGCCCGAAAGGGAATCTAACAAAGTATTATATCTCCACCAGTGACTTTTCAGGTGTTTTTGTAGTCTATACCACCTGGTTAAAATAAAGTAACGCACGAGGGCTATCCCCGGTTATTGATTTTATTGGGAGACGTCCTACGGGCCCACCTTTGGTTGAATTGGATTTTATTGTAATTTCGTAGCTTTCATACCAACTCAACTGAGAGAGAACCATGTTAAAAACTATACGCATTATGAATTTTGGAGAATTTAAGTTAATTGTAATCCTGTTATTTTTATGTGCCTTCAATATCGTCCCGCAGGAAGCATCGGCGCAAGATTTAACACCATGGACGGATTATCCCTACGGAAATCAATGGATTGATTACAGCAAAAAGTATGTACGTGTAGGGGTAACAGCCAATGGTATCTATTCTGTTAATTACACCAGCCTGACTAACGCGTTAAAAAAAACGGAAAGTGACCCAGCGGCGGCTCCAGAAAGTATTCAGCTTTGGCACCGAGGCAAAGAAGTAGCCATCATAAGTGCCAACACCACCGAAATAGTATTTTATGGAGAAAAGAATGATGGCGTTTCTGATGGCCTGATGTTTCGTCCTAATCCAGAAGCGAGACTCAACAAATATGTTAGTTTTTTTTCGGAGGCAGGTGCTTATTTTTTCACGACTGCATCGGGACCTTCACGTGTAAGTGAGGCGAATGGAAACCCCGTTTCTTCTGTAACGGCTGAACCCTTTCATTATGAAACTTATATAAAAAAGTTTGATGATTATTCTGAACTTAACAAACGAAATAATCAAAAATTTTCTTTTACAACCTTTATGGACGATGCAACCCTTAACCACAGTTATTACACTGCGGCTAACAGTTGGACAAGTCCTTTGATTTATGGGCCCAATACTGGAAAATCACCACAGTCGTATCCTGCAACCATAAATTTAAAAAATTGGGTTAGCTCAGCTGCAACCAAGCCGGTCTTTGAGATCGTTGTAAATGGCCACAATACAGGCTATCATGAAATCCAGGTTTTTATGGGAGCTGATGAAGGATCGGTTGAGTCCCACCAGTTGGGTAGTTCTTTGTCTTTTACGGGATATGGCGGTTTAAAGCTTATCTCGGATCTCACGGAAAGCAGCAATCTTACCTCTGGTGGGACCGGATACCTTAAAGTCAAATCCGTTTCGACCAGTACCGCGGATGATTTTGGGATATCTTATTATTCTGTTCTTTATCCACAAGTGATAGATATGACTGGGCTGAATAATTGCACTTTTAATTTTAAAACTACCGCCAATTCAGAGAGTATTATTGAAATATTAAATGTTGCAGCTGATACAAAGGTTTATGATATCAGTAATCCATACCAGCCCGTACTTATAACCAATGGTATATTTGCAAATAATAACCTGAAAATTCAGGTTCAGAGAGTAAGTGGCAAAACACTGAATTTACTCGTTGTAGCGCCTAGTTATGTTAAAGGTTCAATTACAAAAATTAATGCTGTAAGCCTGGGTGCTATCTATCAGAATGCCAGGACGGCCACTTCTCCCACTATTGGCACAGGGGCTATTAATCCCGAGGCCTTTGACTATTTGATAATAACTAATAATGATGAAGACCCCAATAGGGCAGGAGAAAGAGATTTAAGGTTGGGTGCTAAGGCGTACGCGGAGAATTACCGTAGCAAAGTAGAAGGAGGGTCGTTCAATACTCTGGTTATGGATATAAGGAGTATTTATGATCAGTTTAATTATGGAGAGCCGAGTGCTATTGCAATCCGTAGATTTGTCGACTATATGATTCAGAATGGTGTTCGCCCAAAGCATAATCTGGTTCTTATGGGTTATTCAGTGACGATCCCGATTAATATTACAAAGGAGCTTGCCGGGGAAGTCCCTTCTTTTGGAGATCCGGGATCAGATATATTGTTGGTAACCGGTTTGAGTAATAGTCCCAACGTAGATATTCCGGCTATTCCTGTGGGTAGGATAAATGCCTTTAATAAAACGGAACTTGCGAATTATCTGACCAAGGTAATTGAGTATGAACGTCAGACAAATAATGATGATGCCTCGTCCCTTAGCTGGAGGAAAAATATAGTGCATCTGATTGGGGCGAAACGGAAATATGAGCTGCCAGATTTTAAGGATGTTTTCACTGGCGTAAGTAGTCATGTCCTTTCATTAGATGGTACGCGGCAAATAAAAACCTTGAGTAATGATGCTATCGCGACATCCGATGATGTGGATGCAGTAAATACTCCAGCGCCTACACCGGCCGAGGTTAATGCAGGAGCAGGAATGATTGCTTATTACGGGCATGGAAATCAGGCTGGGACAATTTATAATATCAGAAATGTGAATACCTCTGATTTTACAGTAAATAACAAGTTTTCATTTATTTACTTCAATGGCTGCGGAGTAGGGAATATATTTACCAGTGGAAGTGTCCAGATGTTATCAACGGATTGGCTAATCACGCCGGGGAAAGGCTCTGTGGTGATATTCGGTAACTCTTATAAGAGTTATGTCTCTCCTACTAAAATTTATATTGACTTATTGTACAGGCAGATATTCCTAAAAACAGATCAAACCAGGCCAACAATCGGACAAATTTTGCTCGCAACCGCATCGACAGTGATTAATGACTCTCCTGATACTTATGAAACCACCAACATTCATCAAACCAATTTATATGGTGATCCGGCTATTCGAATTTTGAATACAACGCCTCCTACCACGTTACCAGTAGATTTGGTGAAGTTTGATGTCGAGCTTTCGGGAGATAATAAGGTGAAGCTCACCTGGAGTACCTCCTGGGAAAAAAATAATAGCCATTTTGAGGTGGAAAGAAGTTATAACGCCCGTAATTTTGAGACAATTGGAAGGGTTGAAGGCAAAGGGGATATCACTTCTCTGACTCAATATCAGTTCTATGACAACAGACCTTATGGAGGGATAAATTATTACAGATTAAAGCAGGTGGATATTGAGGGTACTAAGTCTGGTAACTACTCCAGAATAATTTCCGTGAATGTGGAAAATATTAAACCAGTGGTGGTTTATCCCAATCCGTCAAACGATCAAATGGAGATAGGTGTAGGAATACCCACAGACATTAGGAGTTGGAAAATTATTAACTCTAGTGGCCAGGTGATTAAGACCGGATTAGGTAAGAATGTTTCCGTTAGAAATATAAGGGTAGGAAACTATGTTCTTGAAATTTTGACCAATGCCAATGATATTTTCAGAAGTAATTTTGTAAAGGAATAAGCACATACTAACCACTTTTAACTTGGATGGGCTTTGAAATACGTTTCTAAGCCCTCTTTTTATTAATATGAAGAAGAAAGAGCTAACCCGAATCAGAGTAGTGTTTTTACTTTTATTCTTGTCCGAATTGGTTTTAATTCAAAAGAATGAGGCATTTGCTCAATGGAAAGGTACTTATGGAAACGAGTGGATCAAACCGGCGCAACCTTATTTGAGAATAACGGTTGAGAAACGCGGAATACAAAAAGTAACGGTTTCATCTTTACCGGCGGGATTTCCTGTTACAGACCCATCAAGATTTCAGTTGTGGCATAGAGGGCAGGAGGTGGCTATCATTACGGCGAACTCAACGGAAATTATATTTTACGGGGAGCCTAATGACGGAGCATCTGATTCCCTGGTATACAGGCCCGAAACCGCGAGACTTAATCCGTATATGAGCCTATTTTCAGATTTGGGATACTATTTTTTGACGGTCTCAGACGGGGCGAAAAGGGCGGTGCAACATGAAAATACCAAGGCGAATCAAGCTCCTGAGTCCTTTCATTTACAGGACGAAATCGTAAAATATAATAACCAGTTTGGGTTTGAAACCTTTGGTTTGAAAAATACTTTAAATAATAGCTTTTATGAATCTGTTAATTCATGGACGAGCCAAACTACGGCGGGGATGAATGCAACAGCAGGCAGTGTAAAGGATACTGTGTTTTTGTCATCTTTTAATCTGAAAAACTGGGTAAAAGATGAAAGATTTAAGCCTGCTGTTGAGATGCTATTGACAGGACTTAATAATGGTTCCCACGATGTCCAGGTCTACACGGGGTATACTGCAAATGGGAAGGATGTGCTGAAAAAAGAAACATCCATTGCTTTTAATGGCTGGGAGGGAAAAAAAGGACAATTCACAATTGAGAATACTGATTTATCGGAAAATGGATCAGGTTTTTTCAAACTGAATTCGATATCAAAAAGTACTGGAGATTGGTTTGGTCTTGCTTATTACAGGATTTCGTATCCGCAGCTAACGGATATGAAAGACACCAAATTATCTTATTTTAATTTCCCACCTAGTCAAAACAGTGTAAGCAATATTAGTATTACGAATGTACCTGCCGATATCCAGTTATACGACATTACCAATCCTCATATCCCAGTTGTTGTCAATGGTCAGAAACAGGACCAGACTTACTCATTTGGTATATCAAGAAGTGCGGGCAAGCCGTTAAAAATCATGGCGATATCTTCGATGGAAATTCTTAGTATTCCTGCGACGCGGATTGGAATAGTTAACTTGCAACCTGTATCACCTGCCAATGTAGGCAAGCTCGACTTAATAAATCCTTCGGATTATGATTATTTAATAGTAACCAATTCTATTTTACGGAATTCAGCCATTAAATATGGGGAATACAGAAGTTCTCAGGCCGGTGGATCGCATAGAGTATTGATTATGGACATCAGGGATATATACGATCAGTTTAATTACGGAGAACCCAGTCCAATCGCGATCAGGAGGTTTGTTGATTATATGTTGAAAAATGGGATTCGTGAAAATGAGCATAATCTTGTTCTAATCGGTAATTCTGTTACTATACCTATTAATTCAGTAAAGGAAATGCCTAATGAAATTCCTACGTTGGGCGATCCCGGATCGGACATACTTTTAGTTGCGGGTCTGCAGAATACCGATCCTGATGTACCTGCCATACCGGTTGGGCGTTTGCGAGCCCTGGTTCCTGACGAAGTGTTGTTCTATCTGGATAAGGTTAAATCCTACGAAAGCCAACAGGGAACTGGCTGGAGGAAGAAAATCCTGCACTTAAATGGAGGCCATTCGGCAGGTGAAATCAGTCAACTAAGAGATATCCTGGCTGATTTGGCGCCTGCTGTGGAAGAAGGAGAAGTAGGTGGAAAGGTTAAAGCATTTGTTAAACAGACGCCGGATACAAGGGAAAGAGTGGATATAGCTCCAGATGTTAATAATGGAGTGGGGATGATAACCTATTTCGGGCATGGAGCTCAGGAGATTACAGATCTGGATATGGGTTTTATCACAGATGCCAGCAGAGGTTATCAGGATGTTAACAAATATTCATTAATGTATTTCAATGGATGTGGTGTAGGGAACATTTATACGAGTCGCAGCCGGCATGTCTTGTCAAGTAATTGGATCATGACGCCAAACAGAGGTGCTATTGCCGTTCTGGCAAATTCTTACGACAGCTATGTAAGTAGTTCTGCAGCTCAGCTCAAGATCCTTTATGCAAAATTATTCACTGATACAAGGTCATATACCATTGGCCAGGTTGTAAAACAAGTCGCGAAGGAAGTCGCCTCCGGAACCAGAAGTGCTGTTGAACTTGCGAATGTGCATCAGACCAATCTACAGGGTGATCCTGCATTGAAACTTATTCGTTTTGAAAGGCCTGATTTTGCACTGGACAGCGATGCCGGGATAGTTTTGATTTCAGAATCGCCGACGATTACCCTGGAAAAAGCTAAGGAACCTAAATTGGGTGTCATACTATCGAATTATGGAGAGTATCAAAAGGAGCAAAAGATCAATGTTGATGTAAAGCTTTTTCTAAGGGATGGAACAACAAAAAAAACCGAAATAGTTGTTTCTTCCGTTGCTTACCAGGATACGATTTTTTTTCCTGTTAATAATGTAAGCAGTATTGATAGAATTGAAGTGAATTTGGATCCGGGAAATTTGATAAGTGAATTAAACGAAAACAATAATCATTCTCAGTTGGATGTAGATTGGGATATTGCTAAAAATCTTCCCATTTATCCAGTTGAACCGGTAAAAGACCAGATTCCTCCCAGATTGGATGTGATGCTTGGTAATAGGTTAATTGCTAACAATGAGACGTTATTACCTAATCCAGTGATTAAAGTGTTGGTCGAGGATGACCGCTTTATGGATGCTGATACTAGTCTCGTTGATATTTACATCAAGTACTGTGAAGATGAAAGTTGTGAATTTAAACGATTGTCATACAGTAACTTGAATGTAAGTTTGTCGAATGTAACTAATAAATCTGTAAGTATTACCTGTTTACCTACAACACTTACCTCCGGACATTACGAATTGCTTGTAAGTGCTAAGGATGTTTCAGGGAATGTGGTTGCAAATCCTTACCGAATTAAGTTTAAGATTGGTTCAGTTGATGAAGGCATAACTATTGTCTGTTCTCCTAATCCGACTTCGGATTATGTTAGATTTCAAGCGAAAATAGAGATTCCGGACCAGTTACAATCAGTGTATTGGAAGATATATAATATCTCGGGTAGTGTTCTTGAGGAGAAGAAAATAACCTTAAAAGGATCAGCTGTTGAAGAATGGTTTTGGATTCCGAAACAGTCAGGAATTTATATTTATAAGACCATTTTTGAACTTACTACGGGCACCAAGGAAATTTCTGGTAGGGTTTCTGTTGTCCGCTAATTTCGCATAGGTTCTGGGAGGGATTCTTAAGGCTTTTATTGAGACCTAACGCCCAATGTATTTTGCAAGAATAGCTTGTTTCTCTTCAGAGAAAGAGTAGACCAGAAAGAAATCACAGTTAATTGTTTCTGGGTCTTTTGATTGAAGAGATTTCTTAACTACCGCATTAAGCAGTCTTTGAGAGTTTGGGAAGGCATCTTCTTTGATAGAATCACTTAAATTTAATGGTGAACTTCTTAAATCAGTCAGTAGTGCACGGCTTAGCCGGGTATACCATAGTGTGGAGGTTGGAATAGCGTTGAGGATGGTATTAGTATAGTTTGATTTTTTTAGCGTATGTCTGTTTACCTTGATAACAAAACATTTTTTATTTCTACTTATATAATGCGGAATTAGGTCAGGCATTGGTCTATCGGAGCAGTAGATTGCAAGCCTTTTTAAGCCTTCGTAGCTGTTAAATTCTGATAACGGAATACCGCTCAATTTGCCCTCATTCATAGTACTTGAATACATGGGATAATTGGTAAGCGGGAAATATTCGAACTTGAAAATGGTGGCGCTAACAAGTAATATTATGAGGACTAATGCTGCAGTTGCATTTGTGATTTTTTGATAAGCAGTAAGTGGAATCCTGGCACTTCCTGATGGAAGTTCTAATAAGAGTGTTTTTACGAGATGGCTTTGTTTTTTTTTCCAGACGGAAAAAAAATCCTCCCAATTGATAATCAATAGATAACATATCATTTGTGAAATAAAACGCGGAGGCATTAATAGTAAAATGGATGTGTGAAAGAAAAGAGCCAGAATTACAAAAAGGACACGGAATTGGGGAAAAAATAAAATTACTGGGGAAGTTAGCTCAAAGAGGATAGTAAGGACTGATATAATTGTGACAAGCCAGAAATTAGTAAGTAGGAATTTAAGCAAGATTGGGCCTATATAGTATCTCGGCAAATTAAGGTTTTCCAGATAATAGTGTAAAGTATGACCATTCACCCATGTCAATCCTCCCAAGCTTAATTTAGAAATACCTGCGGAGAACAGGGAGTGAACTAATACAATTAAGATAAGCTTACGGCCAAAGGGAGAGAGGTCTGTCCCTGAGCCTTTAAACGGATACCCGTTTATCCATCTACTAAGAAAGAAGTCAATTGAGTAATGGTCGTGTTTTAATGTGAAAGCTAGTATTATAAAAATCAGTAGTGGGACGTGCCAAAAATGACCACTTCCGCTACTGGCACTATGAGCACCCCAGAAAATAAATAGGCAAGCAGCAGTACAAAATAAAGATAGTCTCCCTCCCAGGCCTATAATTGAAAATATCCAGAAAATTAAAAAGGGATATTTAAGATATATCAGCAACCCATGCATGAAGGATACGGAATGCATATTTCCAAAAATCAGGGCAAATAATCCGTCGGGCTGATATAGTTCTTGAGGGCATTGATAAAGCTCTTCCGGTATTTGAATAAGAAGTTCCTTATAACCAACGAGCAAGAGAAGTAAGTAAAATAAAAATCTTAATCTACCATCCAGAGGATTGTAGTCGTTATTTAACCATGCAGATATATTGCTCGGCATAAGAGATGATAAGACCTAAATTTTGGTGAGAAAGGCATTACGTTTATACATGTCAAGCCAAATCGCCAGATATATGGTTCGGGTTACGTTAAATACTAGCGTATGATATGTAAAGCTATCTCCACCGTCAGATTCCATTAATTTTATTCCTTTGAGAAATTCTTTTCGATCTATAAACTGCCAGACCTCTCCGGATTCTTGCAAGAAATCCTGCGATTGATTAAATAAAATGCGTGCAGCCTTCAGGACATATTGGTTCCCAAAGCCTTTTGTAGTTCGGGTGCGTACAGCCTCAGGCAAAATCCCTTTCATAGCTTCTCTATGCTGTCCACGTTCAAATCCTTGGCCAAATTTTATTCCCGCTGGTACAGCCAGGTTAAGCTCATACAGATCTTTATCGAAGAAGGGATGCCTAACACTTAATTTTTGTTGTTGGCTCATGCAAAAAAAATCTTCCAATATTCTTATATTTTGATTTACCATAATATTTTCATGATAAATCAAATTTTTCCCTTTAAGGGTATCTCTAAAATTAGTGCTTTTCGGATGGTTATTATGAGCTTCTTCAATAAAGGATTTGCGGTGAAATGAATATGGAACGCTACCTTTAGATTTTAATTTTGTAATTAGGTCCTTACCTATCTTCTTAATGAGATAAGCAGGGGGGATCCCAAAATTTTTAAATGCATAATAAAGCAGGTCAAGAGATTCTCTAAATGAAAACTTGCCCGCAGATTTTTTTAGTTCTTCATAAAATTGATACCTGATCAGTAAGAACTTCTTTCTGGAGTGCTCCATGGTATCCCAGCCCGGGTTAGAAATAGAATGATGATTTCTTAGCGCTAAGCTACTCATTTCCGTATCCAATAAATTCCACTCTTTTTTCTCAAAAAGTTGTGTGAAATATTCTTTTCTACCATAACCAACTACGCTATCTCCATCGTATCCTGTGAATAAAGCGTCGCACCCATGGTCAAATGCACTTTTTATAGAGTCTATATTTAATCCAATGGCACCTAAGGAATATAAAGGTTGGGCATTGAAGGTAATATTTTTTATTATTTTATCAATGAAGGTATAACTGGGGCTAATTATAAGGTGATCAGACCTGATAAAATCAGCTACCTGCTGTGCATATTGGTCTTCGTCACTCCAACTGGTATTTGTCTTGAAATGGAAGGTATAAAGTTTACTCTCAGGCTTCAAAAATCTTACACAAGAAATGATAGAAGACGAATCAAGTCCTCCGCTAAGTTGGGCACCCATCACTGATAGATCTTGAACGGATCTTCCAACGGAATTTAAAAGTAATTCTCGGAAGACCTTCCCAAAATCCTCTATACTTCCGAATCCTTCGTATTTTTCAGGACTGTATTCAACATAAGGTTGAAGTTTTGTATCATTTTCTGTGATACAGGCAAAGTGCGACGGCAGTACGGCACTTATGTCAGAAAAACAGGTTTCTGAGTTGTAAGCACTATTGGCGTCACTTAATTGAAGATATTTGTTAATCCTGGAATAATTAATCTTCCCGTTACAGGATATATCCCTATGCCTAAGGAGGGATCCAATATTTGTAGAAAAAGCAATAAGGTTAGCTGAGGATCTAAGAAAATAGAGAGGAATAAGTCCGAAAGTATCCCGTGCGATATAGATAGCATTATTATCCTCATCCAGCCATATAACGCACACTGGTTGAGCATGGGAAGAAAGTTCTTTATGAAACGCTATAACGCTAAAGGCTTCCGGTAGTAGCACAGGCTTTTCCCCAGAAGCTTTTAGCGTTTTTAAATTTACTTTCTCTGTTATCTGATTCTTTGTTCTTAAAAAAAATACTGACATGTACTCATGATCGAAATAAGTACATCTTAACTCAAAGCGACTCACAGTTAACAAAAGAGAGTCGTCTTTGTATCGGTAATTTAAGTTGTGAGAATTTTCAGATAAACCACTTTTTGTAAAATTGAAATATCCTTCAAGATGCATTTAATGAAGTGGCATCTATGAAAGAACTGGTCCAAGATAGGCAAAGCCACCATCAGGCGCGTCACTGCCAGTACTTCCCTTTTCTTCTCGTGTCAATTTTGCAACAGTGCCAATTTTTTTCAATACCGGCTTGCGGTAGTTTTTTCTCCCTTGTGTAGAGTGCGTGTTCATCGTTTTCATGTTGAAATGTGTTGTTTTAGTATCCTGGGTAAAATTAGTAATATAATTTTTAATTGCAAATATTTAATTTAAAGTAATGTCAAAAAATGAATAAAACTGGTTAGCAGACAATGCGATAAGCAATTTGCTGATCTTTAACGGACATGAATTGTACTATTCCGCAATTCCCGTTTCCAGAATTTTTTTAACTCTGTATGTCCCCGACTCAATGATATCCATGCCAATGCAGTCGTCATCCTGGCAGTACTGGAATGCGGTCTGTTCGTCCAGGATAAGGCCGGTTGCCAGCGCATACG
The DNA here is from genome assembly GCF_907164905.1 of Dyadobacter sp. CECT 9275. Lineage (NCBI taxonomy): Bacteria > Pseudomonadati > Bacteroidota > Cytophagia > Cytophagales > Spirosomataceae > Dyadobacter > Dyadobacter helix. Next base: position 2,719,973 of record NZ_CAJRAF010000002.1, on the reverse strand, counting down.
TTTTTATACCAACGTAACGGTCAATAATAGAGGTATCCTTTCTTTCGAGGACTGTCAGGGTATGATTGTATCGAAGATCGCCTAGCTGAAGAGGTTTGCCTATGTTCTGATAGGTGTAGTTGCGGGCATCTCCATCATTATAAAGGTTTCCGTTCCACTTCACTTTACTGTCTGCTGGAAAAGCAAGAGAAAATACTGTCTGATTGTCTATGCTGGTAAGTATCTTGTCCGGCGATTTGGTTACAGTGTACTCTTTGAACTTCAGCCAGTAACTATCTGCTGAATTTCGTTTGTACCTTGTTACAACGTAGGTGGTAACATTATCACCGGAACTTGCTATCCGGTCCACCTCATCCTTTTCCTGCCAGGTCGTTACCACCGGATCCTTCTGGCCGGATGAATATACCGTTTCCTGCACCTCATAAATCTGGTAGCGCCCGATCTCTAACGGATAGTAGGCATACGTATCCAAAGGCTCGGTTTTAGAATTTTCGCAGGATTGGAAAAATGTAAGCAGGATGCCGAGCATTAACAGCTTCAGTGCCGGTGAACTTGATTTGGCGTGTATAGGTTGTTTCACTTTGTCTGTATAGGATGAATTTGTAATAAATCGAATCTGAGGGGATAAATATAATAGCTATTGTCGTTCTGGTATCAATTGGTGGTCAATAATCGGTTATTTAACATTGTATACAACTTCCAGCCATGGCTTATTATTATTGGCTTACCTTCTTTCTTCCAGTTTTTTTAATAAAAATCCGGTAAGCACTTCCAGGCCAACGTCAAATCCTGAATTATTGTTGATGATGATATCGGCCTCAGAGCGTAAGGGCTGGATGAATTTATCATAGGAAGGGGCTACGTGGTGTTCCCACATATAGAGCACATCGTTCAGGTCGTAGCCTCTTTCATTGTTGTCTCTGATGATTCTCCTCTTGATTTTTACATGTTCCTTGGCATCCACAAATACCTTCAGATCAATCTGTTGTGCAATTTCCGGGAAGGAAAACAGAAAGAGGCCTTCTACAATAATAACCGGCCTGGGGTCAAAAACGAGTATCCTCTGCGGGAACGTATGTTTGTTGAACATGTATTCAGGCTGTTTTACCTGGAGGCCCTTGCGCAGCATGGTGAGATGCTCAGCAAAAAGTTGATGGTCAATCGTTTCGGGCAGGTCAAAATTTTCTTTTCCGTTGGCATCCTTGGGGATTAAATGGATGGGGTGATAATAGTTATCCTGAGATACCCGGCAGATATCTTGCTCCGAAAACGCATGGATAAGACATTCCATAAAATAGGTTTTACCCGATGCGCTTCCTCCGGTAATACCAATAACATAAGGTTCTTTCTTGTCTGCCATTCTGCCTTTAAGCGTTTGTTGTACCTGCTATGGTACTTCATTGATCATTCAATAATAGCCAATTTTCCTGCAAGTTTCTCATTCCCATCTTCAGAAACGATCAGGACCAGGTAGATACCGGTACGGGCGCGGTGTCCGGTATAGTCTTTCAGATTCCATGTGGCTGTGCCGCCTAAGGATCTGGTCTCAAATACCAGCCTCCCCGATAATCCGGTTATTTTAACGGTTGCATCGTCCGTCAGCCCGGTGATTCCCACCTGTCCCGAATAGCCTGGGCGTACCGGATTTGGAAAAATAGTAACCTGCGCGAGGTCTGCTGACGGATTTCCCGCCCCGGTCCGGTAGGAAACCATTCCAGAGGTGGTTTCAATGAATAAAATACCCGTACTTCCTTCGAAACTCAAAGCTTTGATCTCGTTGGCAGGTAATGGGCTATCCGCGGCACGGAACGGGCGAATCAGTTCGGTACCATCGGGATTAAAGAGGTACAATCCACTTTTTGTCCCTATCCATTTGCGGTTGCCTGGGTCACTGATGACGGACGTACAAATTTCGTTCGAAAGCAATTTTCGCTGACCGTAAATTGGTAAAACTGCGTCTACACGGGATGCATTCAGGATGTTATCGGCAATTAAATAACCTGCTCCCCGGTCACTGGCAAACCAGACGAGCCCGTCCTTGTCCAGCGCAAGGCTGTTGATTTTTGAACTAGGCAACGTTCCTGCGCCCGTGGCCGTAGATAAGATCCTTTGCTGGTTGCCGCCAGGAGCTTTCACCTGAATACCACCACCCAGGTAGACCGGAAGGCGGGTCCATGTATTTCCATTGAGGTCTGTAATGACTGAATCCGCCCGGTTAACAATGGTGGTATCACCGGTAGGAGGGGAGAAAATTTCAAATTCATTATTTACATTTCCCAGCAAACCCGCCTGTTGATCCGCAACCCATAGATTCCCCGTAGCGGATTGTCCTGCCCTGGACATCTGGTTGAAAAGGGAGGAATTGAAAACAGAAATCTGGTCAGAAATGGTGACCAACTGCCTGTCGGTGCTACAGATCAGCCGGTCCTGGTCCGTGGAGAAGGAATAGGAAGTACTGCTGGATTGATATACTTCTTTCCAACTGCCGCTTTGAAAAGATGCTATTCCTTTATTTTTGAATCCTGCATAAAGCTGATTTTTATAAAAACCAATAGCCACCGGCCTGTCAGGCGTATTGACGGTATGCCAGTTCGCAAAATATTGTCTGTTCACAGAAGGCGACAAAGAGCTAACCAGCAGCCCTTGTGAGGAGCAGGCATACAGGGAGTCGCTGCTGAAGGTGATACCACTTACAGCTATTTCTATACCGGCCGTACCAATGTACCGATAGGATTCCTTTACTTGCCGGAGCGGCAGATCCAGCACTACAATGCCAAAGTTGGTTGAGAGATATGTCAGGTTGTTTTTAAAAACGATCTGGTTGATCTTTTTCTCAGCCGGAAGACCGCTTGCCTGCATCAATACGGGCCAGGCCTCGACCCCTTCTATTTCATTATCTTTATCCAAAAACAGGATATCCAACTGGCCGCTCCGATAAGCCAGCAGAACCAGATTGCCCGCTTCATTATAGGCCATACTGCTGATACCTGTGTCGTGCAGGCCATCGGATTTGGATATGAGCCGGTACTGATCACCCTTTAAGTCGGTACTGAAAAGACCATTATAACTGGAACAGAAAATTTTTTTTTGAGTGATGCAGATTTCCCTCGCCGACTTGTAACTAAAATGCGTTTGCCAGTCGTCCACCGGAATACCTTGCGCCAAGCAGAGCTGGCTCACGACTACCAATAATATAATCTTTCCTGCACGCATAGTATCCGGGATAGCATTTCAATGCCATAATAGAAGGCAATTATTCAGTTACTAACCATTACTTCTCAACGGTAATAATGGCTGATCCCTTTCCTGTGCCCGTACCACAGCCGCTTTTTAAAGATGTGATCTTAAACTCCGTAGTTTCAGTAGGTGAAACGGATATCAGGTAAGGATTCAGGAACGTCCCGCTGATGGAGCTGCCATCAGAAAGGGTAAATGACCAGGGAGGCATTCCGTTCTTGAATTTAAGCTGAATTCTTGTGGAACGACCTGCCGTGATAACACCTTTTCCGGAAACCTCCCCGATTGCTTTATCAGGTGCTATGATATCAATATCTTCCACCGCACTGGAAACGGCCGGAGATGAGGATATGATTCGGATACGCTGTGTTTTAATGGTGTCCGACTGTGCCACTCCTGTAAGTGTAACCTGCAGGTTGGTCGGAGTTACAGTAGTGGGCAGGTCAACAAATCGGCCGGTCTTGTCCGTTATCTGTACCACAAATTTATTGCCTGCATTGAACCTCCCCGAAGTTTTATACGGGATCTCAATGGTGGAGCCTGTACAGGCCATGTTCTGAGGCAGCCGGTCCATTGTAATTGTTACAGGCGGGCTTTTTACAGAGACTTTGGCCTTACCCGAGAACTTACCCACACCACAAAGTCCGCCGGCCGAACTGATGGAATAATCGGTATTATAAAGTGGTTTTATTTTCACTTTATACGGCGACTCCATAATATTATTCTCGTAGGTACCGTCAGATAAAAGTACGAACCAGGGACCACCTCCGTCAAATTTCACGGTTAATTCGCCCGTCTGATTTTCGTCCAGATGAAGTGAATCTTTCAATAAGGTGGCAACGGTAGGAGCGACGATACTGATATTTGCTGTTTTACTGACCAGATAGGGCGCCGAAGCAATGACCCGGATGCGGTATTCGCCCGGCTTGTAGGTATCTGGTATCTGGGTGGTGATATACCCCGAAGAGTCCGGAACTGAAATGGCTTTAAAAGCACCGGTGCGGTCGGCGATCTGGACCGTGAAGCGGTTCCCTTCCTTAAACTTTCCTGTTGCGCTGAACGGAACCTGAAAAGGTATGCCGCTGCAAACCTTTACTATTTTTTCAGTATCCTTTAATTCCAGCTTGGGTTCGGGATTATCATCCACATTTACAATTGCCTCACCTGCCACGGTTCCGCTTCCGCAGGCATTGGAAACCCCCTGGATTCTATATGCTTTCACGTGAGCCGGTTTGACCGTAAGATAATGCGGGTTGGACAATGTCTGCTGCACAACGGTGCTGTCCGACAAACGGAAGGACCATGGAGCGGCGCCTCCCAGGGATACCCTAAGCTGCGCTTCCTGCCCCGGCATGATCCTGACAGTGTGGGTGCCGTCAATCACCTCTATGCTGGCCGTTGGCGCCTGCAATAACCGTATCGGTAATTCTTGGCTTTTAATGATCGGGACGGTACTCACGATCTGGATGCGGTATACCTCCCCGCCAATTTTATAAGATGGAATGACTGCTTTGATAGGACTTTTTTTGGTTGGCTGGGAAATGGAAATAGCTCTCCCGCTTGCATCTATCAGTTGGGCACTGAAGTTATTGTCCTCGTCAAAAGGGCCAACCGTAGTAAAGGGTATTGAGATTACAGTACCCGGACATACCGATAAATAAGATATGTCTTCTCCAATGATCCTAAAGGCATGCATGGTGTCCGCTTTGATTTTCTCCTCTTTTGGAAGACGGTCCTCTGCCTGTTGTTCAGTAACAATTTCTGTTTCCACCGGTTTAGGGGTTTCGGTTTTAGGAGGGTCGGCCTTAGGCACCGGCTTTGGTGCTTCCTTTTTTGCTTTTGGTACAACTCTTGCTCTTTGGGCAAAGGAGATTTGCACCGTAAGCATGAACAGAACGAAAACAACAAGTCTGGATTTTAACATGAAGCAGATAAACGGTTGATATTGTTTTTTTGATCAATCTTAATGCATCGCAACCAGCGTGGTTCCTCTGAGTATGGGTACGATATCGTAAAGGTCTGTTTGTAAGCAATAGGATATATCTTTCTGGATGCCAAGCCGCTGCAACCTCCTGACGTGGGAAGAATTTGAAACGCTCGCCAGCAGGTTGTCTTTACTCTGAAGGTACAAACGCTGAGCCATCAGTGTTCCATCTTCCAGAAGCATAAACTGCTCTTTGAGTGCTTCCGCGAGGGCACCTGCAAATAATGTATCCTCCAGATTAGGGCGCCCTTTCCATCCGGCACACAAAACGGTAATATCATAGGGTTCGGAACGGAGATAATTGGCCAGTGCCCCAAGATTCAAAAACGAACCAACCATCACCTTTACTGCGGAAGCCTTTGCTTTGGAGATAGATAACGTACCGTTGGTAGTTGTCATTGCAATTTCTGCTCCAATTAACCTTTCGTCCATGTAACTGAAAGGTGAATTGTCAAGGTCGAAGCCTTCTTCTTTCTTAGCGTCTCTCTCGGCGGCGGCGATAAATCCTTTATCCTGCAAAAAGCGGCACTCTTCAATGGTGGCAACAGGGGTGATACTTTTGATACCATAGGCTAAACCTGTTACCATACAGGAGGTAGCACGGAAAATATCGGCAACAACTACAATTGAATTATTAAGGTTGTGAAGATGAAGTAAATCAGGGGTTAAACAGACATCAAGTTGTTTCATCAGGTATTTTTTGAATATTCAGAAAAGATTTACAGAGGGGATTATTTTACCAGCGGCAGTTTTGCAACCTGTGCCCTGAGCAATTTGTCCCTCACCTTTACGAATATCTCAGTTCCGGCTTTCGCGTACGCCGACGGTACATATCCCATGCCGATACCTTTCTGAAGCGTGGGTGACTGCGTTCCGGAAGTGACTTCGCCAATTTTATTCCCGGCCTCATCGCAAAGCTCATAATGTCCGCGTGGAATACCCCGGTCAACCATTTCAAAACCCACCAGTTTGCGTGTCAGGCCGGCTTCCTTTTGCATTTTAAGATTTTGGGAGTTTATGAAATCTTTGGTGAATTTTGTAACCCATCCCAGGCCTGCTTCCAGGGGAGAAGTATTGTCGTCAATATCATTCCCGTATAGGCAAAAACCTTTTTCAAGGCGTAGGGTATCCCTTGCGCCAAGGCCAATAGGCTGTATGCCAAATTCCGCCCCGGCTTCAAAAATGGCTTTCCAGATGTGTTCTGCCTGAGCATTAGGTACATATATTTCGAATCCTCCTGAGCCGGTGTATCCCGTGGCGGAAATGATAATGTCCTTTACCCCAGCAAACTCATCAATCGTGAAAGTATAGTATTCCATCGCAGCAAGGTCGACGGTCGTCAGCTTTTGCAGTACCTCTGCTGCCTTGGGTCCCTGAACCGCAAACAGACAAGTATCATTAGAAACATTGGTCATATCGACCCCTTCTGTGTTATGGCTTTGAATCCAGTTCCAGTCCTTGTCGATATTCGAGGCATTAACCACCAGAAAATAGTCATCCTCCTTGATACGATAGACCAGCAGGTCGTCTACCACTCCGCCGGTCGCATTAGGCAGATAGCTGTACTGCACTTTTCCGTCGTACAGAACGGAAGCGTCATTGGCTGATACTTTCTGAATAAGATCCAGTGAACCAGGCCCTTTAACTCTGAACTCACCCATGTGTGAGACATCAAAAACACCCACGTTATTTCTGACGGCATGGTGCTCCTCCAGGTCGGAAGAATATCTGACAGGCATTTCAAAGCCAGCAAACGGAACAATTTTCGCTCCGAGGTTCACGTGAACCTGATGAAGGGGGATAGTTTTCATGAATAGCAACTTGGTTCTCTTTAATTTACAAAAGTAGGTAAAGCGAGGCAAAGGCAAACAAAAATCTATATTTTGAAATGCGTTTGGTAATCGTTTTGAAGTATATTGTGAAAAAATAGACTTTAATTTTCAGGATGCCTGTCGTACGAACCAGTATGGGCAGGGGGTTGAAGATAATTTACTTCGGATGAAAAAAAGGAATTTACGCGTTTTGTTCCCACTGTTATTCAGTACCGCCTGTTTTGCTCAAACCGCAACATTCAAGGGAGAGGTGATTGATGATCAGATCGCTATAGGATATGGTGTAACCACCGGGGATGTGGATGGTGATGGGAAAACAGATATCCTTCTGGCGGATAAAACAGAAATTGTATGGTACCGCAATCCCGGGAAGAGTAAAGAAAAGTGGGTAAGATATGTACTTGCAAAAGAGCTGACGGAAAGGGATAATGTCTGTATAGCAGCCCGGGATATTGACGGGGACGGGAAAGTTGAAGTGGCCGTTGGTGCGCAGTGGAACCCGGCCGAAACCAAAAGTGCTAAACAATCGGGTGCTGTTTTTTTTCTGATTGCGCCGCAGGACAGGACGCAGCCATGGCAGCCGGTTCGTCTGCATCATGAGGTGACAATACACAGGATGCACTGGCTCAAAACGGTGGATGGGCAGTTTCAGCTGGTGGTACTTCCATTACACGGGGAGGGAAATGCAGCAGGGGAAGGAGCTGGTGTGAAAATGATTGTTTTTGATGTACCTGAAAAAAGAGACGGTATATGGGGGTATGATCTTATTGAGACCGGAATGCATCTTACACACAATTTCCAGCCTATGGAAGTATCAGGGAGTTTTGTGGGGCTTACTGTGGGAGGAAAGGAAGGTGCGCAAGTGTTTCTGAACGGAGCCGATGGCTGGGCTGCATCCGGCAACTGGATGGTATCTGGCAAGGGGATAGGCGAAATCAGGACGGGTAAGCTTAGCAATAACCAACTTTTTACAGCGACCATTGAGCCCATGCACGGTAGTTCGCTGGTGGTTTATTCCAAAGACAACCGGACGGTACTGACAGAAAATATAAAGGAAGGGCATGCGCTCGTATGTGCGGATTTTTTCGGTTTGGGGCGTGACCAGATTGTGATGGGCTGGCGTAACCCGAACGTGTCCGGAGAAACGGGAGTGAGGATATTTGTCGGGAAAGACAATGAGGGTAAAAAATGGCAAGAGTATGTTCTCGACGATTCCATCAAAATGGCTTGCGAGGATGTAACCGCGGCGGATCTGGATGGAGATGGTGATCTGGACGTGATCGCCTCAGGAAGAGCTACAAAAAATGTTGTGGTGTACTGGAATCAGCGGAAGAAATAACAAGAAAGGCCGGATTCCCGGCCTTTCTTGTTAAGAAACTCAATATACACTTAATCTCTTCTTCCCAAAAGCAAACTTACATAATAGAGTAAGGTTGCCAGAGAACCAATGGCTGCTACCAGGTAGGTCCTTGCTGCCCATTTAAGTGCATCAGCGGACATGATATATTCCCTTTCGTTTACAACCCTGTTTTTCTGTATCCAGGCAAGTGCCCGGTTGCTGGCGTCATATTCAACAGGCAAAGTTATAAAACTGAACAACGTAGTAACCGCAAATAAGGCGACACCGATCGTCAGCGGGATGGCCGTGGTGTTGATCAAAAGCACACCCGCCAGGATAATCCACTGCATGTATCTGGAAGCAACGCTCAGGAACGGTACCATCTGCGAGCGGAAGCCCAACCATGCATAAGCCGTTGCGTGTTGTACAGCGTGCCCGCATTCGTGTGCAGCTACTGCCGCGGCCGCAACACTCCGGCCGTAATACACGTCAGAACTCAGATTCACCGTTTTATCCTGAGGATTGTAATGATCCGTGAGACGTCCCTCTACAGACAGAACCCGAACATCAAAAATATTATTGGCACGAAGCATGGCTTCGGCAATTTCCTTGCCGCTCATTCCGTTGCTAAGGCCCACCTGAGAGTATTCTTCAAACTTGCTTTTTAGACGCCATTGCACATACATGCTGACGCCCATGATGACGAACATTATTAAATACGCACCGCCCATAATTCAGATTTTTAGTTTAATGTAATTGTTAACCGTTCCGATCTTCAAGGTAGGGATATCAGGTGCATATTCAAAATGCTGCACTGAATCAATAGCCTTGTTTGATCTTTTCTATCAGAGCGGATGTTGAATAACCCTTTACAAGTGCTATTGTTTTCACCTCTCCTCCACGAGACAATACAAAATCTGCACCAGCTATATTTTCAACTGTATAATCGTCACCTTTTACCAAAATGTCAGGTTTTACGGCTTCAATCAACTGACTTGGCGTGGGTTCGTCGAACAAAATGACAGCATCAATAAAAGATAATGCAGACATCAGGCGTGCCCTTGCGTATTCGTTCACGACAGGTCTCAAAGGCCCTTTCAGCCTGCTTACCGAAGAATCCGTGTTCAGGCCAAGGATCATGCGGTCTCCCAAAGCCCTTGCTTTTTCAAGGTAATCGATATGGCCCAGGTGAACGATATCGAAGCAGCCGTTGGTGAAAACCACTTTCTGTCCAGCACTTTGCCATGCTGCCACGGTTTCAATAGCCTCTTCAAGTTTTAAAATCTTACTTTCTGTAGGATTGCTCATTGTGTATTTAATAGGATTAAAGGAAAAAATCAATCTGTTATATAATACTTCAATGATCCTTCCTTAGACTATACTTATAGATGGATAAGGTCGAAAATTATCAGGATGTTCAGGCCAGTTGAGGGGCCTTTTCAGGCTGCTTTGTGCCCCGCACCAGCACATATAAAAACGCAAGCGCTCCGATCACCAGCATGAAAAGCATTTGTGCGCCATGGATGAATGTTGCAAGGGTAATACCGTCCTGTTGAGATAAGCCGTACAGTATCATGACATTTCCCACCAGCAGATGATATGCGCCAATGCCTCCTTGTGTCGGGGCAGTCATACCAATAGCGCCAACCACCAGGAGAGTAAGTCCAGCCAGTGGCCCAAGCCCTGCCGTTTCGGGAATACAAAAGAAAAGCACATAAGATACCAGGTAATACAAAATCCATATCAGAACGGTGCTCAGGATAAAGAGCCCGGGGTTTTTAAGTTTTCTGATGCTGAGGAGCCCCTCCAGCATGCCTTTGGCAAATTCAATGATTTTAGCCATCAGCTTATTTTGCATCAGTTTTTCCTGAAAAGATTTGTTTCTGAACAAAAAGACAAGGGCGATGATACCAGCAATAAAAACGCCCGCCAAGATCAGCAGCAACGCTCCGCTCCCTTCGCTGTTACCTATTTTGCTTTGAAAGAAATCAGTAAAAAAAGTACTGAGTCTGTCGAACTCCAGAATGAAGTTGAGGCCGATCAGTATCAGCAGGATCAGCACATCAAAAATCCGTTCCGCCACTACCGTTCCGAAACTGAGGTTAACGGGTACCTTCTCCAGCCGATACAGTGTGCCGCATCTGGTAACCTCTCCCATTCGGGGAACAATGTAATTGGCAAAGTATCCGGTAAGTACTGAAATGGAGCTGTCGAACAATTTTGGGCTATACCCAAGCGGCTCCATTAACATCCCCCAGCGCCAGGCACGGGTAACATGTGCACCGAGCAGAAACAAACAGGAGAGGGCGATCCACCGCCAGTCGGCCTGTACGAACCTCGCAAGCATGTCGGATAAATTAATATCCTTAAAAACAAACCAGATAAGGCCTCCTGCTAGGCCCAGAGAAATAATGTAACGGAGTATACTTTTCATGGACTTAATGAATCTCGCTTTTGGACGGCAGTAAATGAGCTATACCAGGCGGTTGTTATGGTCGGGGAAAACAACCATAGGTTTAAATGACTTCGCTTCTTCCTGAGACATGGTTCCATAGGCAATGATAATAATGATATCACCTATCTGCACCCGTCGGGCTGCGGCACCGTTCAGGCATATCATACCCGTGCCGCGTTCGCCTTTAATGACGTAGGTGACAAAGCGTTCTCCATTATTATTGTTAACAATATGGACTTGCTCGTTTTCAATTAGCCCGGCTGCATCCATCAGGTCTTCATCAATGGTGATGCTTCCAACGTAGTTGAGCTCGGCCTGAGTCACCTTAACCCGGTGAATCTTAGACTTCATGAGTGTTATTTGCATTACTCAGTGATACGTGTTGAGAATAAATTGGGTTAGATTATTTCTCTCAAAGTTACAGTAATAATCATCTCCCTTCAAAACATTGGTTCTATTCATCCGGTTCCCTTTGTGTTTATTACAATAATTTTGGTTAAAAATCGTCCTGCAGGGCAGAGTAAAGTATGATTCACGCGTCAAATGCTTTTAGGAAAGGATCATTCAGTTTAATATTAATTTAAAATCCAAATGAGTACAGACAACAAGCCACAAGATGTTACCCGTCGCGATTTTTTGCAAAAGAGCTCTGCCGCTGCCCTTGGCAGTTTTTTCATAGTACCCCGCCATGTACTGGGAAAAGGGTTTCGTGCACCGAGTGATAAGTTGAATATCGCCGGTGTTGGGATTGGCGGCAAAGGTTTTTCGGATATCAGCAATGCCTGGAATAATGGTGCAGAAAATGTAGTGGCACTTTGCGATGTAGACTGGAACCTTGGAAAAAGGTGCTTTGATAAATTCCCGACTGCTAAGAAGTACAAGGATTTCAGGAAGATGCTGGAAGAAATGGACAAGGACATTGATGCTGTAACCATTTCGACACCGGACCATACCCACGCGGTTATTGCGATGGCTGCTATGAGAGCGGGGAAGGATGTGTATGTGCAAAAACCGATGACGCATAATATCCATGAAGCAAGGACGCTGACCGAAGCAGCGCGACAATATAAAAGGGTTTCTCAAATGGGCAACCAGGGAGCTTCCAACCCCGGCCAGCAGCAGATGATCGAATGGTTTAAAAAGGGACTTATCGGTACTGTAAGGCAGGTAGAAGTATGGACCAACCGCCCGGTATGGCCACAGGGAATTCCAGTTCCGACTAATAAAGTAGCGGTACCGGATTATCTGGACTGGGATCTGTATGTAGGACCTGCGGAATGGGTGGATTATACACCGGCATATCATCCGTTTAAATGGCACGGCTGGTGGAATTTTGGGACAGGTGCACTTGGAGATATGGGTTGCCACCTGATCGACTCTCCTTTCCGTGTTCTCGAACTGGGATATCCTACTGCGGTAGAATGCAGTATCGGCTCGGTATTTTTGAAAGACTGGACACCTGAATATATTCCCGAGGGTTGTCCGCCATCTTCCCGCGTGGAAATCAAATTCCCGGCGTCGAAGGTAAATAAATCTGAAATAAAGATGACCTGGCATGACGGAGGCTTGAGGCCTTTTCACCCGGATCTTATTCCTGCAAATGATGCGCTGGGTGAGCCAGACAGCAGCAATGGCGCCATGCTCATTGGCGACAAAGGGGTAATGACCTGTGCTACTTATGGCAAGGATCCGAAGGTGTACCTCAAAAGCGGTGAAAAACTGGAAATGCCCAAAGATGCGTATAAAACCAAGTACACTTCAATGCCAGAATTCGGGCATCAGGTAGCCTGGACAGATGCTTGTAAAGCGGGCTTTGGAAGCAAAGAACACAAGGCGCTGACCTCTTCCTTTGATTACTCCGGCCCGCTTACCGAAACCGTTATCATGGGTAACCTCGCTATACGCAGTTATACTTACCGGACTGCCAATTCAGACGGAAAAGGATTCAGCTATCCCGGACGTAAACAACTGTTATGGGATGGGAAAAATATGAAGATCACCAATTTTGAAGAGGCCAATCAGTTTGTGAAACGCAAGTACCGCGGAGACTGGAAGCTTTAATTCTATTATTTCTGTAACGGGCGAAAGGTCCGTTACAGAAGTTTTAAAAAACGACGTTGTCGATCAGCCTTACTTCTCCCAGATAGATAGCGATACACAACGCCGTTTTATTTTTTTTGTCAACCGTCTTGATGGTTTGCAGAGATACTGCGTCAGACACCTCAAAGTAATCGAGGTGAAAATCGGGGAATCCTGCAAAGAAGTCGGCCACGTTCCTGCTCACCTCCTCAGTTGAAATTCCTTCTTGCAATTGTTCCTTTGCACGATTTAATGCTTCGTAAATTTTCGGGGCAAGGTGGCGTTGCTTTTCGTTCAGCCTCCGGTTGCGGGATGACATTGCCAGGCCATCGGTTTCCCTAACTGTAGGGCACACCACCAGTTGGACAGGAAACGCCAGATCGGTGACCAACTGACGGATGACCGAGACCTGCTGCAAGTCTTTCTGTCCAAAATAAGCATGATCAGGCTGTGCAATATGAAATAGCCGGGCAACAACAATTCCAACGCCGCTAAAGTGTCCCGGGCGCGATTTTCCTTCCATCACGGTTTCCACAGGGCCAAAGTTGAATGTAGTCTTTGGGGTGGAGGGGTACATTTCAGTGACCGACGGGACGAAGGCGGCAGAACAGCCCGCCTGTTCCAGTATTTTAAGGTCGGCTTCCTCGGTTCTGGGATATTTGGCCAGATCGTCCGGGTTATTGAACTGTACCGGATTTACAAAAATACTGCATACCACGATGTCATTTTCCGAAACCGCAGTTTGGATTAGGGATACATGGCCTTCGTGTAAGGCGCCCATGGTAGGTACCAGACCAATCGAATGATGAAGAGCACGTTGTGACTGTAGATAAGAGCGAAGACTTACAACTGAAGTAAAAACTTCCATGCGTATAAAATGAAGGTACTGACTGATATCCGGGCCTTAATCGTAATTCAATTCCAAAAGCCGGGAATCGGGTTGGGGCCGGTTGATAGGAAATTATTGGGCAATAGCTTTCCAAACTGTGCGCAATATCATAATTAGTTTGGAATATCTTTTGAAAATGCGATTTTTTTTGTATAATTTTGCAAAACTTTTTTTCACAAACTGCTAAAGATCTAATGGAGAAACTACGAATTTTATATGTAGCCAGTGAAATCAATCCCTTTCTTCAAACCACAGACGTTGCCGATTACGTAAGAAAGTTACCCCAGGCGATGCAAGAACGAGGAGCAGAAATCAGAATATTAGTACCTCGTTTTGGTCTTATTAATGAGCGCAAGAACCGGCTTCATGAAGTAGTTAGACTCTCAGGAATCAATATTACCGTTGGCGACGAGGAAAAGCCTTTGATCATCAAGGTGGCTTCTATCCCAAACGCCAAATTGCAGGTTTATTTTATAGACAATGACGACTATTTTCATCGTAAGTCGGTATTCTTTGATAAGGAGAATAATTTTTATGATGACAATGATGAACGAGCCATTTTCTTCTGTAAAGGGGTGCTGGAGACGGTAAAGAAACTGGGCTGGGCGCCTGACGTAGTGCATTGTAACGACTGGATGACTGCGTTAATCCCGCTTTATTTGAAAACAACGTATCGGAATGATCCGATGTTCAAGGATACGAAAAGTGTATTCACCGTTCATAATAATGCTTTTGACTTTAAATTTGATGCAGACCTTCAGAGTAAGGCCAAAGCGATGGATGTAAGTGATGAGGCGTTGGCTCATTTGCATTCTGCAGATTTTGAAGGATTTGTTAAAATCGGATGTGCCTATGCGGATGCGGTCTTGAAAGCAGAGGAAAACTGTGGCGATTCCCTGAATCAGATTTTTAATGAAGCTCCTAAAAGAGTACAGCTGGATGAACAGGACGAAAAATTCTCTGAATCATACTACAATCTGTACACCGACCTGATGAGCTAATCATACTAGCTGACTTGTTGTAATGGCGTTCATTCCTCCGGGGTGGACGCCATTGCTGTTTTAGAGCCCCCCTTGGCCTCCTCTTACAGGGAGTTGATTTTTTTAATTTTTTTTAATAATCCAATGTGCTCGAACACTGTGAAGGAATTGGATAATTTTTAGTGGCTGCCCGATTTTTTGCTTTGTTATCAACGACTTATTCCTATTTCTTTGCATTCATATTATACATACACTTTAATAAAACTCAACCAAGATTATGTGTGGAATTGTAGCTTATGTGGGTACCAGGCAGGCTTATCCTTTCATTATAAAGGGCCTGAAACGTTTGGAATATCGGGGGTATGACAGCTCCGGCGTGGCGCTGATCGAGAATTCTGAATTGAATATTTACAAGAAGAAAGGGAAGGTATCCGATCTGGAAGGAATTTTGGCCGGGAAAGAATTGAAAGCAAATATTGGTATCGGACATACCCGTTGGGCAACCCATGGTGAACCCAATGACCGGAACGCGCATCCGCATTATTCCAACAGTAAAAAACTGGCCATTATCCACAATGGAATTATTGAGAATTATGCCACGCTGAAACAAAATCTGCTGAATAAGGGGCATGTATTTCAAAGTGATACCGATACCGAGATACTGATTCACTTTATTGAAGATATTCAAAAGGAAACAGGAGAGCCACTGGAAGCCGCTGTGCGCATCGCTTTAAAGGAGATTGTGGGCGCGTATGCCATAGTGGTGTTGTCTGTTGAGAATCCCACGCAGCTCATTGCTGCACGAAAGGGGAGTCCGCTGGTGATTGGTATCGGGGAGAATGAGTTTTTCTTTGCATCCGATGCAACGCCCATTATTGAGTATACTAAAGATGTGGTATACCTGGATGACTACGAGGTGGCTGTGGTACGTGACGGGAAACTGACCATTCAGAATCTGGACAATCTTGAAACGGTTCCGTATATCCAGAAGCTGGAAATGGAACTGGAGGCTATTGAAAAAGGAGGTTATGATCATTTTATGATCAAGGAAATATTTGAACAGCCCCGTTCTATTGCGGACAGTATGCGGGGGCGGCTGAGAGCAGAGGATGCACATTTGCAGCTGGGCGGGCTTGAAGCTTACCTGGATAAACTGGCAGAAACGGAACGGATCGTGATTGTAGCCTGCGGCACCTCCTGGCACGCAGGATTGGTGGCGGAGTACCTTTTTGAGGAACTGGCCCGTATTAATGTTGAAGTGGAATATGCATCAGAATTTCGCTACCGTAATCCGGTAATAGGTGAAAACGATATTGTAATTGCCATTTCGCAGTCGGGTGAGACCGCGGATACGCTGGCGGCAATTGAGCTGGCCAAATCTAAAGGTGCCATTATTTTTGGTGTATGCAATGTAGTAGGTTCCTCCATTGCACGAGCTACACACGCTGGTGCATATACCCACGCCGGACCGGAGATAGGAGTGGCCAGCACCAAGGCATTTACAGCTCAGGTGACGGTTCTCACCTTAATGGCCATTGCCACAGCCAGGCGTAAAGGTGCCATCCAGGAGGAAACTTATGGTCATTTGCTGACGGAGCTGGAATGTATCCCTTCCAAAGTGACGCAGGTTTTTGAAAATGCCACAAGGATTAAGGAAATTGCTTTTATTTTTACCTATGCCCGTAATTTTATATACCTGGGACGAGGCCTGAATTTCCCTGTGGCGCTGGAAGGCGCTCTTAAGCTGAAAGAAATTTCTTATATCCATGCGGAAGGATACCCTGCTGCCGAGATGAAGCATGGCCCCATTGCCCTGATTGATGAGGATATGCCGGTTGTATTTCTTGCGACAAAAGATAGTTCCTATGAAAAGATCGTATCCAACATACAAGAAGTAAAAGCGCGGAAGGGAAGGGTGATCGCTATTATTACCGAAGGAGATACGCTGATTCCGCCAATGGTAGATTTTGTGATCGAAGTACCCGCCACCCATGAGATATTGACTCCTCTGCTGTCGGTTATTCCGTTGCAGCTGTTATCCTATTACGTTGCGGTGATGCGGGGGCGGAATGTTGATCAGCCCAGAAATCTGGCCAAGTCGGTTACGGTGGAATAGATTTATAAAAGCGGGCCCCAGGTGCTGATGTATTAAAATCAGGGTTCAATAAAATCATTTGGTTTTCGTTAGTTTTGCGAATTACCCGAAGGAGATGACATGAAATTCTGTTTACGTACTTTTTTACCCATTCTTTCTTTTTGTTTTCTCATTTCCTGCTCGCGCACTAAAGAGGGGAACTATGTTCCGAAACCCAAAGGATATAACCGGATTGACCTGCCAGTACATTTGTATAGACCGTTAAAGGAAAATCATCCCTATTATTTTGAAGTGTCAAGGTATGCGCAGGTATTGCCGGATACCTTCGCGTCTGCCGGAAGGGACTGGATATTTATTCATTACCCGGCCTTTCAGGCAAATATTCAGCTTACCTACAAGCCTTTGAACGGCAACCAGAGATTTTTACAGGAGTATATCAACGATTCATACAAGCTTGCGGGAAAACACCAGATCAGGGCATCGTCCATTCAAGAGCAAAAGGTTTTGTCGAAGTCGGGCAGGACAGCCATTTTGTTTAAGATAGAGGGAGATGTTCCAAGTCCTTACCAGTTTTATACCACCGATAGTACCAGGCACTTCATTCGGGGAGCCATTTATTTTCCAACAGCCATTAAAAACGATTCGCTGGCGCCGGTCATTGAATATGTCCGGGAGGATATGGTCCGGTTACTGAATACACTGAAGTGGAGATAAAAAATATTTTCGGTCTTGTAGAGATTTGGAGAAGGACGTATCTTTGAGCTCTCGCATCACAACTCACGATATCATGGCAAGAAAACAACCCAAGAATCAGCTTCCTCTCGATTTTTCAGTCCGCGGTAATCGAATTGTATTACATTTGGGGCAAGTAGAAAGTCAGAAATTGGCGGATGATTTGTTTGAGGGGTTGATCAATGGAGATTGGATCATTGAACCTGCCGGCGAAGTTGCCGATATCTCTTACGCGCAGGATATTGTCCATCAGATCGGGCATAAGCTGCCTTACCCTGATGGAATTAAAATTGCACAGTTACATCACGTTTCCGACGATTTTAAAGGGTTTTCCGCTATCTACAAGCAGAAAGGCTGGGTGTTTGTGAATGCGGCCTCCGAAATTAATGAACGGAATTATCATATCCATCTGCTGACGGTTTCGCTCGGGTTGAGCTCTTCTTATTCCAATGCAGACTCTCTTGCCGGAAGGGCAGAGCAACTGGTGTTTGAAGCCCTGCTCCCTTACGATGACGTTGAAAGTTTTTTCAGAAGCGATATTTCTAAGATACCCGGCTTCCTGGCTTCTGATATAGCCGGTTTTTTCAAGGTACCGTTCCCGATGGTACTGAAAAGAGCTCTCCAGTTCAAAATTATTACGGACGAACAATACCGGAACTTTATGACTGTAAAGCCCGGTAGTTCCTCTAAACCGAGGGAGCTTTTTATTACCCAGGACGGCAACCTGGACGACCTGGAAGCCAGGCTATTTGCCGAGGACTGAGTGATTCGCCAATCCCTAAGATTTTACATTCATATTACTCAGGTCGGGAAGAGGACTTACGGAAGTCCAGCCTCCGTCTACAATCAGGCTTTGTCCGGTAATATGCCCCGAGAGTGGTGATAATAAAAATAACGCAGCATTGGCAATATCCTCACAGATCGCGGGCCTGCCCATGGGAGTAATAGCGGCCCATGTTTTGGGGTAGGTGGGATCTTCGGCCAGCGTACGTTCCGTAAGCGTGGCACCGGGTGCAACCGTATTAATGGTAATGCCAAAGGGCGAAAGTTCAATGACCAGATTTTTGGCCAGCATCTCCAGGCCCGCTTTTGTCATGGCATAAGCACCCAAAAACTGATGCGCCTGATGTCCCACAACTGATGACATCAACAGTATTCTTCCTCCCTGGTTTTGAAGACGCATTTGTCTGCTGGCAGCCTGGGTAAGCAAAAAGGAGCCTATCATGTTGACGTCCAGTACTTTTCTGAGGTTTTCAACAGGGTATTCAAAGAAATCTCCAAAAAGAGTGATACCCGCATTGGCCACCGCAATGGTTAACTTTCCGAAACATTTAACGGCCTCTTCTATCATACCATTGATCATGTCAGGGTCAGAGGCATCGCCCGAGAAGGCAATACAGTTACCATCGGCCTCCCGGATTTTTTTTGCAGCCTCCTGCGCCAGTTCGTTGTCAAAATCGTTGAGTATCACCCCGGCACCTTTCATTGCCAACTGCCGTGCGATCTCAAATCCTATTCCCTGGCCCGCTCCGGTTACAATAGCAACCTGGTCTTTAAATATTGGGGTATTCATAATGATGTAATCAGTGGATATTGGTATAACGGATTGACATTGTTCGGTTAAAAAACAATGCCAATCCGTTATATGTGATAAATGTTAATGAGAATCCCGGGTGACTTTATCGCCCGATCCGCCCCGAAGAAAGTCCAGATCAGCACCCTGATGTGCCTGCATTACATGTCTGACGTGCAGGTTTACATAGCCCCTGTTATATCCAAGGTCCAGCGGCACATATTCGGCGCGGCGTCGTTCCAGCTCTTCTTCGGTTACTTCCAGGTTAAGGCTTCTTTTCTCAACATTAAGTTCGATGATATCACCGTCTCTTACCAGAGCCAGGTTACCGCCCACGGCTGCTTCGGGAGACACATGAAGAACCACGGTGCCAAAGCCGGTTCCGCTCATTCTTCCGTCCGAGATTCGCACCATGTCGATCACACCTTTGGCCAGTAATTTCTTAGGTAATGACATATTTCCTACTTCCGGCATGCCCGGATAACCTTTGGGGCCTACGTTTTTAAGTACCAGAATGGAGTCTTCGTCCACGTCCAGCTCAGGATCATCCAGCCGGGCTTTGTAGTCGTCAATATCTTCAAACACAACGGCCCGGCCGCGGTGCTGCATAAGTTCAGGTTTTAGGGAAGCCGAAGGTTTGATAACTGCTCCGTTGATACACAAATTGCCCTTTACAACGGCCAGGCCGGTCAGATCTTTTATAGGTTCTGCCAGAGTTGCTATTACTTCCGGGTCGAAGCATTCTGCTGTTTTGGCATTTTCGCCGATGGTTTTCCCATTGGCGGTGATTGCGTCGGCATGCAGCAGGCTCAGCATTTCCTTCATCACAACGGGGAGGCCGCCAGCATAGTAGAAATCTTCCATGAAGTATCCGCCCGATGGCTGCAGGTTCAGCAGGAGCGGGATTTTTTCGCAGAGTTGATTGAAATGATCCAGTGAGAGATCCACGCCTATGCGGCCTGCTATGGCCAGCAGGTGAATGACGAAGTTGGTTGAGCCGCCAATTGCTGCGTTGAGCATTATTGCGTTTTCGAAGGCCTCTTTGGTCAGGATTTTGGACAGACGGAGATCTTCTTTGACCATCTGGACAATCCTGCGTCCGGATAAATGCGCGATCACTTTTCGCCTCGAATCCGCCGCTGGTATTGCTGCATTTTCGGGTAAAGTTAATCCCAGCGATTCTACCATGCAGGCCATGGTGGAAGCTGTACCCATTACGGCGCAATGGCCGTTACTCCGGCACATACAGGCTTCCGCATCCGATAATTCTTCCTGAGAAATTTCACCCTTCCGGTGCATTTCGCTGAACCGCCAGATATCACTTGTTCCGATATTCTTTCCTCGGTACTTTCCTGTCAGCATTGGTCCGCCTGAAACGACGATCGTTGGAATATTAACGCTTGCCGCACCCATTACGAGGGATGGCGTGGTTTTATCACATCCACAAAGTAATACTACACCGTCTATAGGATTGGCACGGATGGACTCTTCCACATCCATGCTGGCCAGGTTGCGGTACAACATGGCGGTGGGTTTAATCAGGGTCTCTCCGAGTGACATTACCGGGAACTCCACCGGAAAGCCGCCAGCTTCCCATACACCGCGTTTTACAGAAGCCGCCAGCTCCCGGAAATGGCCGTTACAAGGTGTGAGTTCCGAAAAGGTATTACATATACCAATGACGGGTCTGCCGTCAAACTCATCTGAGGGATATCCCTGGTTTTTCATCCAGGCCCGGTAGATGAATCCGTCCTTACCTGATTTGCCGAACCAGCCCCGGCTGCGTAATTTATTTTCTTCCATTTTCGCCGTTTTATATTTATATTCAGTAAAGGAGGTAAACAGTAAAATATAATTCCGGCAGGTCTTTAAAAATAAATTATCGTAAATTCGTTTCGTATCACTTCCGGTTTTTCCATGATTTTGCCAAAGCCAATAAAATTACTTTTCTTCCTTTTTCTCCTGATCTCTCATTTGCCATCTACGGCTCAGTTCCTGTCCGACAACTTGATTGAGAGACTAATGAAAAAGCATCCGGAAAGATTTGCTGAGATTCTTAAAGATGCGGATAAGTACCATATACAGGTTTTATATACGCGGATTGACCGTAACAAAAAAAATGAACCGCATTTCAGTACCTTTAAATTTGGCATAAACACCACCGATTACTTTTATCCAGCAAGTACTGTAAAGCTTCCGGCGGTGGCCCTTGCCCTTGAAAAACTTAACAAACTGGGGATAGATAAAAATACGCCCATGCTCACCGGTGCTGACAGGCCAGGGCAAACAGCCGTCGTTGCTGATTCAACCGCCGAAAATGGCTTACCCTCTGTTGCGCACTACGCGCGGAAAATTTTGCTTGCCAGTGATAACGATGCTTTTAACAGGCTGTATGAATTTATTGGTCAGGAGGCATTTAATGATTCTTTACATGCGAAAGGGTACTCCGGCGTCCGGATCACCCACCGGCTTAATTCACCATTGGAGCCCGAAGAAAACAGGTACACGAACCCTGTTCGGTTTGAAAAAGATGGAAAAGTGATTTTTGAACAGCCCGGCCGGTATGCTTCCAAAACCTATTGGGCACCGGAACCGATATTAAAGGGTAAAGGGTATCTTAAAAACGGAACATTCATTGAAGAGCCGTTTGATTTTTCAAAAAAGAATTATTTCGCGCTCGAAGAGCAACATAAACTGCTAAAGGCGCTGTTTTTCCCGGAATCGGTTCCGGCAAAGCAACGCTTCCATCTGAAACCGGACGATTATACTTTTTTATATCAGTATATGTCTCAGTTTCCGGTCGAGACAAGTTTTCCGGTCAGTTATACGGATGATTATTATGATGGGTTCTGCAAATTTCTGCTTTTCGGAGCGACTAAAACCCGACTACCCCGCCACATCCGTCTGTTCAACAAGTCCGGAGAGGCGTATGGTTACCTGCTCGACAATGCCTACATTGCTGATTTTGAAAAAGGGATTGAATTTATGCTCAGCGCCGTTATTTACTGCAATGAGGATCAGATATTCAATGACGACAAATATGATTACGCTACCATTGGACTACCTTTTATGGCGAATCTGGGTAAAACAATATTTGAATATGAGTTAAGTCGGAATCATTCCAACAGGCCTGACCTGGGCAGGTTTGAGGTGGAGTATGACAAATAAATTAAACTTCCTCAGAATTTAAACCTGAAACGCGGAGCGATCTGGCAAATATAAAGATTGATAAGGTGCCCGGTTATCAGAAGACCGGAACCGATGTAACCCAGCCAGGTGAAAACAGGGGACTGGTTTTCAAAGAGGATTGAAACTGAAAACAATACAAGGGCACCCCATAAAAGCAGTCGTAATGCGAACAACTTATGCTCGCGGGTGGCATAGTACACCGCAATGCCATTGATGATGATAAATACCAGGTCAAGGGAAAGCAGGCCCGCCTCATGCCGGTGAAGGTGTCCGAAGGAAGAACCTAAAGTCACGGCAGGCATCAGCAGGCAGTGGATAATGCATAATACAGATCCGAAAATTCCTACGTAGTCAGCTTTGTTATGTGAGTGTGGTGCTTTCATCCTAGATACAATCATGTTGCAAAAATAGATTCTTATTCGTTAAAGTGCAACAGAGTTGCAAGTTTTTTGTTTCATTACAGGAGTGAAATATGAAATCTTGTTTTAAATAATTGCTTTTTTAGCAGGGGAGAACTTAACTTTGGAACGAAAGGTTGTGATAGTAACGAACACTCTATAACCTGATTAAATACCGAAAGAATGGATCATTTGAGAGAAACGCTGAAAGTACATCATTTAAGAACTACGACATGCAGGGAAGATGTGCTCTCAACTTTTATGGACAGGAAAAATGCACTTTCGCATGGAGATCTGGAAGGGGCGTTAGGGGAAAATTATGATCGCGTAACCATATACCGTACGCTTAAAACATTCCTTGAAAAAGGCATTATACATAAGGTCCTGGACGATGAGGGGCTGAGATATGCACTCTGTTCGCATCAGTGTTCGGAGGAGCAGCATCAGCATGATCATATCCATTTTAAATGCAGTGTATGTGGACAGACAAATTGTCTGGAGAATTTACATATACCTTCGGTACAGCTTCCTGGTGGTTACAAGGCCCAAAGTTTTAATCTGCTGATTCAGGGTACCTGTCCCAATTGTAACTGATTATGCATGAACCCAGGCGGGCCTGGGCTCTTACATAAAGAAGATTTTACTTCACTTTTAGAATAAAGTCCAGTCGTGCATCATCACTTCCAGGCGACGGTGTACCGTTTTTTACACCTGGCTGGTGGCGCAGTTGTACGGTAAGTTTCCCCTCTCCAGGTGTTCCGGTTTTTGCTGTTCCCGTTAGCCCGATCGGAAAGTTGTTCACATCCTTATCTCCGTAGGTATAGGTAAGCAAAGCGGCAGGATTAGAAGTGAAAACGATCAAGTGTTCGTCCGACTCCTTTTTTATTTCTTCCGTTGTATTCTCTGCGGGCGTTTTGCTCTCATCCAGAAATTCAACATCAAGTTTATAACTGACATCGGCTTTCAGGGCAATGGTATCAAAGCGGGACGCGGGATTGCCTCCGTCGCCGTCCAGATCCTTAAATTGAAAAGTTAGCGCATTTGAAGTGCCGGATTCGGTAAATGTCAGCTTTACGGTTGTGATCAGTTCATTTTCGTCATCGGGTTTTAGTTCTTCGCCCGAATCTTTGCATTGTGCAAACAGTGTAACAATTCCAATAAGGAATATCCATACCAAGGTTTTGTTTCTTTTCATAAGTTGTTCATTATTAAATTAGCGGATAAACTTTTGATATCATGAGCCGAATTTCCATCTCACACGAAGGGAAATTTGTCGTCCCATATCATTTGCGTAGTATCTGAAACGGTTCATGTAATCTCTGTAAGAAATATTAAATAAATTTTGAACCGAAAGACTTAATTCCAGATCCCTCGCTTCCGAGAAAGGGATGGATCCTCCGGCTTGCAGATTCCATAAAGAATAGGCTGGAGGTGGTGCCAGAAAATCACTGTTTGGTGGTACTCTTTTTTGGCGGGCTACCCACAGATTACCAGCCGACAGAAATATTTTCCTCCACTTACCTTCAAGCGGAAGCTCATATTTGAGCTGGTTGTCCCAGCGGTTGGGAGGTATCATGACCAGGTAACTGTCATTTTTGTTATCATATACCCGCAGATAGGTGATTTTACTGGTAAGGGTCAGATTTTTAATGAACTGCCAGTTAGCGCTTGCATCAATTCCTTTAAAAATGGCGTTGGTCTGGGTATATTTAAAATAGGGAAAAGCACCGCGAATGGTCAGGATAGGTTCTGGCTGAGGCTGGAGATAGATGTAATCCGCGATATAATTGATATATCCTCCCAGTTCAACCGTCAGCTTGTCATAACTATATTTGATACTGGCCATAGAATTAAAGGCCTTTTCAGGCTTTAGAGTGGCGTCTCCTTTTTCGTAAGCTGCTGCACCGTGGTGAACGCCATCGCTGTACAGTTCGCTTACATTGGGAGCGCGCCAGGCGGTTCCCAAGTTGAGGCTGGCCGACAATTTGCTGGAGAAATTGTAGGACGCTCCAAGGGTACCTGAAAGATTATCAAAGTTAAATTCATTACTGACTTTTTCTTTACTTACGATTCGGTGGGTGATCAAATGGCGGTAATCATAACGCAGGCCGCCTTCAAGTTCCCATTTATCCTTTACGAATCTCTCTATCAGAAATACGCCGATATTGAACTGGTTAAAATTGGGAATAAGTGGCCTGCCGCTCATCAGGTTATATTGATATAACGTGCTTAGACCCAATTGCCCTGACAGTTTTCCGGCAATCGGTTTGTGGTCCCAGATGATATCGTTGGTCAGGGTATTGAGCTTAAATGATAGTTCCGGATGATTGAGGGCTGCTATGGAATCATTCCTAGGGCGGTGCAGGTCATACTCGGCACGGTTGTTCAACTGGTTGGCAATGGTCCATTGAATTCTGTTGCCGTCGTTAAAATGGTAATGAGCCTCCGCTTTGGCCAGCTGGTGGGTAACATCCTGATAAGGACGCCCGATATCATAGCTAAATCCTGACTTAACAAAGGGCTCGCCGTTTTTGATAACATTCAGCAGGTCGGTTACACTTCCGATATGAGAACCGGAGAAAATACCGATTTCGGTATCGAAGAGGCTGTAAAAAATATCCAGACCAAACCCCTTTTTCCTGTATCCCGCGCTCAGTGAAAAATTCTTTTCGCTGGTACCTGTGTTGTCCAGAAAATAACCGGGTGTTCTGATATTCCCTGAGCGTTTAATGGTTCCCTGAGCGCGCCAGCCGAATCCCGTAAACCCCTTTATTCCGCCCTGGAGCGTTCCAGAAACAACACCCTGACGCCCGTTTGTCTGGCCTACCAGGTTAATTTCACCACTCAGCGGCTTATTGACCGGGAGCTCTTCCATATCCACCAATATCACCCCACCTATCGCATCAGAACCGTATCTGACTCCCGCGGCACCTTTAACGACCGAAAGCCGAGTGGCAACAAAAGGGTCTATTTCAGGGGCGTGTTCTGAACCCCATTGCTGGCCTTCCTGCCTCACCCCGTTGTTCATGATCAGGACTCGGTTGCTATGCAGGCCATGAATGATGGGCTTGGCAATAGAGGAGCCCGTTTGTAAGACATTTACTCCCGTAAGTCCCTTCATGCTTTCGGCGAGTGTCTGCCCGCGGGTTTGAAAAAGTTCTGTGCCTGAGATAACAGTCAGCGGTTGAGAAGAGGGAGTGTCCGTCCGGTGTGCGGTGATTTCTATATCTTTCAGATGGATTTCCTGCTCCTGCAACAGAAAATTTTCCTCGTGGCCCTCCGTCAGGTCAATGACTTGCCGGAAGGGAGCATAGCCAATGATCCGGCATTCGAGCGTATAATGTCCGGGGCATAAATTGGTGATCTGATATTTTCCCTGGCTGTCGGTACTGACCGCTGTATTTTGTTCCAGAATTAAAATGGTTGCACCAACTAGCGACTGCCCGGTGTGCTGGTCCCTTACGACGCCCTTCACAAAACATCCACATACCGGGACCTGGGCGTAGCCCTTTGAAACAGTAAACAGCCCGATCAGAATAATGACTATACTCTCTGAAACTCCTTTACGTAATGTATACCCGGGTTTAGCAGAAGCAGTATGCAGGATAGGAGGAATCATTAATGATAAAGTGGACTTTTAAGATAGCTGAATGCTATTGCTGTAAAATGTTACAACGTTGCAAATATAAAACAATTGCAACTCTGTTGCAATTTAAGCTGTGAAGTATTTTATATTTTTAACTTCATCTTAGGCCTATTACTTTATTTTTGCTAAAATTTTTCATAACCCATACGGCGTGTCTCCTCTTTTGCTTGTTAAAATTCTACTGATGCCGCCTTTAATAGCGGGAGTTACACTTGCAATGCGGAAATGGGGGGAGGGATTTGGAGGCTGGATTGGAGGATTTCCTTGGGTAGCAGGCCCCATTTCTTTTTTTATGGCCTTAGAGAATGGCCCGGATTTTATTTCATCCACTACTCCCTCTGCTTTGCTGGGCTCTATCGGGACGTTTTTCTTTGCACTTATTTACAGTGTTGCCTCTGCATACCTTTCCTGGCTGCCAACCGTACTCATCAGCTTTGCAGCTTACTTTGTGGTTGCACTGCTTTCCCTGGAACAAAGCGTATCGGTTCCGGTAGCGCTGGGTCTGGATGTTTTGGTATTAACAGGGATACTGTACGTATTTCCAAAGCCTAAAAAGAAGGCGGGTTTTAAGAAGCAGCCGGTTTATGATATCCCGCTCCGAATGTTTGTAGCAACTTTGTTTGTGGTGGTATTGACGCAGGCGGCAGATTTCCTGGGTCCTACATGGAGTGGTATTCTTACCCCCTTTCCGGTAATGACCTCGACACTTGCGGTTTTTACGCATGCGCAGCAGGGTTCGGATGCAGCGGCAAGGGTATTATATGGTTTATTGCTGACAGGCTACGGGTTTGTTTCGTTTCTTACCGGGGTGAGTTGGCTCATTCCGCACTTTCCTATCGGAGTGGTATATGGTATACTTGTTATAACCACGATTCTTATAAATGGCATCACCCTCAGGCTGATACGTAACTAGCATCGTGCCCGAGGGTGTGGTCAGTGCCTTATACTCTTTCCAGTTTTACAGGATAGGTTTTCTTGGCGTTCCATTGGCAGACATATATGTTTTTATCCTGATCAATACATACGTCATGGCAATGCATAAATATGGGTTTTTCCTGTACCATTACCAGCAGTTTGCCATTGTGATATTCCGGCTTGGTTCCACCGGGATTGGAAATGACCTTATTGTTTTTATCAAGAATGGTAACGAACCCGGAATTTGGTGTTTGGTTCATATAACGCAAGCGCGACCAGCATACACCGGCATATAAATTGTCACCATCCAAAACGGGACGGCATACAAACGCTCCAGGGAGGAATATGGTACTTAGGTATTTTCCGTCCAGTGTAAATCTTTTGAAGGAGTTGTGCACTCTGGAAGTAACAAGAAGGGTAGGATTGGCTTTGTCTCTGTAATCAACAGCAATACCATGGGCAGTGGAGAATTGAGAATCTCCGTCACCAGCTCCTCCGAATTTATCAATATATTCTCCTTTTGGGGTATACCTTAATATCCACTGCGATCCGTAGCCATCAGCGATGTATATGGTGCCGTCAGGGCCAATGGCGGTCTCGGTAGGTTTGAAAGGATCCGTCTCTTTATAAGCTCCTACCTTGGAAGGGTGCTCAATGGTCAGAAGAATTTTTCCTTTCAGATCAGTTTTGAAAACTTTGCCTGTATTGGGATCACAGATAAACAAAAACTCTTCGCCGTTGGCGTTCCAGAGTGTCAGACCGTGCCCGCCTGGAAATTCATGGCCCCAGGAATCCAGCAATTTACCTGATCGGTCATAAATGAGGATATTATTTTTGACCTCGTCACCCACCATGATCAGCCTTCCTTTGCTGTCCTGTACCATTTCATGGCAATTGTTGATAGGGAATTTGGACGAATCCAGGTTCCCCCAGCCCTGATGTACCTTGTAGCGGTGCGATCCATGGCCGATGATTTCTCCATCTGCTTTGGGCTGTGCTTTTACAATATTAAAGGGTTTGAATATCAATGCGGCTGCACCAACGGAGGTTATCTTGGCAAAATCGCGGCGGGAATGTTTGCTTTCCATAGAAAAGATTTTTGTAATAAAAGGCCGGCGTACCAGTTTCATACTAATCCTGCCGGACGGATTTTTACATAGTTGCGGAATATCTTTTGCTGTACCTATTAAGCCAGTCCATCAGCTTGCTTACATCCTGCATTTTGAAAAGTTCACTGCCTGCATTCATGGTGGCGGCCGAGCCGCAGGCAACCCCCATTCTCACGGCCTCCCTTAATGATTTTCCCTGAGACAGTGTCCAGATTATCCCGGCAACCATACTGTCTCCGGCTCCAACCGTACTGACGGGCTGAACCGGCGGAGCAGGAATATGTTCCACCTGATCCTCCGTTACCAGAATGGCGCCCATGGCACCCATTGAAACGACAACAATCTCGCATTGTCCGCGGATGATCAGGGCGCGGGCGGCGTCGTCTACTTCATCCATTTCCAGTTTATCAACTCCCACCAGCTGGCTCAGTTCTGTAATGTTCGGTTTCAAAAGAAAAAGTCCTGATTCACTCGCCGAGCGAAGCGACTCACCCGAGCCGTCCACAATGAAACGAGCCCCCTGTTTATGGGCGATCTGGGCCACTTTACTATAAAAATCAATAGGGACACCTGGTGGTAAACTGCCGCTGGCGATGATGTAGGAAGGTTTGGGGTCCAGTTCTTCAAGGGTTTCGATAATGGCCCTGACCTCGGTTGGCATCATTTCTGTGCCTGGCATGCCGAAACGGTACTGAAAACCTGTACTCGTTTCCAGAATATGGAAATTTTCGCGGGTCCACTGCTTGGTTTCGATCACCATGGTCTCCACACCTTCATTTTTGACCAGCTTATGAAGCCGCTGGCCGGTGGGGCCTCCGATGGTGAAAATAGCGATAGGGTTGCCTCCGAGCCTGTGGATCGCTTTTGCCACATTTATCCCTCCTCCTCCGGCTTCGAATGTAGGTTTGTCACAGCGTAGTTTATTCTCCGGGACAATGCGGTCAACGTTTGAGCTTTTATCCAGGGCAGGATTGATGGTGAGCGTTACAATAGGACCGGTAGCCATAAATCTAAATTTGTTCAATGAGTTAATATCACCGTGACTTGCACGAATTTACGCGAATTAACAAAAAAACTATTGATGTAACTCAGATTTCTGTTTTCCGGCCGGTAAATGAAAACCGGACAGTTGTAAGCAAAAGCGCGTTTTCATTGCCAGCCTCCATCCACTGACAATATCTGACCGGTGGTAAACCTGGAATAGTCGGACATGAAGTATACTGCGGCGCCATCGGCGTCTGAGCTGAGTCCAAACCTTCCGCCATCCAGTACCTGCTTGCCGAACACGAATTTCTCGACGTATTCATCCTGATAAATAGTATTATTGAGTATCCCGGGGGCGATCACGTTCACACGTATATTCTTAGAAGCATAGGTTGCCGCTATAGATTTAGAGAAGCCGATAACAGCCGATTTTGCTGTTGAATAGGCATGATCCTCAAAAGGAGCCGAGGAAGGTGCAATTCCCAGTACTGAGCTCATATTAAGAATCGTTCCGCCTTTATTCATGCCTGTAAAAGCTTGTACAGCCGCCTGATTGGACAGCATCAGAGAAGTGAGGTTCAGGTCCAGCGTTTTATTCCAGCCTTCGAGTGTCAAGGTATGCAGCGGCCCATCGCCGTATTTTTTTCCGTTGCCCCCGGCCACATGGTACAGTCCGTCAAAACTTCCAAACTCCCGGATGCAAAGCTGTATGGCAGCCAGAGAGGTATGAGGATGCGTGGCGTCGCCCTGTTTGGCGCGTGCGCTGCTTCCCAGCTCCAGTTCGGCAACAAGGCAATTCTCAGGATTGCGACCTACCACTACCACATTTGCTCCGTTTTTAACAAATGCTTTTGCCGCCGAAAATCCCAGTCCCGTCGTTCCGCCAATGATCACAATGGATTTATGTGACAGCCAATTTTCCATAATTCTTGGTTTTTTTATGCAAAATAGAATTATTTGAATAGAAAATAAAAAAGCTCCGCGGTACGAAAGTACTGGCGGAGCTTTTTTATGATAAATTCGGGATTGTAATCAGCTAAGCAACAGAACGTAAAAGAGACATGGACGATTTCTCAAATTTCTCCTTGGCGTAGTTGAGCGACAGTGAAAATTCCTTAATATCTTTTTGTGACGGCAAGTCGAACATCGCATCCGTCATGATGGATTCACAGATTGACCGCAATCCACGGGCGCCCAGTTTGTATAACATTGCCTGGTCCACAATGAAGTCAAGAACCTCTTCTTCAAAATGTAAAGTAATTCCTTCCATTGCAAAAAGTTTCCGGTACTGTTTTACCAGCGCATTCTTAGGCTCGGTCAGAATTCTTCTCAACGTTTCCCGATCCAGCGGGTTCAGGTGAGTAAGTACTGGCAAACGGCCAATGAGCTCGGGAATTAATCCGAAAGATTTCAGATCCTGTGCCGTTACATAACGCATCAGATTGCCTTTGTCGAATATCTCAATGATCCGGTTGTCGCCTGAAAATCCGATCGGACGGGTATTGATCCGTTTTCCGATGTGGCGTTCAATCCCGTCAAAAGCACCTCCACAAATGAAAAGGATGTTTTCGGTGTTCAGAGAGATCATTTTCTGGTCGGGATGTTTACGGCCTCCTTGCGGTGGTACGTTTACGATGGAGCCTTCCAGCAATTTCAGTAGAGCCTGCTGCACACCTTCACCGCTCACATCGCGTGTGATGGAAGGGTTATCGGATTTACGGGCGATTTTGTCAATCTCATCTATATAAACGATGCCTCTTTCCGCAGCTTCCACATTATAATCAGCGGCTTGCAAGAGCCGGGTGAGTATGGTTTCCACATCTTCTCCAACATATCCTGCCTCGGTTACCACAGTAGCGTCAGCCACACAAAAGGGTACCTGGAGAATACGGGCAATGGATTTGGCCAGGTAGGTTTTGCCGGTTCCGGTTTCGCCTACCATGATGATATTGCTTTTTTCAATGATCACATCATCATCTGTAGCGGGTTGATTAAGCCGCTTATAATGGTTGTAAACGGCCACGGCAAGTGAACGCTTCGCTTCGTCCTGTCCAATTACATATTGTTCAAGAAAGCGTTTGATTTCTGCCGGCGGAATGGATTTTAACTTGGGAAGCTTCGATTTCTTTTCCTTTTTTTCTTCTTTTGAACCAAGTTCTTCACCAATTACCTGATAACCCTGAGCAATGCAATGATTGCAGATATGCGCATCAATACCGGAAAGCAATAGTTCAACTTCATTTTTCTTTCGTCCGCAAAACGAACAACTTACTTGTGCCATTTGGTGACTTTTACGGTTACGGTTTTTAACCTTTTTTAAGTTGACTGATATACCTGATAGAAGTTTATGTCAGTCGCACTGGATACTGTTAACAAAAGGAACAGCAGTATTGTTTCAATCCAAGCTTACTAAAGTCCGAATGAAAAAAACCTTTATCCAATTTTTCTGCAAAGTTCCGTTTTTTTAGGCGGGTTACCAAACTTACTTGGAGCCGTTCACTAAAAATCACCGGCGGAAGTATTCAGCCGGTGATTTTGATAATAGATAATAAGTAGTCCTTGGCTTATTTGTCGCGTGTCAGTACCTCGTCGATCAAGCCGTATTCCTTGGCTTCGGTGGCGCGTAGCCATTTGTCACGATCGGAGTCAATTCCAATCTGTTCCGCGGTTTGTCCGGTATGATGGGCAAGGATTTCATACAGCTCGTGGCGAAGTTTTACAATTTCGCGGGTGGTGATCTCAATATCCACAGATGTTCCCTGGGCTCCTCCAGAAGGCTGGTGAATCATCACACGTGCATGCGGAAGAGCCGAACGCTTACCTGCTGCTCCTCCGGCCAAAAGCACTGCACCCATGGATGCTGCCAGACTGGTACATACGGTGGCAACATCCGGCCGCACATACTGCATGGTATCATAAATTCCTAACCCTGCATATACCGAACCGCCGGGGCTGTTGATGTACATCAGGATATCCTTTTTTGCATCAGCTGATTCGAGGAAAAGCAATTGGGCTACCACAATATTGGCAATGTTGTCGTCCACCGCAGTTCCCATAAAGATGATACGGTCGGCCATTAGGCGGGAGAAAACGTCTACTTCTCTGAAATTCATAGGGCGCTCTTCAATGACGGCGCGGGTCATGTTTTCAACGGTGTGGTTTACATAGCCGTCTACTGTAAGGCCGTTCATTCCCAAATGGTGAACGGCATATTTTCTAAACTCATTTCCGTAATTCATGAATAAACTTTAATTTAAATTGATCCGTATTAATAAGGGTAGCTGTCTGGTAGAACAAAAAGCAAGATATCTTAGTTTCTATTGAAAATTGCAGTATTGCTTACAAGACAAGCGCAAATTTGAATAATTCATTGAATAATCCTTGTTAGAAAGTGCGATAAATTATCGAAAAATGCGATCACAGTTTTTTTCTCTTTCTTTTATACTTGTAAGAAAGTTTCAGAATCGTTCATCAGAATACTACCGGATATGAATAACAACACGAATTTACCCGAGAAAATCCGTCAGGCGCGGCAAATAAAAGGCCTTTCCCAGGAAAATATGGCAGATATGCTGGGCTTGTCCACCACGGCATACGGAGATATTGAAAGAGGGCGGACGGAGCTGACGTTTTCCCGTATAGAAAGCATTGCCAGAATTCTGGATACCTCCTTGCCCGAAATGTTAGGTCTGGAGATCGTATCCTTGTCCGAAACAGAATGGCTGAGACAGGAAAATGCCCGGCTGACGGCGTTAAATCTCAGACTTTTCAACGAGCTGGAACAGTGGAAAAGCAAATTCAGGCAATGGTTTGGGCGCGAGCTTATCCATGAAGCAGGTGAGCGGCGGGAACGGATCGGCTTTTAATAAAAATACCGCCCGGAGGTTCCGGACGGTATTTTTAGTCATATTATGTACTGAAAGAATTACGCTCCTTTGGCGATGGCTTCAAACTCGCCCACTTCAATAGTCTGCTCGTCGGTGCTCACCTGGCTGCGGATAAAACCTATCACTTTCTCATCAAAAACCTGATTGAAAATGCTGGTGTAGTTATCACGTTCTTTGTCAGCAAGGTAGCCCTGTGCCACGCGGTCAATGGTTTCCTTCATATTTTCGTCGTCACCATAGATACCAAATTGTCCGCGAACCATTTCCCGGGTAAATTCCAGAATTTCAGGATACTCGACCTTGATGCTTTCTGCGTCAGCAATTTTATTTTTGATAAGGCTCAGCTTCAGTGATTTCTGAAAATCGTTGAACTGCTCATCAATTTGTTCACGGGTAAATTTGCCTTCGTTGGTACGCTCCAGCCAGTCTTTAAGGAATTCTTCAGGTACTTCAATTGAAATAGCATCCAGTAACGCCTGTTCGATATCGCGTCTCAAAAGCGCTTCTGTTTCCCTTTCATAATTTCCCTTGATGATATCCAGCACCTTTTCGTTGAATTGCTCTTCGTTTTCAACTTGTCCGGGGCCCAGTACTTTATCAAAAAAATCCTGATTTACTTCGGCCGGTGCTGAACGCGTGATGTCGGAAACAACCAAAGAAAACTCACCTGAAAGCTCCGCTACATCCTCTTTTTTCTTTCCGGTTACGTGTGCAATAGCAGCTTCATCGGTGAAGGTGTTTTGTATATCAAAAGTGATGACGTCATCCTTTTTAATACCCACGAACTTCGAAAGAACTTCCTCTTTCACTTGTTTCGTAGGGATAGCAGATTTGGTTGTAAAGTCAGAAGACTCTTGTTTCAATTCACCAAAGATCATATCACCAGCCTCGCTCACTTCCGGATGAGTGCTCTCTGCAAATCGATCCTTCAGTCCATCAATGGTCTTGTTGAGTTCATTATCGTCAACATTAATCGTATAACGTTTTATCGCAGGAATCTCGCTCAAATTTACCTCAAAGTCAGTAGCGACGCCCAGGTCATAGGAAAACTCGAACTCGTCGGCTTTATCCCAGTCCACCAGTTCAGCTTTTTCACGGTCAGGGATAGGGTCTCCCACCACCTGAAGTTTGTTGTCTCTGATGTAACTGCTAACGGTTTTGCTCAGAATATTATTGACTTCATCTACCAGGATGCTTTTGCCATACATGCGCTGTATTACATGGGATGGCACTTTTCCAGGACGAAATCCTTTTAAATTCACACGTTTAGAATAATCCTTAATGGTTTTATCTACTTTGGGCTGATAATCCTCTTTGGTTAGCTTTACTTTCAGGGATGCTAACGTTGGCGAATTTTTCTCTAACAGAACTTCCATGCGATACTTATATGATATTTGTAAAAAGCCTAAATTTATTCAAACAAAAATGCCCTCAAAACTATGTCCTGAGGGCATTTGACGGGTTTTACGGAGCAGTTCATCTGGTAATTAACTTTTCAGATAGGAATCTGACGCCCCGTCATTCCCTTATTTTCCATGTACGGGCGGAGGGAATCGAACCCCCACGCCTTGCGGCACTAGATCCTAAGTCTAGCACGTCTACCAGTTCCGCCACGCCCGCATTTACCAACTTATTAACTGCGATTGTTAAATTGGGAGTGCAAAGGTATTTCTATTTTTTTAAAACATGCAAGTTTTTTTGAAAATTTTATGTTTTGGTAAAATAGTATTGAATAATGTCGTCAAAATTTGTTATTTTGGTGAAGCATACCAATCACTAATTTACAGTGGAGCAACTCGTAGAAACGGTCAACATTGATCTGCAACAAGAGCGCAAAGATATCCTTAAGAAATACCGCAGACTGTTAAGAACAGCCAAGCCTTATTTGAAAGAAAACGATGCCAAACTAATAAAAAAGGCATTTTATACTTCTGTTGATGCGCATAAAGATATGCGAAGGAGATCGGGTGAACCCTATATCTATCACCCGCTGGCCGTCGCTCAGATTGTTGTAGAGGAGATCGGGCTGGGTACCACTGGTATTGTGGCGGCATTACTTCATGACGTTGTGGAGGATACCGACATGGCCATTGAGGACATTGAGCGCCTTTTTGGGAAAAAGGTAGCTAAAATTATTGACGGGCTGACGAAGATATCCGGCCGTTTTGAGCATGGTACCTCCCAGCAGGCGGAGAATTTTCGCAAAATGCTGCTGACTTTGTCGGACGACGTGAGGGTTATTCTGGTGAAGCTGGCTGACAGGCTGCACAACATGCGGACGCTCGACAGTATGCCCAGAGACAAGCAGTTGAAAATTGCTTCAGAAACGAGCTTTATTTATGCTCCGCTGGCGCACAGGCTGGGCTTGTATACGATCAAGTCGGAGCTGGAAGAACTGTATCTGAAATATACCGAACCTCAGGAGTATCGGGCCATTGCCCGGAAATTGAGAGAGACCAAAGGGGTTCGGGATCGGTTTATTTCTAAGTTTATGGATCCTATTGCCCAGGATCTGGAAGCTGCCGGTCTTAATTTCATTATCAAAGGCAGACCAAAATCCATCTATTCCATCTGGAATAAGATGCGGAAGCAAAACAAACCTTTTGAGGAGATTTATGATCTTTTTGCGATACGGATTGTGCTGGAATCTTCGGCGGAGGTGGATCGGGAAAAGGCAATCTGCTGGCAGGCGTATTCCATTGTGACGGACCATTACAAACCCAACCCCGACCGGCTGAAAGACTTTCTGAGTACACCGCGCGCCAACGGTTACCAGTCGCTGCACTCTACGGTTATGAGCAAAAGCGGGCAGTGGGTGGAGGTGCAGATCCGTACGTCACGCATGGACGAAATTGCGGAAAAGGGCTATGCAGCGCACTGGAAGTACAAAGGGAATGATACCAAGGTAAAAGGGAATATCGAACAGTGGATCACTCAGGTGAGGGAAACACTCGAAAATGGTTTTGGAGATAAAACCGCAGCCATTGAGTTTCTTGACGAGTTCCGGAGCAATCTTTTTAATGAAGAGGTTTTTGTGTTTACACCAAAAGGTGAACTTAAAGTACTTCAGAGCGGTTCCACGGCCCTGGATTTCGCGTTTGACATACACTCCGAGGTGGGAGCGCATTGCATGGCAGCCAAAGTTGGAGGGATACTGGTACCCATTAGTTATGTACTTAATAATGGGGATCAGGTTGAGATTATTACTTCCGGCAAACAAAAGCCCAATGAAGACTGGCTAAGGATTGTAGTTACCTCCAAAGCAAGGGCCCGGATCAAAGATTTCCTGAAGGAGGATAACCGCCGGTTTGAAACGGACGGCCGGCAGATGGTTGAGAAGAAGCTCAAGATTCTGGGCATGGAGATGACCGCCGAGGTGATTAACCAGTTACGGGCATTCTTTGATTGTAAGACTCCTGTGGATTTCTTTTACCGGATCGGGAAGGGGTATATCCAGCTGGACGAGCTTAAGCGGTTCAAGAGAGACCGGGAAGCGAAGGAGAAAAAGGTCACAGATGGTACCTCACAGGCCCCGAACAGTGTGGCCTCGGATGCCAAAACTTTTACCAAAATACTGAAGAACATTCATGGAGACCGTGCTGACAGCGATACGCTGCTGATTGGGGATGACATGGATAAGATTGACTATAAACTGGCACAATGTTGTAACCCGATTGCCGGGGATGACGTTTTCGGGTTTGTTACGATCAACGAAGGTATCAAGATTCACCGGACCACCTGCCCCAATGCGGTGGAACTCATGTCCAAACATGGCAACCGGATCATCAAAGCCAAATGGGAGTCAAGCAAACGTGAGGCATTTCTGGCCGGGCTTTATATTTCCGGCACCGACAGGGTGGGGCTGGTAAACGATGTTACCAGGATTATCTCCAATGAGCTCCATATTAATATGCGCGGTCTGACGATTGACACAAAAGACGGCGTTTTCAATGGAGACATCAAATTATATGTCCAGGATACCAAACACCTTGATATCCTGATCAGTAAACTCGAACAGGTAGAAGGTGTTTACAAGGTACAGCGGTTTGATACCAATTTACAGGCCGCCAGCTGATATTTGAACCATTCCCTAAATGTCGTGTTAATCATTTTGATATTTAACAGCTGAAATACACGGTGTTTTAACTAAAAGCGCGTAATTTGCGTGAGATTTTGAGAAATTATGCCACAAGCAAGCAAACCAAATTTCGAAGCCGCTAAAAAGATATTAACGGCTTATCTGGAGAATAAAGGACTTCGTAAGACGCCTGAGCGTTTTGCGATACTGGAGGAGATATATACCCGTGAGGATCATTTTGACGTGGATGAGTTGTACATTAGTATGAAAAACAAGCGTTACCGGGTGAGCCGTGCTACTGTTTACAATACCCTTGATGTGCTGGTGGATTGTGACCTGGTTACCAAACACCAGTTTGGTAAAAATCTGGCGCAATTTGAAAAATCATATGGTAGCAAACAGCATGATCACCTCATTTGCACGGATTGCCACAAGGTGATGGAGTTCTGCGATCCGCGTATACAATCCATTCAGAATATGGTCGGGGAAATGCTGAATTTCAGTGTGATGCATCATTCCCTTATTTTTTATGGTAACTGTACCAAAGAGAACTGTCAGAACAGAAATGAAGCGACGAAAGAAGCTTCTGTTGTACACGAAGATGAAAATTGATCTTCCCTGCATTTTAATATACAATCCCAAAATATAGTTTTTAGTAACCAATCATTGAATGAAAGTTGACGTATTACTTGGCCTCCAGTGGGGGGATGAGGGTAAAGGTAAAATCGTAGATGTTCTGGCGCCGCGCTATGAGGTGGTAGCCCGTTTTCAGGGTGGGCCTAATGCCGGACATACTTTAGAGTTTGATGGAATTAAACATGTGTTGCATCAGATTCCTTCAGGTATTTTTAGAAGCGATATTCAAAATATCATCGGGAACGGGGTAGTTTTGGATCCTATTGTTTTTAAAAGAGAAATAGAGAATCTGGGAAAATATAACCTTGATCTGGTTAGCAATCTTTTCGTATCCAAAAAGGCTTCTTTGATCCTGCCAACCCATGCCTTATTGGATGCAGCCTACGAGAAATCAAAAGGAGATTCTAAAATTGGTTCTACCTTAAGAGGAATAGGGCCTACCTACCAGGACAAAACAGCAAGGCTTGGCCTGCGAGTTGGTGATGTATTGTCGCCCCAATTTGCGCAAAAATACAAAAAGCTGGTGGACAGCCACAAGGTAATTCTTGACTTCTACGGGTTTGATTACGCCTCCATACTTCCTGCGTCTGAGGAGAAATTTTTTGAAGCGATTGAATTCATGAAGCAGTTCACGCTCGTGGATAGCGAGTATGTTGTGAACGAAGCGCTTAGTGCCGGAAAGACTGTTTTGGCGGAAGGTGCGCAGGGATCACTGCTCGATATCGATTTCGGATCGTACCCTTTTGTTACCAGTTCTACCACCATGACCGCGGGTGCATGTACGGGGCTGGGTATTGCTCCCCGTCAGATCGGCGAAGTGTATGGTATTTTCAAAGCATACTGTACCCGTGTAGGAAGTGGCCCATTCCCGACGGAGCTATCGGACGAAACGGGTGAGAAGATCAGACAGGAGGGACGTGAGTTTGGCGCTACCACTGGAAGACCACGCCGTTGTGGCTGGCTGGATTTACCTGCTTTGAAATACGCTATCATGATCAACGGTGTTACGCAACTGATTATGATGAAAGTGGATGTCCTGACTGTGTTTGACACAATCCGGGTATGTACCAATTACCGTTTGCCGGATGGCTCTCTGACCGACCATTTGCCGTATGATCTGTGCGACGAGACGGTAGAACCGGTATATCGTGATTTCAGTGGCTGGCAGCAATCCTTGGATGGTATCCATGATTTTGAAGCTATTCCCGAAGAACTCATGGCTTATATCAAATTCCTGGAAGAGGAACTTAATTTGCCTATTACTTTTGTTTCAACAGGTCCGGACCGAGAAGCGCTTATCAGCCGTGAAGCCTCTGCGTTACTGAGCTGATTGAGATTAGTATATAAAATCATAAGCCCGTCAGTCGATTTACGGCTGGCGGGCTTATGATTTATTGGAGATTTTTAGGTCAGAAGCTGAAGTACATCATCTTTCGATAAGGACTTGATAAAACCGTCTTCGCTGGATATGAGATCATCGGCCAGTTGTTTTTTAGATTTCTGCAGGGCCAGAATTTTTTCTTCGACAGTATTTTTGGTGATGAACTTGTAAGTGAAAACCGTGCGGTCCTGGCCTATCCGGTGGGCACGATCCACGGCCTGTGCCTCAATAGCAGGGTTCCACCACGGATCCAGTATAAATACATAGTCGGCGGCGGTAAGGTTAAGTCCGAGGCCACCGGCTTTCAGAGAGATTAGAAACAGTTTGATATCTGTGTTATTCTGGAAATTCTCTACCTGTTCTTGACGGTCCTTAGTGGAGCCATCCAGATAGGCATATACGGTCTGGCGCTGATCCAGATACTCCCTGAAAAGATCCAGATGTTTTATGTATTGGCTGAAAATCAGAATCTTATGGTTTTCGCTGATGACTGTTTCTATTTTGTGACAGATGTCTTCGAATTTCCCGGAACCGTTGCCATACTCCGTATCTACCATGCGTGGATGATTGGCCAGCTGGCGCAATTTGGTTAAGCCCTGGAGCACAATCATGTGTGAACGAGACATGCCATCGTTGTCAATGCTTTGCAAAATCACGTTCCGGTAGTAGGCCTTTGCTTCTTCGTAGGCTTTTTCTTGCTCCTCTGACATCTCGCAGTACTGCACATTCTCTACTTTTTCGGGAAGATCGGTGGCAACCTGAGATTTATTTCTCCTCAGTATGAAAGGTTTGATCAGATTGTACAATCGCTTGCTTTTTTCTTCGTCATTCTTTTTTTCAATTGGTATCTGAAACTCATCCCGGAAGAAAGTCTGACTCCCCAGCAGACCGGGGTTTACGAAGGACATCTGCGACCAAAGGTCAAGCGTACTGTTTTCAATGGGTGTACCAGTCAGGATCAGCCTGTGTGCCGAATTCAGTTTCCTTATCGCTTTGGTAATGATGGACGAAGGATTTTTAATTGCCTGAGATTCATCGAGGATCACATAGTTGAAACGATAGGTATGCAGCAGATCGATGTCGAGCCGGATTATTCCGTAGGAAGTAATAATGAGGTCGTAATTGTCAAATAGCGCCGTGTCTTTTTCGCGATAAGTACCGGTATACTGCAGAATCCGGAGTTCTGGTGTGAACTTGCCAGCTTCCAGCGACCAGTTATACAGCAAGGAGGTAGGCATGATGAGGATGGAGGGCTCTTTAATTGCTGCTTCTTTCTGAGACTGAAGCAAAGCCAGCGTCTGAACTGTTTTCCCAAGACCCATATCATCAGCCAGGCAGCCACCGAGCCGATACTGGTTCAGAAACCTGAGCCAGTCATACCCTGCTTTCTGATAAGGCCGAAGCGTTCCCTTAAAATTTTCAGGTGTAGGTTTTGGTTCGATCTGATCAAAGTTTCTTAATCCTTCCAGTTTCCTGCTGATCATAGCCGTTGCCAGGTTTTCGTCTTTAAGTTCCTGGACAAGAGCAATATGTTGAATTCTGAGACGAAGTTTGTCGCCGTCATGTCCGTGTTCGGTAAACGAAAACAACTCCGAATATTTGGTGAACCACCACTCGGGGATAACGGCAATTTCG
The DNA here is from genome assembly GCF_907164905.1 of Dyadobacter sp. CECT 9275. Classification (NCBI taxonomy): domain Bacteria; kingdom Pseudomonadati; phylum Bacteroidota; class Cytophagia; order Cytophagales; family Spirosomataceae; genus Dyadobacter; species Dyadobacter helix. The sequence goes on along the minus strand of NZ_CAJRAF010000002.1, from coordinate 2,678,920 downwards.
CCATTGGGAAGGGTAAATTCCTTTTTCTGATTCAGTATATAGTTTCTGAGCTGGATGAAAGGGATTTCAAATTCGCCGAATAATACCCGTGCGTGAATATCAAACCAATCCCGCTCTTCCTGGATGGAGATGTCAAGAGAGGAATAACCCAGAAAATACCTCTTAGGGTCGGAGGTGTTCTGACGTACAGTAATGCCGACATCCGAAAGTTGTTTTACATAACTTTGTAACCATCCAAAAGCCTCGGTTTTACTGAGTACTGCTCTTCCTGTTTTAATACCAAGTCCCAGGTCCCGGAGCTGGTTCAGGCTTTTCTTCTCGGCGACGGCGTCCCGCTTGACTTTATAAAATAAATAATCGTTCCCTTTTTTCTCCAGATGCACGTTTGAATGATGGGGGAAGCTGTCAAATCTGAACTGGAAATTTCCATACTGGAAAGACAAATCCAATACCACCTCGTTATTCACTTCTTCCGAATCCTCTGTAGGATCGTCAAATAGTACCAGGGCTTTGGGCGCTTTTGCCATGTCCGTAATGGTTAGGATAGGTACCGGAGCCGAGGAAATATGTCTGATCTCAAAACCGCGGGCCACCACATCGTAAGAAGCAATCAAAGGGGTAACAAATTTTTTGTAATACTCTTCTTCCATGGCAGAAGGAACCGCAATGAATTTTTTAGCCAGGAAAGGCTTTATTTTTTTGCCTTCCAGGTTACCTTCAAAGTGATACAAATGACCATCTACCGCCAGCCATGCGGGTTCTTCACAAATCAGTATGGCATTTTTGTATTGAAAATCAAGTTTTTGATGGTTGTGCAGAATCGTAGGGAAGTAATGTGTGTTGTCTTCGTTTCTGACAAAATGAAATCTTATTTTGGCCTGTTCCTTTTCCCAGATCACTCTTTTCCACAAAGGGTTGCCGTCGCTTCCCATTATGAACAAGGCCTTATCTTCCAGGCGGCTGAGTATTTCAGCTTTGCTTTTTTGCAGATAACTTGCAATTGCCTCCTGTACCAGTTTGTCGCCTTTCTGAGGGTCGTAAATTTTCAGGAAAAAATCTACCGTCGAAAGTTTTTTGGGGTTGAATTTTTTAAGGATTACATCCTGCTGGATATCGTCAATCAGTTTCACGAGCTCATAATCCCTCTGATCAAGACCAGACTTAAACTCGTTGATATTTTTAGAAGATATATTTTGTATCTGGTAGGAGAAATCGCCCTGCGCATCCAGCTGTACCACAAACGATTCGAAAATATAACCAAGATACTCATGGTTAAGGATAGAATAGGTGATTTTAAAACGTTCGTTTGGAGATACTTTCATTTCAGATAGGTTAGCAACACCAGAAAGTTGTTGTGAGAGCCAGCGGTCGAAGTGATTTTTGGCTTCGTTGAGTTTCGGTCAACTTCAAATATAGAAGAAAAATGGCGCAAAAAGAAAGCCGTTCAATAAACTTATGGGGTGCCCCAAAAATGGCAGGGACAGGTCCTCTCAGGCAGGTACCTTTGCTTTTGTTTTTTTCGAAAATGCAGGAAGTTTAAGATAGAATGTCGTGCCCTGATCCTCCTCACTCGAAAACCAGATTTCTCCTTTGAGGGCCTTGGTGAAGTCTTTGCACAGCGTCAGGCCGAGACCAATCCCTTTTTCATTCTGAGTGCCGTAGGTAGATGACAAATCCGAGTTAAAAATGTAGGGCTGCCGTTGTAACGGAATGCCAATGCCGGTGTCTTCAACCATAATAATAACAAAGCCATCCTCCTCCACAGCATGAATGATGACCTTGCCACCTTCATTTGTGAATTTTATTGCATTGTTGATCAGGTTCCGGAGGATGCCGTCTACGATATCCACATTGCCAAGTACTGAAGTACCTGCCGGTATTCTGTAATCAAAACTGATATTCTTTTCGTTGGCAATAGCCCTGTAAGTCCGGACAGTGTTCCTCAGCGCATCATCCAGTTTGACAGGCCTTACCGGAAGCGCTTTGGTTTCCATATTATTATGCGCCCAGCTCAGCAGATTTAGCAGGAGGTTCTGGGTATCAAAAGTGACCTGGCCTAATTCATTCTCAAACTGCCTCCGTTCGTCCACTGTCAATTCGGTTTTTCTTAATAAAGTAAGATATCTTCGTATACTGCTAAGAGGTGTGTTGAAATCGTGGGATATGATAGATATCAGCTTGTTCTTCTGATCGTTTGATTCCTTTAAAACAATGGCCTTCTGATCGGCCAGCCGTTTTTCAATCGCATAGTTATTGATAATGTAGGAGAGGCCAGCCAGCATAAGGACGATGCTGACGACATAGGTGGAAGCAATATCTGTGAACTGGTCAGTTCGGGTAGCGTATGAGATGAGTATGACCTCGGGCCGCTTGAATTCCCACAATAGCAACCCTAAAACCAGGGAAAGGTGGATGAAGGTCCACATCAGGTATTGCTTTTTCGGAACAACAATAACAATCAGAAAGTAGGCGATTGAAAACGACAACAAGGCGGAACCCCGGATGCCCGAGTTCAGAATGTAATTGATAATGAAAAATGTATGGATAATCAGCACATTAATGGTCAGGCTCAGCTGAGATTTTCTCTTGAATCTGGAGAGATAAAACAGATACCACTGGAGCGGAAGCAGAAACAACGTTGCGGCCGCCAGCTCGTAGTAACCCATCAGGATACTGAAGGGTAAATTGTAAAACATGATTACAATTGCTGCCAGGCATACGGAATGATAAATCCGATTTTGTAAGGAAAAAGTGTTGATGTCTCCCTTGAGATCATTCCAGATTTTGACGATCTTAGTAAACAATTTTAATAGCATGCTGGGTAACGATTGAATAGCGCATAATTTCCTTTAAGCGAAGTGAGGGTTTGCAAACCGGAAATCTGTCATGTTCCCAGGAAAATGTAAAATTAAGGATACTGTCTTGATAAGTGGGGATTTCGGCTGTCGGGTTTTTTACAAATAGAGCTAAGGTATCCAAAATACCTTCGTATATGAATACCGTTATTGTATTATCTTTGAAGAGTGGTCATTTAAAACAGACAAGTCAATGTGCGACGAGGTGCTCCATATATGATCTGTCAGAAGTTTGAAAACGTACATTGGGAAAGGGTGGAATGAAAACGGCAATAGTTTAAAAAGGCTTAAATTTCACGCTAAAACACAAGAATTTAAATTTTTTTAATTAATCCCTTGTTCAATAGATAAAATCCCTAATTAAATTAGTACTTTGGCAAAAAAATCGAAATTAATCCCTCGTTCAATATATTAATTGCCTAATAAAAAACCGTTTAATCAAAAAACTTAGAAAGAGCCTATGACATAATATTTTACATTCCCACACCTAGAGTAAAATGACGCCTGGAAGCTGGTACCTTTTGGGTTTCAAGGCTTTGAACATCTTTCCGGATGTACAGAGTTTGTATTGCATGAATTTTCCTAACTATCTAACAATCAACCATTATGAAAAGAAAGCAAGAAGTAAAATGTCCGCAGTGGATGAAACTTACTTTTTATCAAATTGTCGTTTTCACGGCTTCCGTTGGGGCATCCCTCGCCGCACCGAAGTCGGGAAACATGTTAAGCAAGACAGCCACTATTAGCATCGCAAAGGCGATAACCGGTACGGTAACAGACAGCAAAGGGGAAGCGATACCAGGGTCTACCGTCATGATCAAGGGAAGCGCAGGAGGAACAATCACAGACGCAGATGGCAAGTTTTCGATCGAGGTTCCTAATGAGGGCACAGTTTTGATCTTTTCATCTATTGGTTTCAACACAAAAGAAGTTACGGTTGGTGTACAGAGTGTATTAAACGTGGTACTGGAAACATCCGCTGCCGTTCTTAACGAAGTAGTGGTAACAGCACTTGGTGTTCAGAGAGACAAAAAGGCCCTGACCTATGCAACGCAGCAAATTGGTGGTGAAGAATTAAGAAGAGCAGCCAACACCAACTTTGTGGACGCGCTTAACGGTAAAGCCGCAGGTATTGACATCAAAGTAAGCAGCTCGGGAGCGGGCGGTTCTACCAGGGCGGTTCTTCGTGGTAACAAGTCACTTCAGGGATCCAGCGAAGCACTTTATGTGATCGACGGTATTCCAATGGTGAATAACAAAGGAGGTCAGCCAGGCTCTTACGGTGGAACTGACGGTGGTGATGGTCTTTCTTCCATTAACCCATCGGATATCGAAAGCATCAGCGTATTGAGAGGAGCGAACGCTTCTATCCTTTATGGTAGCCAGGGTGCAAATGGTGTTATATTGGTAACTACCAAAAAAGGTAAAGAAGGTAAACTAGCGGTGGATCTCCAGTCCAGTACAGTATTCGAGCAGGTATCCGGTCTTCCTGATTTTCAGTTCCGTTACGGAACCGTAGGGGGTGACTATAGCTGGACTCCGAAGGGAACGGCGGTAGTTAAATCTGACAGCTATCAAAAAGACTACATTAAGGATTTCTTCCAGACGGGTATAACGGCGAATAACTCGGTGGCTATCACGGGCGGGAATAACAAAACGAGCGTTTATTTCTCTTACGCCAATGTTTCCTCGAAAGGTATAATGCCTACAAATACCTATCATAAAAATAACTTCTCGTTCAGACAAAGCACCAAAATGCTAAGGGATAAGATTACGCTTAGCTCGGGTATTATTCTGTCTGCAGAAAAATCTAAAAATCGTCCAGGTGCAGGTTATTACAACAACCCGCTGACCGGTCTGTACTTATTTGGCAGAGACCGTGATTTCAATAATTACAAGGAAAATTACGCTGTGTTCAATCCTGAAAGGAATATGGACAAAATGAACTGGTATTCAACGGAGGAAAAACAAAACAATCCGTACTGGGAGATTAACAGGAATTCAAAATTGCAGTCGTTCAAAAGAATCATTGCCAATGTGAAACTTTCCTATGACATCCTTGAGAATCTGAAGTTTGAGATAAGGGGTAACATAGATTACAACAATGCGCTGAGAGATTACCGTTATGCTGCAGCAGGAAACTCGGTGAGTGTGAGCCCCAACGGGAAATGGGACTATACAAGATACACAGACCAGGCCATTTATACGGACGGTATCCTGACATATAACAAGACCGTAGGAGATTTCAGTGTGAACGCATTGGCAGGTCTTAGTTACCAGAAGAATATATACGGCGACGGTATGACCGTGAACAATGGTACTGTTTCCCTACAGTATCCAAACGTGTTTACGTTCTCAAACATGCCTTACAACGTCATGTTCAATCAGCAGGTTGGTGGGGTTCTGGATTACGCCAAAACCATCAAGCAGGGAGCATTTGCCAACTTGTCACTTGGTTATAAAGACTTCCTCTACCTGGATCTGGCAGGACGTAATGACTGGGCTTCTACGCTGGCGCTTACCGGTAACCAGTCATACTTCTACCCATCTGTGGGAGGATCCGCGGTCATCAGCCAGATCGTTGATTTACCCCAGGTTATTTCATTCCTTAAGGTACGGGCATCGTTCTCACAAACAGCCAACGAAGTACCTTATAACGTAGTACAGCCTTTGTCTACGATAGGTGGTGCTGGTGGACCAACAGGTATCGGCGGTATCAACAGGCCAACACAGGTACCGTTTACCAACCTGAAACCTGAGAAAATCGTCGCAAACGAGTACGGTCTTGAAGCCAAGTTCTTTAAGAACAGGTTAGGATTAGACTTTACATATTACAACGGTGTGAGCACCAATCAGTTTCTTTCACTGGCTGCGCCTTCAGGTTCGGGATATACTACTTATTATGTTAATGCAGGAAAGATCGAAAACAGCGGATTTGAGCTGACACTTAATGCAGAACCGATACGTACTGATCATTTCAGCTGGAATACCATTTTGAACGCCTCACAGAATAAAAACAAAATTGTTGAGCTGATCGCTTCCAATCCGGGCTATCAGGTAGGTGGAGATGACGAAGGTTTTGCTTCGATCATCAAAGCAGGTGGCTCTTTCAATGACGTGTATATTTACAAATTTGCCCGGAACGAGGCAGGACAGATTCTTCTGGATGCCAATGGCGTAACAAGAAAGGCTGCTACACAGACAAAGGTGGGTAATGTTAACCCGAAACTGCTGTTGTCATGGAACAACAACTTTACCTATCGTAACTTTTTTGCCAGCGCAATGATTAACGGTAAATTCGGAGGTGTTGCCTTCTCCAAAACAGAGGCCTTCCTGGATTCTTATGGTGTGAGTGAAAGAACAGCAGAAGCGAGAGATGCAGGAAGCATAGCCATCAACGCAGTGACTCCTGAAGGTACGGCTGTTACTACCATTGATCCTTACACTTATTATTCTGCTATTGGTGACAGAAATAAGATCATGGAGCCATACCTGTTTTCCAGAACTAACGTTAGATTAGGACAGTTTGTATTAGGTTATACCATTAAAAGCAAAGGGGCAAATCCAGTATTTAAGGATGCTTCGGTGTCATTCGTAGGTAGAAACTTGTTCTTCTTATACAAAAAAGCACCGTTTGATCCGGAACAGTCTATGACTACCGGTAACTCGCTGCAATCTGCCGATGTGTTTGGTTTGCCATCTACAAGATCTTATGGGTTAAACCTGAAGTTGTCATTCTAAAACTTTAAAATCATTAAAATGAAACAGATATTTTTTATACTGGTATCCTTGATTGTGTTTGCGGCTTGTACTGACAATTTTACAGAGACAAACCTGAACCCTTATCAAATTTCCGATGAGACCCTTAAGCAGGATTTTAACCTCGTAGGTTCTCCTTTTTCCAATATGATCTTCAACCTTAACGGTCACCAGGTTGAAGAAGATTTGTGTGCAGACAACTGGATGGGTTACATGGGTACACCCACAGATTTTGTTGGTAACGTGAATAACACAACCTACTACATTCGCTGGAACTCTTTTTGGGGCCGGGAGTATGGTAGCGTGATGTCGCCCGCCAGACAAGTGATCAGGCTTGCAGGAGAAAATAACCTGCCTTTGTTTGCTACCTGGGCCAAGCTGGTTCGTATTTATGGTATGTCTAAATTAACAGCTGTACACGGACCCATCATTTATTCTCAGTATGGTACTACGGCGAATTCTATTTTGTACGACAAGGAGTCGGATCTGTATCCGCTTTTCTTTAAGCAGCTGGACTCTATCCAGACCGATTTTAACGCTAATAAGACCTATACCGGTTTCGCTAAGTTTGACCCAACCAACTATAAGGGCAGTATTACGCAATGGCAGAAGGTTGTCAATTCTTTGAGACTGAGACTGGCAATGCGCCTTTCAAAAGTTGATCCGGCTCAGGCAAAAACACAAGGCGAGAAAGCACTGGCTGATCCTGCAGGCTTAATCACCACCAATGCTGACAATTTTGTCAATTCATTGAATGGTAATAAGATACCTGTAGCGCAGATCTGTTATGAATGGGATGATACCCGGATGGGTGCTCTCATGGAGTCATTCCTGATTGGTTATAATGACGGTCGCCTTTCCAAATATTTTGCCCCTATGCCATCATCCAGCGCATCGTTGTATGCAGATCACCCAACTATGCCGTACAAAGGTGTGCGGAATGGTGCTTATATCAAGGCAAAGGCTGATCACGTACCTTTCTCTAAGGTGAATGAAAGTTTCCAGACGGTTCAGACGAGAAGGAATTTTACCGCTGCGGAAGTGGCGTTTCTGAAAGCTGAAGCTGGGCTGAGAGGCTGGGCTGGAGCAGGAGACCCAAAAACCAATTATGAAAATGGTATTAAATTATCTTTTGAAGATTGGGGTGCAGGTAGCGCAGACGCCTATCTTGCTGATAAAACCAGCAAGCCAATCAATTATGTAGATCCTATTGACGCGCGTAATAATTTCACAGCACTTTCAACTGTTACCATCGCATGGAATGATGCAGATTCAGATGAACTGAAACTGGAAAAGATTATTACACAGAAGTACCTCAATACCTTCACCAATACAGTCGAAGCTTGGGTGGATTTCAGACGTACCGGTTATCCTAAAATACCAGCTGCTGCTAAAAATGACAGTAACGGTGACTGGGGCATTATCCCGGCGGGAGAATCCATCAAAAGGATGCCGTTTGTAAATGCTGAAAGAACGGGCAATACAGCGGCCGTGACCGATGCAGTATCTAAAATGGGTACTGGTGCGAAGGATGACATTGCAACTCGCCTATGGTGGGATACAGGTAAGGCTGCTAACTTTTAATAGTTAAAAACTTACGATCCTTTTTTTGAATCGGGATGGTGTTTAACCATCCCGATTTTTTTATATGCTATGAAGGTAGTGGTGTTACTTATTGATTTGGCTGGTAATCCACCCCGATAAACACCCTGACGAGACTCAGCTAACAAAGTTACCGGACGTGTATGTTACCAGGCTTGATGTATTGGATGTACCGTCCATCCAAAATGCGGTAACCGAGGGTATTCAGAAATTTGGGAAAATAGATGTCTTGCTTAATAATACCCGTTGAGGTCATAAGCCATCTCCTTTACGAACAGCTATATACTAACTTTCGCGCCTCATTTTATCTATTTTTGTTATCAAAACCGGTGCTTTTGTAACTTGCCTTAAAATTGATCCTGAAAGGCATTTCACAGATCATTGAAATGTTTTGAGTTTAAAAAGAGAGTACATTGTTCAGACATCACGGTAAAACACGTACGTTAAGCCACAATCTGCGGATTGCGTCTCTGTTATCATTTGTGGCTGGCATGGTGAATGTCGGCGGGTTTCTAGCGGTGCAAAGGCTAACTACCAATGTAACCGGGCATTTTGCCTTTTTTGTTGATGAGGTCTATAAAATGAACCTCTGGCAGGGTCTGATATACTTCTTGTATATTTTTTTCTTCTTCCTGGGATCTTTTGTGGCGGGGCTGCTGGTGGAACTTGTGGCAAAGGAAAATGAGCGGCTTATTTATGTAGCCCCGGTTGTTATCGAGAGTGCTATCCTGCTGATGGTCGGGATTTTATTTTCACATCTTGCAAGGGACAGTCCTGATGTTATCGCCTGTTGTTTATTGTTTGCAATGGGTATGCAGAACTCCCTTGTAACAACAATATCCAATTCGGTTGTGAGAACCACACATTTAACGGGATTGTTCACTGACCTGGGGATTGAATTATCCCAGCTTCTTTTCTATAAATCCAGGCAGCATAAACAAAAGCTATTTGCTTCAATCAGGCTGCGCCTCACCATTATCAGTTTTTTCTTCTTCGGCGGTGTGATAACGGGTATTGTTTATTCCTATATCGGGCTTTATGTATTGGTCATCGCAAGTGCTCTTTTGATTGGAGGATTGATTTACGATAACATTAAATTCAGGATCATACAGTTGAAACGCAGGTGGAGGTCGATGGAGACAGATGATCCAGGCAACTTAAATTAAGTCGTCAATGTGCTGGCAGGTACTCCGGAAGTCCGACGCCTCTGCATCATTAAGTATCTGATCCGGGAAAATTCAGAGGTCACTTTCAAACGATTTTGAGGTATGAGTGGCTGAAAACTTTGGGTAAATTATGTATCGGACCTTTCTAACTGGCTTTTCCAGATGGTAAGTAAAAGTTGTCTCTGGATTCTTTTCGTTTTACTAAAGGCGGGATGGTCAGCATCTATGGCTTGCAGCTTCCTTTTTATCCGGATTAATTCTTTTCTCTTTTCATTGTTAAGATCATTTTCCCGGAGGAATGAATTGACTGCGTCAACGAGGTTGTGCCAAATGGCTTTGTCAAATTGAACTTTCGACCTTCTAAGCCTTACGTACTCTGGCAAAATCCCGGTCATGGCCTCCCGGAAATGATTCCTGGTCAGCCCGTTCGAGCCTATTCTCAATTTTTCAGGAATGAATAAACTTAATTCAATAAAATCCCTGTCAAGAAAAGGATGAGCATATTCGATGCCATAAGCTGCTCCGGCAAGGTTAAGTATTTCATTCATATCGATGATGCCTGCCGAAAAAATACGGTTAAAATGCTCACTTCTGACACCTGTAAGCGTGGAGGGGGTATACCGCACATCCGCAGATAGGTTTGCAGATCTCCTGCTCCGGCGCGATAGCAGTCCTAATGCAACGGAGTATATTATTCTAGCCAACTCCAACAACGAAATTTGTTTATGCCTGAGAAGGGCTGCAGCGAATTTCATGGCTGACACGGATCCATCGGCTGAATATCTGGCTGAAAGCGCTCGTTTAACGAAATAGAGTCTTTTGAACCTTGATGACTTGTCGTCTCCTTCCACGTATTTCCCAAATTCTCCAAATTTTGAGTTGAGGAGCAAGCCGGAAAGGTAATGTCTGCCCGAATCGACAACGGTGTCGCCTTCGTGACCGGTCAGGATCACAGTGACATTCTTATTTTTTAAAAGAGCTAATTCCCGGAGTATTTTGGTGCCGGTTGGGATCGTGCTTAAGTCCGGTCTGTCCGTATATACATGCGAATGCCGGATACCTGCAAGCGGATCCGCCGCTGGTTCAATCTGAAAGTGATTTTCCAGGTTGTTTCGAACTACTTCGTTGGCGTAACTTCTTTCGTCTGTATCGGGAGTGCCAGGATAAAAATGTACCGAGTGCAACTGATCTTTACGGAGGTATTTTTCGGCGACCTTATAGATGGAGCTGGAATCAAGGCCGCCACTCACATGGGCGCCTGTCATCGGCTGTAATCTTCTGCAAACAGCGGTTTCAAATCTCTTCCGGTATTCTGCAATAAGTAACGATTCCGTAGTCAGAATCCGAAAACGTTCCGGATCAATTTTCCAATAAAACGTTTCCTGGATTGTGTTCAGATCCATTCCGGCTGTCAGAACGCTCGCTGGCATAACAGAAAATATGTCCTTATAAAACGTTGCCTTTCCATAAGGCCTGTGATCAACTGGCCATTGGAGATATTCCCTTAGTTTTGCGTCATTGAGCTCGGAGGATACGAAATCAAGCGAAAGAAGGGCTTTCGGCTCAGAAGCAAAGGCCAGGCAGGTACTCTGTTTAAAACAGTAATATAACGGGCGTACACCCATGTGATCACGTATCAGGAACAATTTCCTGCAATTTTCATCCGCAATCGCTATTGTAAAATCTCCTGACAAATGCTCAACAAAACTGATGCCGAGTTTGGAATAGGCCATGTGGATAAATTCGTTGGTACTTATTTCCAAATGCCTTTGCGCAGCGATTTTGTCCAGCATTTCCGGCTGGTTATCAATCCGGGCATCAGAGATGATCGTGATCCCGTTAAGGCTAAAAGGGACGGGGTTCTCCGAAGTACTCAGCTGACCGAAACCAAATGTATCTGCGCTTGTTAGCGCCGCATTTCCCCGGTGTGTCAGACGTTGGCTCATTCGCCCGAGGTCTCCGGCAACTAGATTTCCCACCATTCCAATTATGCCTTTCATTCAGAATATCGTAAAGTTTCTAAGGGAGTTTTCGGAAGGCAGGTACCCATGCCGGTCGCTGACGGTGGTGTATAATCTGCCCGCAGCAAAACGGGTATCCATATCTCTCATGCCTGGAACAATGGCTTTCACAACGGGCAGCCAAACATCATTACGGGAGAGGTCTTTATAGTATATATCAAGCCCTCGTTTTCTGATTTCTGTTTCCAGAAGGTGTAGTTCTGCGGTGACGGATAAGTCGGGTTTCTCCATTGGCCATACCGGCGTTTGGGGGAGATGGCTGGCTAACGTAGCGGCAATATCCGCCATCTGACCGGTATTCAGGCGGCTTTTCTTGTTCAGATGATGAAGATAGAGTTGATTCAGCTCACAAAATGCACTTTCGCATGCCTTCTCAAAGCTGATATTGGAACCGCACGACAGGAAATAAGTGCCCGGGATATAGTCCGAAATTACAGCGACCGTTGGGATGCAGATATCCTGCGTAATATCAAAGAGGTATACATTTTTCCCCAGGCGGGTATGTGCTTCAAGGGCAGAGGCAACAATGCTCAAATGGGAGAGACAGCCCAAATCAATTCCCCGGGCAGATAATCGGTTATACCACCAGATAGCGTAGGCATCTCTTTCAATCAGTTCGTAGAGTGCATGCAGTCGCGCCATTTCAGGTGTCGGGCCAGCAGCAGTGCCGTTTGTTATCCATTTAAAGAACCTCTCCGAGGAGGTATCCTCCGGAGGAATCCCCAGGTACAGAAGAAAAGTGGGAATTTTTCGTGAAACAGTACCGGAAATGTCATGAATATCACTCCAGGAAATGGGCATATTTTCATCAAAAGGCAGCAGTGGCACGTTCATCTGGTTACGTGCCATTTTCAGACGATACTGGTCAGGGCTGAAAAGAAGTATGTCGTTAGGATGAATGGCTTCATTCCCAAGATTTTTATAGGTGTCAATAATATACCCGTCTTCATATTCACGGAATCCCTGGGAGTAGCGTTCCAATGTTTCACAGAAGGCCTTCGCTTCCGACTCCTCTCTGGTTAGTCCATTGCCGCTGGCTCTGGTCCGGGAAAGAAAGGTTTCAGTGCTGACTTTATTGGATCTGTAAATAAAGCCCCCGGAGCTTACCCATCCTCCCAGCGGAGTTTGCTCTGATTTCAGTATATCAATTAATCCTGTAAAAGTCTCGCAATGGAATGAAAGCTTGTTGAAAACCGAAATGACATCTGCGGGCTTTCCGTGCTCATCCAAAAGGTCGTATCGTTCTGTTGGGTAAGAACTGAAAACACTTTCGTGTATGGGGATGCGTTTAATGTCAAGTTTTTTATAATCAAAAATCAGCAGTGTTCGGGAAGCCTCATGGGAAGAAATAAACTCCGGCAGATGTTCCAAAAGTAAGGTAAGAGGCGATACGTCCGGAACATCCGTTGGGGAAAGGTGATGATTAAAGGTTAGTATCTGGCCGAAAAAGGCTCGTTTCATCCTATTTAAAAAGGAGAAAAAAGAGGCGCTGTCCGCTTTATCAAATACCGGAGATAATTTAAGCTCACTGCCGAATATCCACAGGCATACAAACCGGTTGCTTTTAATTTCGAGAAGATGTGCATGCGTCAGAACACGCAGATCAGAAACGATAAATATCGTTAAATCGGGTAGTTGATTATCAATCAGGATTGCTCGTAAGCCCAGTTCCCCAATATCATGGTAAAGCCGGGGCCATTCGGGGGATGCGATTGCGATTTTAAGAATAGCCCCGGGAAGCAAAACCTTTTCCTGCGAAAGCCCGAAAAAAGCTTCCAGGATTTCATGCAGTGAGTAAACATCCTTGTAAACCTCCCTAAGCAGATCAAGATCAACTTCTTTCTGCCCGAAAAATTCACGCAGAATTGCATATTGAACAGGGCTACTGAAAATTTTAGGAACTGATCCATTCAGTAGTAACACTATTGACTTTTCGTCGAAACCTAATAGATGGAATGAGGAATTCCAAACCATCTTTAACAGGGGTCCCATGTCGCAATTCCATCACCAGAACTACCACTGGTGCCGAACGTCAGATTTTGCACTTTCCCCAACTTTTTTAATTTAGGGGTATGGTATTTTTTTTTACGCTTGGGGGGACTGAGGCTTTTCATCACTGAAATGAGGTTATGGATCGCTTTGTTGAGCAAACATAATGAAATTTATCACATTAAATGTTAAAATTGACTCTCTGTGGTATATAGTCCCCATGGATTTCCGTCCGGATTGGAAGCCAGAAGCATAAAAAAGCCGGGAACATCATTCTTATTTATCTGAAATGCAGCCGGGAGCGTTTTATTTTGAACGCGGATGGGCCTTATCAGTGAAGTTCGAAAGATAGATGGTTATGATAACTTTTACACGGGCCTTATACTGGAATGCCTTTTATACAGAATGGGACATACTAAACCATTCATGGATATGGAACGTGGGACAGGCTCAGAGCCAAAATTTAAAACCAAAACATCCGTCGGTGCAGAACCGGCGTTGATGGAACTGTTTGTCGACAGTCTCCGGGATATTTATTGGGCCGAAAATCATTTGGTAAAGTCTTTGCCTAAGATGATCGCCTCCAGCAGTTCCCAAAAACTTGGGTCGGCGATTGAAAACCATCTCAAACAGACGGTGGAACATGTAAACAGGCTACTCGTTATTTTTGATTTACTGGGTATTGAGGCCATAGCAAAAAAATGCGATGCAATGGAAGGTCTTACCAAAGAAGGGGAAGGCATACTGGAAAGTACGCATGAAGGAACTGCTACCCGGGATGTAGGTATTATCCTGGCATCACAGAAGGTGGAGCATTATGAAATTGCAACCTACGGCGGACTGGTACAACTGGCCGCAACCCTGGGCTTAACCGAGGTAGCGGATATTCTTTCACAAACTCTGGAGGAAGAAAAACAGGCCGATCATCTTTTGACCGAGGTGGCCGAAAATGAGATTAACTACAAAGCCTCCGAGGAGGTGTGAACACAAAAGTCATGACGAAAAGAAAAGCAAGAATAGAAAATTCTCAAACTGTAAACGGCAAGTCCGAAAAGCTGCGGCAGTTTACAGTGGAAGAGAAAGATAAGTTTATCACTACCAACCACGGAGTTCGTGTCAACGATGATCAGAATTCGCTTAGGGCAGGGGAACGTGGCGCAACGCTTCTGGAGGACTTTATTCTTCGAGAAAAAATTACGCATTTTGATCATGAACGTATACCGGAGAGGGTTGTACATGCCCGGGGTTCAGGAGCGCACGGGATTTTCAAATTGTATGAATCACAATCGGCCATTACAAAAGCAGGGTTTTTAAATGATACATCGATAGAGACACCCGTGTTTGTGCGGTTTTCGACGGTAGCAGGCTCTCGGGGATCGACGGACCTCGCGCGCGATGTCCGAGGGTTCGCTGTGAAGTTTTATACACAGGAGGGCAATTTTGATCTGGTGGGAAATAACATGCCTGTTTTCTTTATCCAGGATGCCATAAAATTCCCGGATCTGGTTCACGCAGTCAAACCGGAGCCTGACAATGAAATGCCGCAGGCGGCTTCGGCCCATGATACTTTCTGGGATTTCATCTCGCTGATGCCCGAATCGGCGCACATGATCATGTGGGTGATGAGCGACCGTGCGCTTCCCCGCAGTTACCGGATGATGGAGGGCTTTGGGGTACATACTTTTCGTTTCATCAATGAAAAAGGGGAGTCCAGTTTTGTTAAATTTCACTGGAAACCGTTGTTAGGGGTACATGCGGTGGCATGGGATGAGGCTCAGACAATCTCAGGCAAAGACCCTGATTTCCATCGGCGTGATCTTTGGGATGCCATTGAAAGCGGGAATTACCCGGAATGGGAACTTGGGGTGCAGATAGTACCAGACAAGGACGAATTCAAATATGAGTTTGACCTGCTGGATCCTACCAAATTAATACCGGAAGAACTGGTTCCGGTTCAGCGGATTGGTAAGATGACACTCAATCGGAACCCCGATAATTTTTTTGCAGAGACTGAGCAGGCCGCGTTCCATGTGGGACACGTTGTACCCGGCATCGATTTTACGAATGATCCCCTGCTGCAAGGACGGCTTTTTTCATATACGGATACCCAGCTGATCCGCCTGGGAGGGCCCAATTTTCAGGAAATTCCGATTAATCGCCCGGTTGTGGATGTCCGTAATAATCAGCGAGACGGGTACATGCGCCAGACCATTAACCGGGGTAAGGTAAGTTATCATCCCAATTCGCTGGGGGGAGGGTTTCCGATGCAGGCACCAGCATCTGAAGGAGGGTATACTTCCTATCCCGAGCGTGTGGATGCACGGAAGGTAAGGGCTCGCGGGAGAAGTTTTTTTGATCATTTCAGTCAGGCCAGGCTTTTTTTTAACAGCCAGTCAACGCCAGAAAAAAACCATATTGCAGATGCACTGAGCTTTGAGCTGGGTAAAGTCAGGACTGTTGCGATCCGCGAGCGTATGCTTAGGATTCTATCCATGATAGACAAAGGGCTGGCGGCAGATGTTGCTTTTGCCCTCAGGATCCATGTGCCACAGGATACTGAGCTGCCCGTTAATCATAGTGTGCCTGCTGACGGCGAACCTGCTGATTTTGATTCACTTACTTTTGAACAGACGGTTAGTATTTCGGCAGCACTGAGCATGTCCAACACAACAAAAGACAGCATCAAAACCAGAAAAGTTGCGCTGCTTGCGGCTGATGGTGTCAATGATGAATCCCTGGAAACAGTCAGGCAGGCTTTATCAGCTGCCGGGGCAACTGTGGAACTGATTGCCCCCCGGCTGAACTATATTCTTTCTCAGCGCGATGCACAAATAGCAGTAGATCATAGTTTTCTAACTGCCTCATCTGTTTTTTACGATGCGGTGTACGTAGCAGGCGGTACGAATAGTGTTGCGACGATTGAGGCGGACGCAGACGCCATACATTTTCTCAACGAAGCTTTCAAACATTGTAAAGCTATTGCAGCGCACCAGTCGGCAATGCAGGTGCTGGAAGCAACCTATTTTGCAAAGAAACTTCCCGTTGATTATGAGGATCAAACCGTGCTACGGGAGGGGATTGTGGTTGGGGAAGATCTTGCAGCAGTTGCCGAAAAATTTGTTCTGGCCATTTCTCAACATCGCTTCTGGGAACGGGAGAAGCCGAGGAAAATTCCAGCATAGAAACGAAAAAATGCCTCGGAGGGTTGTCCGGGGCATTTTTTTCGAGTGATTTTCAAGAAAGCAGTTCAATGGCCATAGTATTGTTTTGCTGAATGGCTAAATCCAGCGCCGTCAAACCTCGGGCGTCGGTCAGGTTCAGATCAGCTCCCTGCGCTTTTAGAAGTTTTACCAACTCGTTACGTCCAAACATCGTTGCAAACATCAAGGCGGTGCCGCCATTCCCGTGTTGCATGTCCAGGATTGCTCCCCGGTCAATTAAAAGCATAGCTATATCCGAATACCCTTTGAAAGCAGCACCCATCAGGGCAGTATTACCGCCGTAGTCAAATGCATTGACGTTGGCGCCTGCATCCAGAAGCATTCTGGCGGCTTCATATTGATTGTTATAACATGCAATGATCAGTGGCGTATGCCCCCTTTGTTTTTCCTGCACATTGACGTCCGTACCCAGCCGGATCAGCTCGCTGAGGACCGGTATTTCACCTAGTCTGGCGGCATGGAGGATTACTTCTGTACTGATTTCCATAGTTGAAATAAGGTATACCTTTTAAGTTTACTAAGATCGATTATTCTAAAACGATAGGCCGGAAAACATTTGAAGCCGTGGATATTTTTGGAGTGTTTCTCCCTGTTTATCAAAATCTATACCTGTGGATACCAACACGCCAGTGGAGATAAGGATTTTAGTTTTTTTGAGTAAGCATGACGAGATAATCCACAGGCAGGCGCCCCAACTGAAAGGCAGTGCCTTTTCTGCCTGTCCGAACGGTATACTTCACATTTATCGCAGGTCATTCAGTTCGTAATGAATCTACTGGATTTTTTTTGGTCGCTTTTAAGGAGTGATAAAAAATAGGTAAAAAGCCAATTACGAGAATAGCAGCACAGCTTAAGAAGTACTTCCAGATGGAGATATCTACCCGAAACGCAAAATTGGCCAGCCATTTACCTTCCAAATAGAACACCGTGGGGATGGCCAGGAAGGTAGCAAGCAATATTTGACCTACATACCGTTTTGACAACATCTGGACAATCTGCCAGTCCGAGGACCCGGCAATTTTACGTATGGCAATCTCTTTGGTACGGCTTTGGGCGGAAATCATACATAAACCAAATAAGCCGATCAAGCAAATAAAAATTACCGCACCGGTTGCGATGGTTATTATACGCTTCCAATTCCTATTGGCCTCTAAATACTTTGCGTTTATAGCTTTCAAAAAACTGTATTGGAAAGGCTGGTAGGGAAAGGCCTCTTTGAATTCGGTTAGAATGATCTGACTCAAAGGCTCCTTTAGCCCTGATAGTTTTACCTTTACAATTCCAGTTGGATAACGCTCGTTTGGATACATTTTCAATACCAGGGGTTTAATTTCCTGTTCCGCAGATCCGGTATGGTAATCTTTCACTACTCCGATGATCTTCATCCGTGAATTGTTCCAGATAAACTCTACTACACTTCCCAAGGCGCTATTACCCAGCTGTGCTCGTTTAACGAAAGTTTCATTAACGATAATACCAGTGGTAGAGTCAGTGGAAAACGATTTTAGGAAGTTTCTTCCGCTTTGTAAGGGTATATTTAGCGTATTCAGATAGTCTTCGTCTGTGGAAATTGACTCACAGTCAATTTCAATGTGATTAACCAATACTTTTTCTACTTTCTCGTCAACCTGAGCACAGGCATTTAAAATGCCGGTATTCCTGGTAAGTTTTGTTTTGAAAAGCCGTATATCGTCTACCGAAGTAGGCATAGCATTTATGATGACCATCACGTTTTCATCATTATACCCTAACTTCAAATTTTCTATAAAATTAAACTGAAGGAACACCACTACGGCAGACAGCAGAAGAGAAGTTGCAACATAAAACTGAACGACAACCAGCGAAAGACCAAATCTCCGTTTTAACTGATTGCTGATTGACAGAGCCTTCATTGGGCCAGGGACCGACATAACGAAGGCGGGATACCAACCTGAAATGAGGCAAGTTCCGAACAGTAGCGCTAAAAACGCAATACTCATCCTGGCTCCAAGGAAATCAGACAGGTCAATATGTTTGTTTGCCATCCAGTTTAGGCTAGGCAACATCAAAGCTGAAAGCAACAGGGCTATTACAAAAGAAACTACACACAGAAAGAACGATTCTGACAGAAACTGAAAAATGATCGCGATCCTGTTACTGCCTACAACCTTACGAATACCAACCTCCTTGCTTCTGGTAATAGCTTGCGACAGGGTCAGATTGATGAAATTAATACTGGCAATAGCTAAAATAAACAAGGCAATTGTTATTAAAATAGAAGAATATAGCACATTGCTACTATCCTCCAGTCCATTTTTATCTTCGGCATACTCCCTGGCAAGGTGAAGATCGAGGAGGTGTTGTAATCTAAACCGAATTTTCAGATCGACCTTGGCATTTTCTCTTATCATGCTTAATTCACCTTTCGCCTTGGCAGAGAAGAGATGATTGATTTTTTGTTCGAGCTGTGGTAAATGAGCCGCGGAATCAATCATAACAAAGGTATTCAAATAAAACCCGGTCCATTGATTGTCTCCGGCAAACTCCTTGTTGGACTGATAGGGCAGTACGATACCAAATTTAATACTGGAATTTTTAGGAGGTATTTTTGCTATGCCACTGATAATAAAGGAGTCGAAATGGTCGCCACGAAAAATTTCGAAGAGTTCGCCCACTACATCTGTTTTTCCAAAATACCGCCTTGCAACTTCCTCGGTTATCACCACATTGTTAACGTGTTTTAGAACTTCCGTTGGGCTGCCCAATAATAGGGGGAAGGTAAATACAGCAAAAAAGTTAGAATCAGCATATAGAATATTTTCGTTCTGTATGGTCTGCCCGTGACGCACAGCGCTATTAGATGAAAAAAAGCGAACAACACCTTTTATTTCAGGAAGCGCTTCCTGAAATTCCCTTCCCTGGATGTTATTCGTGTAACCGATCTTCCGTAAGCCCGCGCCCTTCTGGTCGACATCAACTACCAGCCTGTAAAGTTCGTTCTTGCTTTTGTGAAACTGGTCGTAGTCATATTCACTATTAACGAACAGCGCAATGAGAACACAGAAAGCTATCGCAAGACTGAGCCCCGTGATGTTAATCACCACATACCAGGGCCGTTTTGAAATAGACCTTCGAAAGATTTTTGAGAAATTTGCCAACAATGCAGTTTACCGGATAATTGTGTGACTTAGTTATTGAGAAAGACCTGTCTGTCATGAATATACCTGAAGGACAGTTCTTCTTTCCCAGTGGAGATGTCCCTTAGCCAATATATTGTGTTAGAGGGGATGCCTCTGAAATCCAGAAAGTTCCCTTCTGTCATTTTAATGCCGGCATCTCGCCAAACTCTGTCATAAAAATAAAGCTGGTACTTGTCACCCTCTACGATCCCGTTGTTGGAGGATGCTTGAATTTTGAAAAATGGTATCGGTGTCTTATGTTATGAGTTTCAAAGCTTACTGTTTAATGCAGATTTACATTGAAGAGCTATAAGATACAAAACGGTAATTTACAGAAGAAATTTTACCGGTATCAAAAAAGGAGCCGGAGCGCCGGAGCGTACTGCTTTGCGACCTATGTTGAATTTTATTTTATTTCATTTTTCTATTTTCAGGTTAGCCGATCTAGCTGCATAGAGACTCATTTTGACCCCCAAGAATTCTGGGGCAGGGGGGGAGCTAGGCTTAATGTGCTGTCCGGTTAATGCATGCTGCAATGAAATTCAATAGATTTTAAGATAACCGTCTTTTTACTAAGATATAGGTAAACTGTGAGACTATACCACTTAAAAATGTCCGAAGCTGTAAGAGCCTTTACAGTTAAATAATGAACTGACGACCAGGATGAGATACATTTCTGTTTATATTTTCTTGATTCTTTTTGCCAATTCTTTTGACTCAACTGCTCAGTCCAAACAACTGGAAGATAATGTTTTTCTTGAAAAGCTTCGATTTTATTCAAAAAACAGCCCCAGCAACCTGCTTTTTGTCCATACCGATAAAAACATCTATACCAATAACGAAAACATCTGGTTCAGTGCTTATGTTGTCAGAAGTGAGTCGGTAGATTTCAGTAAGCATACTATTTTATCACTAGTCCTCGTCAGAGAGGCCAACCAGAAAGTACAGTTGCAAGATAAATTTGCCATGGAAAATGGATTGGCTTCCGGCAACATGGCTCTTCCCGATTCGCTACCGCCTGGAAATTATCAGCTGATTGCTTACACCGATGTGGTCGACAAAAACCAATTACCTATTATCCTTTTTGTACAAAAGTTAACCATTAAAAGTATTACAGAGAGCCCGTTTTCCGTCAGCACGATGTTATTGGACACTGTGGACATTGATGGCAAACTCCGGGTCAAAGTTCAGCTGGAACTACCCGATCCAAAGTCCAGAGTAAAGCCTGTTGTGGAGTACAGTATTGGCAAAGCAACACCGGTAGTAGCCAAAATCGATGGTAACAACACCAGTATAATCACCATTTCTACAGACGAGTTCAGCGAACAACAACCGACAATGCTGATTTCTGCTAGGTATAACGACGATATACAATATGTTACAGTTCCGTTGCCATCCAAACTTTCAAAAGGAATAGTCGCAAAGTTCTATCCCGAAGGAGGACACCTGGTTGATGGGCTTACTGCTACGGTTGGCTGGGAAACCAAAACCACACAAAATCTATCGGTACCAATACAAGGAATTTTGTTTAAAGACAACACTCCGATCGACACCATAAGTACAACCAGTTATGGTGTTGGTGCTTTTAGTTTCGTCCCTGATCGTAAATGTCGGTACAGTGTACAGGTTGAGCAAAATAAAATACTCCCCAAAGACACCGTTTACTATTTGCCTGAGATACTGCCGGATGGCATTGCCCTTCATCTCAAGCAGGCTGTCGTAAACGACACCTTATCATTCCAGATTGAGGGGCAGGTTGGTAAAAATTTGCAGGTGTTGATTCATGATTACCGCGAAGGCTACGCCTCTTTTCTGGTTGCTATGCAAAAAAGTCGGGTTGATAAGACCGTAGTACTGGCCGCTGTTCCAAAAGGGCTGGCGACGATTACGATCCTGGATGAAGAAGGACGACCCGTCGTAGAGCGCATCTTTTTCGCTCACTACGACCGCCGGATAGAAATGAGCTCCGAAGAATTAAAAAAGACCTATTTAAAACGTGAGAAGATTTCAACCAAACTCCAGTTCAAAGATCAATCCAACCAACCCGTACAAGGTATCGTATCCATCGCCTGCGTACAGGAGAACCGCTTCGATCCCGCCAACGAACAGGATATTGAAAGCTATATTTTCCTGAATTCCAGTCTGGGGACTCTTCCACTGGATCCCGCAGGAAGGAGGTTTGAAAACAAATCCTTTCTGGAGCACATTCTTCTTATCAAAGGGTGGAGAAAATATACCTGGCAAGATTTACTAACTAGTTCTCCTGGCGACACCGCCCAAACCCCAAGTTCACTTACAGTCAGCGGAAAGGTTCTTTACCTTGGCAAGCCCTTAAAAAAAGCTGTTGATTTAAACATCATGAAAGATGTAAAAGACGTCAGTGTCTACTCTACTAACCCTGGAGGGATTTTTGAAATTCCATACCCTGATTTACTGGTTCCTTCCGGCAAGGCACTGAGAGCATCGGTGAATATGCAAAACAAGGATGGCTACAGTATTGAGCTGGAAGATCCTTTTTGGGAAGTAAATAAAAATCTCGCTAAAACGATCCTAATAACAACCAGCGGTCTTACATCTGCCGGACAAAGTAGCAGAGAATCCATGCTAAAAGGAATGGAGCATGCTACACAACTTAAGGAAGTAATCGTAAGAGTCGGAGGACGCAACAACTCAATTTACGGAGGGAAAAGAGGAACCAATGCCTGTGGGGATTATGTAATTGGCAATGTGCTTTACTATCCCCACATCTCGCCGTTGTATTATTCAACCAAAGATGATCCTAACCGACGCCAACCTAAAAAAGGAGAATTGTACCAAGATGGTATTGCAAAATTAAGCATGTCCGGAGAGTTAATTGGATATATAGGAGATAACAGCGAATGGGAATGGAAGTCAAGAAAAGTTGTGTATTCAGGTTGCATGGCGGAGCAAGACAAAACCATTTTCAAACTCAATGGCATCTACACGGCCCGAGAATTCTACGGATTCGACGAGCAACTCAAAGACTTTACAGATCCGCAGCTCCTTTCCACACTTTACTGGAAATCCGGCTTGGTCATTAATGATCAAGGTGAAGTTGATTGCTCATTCTTCACCGGAGACATTACAGGGAAGTTTAGAATTGTAGTCCAGGGAATTGGTAGTAATGACCTGATTTATGGGCAGCAAGAGTTTGAAGTGAAATGAAATTTGTTTATTTGTCAATAACAAAGTCGTATGTCGTCATTCAGATATCAAAATAATGAACGAGATAGCGAGGGCAATTCGTTTTCGCTACGACGGATCAAGCATTGGACAGTGTGCTAAATCTGTAATTAAATATCCGTGCAAAATCAAAACATTCAGATCGACTCAGAGAGGTGTGAGGGACGTGCCGTTCTTTTTTTATTCAGACTAGCCAACATCTATGCTTGACCGCCCCCCCAGAAATCCCGCTTGATCCCTTATGATGTTGTACCTATGAAAAAGAGGTTACGCAATCAAATGCGTAACCCTCTCATAATCAGTACCGGGGACGGGAATCGAACCCGTACGAGCGTTTCGGCTCACAGGATTTTAAGTCCTGTTATTTTTGGTTTTATATGGCTTCATATGTTTCAATATAATCTGATTATCAGTTATTTAAAAATTGTTAGATTCGTAAAAATCTTTATAAAACCGCCAAATGTTTGGCAAATGTTTGGCATGAATCCATTACATTTGTTCATCAAACAGATCACATATGGCATCGGTAAGTATCGTTTTTCGAAAAACCCCGAATAAAGATGGAGAACATAATCTCTATCTGCGGATAATTAAAGACAGAAAAATGTCACAGAAGAGCATCGGGCATAGCATTTTACCTGATCAATGGGATGAGGCGAGACAAATAGTGAAGAAGTCCCACCCTAATTCTGCCAGGATAAATAATCTAATTGCAAAGAAGGTGTCTGAGGCGACTGACAAGCTTCTTGAGATGGAAACAAACAACACTGACACATCAGCAAAGGCGATTAAAAGGGCAGTCACAGCTTCCAAGGACGGGACATTCTTCAAACAAGCAAACCTATACCTTGATCAACTAAAATCTACGGGAAGGTTTAATCAAAGATCTGCAGATGAACCAAGGGTTAACAGATTTAAGAAATTTTTGAAAAATGAGGAAATAAACTTTTCCGAAATAAGTCCCGGCCTCTTGAAAAAGTTCAAAGCCTATTTGATCGGAACTTTTGGCGTTACCGAGAGGACTGCAGTCAATCACTTGGTTGTAATCAGAACGATATACAATAGAGCTGTCGCAGATGGTGTTACTGACAGGAAAAATTATCCATTTGGTAAAGGAATGGAAAATTCGGTGAAACTGACCACCCCAATTCGGTTTAAACTGACCACCTGTTCCGGGCGAAATTGACCACCCCATTTCGGATCAAACTGACCACCTGATTCCGGAGTAAACTGACCACCTGAGAGATTAGAAAATGCTGTAGAATCAACCATATTTTTGGCACGAACCAATCGTGTAAAAGGTATGGCCAATTCGACAATCAGCATGAGCAAAATAAGACAGATTTTACGGATGTACAGCCAGGGCCGCAGCAAGCTCTGGATAGCGGAACAGACAGGTGTTTCCCGCAATACCGCTAAGAAGTACATGACCACTTTTGATGCGAGCGGACTTACCTTTGAACAGATCAACAGCCTGAATGATAAAGAGCTGGATGACTTTTTCGGAACGGTTAAACAGCAGCCACCGCAAGACAGATTGTTGAATCTGCAACGTTGTTTTCCGCAAATAGACAAAGAATTAAAACGGACAGGTGTTACCCGTCATATGCTTTGGGAAGCCTATAAAAAGGAATTTCCGGAAGGATTTGCTTATACCCAGTTTTGCTTTCATCTGACCAAATGGAAGGCCCGCGTTAACCCTGTGATGCATCAGGACCATAAGGCCGGCGATAAGCTGTACATCGATTTTGCAGGTGTTAAATTAAGTATTGTAGATAAAGAGACTGGTGAATTAACTGAGGTTGAAGTGTTTGTGGCTATCCTGGGAGCGAGTCAACTCACTTACGTGGAAGCAGTCAGTAGCCAGCAAAAAGAAGATCTGATCGCAGCTTGCGAGAATGCACTTCATTATATCGGTGGTGTGCCGGCAGCAATTGTTCCGGATAACCTTAAAGCTGCTGTTATAAAAAGCAATAAATACGAACCTACGCTGAACGAGGCCTTTGCCGATTTTGCTGATCATTATGGGACTACGATATTACCTGCACGCGCTTACCGGCCAAGAGATAAGGCGTTGGTGGAAGGTGCTGTCAAAATCGTTTACAGCCGTATTTATGCGCCTTTAAGAAAGCAGGTTTACAACTCACTGACAGAGTTAAACGCAGCTATATTGATTGCTCTCGAGGCTCATAATAACCAACTGCTTCGGGGCCGTAATTACAGTCGCAGACTCCAGTTTGAAGAAATTGAGCGCAGTGCTCTGGCCCCGCTTCCGATCCTGCATTATGAGTTCAAAAAACAGCTACATGCCACTGTAATGAAGAACGGACATGTCTGCCTGAGCGTTGACAAGCACTATTATAGTGTCCCATACCGGTTTATCGGCAAGAAAGTCAAGTTGTTGTATTCCAATTCTGTGGTTGAAGCATATTATCATTACGAACGTATCGCCCTTCATAAAAGGCTTAAAAGTCCCTATAATTATTCTACCGATAAAGAACATCTGGCCAGTACACACCGCTTCGTAACAGACTGGACACCAGATCGATTCTTGGAGTGGGCTTCCTCGATCCATGAAGATGTCAGGTTGTATATTCTTAAAATCCTGGATCGCAAACAGCATCCCGAACAGGCCTACCGCTCCTGTATTGGTATCCTCTCTTTTGCGAAGAAAGCTGGTGAACAACGCCTGATCAGCGCGTGCCAAAGGGCTTTAAGCTATGGTATCTACAACTATAAAACAATCCAGACTATACTGGAAAAAAATATGGATCAATATGAAGACAGCCTGTTTGCAGACGAATTACCCATGCCCAAACACGATAATATCAGAGGCGAAGACTATTATCAATAATCCTTTAAACAATTAATAAAAATGAACACAAACACTTTGGAAAAGTTACGCAAGCTAAAATTTTACGGCATGTTCCATGCCTTTAAAAGTAGCCTGGAAAGTGGAAAGACTAATGATTACACGGCGGATGAGCTTTTAGCTCATCTAGTTGACGCTGAATGGGATGACAGAAATAACCGTCGGGTCGAACGCCAGATCTTGTACGCACGGTTCCGCTATAAGGCCATGGTCGAAAATATCCACTATCATGCTGATAGAAGTATTGACCGTAATCAGATCATGCGCCTAGCAGAATGCTCCTTTATTGGCCGAAATGAAAACCTACTGATCACAGGCAGTACCGGAATCGGTAAAAGCTATGTAGCATCTGCGATTGGTCATCAGGCATGTATACTTGGCTACCGCGTAATGTATGCCAGTACTCCCAAATTGTTTGCCAAACTCAAAATGGCCAAGGCGGATGGATCCTATATCAAAGAAATTACAAAAATAGAACGGCAACAACTTCTTATCCTGGACGACTTTGGTATCCAGCCGTTCGATGCCCAGAGCCGGGCAGCACTGATGGAAATCATAGAAGACAGGCACGGAAAAACATCCCTGATAATTACTTCTCAGTTGCCTGTTAGCAAATGGCATGAAGTAATAGGAGAAAAAACCATTGCTGATGCCATTTTAGATCGTATAGTACATGATGCACACCGGGTTGAATTAAAGGGGGAATCAATGAGAAGAAAACGAAAAACGGAGCTCGAAACCAGCTACGAATAATTATAACTTTTATTTACTAATTTTGAATCGCTTCTACTAGCATTTTCTACTACCGGCCGCCAGTTAATTAGGTGGTCAATTTGCCACGGAATCAGGTGGTCAACTTCTCCGAAATACCCAAAGGAAAGACGGTTATTAAGTTTCCCGATAGTTTAAAAATCGGCTTAAACGCTGAGGAAGTGAAGGCGCTAGAAGCGTTAGACTTACCATTCGGTGAAAACCATGCACGAAACCTTTGGCTTGTATCTTTCTATTTTGCAGGAATGCGGATTTCGGATGTTTTAAGGTTGAAATGGTCTGACTTTCAAAATGGCCGTCTTTATTACGCTATGGGTAAGAATCTCAAAGCTGGTTCGTTGAAGGTTCCAGAGAAAGTATTGGAGATCTTGCAACAGTATCCAAGGAATAACGCTCATGATCTCGTCTTTTTTGATCTCGCTAAAATGCCAGATCTCTCTAAATCGTATGAGGTACAAAGTTATATTAAGGCTCGGGTTAGAAGTTGTAACGATTATCTCAAGAATGTCGCAGTTAAACTTCAACTAACTAAGCCGCTTTCCATGCATATTGCGCGTCACTCTTTCGCACAGATATCTGCAGATCGTATTCCTGCTAATATTCTTCAAAGACTTTACCGGCATTCGGATATTAAAACTACAATGGGGTATCAAAGCAATTTTATTAATAAGACGACGGATGATGCGTTGGATTCAGTAATAAACCTATAGACAGATGCATGTTCACAAGAAGATAGAAAATCCTTGTGTCAATATGTTGTGACTGATTTTTTAATTCGTAAACTATTCGTAAACATTTTGAGAGCAGCAAAATGGGATCGGTCTGAAAAGTTGGGGTAATTTAAAAAGTAGTTTCTTCTCGAGAATGGAGATCTACATTTCGCATATTCTAGGGAGTGTACGCTGAACTGTGTCAGGATTTGATTTTAGGAGATTCAGCCTACTAGAAAAAACTCGCGTTCGGCCTGTAATCGCTCTCCAAATTTAATGTAAAATTGAGACATCGTCAAGCTCAGGGCCGATTACGCAGAGTGTGAAAAATCATCCAAAATACCCACTCCATGCTTTTCCCATATAAGTACCAAAGCTTTGACACTCTGTGCAATGTGAGTGGTTTAAGGTTGCATTCCTAAACTCATTCCCCGTCCTTGCCTGCGCAGCCATTGCCGGGACACAGCCACCTGTAAGCGTAAATTAACCCACAATGAATGTCAAAACGCTTTAAAGACCATGCGATCACCCGCCTTTAACTCGATCTGTCTCGCTGCGCCGGTACCCAGAAAGCTGAAGCCCACTCCAACTATGTTGGTTTTCCTATCGGGCAAGTGACCTTCATATGCAAGATTCCCATCCACAAAATATTGAATCTTGTTAGCATAACTTCGGCACGATACATTGACCCAAGAAGATGGATCGATGCCAAAGTTGGAGAGATCAGCGTGCCTGCCGGACACGATTTGGCCGAAACTCGTCAGTGCCAATTCAGAGACACAGCCCTTGGCCGATAAGGGTATCTTGATCGGCGTACCATCCGTGATGAGTTGGATGATGATATACTGACAGGCGGCCGCCCCGGATTTATAGTTGCTTTTTACCTGCGTACTGAAACTAAAATCAGTGACGGGTATACTGCCGAAATTACCGACGTTGTAATAGCGAATGTAACAAGGTGTCGATTCGGAGTCAGGCACCTTTTCAACCAGACTCCGTACTGGAAACTCAAGTTTGTCGGGAAAAATATAGCTCGTGCTATCCAGATACACGGGTATGGGACCATTGGCGATCCAAGCTAACCACCCCTTTGTTGCGATCAATACGTCGTGCGTCTTGACTACTTTTTGACCTACCACCAGCTGTGGATTATAGAAACCAGGTTCGTAATGGGTGATCGAGAAGGTATGTGCGTTTTTGTCAACCGCCGTTTTCCTTTTCTCATCCCCGGCGAGTTGAATAAACACAGAATCTCTGGCAGCTGTTGCGTCATAGGTGAAGATAACGGAATTGGGTATCGTGCGATCCAGATGCTTACTGCTAAAACTATATTCGGCGTTGTCAGTTGCTGCCTGTTGAGTTGATAAAAAAATAACCACACTAATTACCGATAAAATCGCCGCCCCGGCAACTACCAGCCATAACTGGCCACGACTCTCGGCAATCGTCGCGTTTTGGTGAGGCACGGCAATAGACTGCGTCACGAACACCCGCCAGCTATCGAAACCCGCAAACCGGGCGAGCGTGTCGAGTGTGGTGCTACTGGGCAGTGATTGGTAGTTTATCTTCCCCCATAGTCGTTTCAAGGTGCTATCGCTGAGGCTCACCTTCGTTTGCTCGAATATGAGTTCGCTCAACTTGTCGAAATCACGCCCCTGCCAGTCGTCAGAAGAACCCCAACCCAACCGTTGTTCGATGAGTCTGCGTAACTTTTCTAGATTAGAATCCATTGATAATCAACGTGAAACAACTTGCATAATCTTGAACCAACGTGCCTGAGTCATTTCCATGTCTTGACGCTATGTTCGTTAAAATATTAACGAAAGAAACAGGTTTATTGAACATTTCAAAAATGATGTTTATTCGGTCTGAAAATCAACTTAACTTGAAAAAGAAGGTATGAGAAAAATATTGGTAACAGGTCTGTGCCTGTTTATGATAACCATGCACGGATTTGCGCAGCAAGCGGACAAAGCAGCAACGCTGATGGACCTCATCCAGTCTGTCGATGTTCCCGGTATTCAGCTAATCTATAGCAAAGACGGCCAAACGGAGGAATATGATCTTGGTGTGGCAGCATACGGCAAAAAGTCACCCATCACAAAGACAAGTATTTTCGAAGCCGCATCATTGAGCAAAGCCGTATTTGGTTATACTGTACTCAGACTGGTTGATAAAGGCGTCATCGCTTTAGATACGCCATTGCTGAATTATATGGGAGGTTCCTATTCTCGGTTTGACCCCTCAAACCCGCAGTACAGGAAGATTACGGCGCGACTGGTGCTCAGTCATCGTACCGGTTTTCGTAACTGGGCTGATGAGGGTATTATACCCTTTCTGTTTCCACCGGATAGCTGTTTCAATTATTCGGGAGAGGCTTACTTGTTTCTGATGACTGTCTTGGAACGAGTCACGCATAAAGATCTCAATCAGTTGGCAGCCGAAGAAACATTTAATCCTTTAGCCATGAGCAACAGCAGTTTTCGATGGGATCCCAAGTTTGCCACCGTGTCAACGTTCGGCAGTGACAGCAATGCGATCCATAACCATATGGACCTTAATGCTGCGTCAAGCCTGTTGACTAATGCCCATGACTATAACTTATTTCTTGACGCTCTGGTAACGGGTAAAGGGCTGAAACCAGCGACACACAAGCTGATGATTGCCCAGGCAACTGCGGGCAATTGGTTCAATCATCCCACCATTCCCGCGACCCAGCATATCGGTTGGGGCCTAGGCGTTGGCATACAACAAAATGA
The DNA here is from genome assembly GCF_907164905.1 of Dyadobacter sp. CECT 9275. Classification (NCBI taxonomy): domain Bacteria; kingdom Pseudomonadati; phylum Bacteroidota; class Cytophagia; order Cytophagales; family Spirosomataceae; genus Dyadobacter; species Dyadobacter helix. Next base: position 2,648,833 of record NZ_CAJRAF010000002.1, on the reverse strand, counting down.
GAAGGGAAAAGCCCTCTGGCAGTGGGGTGACAATGGCGATTACCGCGCGTTCTATCTTGCTTTTCCGGCCACCAATGAGTACTTAGTCTATTTTACCAACGGTTGGCGCGGCCATTACATTACCCAACCGATCATCGACCTCTTTATGGGAAAGCAAACCACATGGGCGATCCCCTGGCTACGAAATGGCTACGCGCACGATCCCTACGCGATTGGCTATCAAAATCCCTATGCGGTCAACAGGTTTAGAAGGGCCCTGGAGAAAAGTGTCTTCAAGAATGTCAGACAAGTTTGGGACGCTCAGCGAGCGAACGATCCATCGTTTACGATCAGTGCGAAAGACCTGAAGGCCTATGCCAGCATTTTGAGAGACGGAGGGCAGCTGGCGCGTGCCCTTAAGATATCAACCTTAAATGTTGCCATCTATCCTACCAGCTCCGATGCGTTTGAAGATCAGGGCGAATCCTACGCGTCAATGGGGCAAAAAGAGCTGGCGAGTGCGAGTTTCAAAAAGAGTTTGACACTTGACCCGAATAACCAATCGGCAAACGAACGATTGAAAGCTTTAAAGAAATGAAGATTATTCAGAGGAGGGTGAACTAGGCGAGTATACTTTCGTCTCAAAAAATGCTCTTTCAATGAGACAACGGTATGTATGCCTACGGGGGCTCTCTATAGGTTTCGAATAATTGAGGACAAACAGAATACCCGAGTTTACCCTGAAATTTGGTACATTTCCGTCACGGAGCTGTACCAAATTGTTGTCTTAAAAAACCAAATCCTCTTGATTCGGGAAAGATAAGTAAAAGGTATCCGGCTGCCAGGAAAAGCCAGGTACCTTCTTTACACTCGGTAAGTTCTCACCAAAATTATAAGTTAAATCTCAGAACTATCCCTGATCGTTAAGCCACGAAGTAACGGCAACTGCTCCTAACGGCCAGTCGCGTAGCAAATGGTTTAATTTTTTCTCATTTGGTAAACTCATAGTTTATTTATATTAAGAAAAACAAACTTTGTCAATACTTGTGTTTATAATTTGCTACAAAGATAAACTATTAGTTTATTCCTGAATTGAAAAATAAACCAAATAAGGAAAGCATGAGTTAAAGATGCTGTTTCGAAAGAGCAGGAGTCTAATCATTCCAGAAACCGACCAGCGATAAACCCTAGTTCAGCTTAGAGTCCTCTTTGAAACGTTTGGATGCATGGGATTTGATAACCGGGATGGGTCTTGTATCAATATCACAGCCCTTGTCTGCTGCCAGACTTGCCAGATTATTATAACGCTGGCGGTAAGCATTTACCTCTTCTTCTTCGGCATGGCTGAAATCCATAAAGAACCAAGGGAATAGAACGAAGGCACCTGCGACCCCTAGTGCTACGTTCTTGCCGGTCTTATCAGTTTTAGGAACAAGGTGGGATATTTCCTGTTGTACGCCGATCATTTCGCTTTCCAGGGCACGGCAGCTTTTCTTTTGGTCGCCGTACTGCGTGGTCATGACTGGATTGGCAGCACGGCCACCACAGGCGGTAGTTGACATGCTGGTCATAAGTACGAGCAGGATTATTTTTATTTTCATTTCTCTCTCCTCTGATTAGAAAGCACACGAGTCTTTATAAATTCAGTTTGGGTATAAATCAATGCCCGCGACTGTTAAGGAATTACGAATACATACTGCTAATATAAGGCTTCCTAATCCCCAAAGTCCTAACCATCCATCTTATCTTCAATAACCTTCAACCTTTCCAGAATCGCGTTTACGGTACCGGAAATATGCTGAACGTCGGAAACGCTCTCAGGTACTTTTTTAGATTGATAGCTATAGTACTTCCAGATTTCTAATACATCTGCTGCGTTTACCTCATAAGGCAGGTAAGCCTGGTTTAAGGATTCGAGCAGAAAGGTTTTTGAGTCCGGTTTGATGGTCACTTTTTTGAAGACAAAATCCTGCTCGGCTTTCAGGATCACAATGCATAACATACCCGGTTTCAGAGATGTCCAGTCTTCAACAAACTGACCGATGACATCTGCACCTTCCGGTAGGGGTAGCATGGAATCTCCCGTGGTGGGAAACATGCGGAACGTGCCGGTTTGCGGCAGGTTGGGTAGTGAAAACTTGGGCAGCGAAGCTATGTAGTCCGGGTCAGAGTAGCCGCTTCTGTATCCGGCTTTGGCTTTCACAGGTACATACTCAACATTCTCTTTGTTAGACCGGTCCACCGAAATGGCCAGGACCCTGAGATTTGTACCTGTCATGTAGACGTCATTCCCCGCCTCCAGTTCTCGAAGTTTAAGCTCAGAGAGTTTTGACAAGTCTACACGGAAAAGACTATCAATACTTAACTGAAGGAAATCCGAAAATCTGATCAGGTCTGTTGCCGTAGGATTTTCTGTCCGTCCTGACTCCAAAGCAGCGAGTTTAACACGGGAAATATCAAGTTTTTGAGCAAGATCATCCTGAGTTAAACGCCTTCGTTCACGCAAGAACCGGATGTTGCTATTGAAAAAAAGTTTTGGACTTGTCATAGCATGATGTTATTATTGAAATCATTTGTTTGTTACTATTAGTACCAAATATACTAAAATGATTGAAACATGAAAACCCAGGCCGAAAAAAGTGAGATGATTGCCAGGCTCCAAAGTGATATCCTCTCCTTGCAAGGTTTCCGCACGCCTTCGCTGGATATGAAACAGGACAGTTTCGGACTTGGCCCGGTTGCATCCGCTTTCCCGGGCGGCGTTTTCCCTACGGCGGGTATACATGAATTCATTAGTCAAACTCCTCAGCAATCGGCTGCTACCAGTGGCTTTATGGCCGCGCTCGCAGGAAACCTGATGAGGGGGGATGGAATCTGCGTTTGGGTTGGGACTAAAAGAACCATATACCCACTTGCCCTGACCTATTTCGGTGTATCTGCTGACCATGTCATATTCATTGACCTGAAAAAAGAAAAAGATCTTTTGTGGGTAATTGAGGAAGCACTCAAATGTACTGCGCTCTCTGCGGTGGTCGGTGAGATCAAAGAGCTTAACCTGACAGAGTCGCGCCGTCTGCAACTTACCATCGAGGAAAATAAGAGCACCGGCCTTTTGCACCGCGTATCTCCCCGTTTATCTAATCCCACTGCTGCTGTTTGCCGTTGGCAGATCAGCCCTGTTCAGGGTTTACCACAACACATTCTTCCGGGGATCGGATTTCCGCGCTGGCAGGTAACCATCCAGAAAGTGCGGAGTGGTGAGCCGGGAAGCTGGCAGTTGGAGTGGAATCAGGATCACTTTGAGCATATCACGGCTCCTGTAACGGCAGATGAGCAATATCTATCAAGAGTAGGGTAAGACAAGACCAGATCACTATGAAACGTTACGTGGCCGTATGGTTCCGGCAGCTGCTCACAGACCGGGTGCTGCTTCGTCAGCCTGAGCTGGAAGGAAAGCCTTTTGTACTTGCAGCCAAAGCGTGTGGACGCATGGTAGTAATGGCAGCCAGCAGGGATGCACAGAAAATTGGTATTGATACCGGTATGGTGCTTGCAGATGCGCGCGCACTCATGCCGGAACTGGAAGTTCTGGATTTTGATCCAATGATGGGCGAAAAGCTACTTACAGCACTGGCAGAATGGGCGATACGTTATTCGCCGATTGTTGCAGTCGACTTGCCTGACGGGTTGATGCTGGATGTTACGGGCTGCGCGCACCTTTGGGGCAGCGAAACAGCTTACCTGAAAGACATAGCAAGCAGATTAAAAGCTTCCGGCTATCATGTACATACCGCGATGGCTGATACGATCGGCGCAGCATGGGCCATCTCGCGCTACTCGCGTGATTTTCCAATTGTTGCCCCCGGTGAGCAGATGACAGCACTTTTGACGCTACCGCCCCACGCTTTAAGATTAGAAGATCCGATCATCGAAAAGATGCACAAGCTCGGCCTTTACCAGATCAAAAGTTTTATCTATATGCCAGCCTCCGTGCTGCGAAGACGTTTTGGGCAAAACACGCTCGATCAGATTGGTAAAGCGCTCGGGAGTACCTACGAGCCACTGCTACCGGTGCAGCCCGTAGAGCCCTATCAGGAGCGGCTTGCCAGTATGGAACCGATCCTGACGGCAACTGGCATTGAGATTGCGCTGCAAAAACTGCTTGAAAAGTTATGCGCACGGCTACGCAAAGATGGCAAAGGGTTACGGCAAGCTGTGCTTAAATGTTACCGTATCGATGGAGAGACCCGGCAAATAGCGGTGGGTACCAATGGGCCGTCTTGTAGTGCAGTACACCTTTTCGGGCTTTTTGAGCTTAAAATCGCCAGTATTGAACCTGCGCTGGGCATTGAGCTCTTTGTACTGGAAGCGCCGGTAACAGAAGAACTGCCGGATCAACAGGAAACGATTTGGAATCTTGGTGAGGGCAATAAAATGGCAGCAATCGCCGAACTGCTCGACCGGATTGCGGCACGCGCCGGTGCGGATGTGATCCACCGTTACCTTCCTGCTGAACATTACTGGCCGGAGCGTGCCATGATTGAAGCAACCAACCTGAATGACAAACCTGAAACGCAGTGGCGCAGTGATCAATACCGGCCCATACAGCTGCTGCCAGAGCCGGAAAGGATACAGGTCTCCGCGCCCATACCCGATTATCCTCCCATGCTGTTCCGCTATAAAGGGCAGGTTCACAGGATTCAAAAGGCCGATGGGCCTGACCGAATCGAACAGGAATGGTGGTTATCAGACGGCCTGCACCGGGATTATTATTCAGTAGAAGACGAGCAGGGTGGCCGTTACTGGATATTCCGGCTCGGTCATTATGGTGACGAGCATTTACCACAATGGTTTATCCACGGATTTTTTGCGTAACTGATAAGTGTTATGGACTACACAGAATTACAGGTGACGACCAATTTTAGCTTCCTGCGTGGCGCATCCCATCCCGAAGAGCTGGTAGAACAGGCTTGTCACTTTGGCTATAAAAAAATAGCCATCACCGATCATAACACCCTTGCCGGAGTTGTTCGGGCACATGCCGCAGCCCGCGACATAGGGATTGAGATCATTCCGGCAGCACGGCTGAATCTGGTGGATGGGCCAAGTCTTTTGGCATATCCGACCGATACAGCGGCTTATTCAAGGCTGTCTGCTTTGCTTTCCGTTGGAAACCTGAGGACTGAAAAGGGTAAATGTGAACTCTACCGGCGCGATGTGTATGCGCATGCAGAAGGGATCAAATTCATTGCGGTTTCACCCCTGAGCCTTTCGGCAGGTTTTCAGTTTGAACCAGGCTTTGAAGCAGCACTGAAAGAATACCGGCAGCAACTGGGTCCGGCGTTATACCTCTCCGCATCACGCTCCTATGTGGAAAGCGATGTTAAAAAAATGTTCCGGCTTTCACAGATCTCCCAAAAACTGGACATTCCCCTGGTAGCTACCAACGATGTACATTATCATCACCCTGAGCGCAGACAGTTGCAGGATGTGGTCACCTGCATCCGTGAAAAATGCACCATCTTCAATGCAGGTTTCCGGCTTCACCAGAATGCAGAGCGATACCTGAAAGACCAGCAGGAAATGAACCGGTTGTTTCGCGCTTACCCGGATGCGCTCAAACGGACGCAGGAAATTGCCGAAGCCTGTACGTTTTCGCTCGATATGCTTAAATACGAATACCCGGAGGAAATCACCCACGAAGGAAGAAGCCCGTTAGAGGAGCTTACCTTTCTGGCATGGAAGGGAGCAAAGGACATTTATGGTGAGCATATCCCGCGTAAAGTCGTTGAAGCGATTGAGCATGAGCTCAAATTCGTGACAGAGATGGATTATGCGGCCTACTTCCTGACTGTATATGATATCGTGCGTTTTGCGCGCGAGCAGGGGATTCTTTGTCAGGGCAGAGGGTCGGCAGCCAATTCGACGGTATGCTTTTGTCTGGGCATTACCAGTGTTGATCCCACCAAATTTGATCTGCTCTTTGAGCGCTTTATTTCGTCGGCCAGAAATGAGCCGCCAGATATTGACGTGGACTTCGAGCATGAAAGGCGCGAGGAGGTCATCCAGTACATTTATTCCAAATATGGCCGCGACCGTTCCGCGATTGTAGCAACCGTGACCCAGCTTCACCAAAAAGGTGCAATTCGTGATGTTGCAAAAGTCATGGGTATGTCTGTTGATGCGATTAACAAACTTTCCAGCTCCATCTGGGAATTTACCGACGAGTGGTTTGAAGGCAAGCGCATGAGTGACCAGGGCTTCAATGCCAATGATCCGCACCTTCGCAAAGTGCTGGATCTGACCAGGCAGTTTATGGGCTTTCCCCGGCAGTTAGGCCAGCATACCGGTGGGTTTGTCATCACTCAGGGCAAGATCACCAATCTGTGTCCTATCTTAAATGCAAGGATGGAAAACAGAACAAACATAGAATGGAATAAGGATGATATCGATACGCTCGGATTTTTGAAAATCGACGTACTCTCCCTGGGCATGCTGACCTGTATCCGCAAAGCATTTGATCTATTAAAGAATCACTACGGCAAAACCTACACGCTGGCGACAATACCTCAGGATGATCCGGTGGTCTACGAAATGATTAGCCACGCAGACACAATCGGTGTTTTTCAGATCGAAAGCCGGGCGCAGCAGTCGATGCTTCCCCGGCTTAGACCCCAAAACTTTTATGATCTGGTGATCGAAGTCGCCATCGTTCGGCCTGGTCCGATACAAGGTGATATGGTACACCCCTACCTAAGACGTCGCAACGGCGAAGAACCAGTCGAGTTTCCTTCGAAAGAGTTGGAAGATATTCTGGGGCGGACGCTGGGCGTACCCTTGTTTCAGGAGCAGGCCATGAAGATTGCAATTGTTGCGGCAGGGTTCACACCGACTGAGGCCGATAAGCTGCGCCGTGCGATGGCTACTTTTAAACTCAGCGGCTTGGTAACGCAATTTGAAAAGAAGCTGATCGACGGTATGACCGGCAGGGGTTATACGGAAGAATACGCCAGAAGGATCTTCCGGCAACTGGAAGGTTTTGGTAGTTACGGTTTTCCTGAAAGCCATGCTGCCAGCTTTGCGTTACTCGTCTATGTATCGTGCTGGCTAAAATGTTATTACCCGGATGTGTTCGCAACGGCGCTGCTTAACAGTATGCCGATGGGGTTTTATCAACCCGCGCAGATTGTGATCGATGCACGCCGCCATGGTGTCGTCGTCCGGCCCGTCGATGTCAATCTTTCATTTTGGGATAATGTACTCGAAGAGCAGGAAGGGAAATACAGGGCCATCAGATTGGGCTTCCGGCAAGTTAAAGGAATTCGGCAGCAGGAAATGGATCTTTTGACAGGGGCCAGGACCCGGCCCTACAAAGCCATTCACCTCATACTGGATGTGGGTGTTTCCCAGGCTGCGATTGAAAGACTTGCTGATGCTGACGCATTCCGGTCGATGGGTATGGACAGAAGGCAAGCCATGTGGGAGGCATCTGCGCTTTCCGACCGGCCAATGGGTGCTTTTACCGGTCAGCAGTCGGCAAGTGATTTTGAAGAACCTGTGCAACTGCCTAAGCTGTCATTATCGGAGCATGTGGTGCAGGATTATGCGGCAACCTCGCTTTCGCTGAAAGCGCACCCGGTTAGTTTCGTCCGTCAGCAGCTGCTGGCTAACCGGGCACTGCTGACGAATGATCTTTCAAAATACAAAGACGGAATGATCGTTCGCGTGGCCGGGTTGGTGCTCGTCAGGCAACGGCCTGGTACTGCCGGTGGTGTATGTTTTATTACGATAGAAGACGAGTCCGGCGTAGCCAACCTTGTCGTCTTCCAAAGCCTGTTTGAAAAGTACCGCAAGGAAATCCTCCGCTCACGGCTTTTGATGGTCGAAGGCAAGCTTCAGATCGAAGGGGAAGTCATTCATGTCATTGTTAAAAAGTGTTTTGATATGTCACCGCTGTTAAGACAACTCAATGAGCAGAAAGACGAAGACCCTGACCTGCTTACACTCTCTCGTGCCGATGAAAAAGATGAGTATGCCTCGGCTGCTGTCAATAAGAGAACGCAGGTCAGAAAGAAAGCCGTTCAACTGGAAATCTTTCCAACGGGACGTAATTTTCACTAACCGCTTATCCTGATATGACCGCAGCTTACAACCCCTTTGAGATCCTGAACCTGCCGATGATCCGGTACCTGATCCAGCATGGGAGGCATTTCATTGTGCTGCAACGCTTCAACTGGCCGGGGATCAAACAGGGACGTGGCTTTATGGCGACACCCTATGCTGACGAAAAGAGTGCTAAACAGCATCAGGCACAATTCGAAAAGATCACCGCTTTGATCGACAACCCCAGATACTACTTTTTCCTATGCACATTCCGTGAAGAAAAGTGGAGCGAGAAGATGCTAAAAATATATCAGAGAAATATTTTATCTTTTCTGAAAGCTCATATGTCCTATGGTTCTAGCTATGCTGTTGATATACATCTGCACGTAAAATATGGTAGCTTGAAAGCGATTGTCACCGCGAATGATGTAGAATACGAGTTCGATGTGTATGAGATGATAGAATAATTTGGGATCTTCGCTTTCTACATGCACAAAGTAAGCAACTTATGATCGCTATCCGATATCGGTATAAACAAGGTAAAAGTTATAATGCGGATCAAATTTATACGAATTTAGGCGATATTGTAGCCGTCCGATCAAAGCATCTTTGGAACAGCAGGAATAAAAATTCGACGAGTTCTGAACCAATCTAGGCGGGTAAGTCCTAGGGAAAAACCTAAGTGACGGACTGGCTTATCGTAGTAAAAATAAGGCGGTTCGTCGCTCATAAAACCTAGTTTTGGAATCAGCTGCGGCCCATATCTGCGAGAGAAATTAGTTTCCTAGGACAAGAAGGGAAATATAAGGAAGCCATCGGACCGATACGGTCAAAGAACAAATTAGTTACCTGGGCTGGAATTTTTGCCTGTCCAGATTTATAGGCTTGTCGATTATTGCGGTTAGAAAATTGAAGCCGGTTTAAAAAGTGAAGTGACTGATAAAGAACTTATTTGTTGAAGCGATCGTCTCCCCGGTTATCTATACCTTGGTTGATGCAGCGATGATTTTGACGGGGGCGGTTATAAAGGGAATAAATTAGGATGTGTTTTAGCGATAAGTCAATGAAAGCCAGCGTCGTCGAAGATCGCGGCGACTCTGTTGAATCATCGCTATACATAAGCCCCCTAGGGACAAGTGATGACTTTGTGATAAAAAAAAGGACGCATGTACTTACCGTTTCAACCGACATAAAATGAAAGAAGGAATATTTGAGAACCTCATGAAGAATATGATTTCTGCTCCGCCGCACCCTTTTAAAATGATTATTGACTAAAAGCCTAATTCAACAGAAATATGTTTCAGTATTATGCTAGCATTTTTTAAACCAATGTTTTATTATTTCGGATTTGGAATTAATATAAAGTCAGAGATTGAGTTTCCAGAACTGGTTGAAACGGAAAGGTCAGATTCTAGCTTAATGATTAGGATTGGGACAATACCTGAAATTTCAGGTGGAATAAGTTTTTCATCCTCGGATTTTACATATGTAATCCAAAATAATGAATTTCTATTCACGGTTAATAATGTCGCTAAATACTATGCCAAAAATGGAAATGAAATAATCGTTGAAATACTGAATCCGGAAGTAGATGGTAGATCAATAAGACTTTACATTCTTGCGACTGTTATGGCTGCAATTCTTCTCCAGAAGAATAAACTTCCATTCCATGCCTCAGCAATAATTCGGGATAACAACCTGTTACTGATATCCGGAGAATCCGGTGCTGGAAAATCAACTCTGCTTGCGTCTTTAATCAACAATGGACATACAGTTTTTTGCGATGACATTCTTGTCTTAAGTCGCTCCCTAAGCAACTCTAAAATTATTGCTACTGCCAGCTATCCGATGATTAAACTATGGGAAGACTCAATAGAAAAATTGAACAATGCACAATTCAGTAACAGATCTTTCAGGATTCGGCATGATTTGAACAAATATGGTTTCTTTTTTCATAATACATTCGATAAACGTAGCTACCCAATAGAAAAAATTATCATCCTTAAAAAGGGAAACCAGACGCAATTTGTACTTAATAAAATTAAAGACACCGAAGCATTTATCGCTGTAAGTAAGCAGATTTACCGCCCCTTCTTAATCCAAAGCATAGAAAATAAAACCCTAAGTTTCAAACTTATTTCTGATCTGATAAGCAATGTCGACGTATTGGAAATAACTCGACCAGTTGACAGTAAACCAAAGGACCTTTTGGAATTTATAGAAAGTAACTTGCGACTAAGAAGTTCAATTGTTAAATGAAGAAAGGAAAAATTGTCTTAAAAAAATATTTTCTTTTTTTGTTTGGACCCGAATTCAAGAAGTAATATCCTGAAATAAACAACTCTTTTATTGGCACATGCGATACAAGTGGAAATGCAACTAATAAATCAATGTCGTTAACTTAAGGGTTATCTTAATTTACCTTGGGTTACATCAATGAAAATGCTTATATTTATACATAGTATAAGAGGGTTGATGAAACAACTTTAAATTCTGGGGATTATAGAATTGAGTCACAAACACATATAGACTATGAGCTTGACAATGAGCAATTTAAAGCTCTCTGCTGCGAAGGGGAGCCTGACGGAGTATACAGAAATAGGAAACTGACAATCCGGCACTTAATTTTGTTCATCATGTCCATTAGATCTTCTTTGCAACGTGATCTAGATAGCTTTTATAAGAATATCAATCAATCCGATTTCAGTATCAGAGCTGTCACTAAAAGTGCATTTTCACAAGCTCTATCAAAGATTAATCCGTTAGCTTTCAAGCATTTGTCCCGCATTTCCTTGAAAGTATTTTACGACAAGGCTCCTGTTAAAAAATGGAAGGGAATGCGCATTTTAGCATGTGATGGAACCAGGCTGATACTTCCTCGACATAAGACAATTTCGGAGGAATTGGGTGTGCAGCATATGGGTCCCAATGCAGAAGTGGCCACTCACATGGCAATGGCCTCCATTCTTTACGACACCGAAAATTTAGTCCCCATCGACAGTCAAATCGCTCCTTACGAGCTCAGCGAGAGAGACTTACTCAAGAAACATCTTAGCTATACACAAGAAGGCGATTTGTTACTTTTGGATCGTGGCTACCCGGCCCAGTGGCTATTTTTCCTGTTGTATGCCAAGGACTTACAATTTTGTATTAGGTTGAGTGACTACAATTGGGGGGTATCTGAAGTGTTTAGCAGAAGCCAACTGCAGCAGACAATCGTTCAAATTAATCTCCCCAAGAAAGATCGAATCCACCTGGATCGCTACCCGGAATTTTATGATAAAGAACTATCACTCAGACTTGTAAAAGTCATTCTTTCGACTGGTGAGACCGAAATACTCTGCACTTCGCTACTGGATTACGAGCAATTTCCAATAACCGACTTTCAAGAACTTTATCACAAACGCTGGACAGCAGAAGAAGCCTTCAAAATGCTGAAGAGTCGCATCCAGTTGGAAAATTTCTCTGGAAAAACGGCAGTTGCTGTCAGGCAGGATTTTTACGCCAAAATGTTCGCAATGACACTTTGTGCGACACATGCCTTTCCTATTGAAGAGCGAGTAAAGGCTGAATATCAAGCAGATAAAAGGCGAAAACGGGGTCAAAAGATAAACAGAACCGCGGCAGTGGCCATGCTACAACAAATCCTAGTGCCCGCCTTTATCCGAAGGAAATTCCTACAAGCCCTTCAAGCGTTTGATGATCTAGTCGAGAAAACCCGGGAAATTGTCAGACCAAATCGATCAAATCCACGCAAGTACAAGCCATCCAAAAGGCATTATGTGAATTATAAAACTCTCTAAATCAATTGAATATCCCTTAACTTAACGACATTGACTAATAAATCCTAAATTGTCGGAAAATTTACGACTAAGCAGGACACGCATGATACGATACAACCTTTGTAAACGCTGAAAGATCTTAAAAGTAAATACTTGAACGGTATGAAGTTAATCAACTCCATCAAAAATATGGCCGGTAACTGTATAAGAATAACTTAGAAATGGATGAGTGCAATCTTTGGAATAATTAATAAGTCAGGCATGCCTGTTGCGCAAAGCAAAGTTAATGCAATACTTACTTCCCTACGCCACCGTTCAAATGATGGTAATGGAGTTTGGATTGAAAGTAATGTAGCGATGGGGCATTGCCTTCTAAAAGTATTCGCACAGCAAAACTTTGAAAAGCAACCCCAAACAATCTCAGACTGTACAATAACTGCCGACGCCCGATTGGATAATCGGGATGAACTGTCTACACTATTAGGAATTCATAGGAATCAACTCGCAATTACAGCGGATCCGACTATAATTCTGTTAGCATACCAACGTTGGGGCGACGAATGCATCAAACATCTTGAAGGTGAATTTGCATTCGCAATATGGAACAAGCAAAACCAAACACTTTTTGTTGCAACCGATCCTATTGGATATCGCCCTTTCTATTATTATAATTCGCCCGATATGTTCATTTTCAGCAGCGAGGTAAAAGGCGTGGTGGCAGCAAAACCTTCACCAAACTCCTTTAACGAAGAGAGCTTGATTGAATACTTCTACCGAAAAGGAAAGGCTAATATCACTGTCAACATGGAAGTCTTTGCACTTTGCGGAGGGAACTCACTAATACTGAGAGATGATAAAATGGTCATAAGCAAGTACTGGACATTAGAATCAACAGGTAAGTATAATTTTAAGAAAGATGAGGATTGGTACGACTGTACACGAGAACTCCTTTATCGGGCAATCGAAAAAAGGCTAAATCCTGAGGTCCCAACAGGAATTACTCTCAGTGGCGGGCTCGACTCGACCTGCATTGCCAATATTTTATCCGACTTACTTCTGAAAAAGAACAAGCCATTATACGCCTTCTCGTCGGTTCTGCCAATCGGGCATAAAGGTATTGAACAGGACGAGCGTCATTACATTGAGATAGTCGGCAGGCATTGTCCAAATATCATTCAAACCTACGTGGAGGCTCTTGGGGCAGGACCTCTCTCCAATCTTGATGAAGCTCTTGATCTCGATGAGACTTTTCCTAACGTGTTCTTCTATATGGACAAAGCCATACTGGAGGCTGCAGCAAAAAAAGAAATTAGAATTTTGTACAATGGTTTTGGTGGAGATTACTGGATATCGAACAAGGGCAATAGCGTTATTTACAATTTAATAAATAATGGAAATTTTGGAGAAGCTTTTGGCTTGATTAAAAAGTTGAGTAAAAAGGAGGGAAAATCAATTCTGCATGAGATAAGGATCAGATATCTGTCACACACTAAATTGTACAACGGCATTAGATCGATAATAAAAAAAGAAGAAAGCAACTGGCAAAACAAGACGTTCTTACACAGAGACTTCTTAGATAATTATTCGGTTGAAATAAATAAAAGGGATAATTATCAAACTTCGCTTGGGATGAAGCAACGGCTTGAAACGGGCAGAATTGGAAGAACTATCTCACTGCTTTACAATAGAAATTCATGGTATGATATGGATTCCTCCACACCTCTCTTTGATAAAGAGTTGATGGAATTCTTAATACATGTACCTGAAAGGCTCTTTATTGAGAACGGAATCCCCAGAAATCTTATCAGAAGCGCCATGCGACATGTTATTCCGCAGGAAATAGTTCAAAGAAGAGACAAGCAACCCTACTCACCAGGTTGCCCTACACGGTTAATAAATCAAAAAGAAGAGTTAATCCAAATTTTAAGAAATCCGGGCAAACAGAAAATATCTGAGAAATACATAAATAGTAATGAAATTATAGCGCATATTAGTGAGATTATTCCATTCGCGGGCTTTGGAAATCCTAGTAAAATAATAGATATAAGAGTGGCACAAGCAGTTATTGTTTGCTATCTGCTTGATAAATTACACAACATAGGCTATTCAGTTTAAAACTAAGAGCGTATTGAGGATTTTAGATATAAGGATTGTGTAATCTTTACGATGGCCAAACCGTAGAGAATTCATTAAACATACATTACTGACAGTATAGTCCGCCCCGCGACCCTCAATAGGGCGCAATATTGGTATTTTTGATGCACAACGTAGGCGAGAAACAGATCTGTCGAATGCTATTTATATATATTGAGAACTAGCTGCCAACGGAGGAATCTTCCGGATTCTTATCCCAATTGGCAGGCTATATTTTGGCGGTCCACCATGTCGTACTTTTCTAGGGGAAAAAGTGATAAATATTCTCTGGCATTAATGTCGCCCTTAATCAGCTCGACAGAGAAAATGAGGGTAAAGACCGGAAATCCATAAATATTTACACTAACAGTCAGTATTTTAAGTTATGGTCACTGGTTTGGGGAATCGATGAATCGATGCAAGAAAAAAAAAGTGGAAGGAAAAGTATGCTATTGATTCATAGTGGCAGGCTTTGGTTTACACTTGTCTATGCACCCGCTGCTAACCTAGCAGGCGGAACAGCCGCAGTTGCATTAATGCCCGAACTTATCTGCCAGGACGAGCATTTATCAAAAATAGAGGGAGATCAAGTATTTAATGACATTTTACGGAAAAAGTAAAAAAATGGGGACCGATTTCGAGAAAGCAGAGAAGTCCGAATCAACTAACGGTTTTGTGCCGGTTGCCACTGATGATCTATGGTGAAAGAGCAATTGCCTGGTCAAATCGTCCAGGGGACCCGGCTTTTCAGACAAATAGTACTTCATCTTTCATTTGATGGCTGTTTTTAGCAGATATTCAGATCATGTTGCAAAGACTTTACCCAGTTTGCCAAACATAATTCCCGGACCAAACTCTAATTTTTGTTATTTTATAAAGATTTACTATCTTTATTTCATTATATGCAACTTTAATATTTCATGACAATGGAAAACGAAAGACTTCAAGAAAATCAGATGCAGGAAATTACTGAAAGCTGGATTAAGCCAGAAATCATAATCACCTCCGTTGCCACAAAAACTCATGGAAATGGTGTGGCGGGGCCAGATTTCGGCTCGCAAGAAAGTTGAAATGAATAGATTTAATAGAGTCGTTCTTTGGCTTTTAAATGAAATGGGGCGTTAATTCTGAATTATTAACAGGTCTGGGGTTGCTTTTGGGGCGAAAATAAACAAACTACACTCATGTGATTCCACGAAGAATTTCTTGTTCCGGGTAACCTACATACGACACAGTAACAGAATTGATTTCAAAAAATACTGTTTACGCGTTGGAGGAAGGGCTATTTAAAGTCTGGACTGATTTAGGTATCATAATGATACGGGCTAGCTTGGAAAAGTACTCGAAGGGAAAAAAGCGATTCTCAGCGCCGAAAGCATTGGCTAAAGAACATAAATTGGAATTCATATGGATACATACTGATCCCGGGCATAAGCTGGCGCTGTTTGATTACCCGGAAGGAAATGACCTATGAGGCCCTAAATAGATACCTGATGGTGACGTTGGTCTACTTTAGTTAGACGGTTACGCTGTAAAAGGCTTTATACGTTATAGCATCATACTGAATCACCAGAATAATAGCATCGTAAAAGCAAAAAACACCCAGCTTGTCTGGCCTCTGCTCAGGTAGGTGTAAAATCTAACTCAATATTCCTATGATTTGGTTGGTTACGGCGGCTCTCATTCACTGTTGTCCCTCGAGCCCTTCCCGTTTTTCATTTTTTGAATTCAAGAGTCTATTTTGGTTAAATAATTGATTTTTAATTACATGTGTTTAATTTGCAAAGCTCCCATCACGAGTAAGAGTCCTGAATCCTTGATTGTAAAGTCTATATTTTCGTTTACTTTATTTCTAAATTCAAATTTCCTCTCAGCTTTGGGTATTGCACCCGCTCGTACTACGAGTAAACTAATTACTATACTATATACGTTAGCTTCAATTCCCTATTTCAACAACATTGGATGCCTATGTTAATGTTTTTCAAGCCTTGTTGTTGTTAAGTCGGCTTTAAAGCAAGCTAATTATTTTCTCAGCCAATAGCGTTTCTAGATATTCTAACGTATCTGCGGCACATAGCGATTCTTCCGTTTTGTACATATTATTTAAACCGGCAATTAAATCTGCCACTTTGATAGGTTTTTCAATATTTTGCCATATTACAGTTCCGGTCCTGTTCACGCAGATGTAGGTGCCCTTTTCTATATCCATCATCACCAATTCATCGCCAAGTTTGGTAGTAATAACCCTGTTTTCATTGCGCTGTACTATACTTTCTTTAGTGATATTTGCCATATTTTTTGTGGATCAATGGATTTAAACGGGCATAAGAGCGTACAAATATCCGTTATTTTTATTGTCTTGACCCCTTATAAGATGGACATTTCTTCTAAAATGGTTGTGTCAGATACTATGGCTTCATCCCATTTTTGTTGGGGCGTTACGAAACCGATTGAACGATGAAGGCGACTTTCATTATAATGTTTGATAAAGCGCCGAATTGTGTCTTTGGCCTCATAATAGCTGGCAAACTGGTTCCGTTCAATCTCTTCACGTTCTAAAATACTGTGAAAAGCTTCGATATAAGAGTTCTCCTCCGGCGTTGCAACATGCGTGAATTGCTGCTTTACATCCGAATTTTTCAAGAAATTTCGAACCTTGTGGGCAATGAATTGGCTCCCGTTATCATTTCGTAATATTATACCTTGCAGCTGATAAAAAAGGTTAACCCGCCGAAGCAAGTTTATTAAATCAAGCTGCCGAATGCTGCCCTGGAACATCCAGTCGATAATTTTACGGGTATAACCATTTACACAGTTGCTTTCGCGTTGTAGATTGCTGATATTGAGTCATGACGGCTATCTTTTCCTGGGTCCGATAGGAGTTTTTTTAGCAGCTCGCTTTTTACTTCTAGTTCGAGAGCTTGCTTGGCTACTATGCGCTTCAAGCGTTCGTTTTCTTCCGCTCCGGCGGCCCGGTTCTAAGATGCGTAGTTGTGGATCAACTCGGGGGTAAGAATCCCGAAGGCCATCCTTGCCGCTCGCCAAATACTTTTCCTTCCACCTCCTTAAAAGAGATGGTGATAAGCTATATTTTCTGCTAATCTCGGAAGGTCCGCCCCGAAGAGATTCCTGTACGATCGAGTACCGGTCTTCTGCACTGAATGTCCGCCGTTGTTTACTCATGATTCCTAAATGGCTGGACTAAACTGTTTTTACAATTTTGTCCAGCCATTTAGGGGGCTAAGACACAGCATGACCTTTTGCCGGTTAGTATGATCTCCGTGTTGTTCTATAGAGGATTGGTTTCAGGCACATTAGAAGTCGATACTCATCTTCATTCTGACGCCCCATTTGGATAGATCCGGACGGTTGTTTAAATGGGTGAACCTTCAGACTACATCCACTCTTAAAAATTTGAATATGTTGGATACCCCGAGTCCCCCTTCGATATAGGGTGCCTGACCGAGGCTACCTGAGAGCCGGTTTCCCTCGGGCGTGGAAGGCAGAAGCAATAGGTTCGAATGATACCCAGGCAGGCTCGATTTATCTAAGGCCCCGGATAATAGTTTAACCGTAAGCATTTCCCTGATTTTCAGCTTTTTGATGAGCGGGATCTTGTTGAGGAAAAAGCCGTTAAAAGAATGTTGAATGTGCAGGCTTGCATAACGGTTGCTGATAAACTCCAGATTGTTCATCAGGTTATAGGACTGCAGTTGGTTGGAATAGGACTGGTTGGCCCGATGAATGGTCAGCAAAGGAAAAGGCAATGAACCTAAGACAATTCCCGCTTCTGCCGTAACATCGGAGAACCCAAGCTGGGACAGAAAAAAGCGTTTGGAAACGTTTAGTGTAAAACGCTGGTAGTTGTATTGACCTCCCATGAGCCCCTTTAAGCCGAAGGCAGCCCGGAGCGTGTAAACGGGGTAGCCATTGATGATCGGCCTGCGATAACGTTTTCCCTGGAAAAAGGTCTCATGCGGGGCCCACCTGAGCTCGGAATAGAGTTCGGACGTTGTGAGTTGATCTACCCTGAGCCGGGTGTTGTTTTGTGAGGTGGATTCAAAGACGAGGATGCCTGCGGGCGCGATTTTCTGGTTGCGATACCCGAGCTTGAAGGCCAGGTGACCAGTAGTTTCGTGAAGGTATTCGAACTGCCATTTTTGACTGTACCACATCTTATTGTTGTTCCCTCTTCGGAAAGAAAGCAGGATATTGTCCTCCGTCAGGAAGCTAAGCTCCTGTCCTGGGATCTGGATATCGTTGTTGTACCGGATGGAGACCGAGCGGACAGGAAACCGGTAAATGGAGCTATCGGTAAGGGAAACGGTCATTCCCAGGCCATATTTTGTTCGCTGATCCCTAGTCCCATAGGCCAGGTATCCGTCCAGTACTACCCTTCGGCTAAAGAGCTCGGATGTCCGGGCGCCAACTTTTAACCTGGAACCCTCTACGGAGTTGAAGCTATAAAAGGAGGAGAACGGGCCAAATTCGAGCGGTCCCATGGGCGCATATCCGGAAAGGGCAAAGGCGCCCAGTGCCATCGACTTACGGAAAGATCTGGAATGTTTAAGGCTATCGACATTGTTGAGCGCCTGTTGGTCGATGGCTGAGAGCTGCTCCGGGCGGTCGATCTCCCCCGCGACGGCACCTTCTTTTTTTACATAGCTTTCCAAGGCATAGGGATAGTTTCCACTCTGGGCGTAGCCATCGATGATGTAGGTCTTTTGGCCAAACACGCCGATCCCGTCTTTGAATATACCAAGTTGCATCGACATCGTGCTCCGGCTCAGGTAATATCGCCCCGTCATTTCGGCACGGTACTCGACAGACAGCTTGAGGTCATTGAGCCAATTGATGTTTGCTTTTTCACTGATCGTAAAGTCTGCGCGTTTTACCGCATAAGTTCCGTCCAGTGTAACGTACAGAAAGCCTGTAAGGAGCGCATCCTCCTTGTTACGGGGAAGGACATTGACCTTTATCAATTGGGGCTGGACGTTTTTGATCGTATCCTGCAAGTAATATTGGTAAAACAGGGGGGCCGTTTGGGCAATCGGACTCAGAAAACGACGGTTACCCAGGGTGATGTCGTTGTCGTAGAGGTCCGGCTCTCCATAGATCTTTTCCAGGAACTCGTCAAAGCCGTCTTCATCCAGGTATTGGTCGATGCGTGACTGGTTCTGGCCGAGGATAATGGGTTTGGTTGCCTTCTGCTCTTCAAAAGCATTCCAGGTGCTTTTTTCGTGCAGGTATACCGGTACCAGGGATTTGCCCGCTACCCCGGAGGTATCCATCCCGGTTTTCAGGAATGGGTATTTGCGAAGCAACCAGGACTGGGAATCTTTGTCCTTGGCCAGGGCCAGCGACAAGGTGAGTTTCTCATATTTTTTAAACCCATAATCGTCCCTGGTACGCGCGTTATTGCTGTCCCTGCGGGCGATGACTTGCCTTATAAGCTCGACGGCAGGATTATTTTTGTTGCGATACCTTTTGCGTTTGCTGCTGACGGTCACTTCCTGGAGGTTGTTCGGATCCGGCGAAAGAAAGATCGCTAGATTTGGGGCCGTATCGCTGGTAAAAGGATAGTTTGTTGTCTGGTAACCCACCGAGGAAAGTCTCAGGCTACCAGCGGTTTGGCGGGACCGGAAACGGAATCTGCCCAATGAGTCCGTAATGATTCCTCCGGAAGCGATGCCTGCAAACTGTACGGTAATATAGGCAAGCGGCTCCCGGGTGTCTTTGTCCGATACGACGCCCGACACAAGGATGGTGCCTTGCTGTCCTATCGATGGGAAAGCCGCGAGCAGCAGCAGACCCGTGTAAATTACTTTGAAAATTTTAGACACCATTCCTTGGTTCCTTAGATTTATATACGTGTGTTTCATCGTAAACCTTCGGCCGGCTTTGCATCCGTTGCGCTGCAAAAGGCGGTGAAGCATTAAGTCAAAGTAAAATGATGCGCAAAATTCGGTCGCCAAAAGAATGACCAACACGTCAACAATCGTGACAAACTTGGTTTGCCATCCGGGCCTTTTACGTCTGTTCAGCTACGAGGGCTATCGGTAGGGGGGCGGCTGCAATGGCACCAGGTGACCAACGTCGTTAGTCACCAGTAGCGCCGTATTGCTCATTTAATTTTTCACTGGAATGGAGAAATATTTTCCTTTGGCAGAGACCTTTGATAACTGACGATTAGGGTGATGGAGGTTTAACTTGTTGTCTTTATAAACAGGTTCCAACGGAGCAGGAGAAGGTAGAGTCTGAGGCGGGTAAACGAAATGGGAGTATGGCCTTAAAACCAGCGTTATTAGATGTATAAGTATTTGTTATTTGCCGCGTTAACGATAGGTGTCTTGGAAAAAGCGTCCGGTCAAAATCAGACACAGCAGTATGATGTCTTTCATAATGACCGGTGTGTGGGAAAGATGCTCGTTACAAAAATTAGCGATGGACGAAAATGCATTTTTAAGCTGACTTTCAATGCGGTATTGAGCCTGCTGATAAAGAATGTAGTTATCGAAGGCATGGAGGAGGCGTCTTTCGAAAATGGTGTACTGGTCTACTCGAAGGTCATGCGAAAAGTGAACGGCAATGTTAAAACAGACAAGCACACGAAAAAAGCAAACAATGCTTATGTAGCCTACGAAGGAGATACCAAAACAGTGATCCCGTTAAGCGAGATAAGGTCTAACTTTTTCACTTTGTTGTTTGCCGAACCGGTTAATGAACCGACAATTTATTCCGACTACGTTCAAAAGGAATTAACATTGGTCAAAACGGCGACACACATTTACCAGGTTACAACGAAAAACGGGCATTTCAACCGGTATAGCTACGTCAATGGCGCATGCTCGATGATTGAAGTGAGCACGCTGATGCTGACCCTTATGCTCAGACGCCATTAGGCAAAAAATGGAAGGCCTATTGCTTGCGGGCTCACCGATAGCGTTCGTGTTATCGGTAAAAACATTAAAAGCGACCTCTGATAAATGCATAGAAAACTTTACATAAGTATCGCCCGGCAGTTGTGCGGTGAGGCAACCGAGACTGAAAGTGCCTTGATACAACAATGGTGTAAAATGAGCTCAGCCAATTCTAGGTTATACGATAAGCTTCGGCTTGTCTTGACCAAAGCCGAGCAACTGCCTGGCGAAACGCCCTTCAATACTGAAAAGGCATGGCAGAATATCGCCCGGCAAATACACCGCGCACGCGAAGAGACAGACTAGACAGCAACGCGGCGTGCGAATTGGCCGCTCCCTGATGATTCAAACAAGCATTTCAACACGGCTCTCTCGGGTTGATCGTCTTTACTTATCATGTCTTCGATCTGCAATTTAAGGTACTGGGCCATTACTGGCCTCCCATTCGTCGCAGAAAGAATTACAGGTTACAAAATCCGCATTCTGCCCCTTCAGTTTTAAGAGCAAATTTTCAAATTTTGTTGTCAGTTTTTGGGAATCAGGGCATTTTACATAAGTGGGAAGTTTGTAACTGCTCAGATCTGCAAACTCCCATGGATGGAAATATAGCGTCAAATTACCCCGCTTTTTTAATGTAACCCTACTTAGCCATAGATACATGCTTAGCGGCAGGTTTTTGAAAGACAGCCAAAACAACGGGAGTCGTAACCAGGGGGTAGCGGAGCATGGCAATTGTATGAGTCCGTCGATCAAATGCGGATCGGCAGACCGGCCGAGCATATTATAGCGGCCGGGCAACCAAATTGGGTTGATGGACGAGTCGTAACGAAACCCCCACTTTTTGAGTAGCGATTTGTCTATCGGTTTTAGACGGGGCATACGAAATCCATGGACGACTTGCCCGGTTGCTGCTTCGAGAATCCTACGCGAGTGAACGATGTCGCTCTCGCGGAATGTCCGGGTGTGTGAATGAAAGAGCGCATGGGAGGCGATTTCGTGTTTTTGGGAGAGCCGGCGGACCAGGTTGGGGTGCTTGTCGGCAAAATTTCCAGTCACAAAGAACGTAGCCGGGACGTTGTGCCGGCTCAGTACCTGGAGTACGGCTTCCAAACCCAGCAGGGTGACCTGCATTTGATCCGCCTCAGGTACGTTCTGGTCGAATTCTTCCGGGATGTCGAACTCCTCGAGATCGAAGGTAAGCATTACAAATGCGTTTTGCATAGGCTAATGGGGACGATTATTTTTATAAAATTTGCCGCTTCCCGCAGCAGGACTTTGATGCTGAAATCAGTAAAGATCACCGAAGGCTTGGCTGACACATCCAGCCCTTGCATTTCGACTTTTTTTTGTAGCAGCCTTAGGATCAGTTCTATTTCGAAAATAAATGTGTTGGTCCGGGTTGCGAGCAGCTCTGGCAGTATCTTTCTGCGAAAGCCTTTTATCCCGGCTTGCGTGTCGGTTATGTGTTTGTCCAGGAGAAATCTGTTCAGCACCTGAAGGACCTTGGAGACAAGCCTTCTTTTCAGCGGCAGCTTTTTGAAATAGCTCTTCCTACGATTACCATATATAAAGGCGCATTGGGGATTGTCCTGGAAAATTCTGGCCATTTCGACAATCGGATCGGTGCCGAAAGGAAAATCGATGTCGGTATACACGATTATTTCGCCCCTGGCCATGGCTGCCCCTTTCCGAATCGCAGCCCCCTTGCCTTCGTTAATCACACTGTCCAGCAAAGTAAGGTTCGGGATGCCCGTCAGGGCAGGGATATTCATGAGCCTCAGATTAGCGGAGCCGTCGTTGGAGACGATATATTCAATCGGTGTGCCGGGTAGTTTTGTTTCAAGCTCACAAGCGGCGTCCACAAGTATTTGCCACCAGCCCGGCAGCGGATTGTAACAGGGCAGCACAATGCTGATGCCCGGCCTAGTTTTGGTTTTCATGTTGATGAAGCAGTAATTGTATTTGTAAAACCACCCATACCAGCACGCATGGGATCACTTTGATCAGATAAGGTTCAAAAAAGTTGTGGCGCAGCGCGGGCGGATAGATGTCGGTAGGCGCCAGAATGCAGAATACAAATACCAGCACGATCAATGTTTTCGACCAGGGCGCTAGTTGTTTGCGGTTGACGATGTGAAATAACACCACCCCGGGAATGGCGATCACATAGGTGGGCGACTCGGCTGCATGGTTGAATAAGATCACCCAAAGCGAAGCGTAAGCCAGCAAAAGCAGACGTTGCCGGAGTGTGCGGTATTGATTACGAAACAGGCAAAGTAGCCAGGTAATGCCGAACAATACCACACCTGCCAACTGAACTTTGGCGACGCCGCTCTGTGAGAAAGACGGCCACCATACTTTGATCAGGCCCAGGATCGAAAATCCGTAGTTCACCGCATGGTCGGCAACCAGAATGCCATACCAGTCTTTGTAAACCTGCACGAAATGATCCAAGCCGGTGACAGGCAATGGCAAAAGTGCCAGTACCACCGCCCACAGCACCGAGTAACTGATATATTCTCTTTTTTGCGGGTAAAAAAGGAACATTCCCGCATAAACCAGGCCATAACCCTTGATGCAGAATGCCAGCAGCGGGAACAGTGCTGCCCAGCGTGTATCTCCATTTTCCAGCAGGGTAAAAGTAAGCAGCCCCCCCGCGACGATCAGCGGGTTGGTTTGTTGGCCATGGAGTGAAGTCACCAGCTCGAAAAGAATAAACCACCAAAAGAACGCCTTGTCGGTGTGTCGAAGCGGCAGACTGCGGATCGCATAGAACATCGCCAGCGAGCAGCAGGCTAGCCAGAGCACCAGGCTGACCGGTAGTGGTAGCAGCGAAAAAGGTGCGAAAATAATACAAAAAGATGGGTGGTAGAGGAATAAGTCGAAGTACTCATTGGGATACTGCAGATGCAGGTTCTGGTGCGCTGCAAGGTGGCCCAGCGCCGCCCTGAAAATCTGGAAATTATTGTACTTCAATGGCCCTCGTGCATAGTGCTGGAGGGCGATAATCACGCTCACAAGTAGGTAGACACCCAAAATTATTTTTGGACGCGACAGGAAATCGGAGACTTTTCTGGTCAACATGGATTTACAGGTAATTCAAAAACTAAAATTTTCTTCCGGGCTTAGTTCCTTCGCGGATTGGCCGTTCTTGCTTGCCAGCTGCTTGGTCTTCACGCTTGCCAGTGCTACGGAAGCTGCCAAACCGCCAGCTGAATGTTAAGGTCAATGAGCGGTTGTAATACCAGTTGGCACTGTTGCTTTGAAAGCTCGGGGCAGTTGCAATACTTTTTTGCAAAAAGTTGCTGCGCAGAAAATTATTAATCCCCAGTGTTAGGCTTGCTTTCTTATCCAGGAGCTCTTTTTGGACAGAGAAGCTATAAGAATAGTCTGCCGAATTTCTTCCCTGCAGGGTTACATAACCATTACTATAGTCTCCGTAGAACTGGATGGTATATCCCCGGGGGAGTATATACGAACTGTTTAGTGTATACGCGTAAAAGGTCGCGTCATTTTTAACGTTCAGCGCGCTGCTGGAAAACCATACGTGGTAAATTTCAGCGCTCGTACCCATTGTCCAGCCGTTGCTGAGCTGCATATATACATTTACATTGGCGCCCAGGCGCTTGTTCGACGCAATATTTTGTGAGGTTGTGTAGGAGATGCCAAGACTGTCTACGCGGCTCAGTTGTTCGATGGCATTACTGTTGGCGTTGCCATAGATGCTGCTGTTCAGCACCAGGCCGGAGGGACTGTTATAGGAATGTGCTAGTTCCAGCATCCGGGTGACTTCCGGCCTTAACCGGGGATTTCCGGCCGAAACGTTGCGGGGGTCGCTGGCATTAACATAGGGGTTTAAGTCCCATATCCAGGGGCGCCGGATGCGCTCGGTATAGTTTAGTTTAAAATCGTGCTGGTCATTGAGTTTTCTGGTAATAAGCATGTTGGGGACAAAATTGCCGAATGTCGCCTTAAAGGAAGGGGAAGGCCCTGCGAAACTGCCGCCAAGGTGCGT
Organism: Dyadobacter sp. CECT 9275; assembly: GCF_907164905.1. Taxonomy (NCBI): domain Bacteria; kingdom Pseudomonadati; phylum Bacteroidota; class Cytophagia; order Cytophagales; family Spirosomataceae; genus Dyadobacter; species Dyadobacter helix. The sequence continues at coordinate 2,623,901 of NZ_CAJRAF010000002.1, read as the reverse complement.
GCTCTCATAACGGAGCCCGGGTCGGAATCCCCAGCCGCCCGGCGTTTCCAGTTTGAGGCTAAGGTAGGCTGCCAGGGTATTTTGAAAGTAGGCCATGCGGTCAGAGCGGAATGGCACCTCCTGCAGCGGGCCGCCTGGATTGTTGTGGTTGCTAAGAACGGTGAAAGCGCTGTTTGATTCATTCCTTGCAAAACGTAAGCCAGTTTCGATCAATTGCTTGCCGGATTCGCTCAGGGGATGCCCGTAGTCGGCCTGGAAGCTCAGGTCATGACCCGAGCCTTTATTGGGGCTTTGCTCCCTGAAATAGGGTCCCCCGTCAAGGCGGAACTGTTCGGTCACATAACCTGATTTGTCGTTGGAGCGGCTGTAATTGCCGACCAACCGGAGATTCTGTTCTGGCCGTTTGAATTTTTTCTCATAATTGAGCGAAAAATCTACCCAGCCGAAATTTCCATTCTGGTAACTTTTTTGATTATACTCCGTTCTTTCAACCCCACTGGTATACAAGTTGTAAAGGCTGGCCTGTTGTGGCCAATGTCCTTTCCAATAGGAGATTCCGAGTCCTACCTTCTGTGAAGAATCCGGCGTGAATTCAACGTTGAAGTCGCCGTAGACGCCCTTATCCTTTTGAATAGCATCTGAGCGCTGGATTAGCTCGCCGATCTTGACGCCGCCAGCTAATGATGACCGTTCCAGCGTAGAGACGTTACGCTGACGTTCCTGGCTGCCATTTAAGGTAAGCCCGAATGCAAATTTGCCACTGGACAGATTTATGGCGCCGTTCATGGATTGTTCCAGGTTACCACCGCTCAGGTCAATGCTGCCATTGGTCCCTTTCATTTTCTTTTTGGTAACGATATTGATGACACCCGCGGCCCCTTCGGCCTCATACTTGGCGGAGGGAGAAGTGATCACCTCGACCGATTCGATCGTACTGGCAGGAATCAATTTAAGCGCCTCTTTGAGGTTTTTGGCCAAAATCCCCGAGGGCATGCCGTTCAGCAAGACTTTAATGTTGGAATTCCCCCTCAATTTTACTTCTCCGTTGGCGCCCACGGACACCATTGGGGCTTTCCGGAGCACTTCGGAAGCGGAGCCGCCTTTATTGCCGATGTCGGCGGAGGCATTATACACCAGTTTGTCACCCATGTTCACTATGAGAGCCTTTTTGCCTGTGATGGTGATTTCGCCTAACGTACTGGCCTGTGCCAGTACGTAAATTGTTCCCAGGTCGATTACCCTGCTTGCCCCGACAGCGAAGGTGGTTGACTGGTAGGTTTTGTAGCCTACATAAGACAGGATAAGTACATAGTTGCCCTTCCCCTCGGTAAATAATTCAAATGCGCCTTTTTCGGAAGTTGGTGAACTGGCTATAATCGAACCATCGTTTGACTTCAAGGCAACGGTCACAAATTCCATCGGATTCTTAGAGGAAGAATCTGCCACGCTTCCCTTAATTAAAAAGCCCTTGTCAACCGCCGGATTCTGGGCAAAAGAAGCAGTTGCGGCGATCCAAAGTCCTATAAAGGTTACACACCATCGGTGTCTTCTGTTGTTAAACATTTCTCTGAGTTTATTCGGTAATTCTCAAAGAAAAATGTTCCTCAGCTGCGGCTAAAATGTAAATGAGCAACCTCATGGTTTTGATGACTAACAACGTTTGTCATCTATTCTTGCCGGATCGGGAGAAAAAGCAGAATTTTGAGCGTTCGATACAAAAGTCAGTTATATGTCAGAGAAAAGGAAATGGTATTTAAGCGTGTATGTCCAGGAAGGTGGATTCTTCGTTGCCATGTTCATTCTGACCATGTTGCACGAATGGATAGAAGTAGATACAGTAATCGGACTTTTAAAAGGGCTGGCTTTCTTTCTCATCCTTTATCTGCAGGCGCAATTGCATCGGTTCTTTATACTTCCGCTGATGCTTAAAAAGCAGTATGGCATGTACGCGGTAGTGAGCATCGTTACAACATTGGCGGGGGCGCTACTGCTTTATACTGCTAACTACCTTTGGCTTGCTCCCGCTTTTTATTTCGAGGACGGTTTTGTCATTTCGTTTATTTACCATTTTGTTATTTGTACGGTTAGTACCATTACCATTATGTCATTTTCCCTGGCCCGTCAATATTCCATAGCTGTGCAGAATCGGTACCATGACCAGCTACTGCTTAGTGAAATGAATATCAAGTTCCTGCATGCTCAGTTGAATCCCCATTTCTTTTTCAATATGTTTAATAACCTCTATGGTGTGAGCCTGACCGAACCGGCGAGGGTGCCTGAGCTTATCCTGCAACTGTCCGGGCTGATGAGATATCAATTAGAAAACGGCACAAAATCGACGGTAAGTATCCAGGAGGAAATCGAATTCGTTCGCAACTACATTATTATGGAAAAGGAGCGGGTCGGCAATAGGTGCGCTATCTCCTTCAATACTCCCCCGGATAGCTCACTACTCCGCAGTTACCAGATCGCGCCTTTGATCCTGATTACCCTGGTAGAAAATGCATTCAAGCATAGCCTGACCGTTACGGCAACCTGGTTTATCGATATCACCATTGAGGTGAAGGATCACCGGTTGATACTCGATATACAGAATTCGCTACCGGACTTATCTTTGAAACAGGACTCCACTGGTATTGGGCTGAAAAACATTGAGCAGCGCCTGGAGCTCCTGTACAACGGGCAATATAGTTTTCTTACCGCCGCTAACGAAGACAGCTACCGGACAACCTTGATATTACAGCTAAAGAATTTTTGAACTATGGAGCCATTGCGTTGTATCATCGTTGACGATGAAGAGGGTGCACATCGGGTAATCACACACTACCTTCATGACATTTCATTCCTAACCCTTTGCGGTTCATTCCACAACGCCCTTCAGGCAATGGATCACTGTTATAGTAATCCCGTAGATGTTATTTTTTTGGATATCAACATGCCAGGGCTTTCAGGTATGGAAATGTTGGCTGCCATGTCACACCCGCCGTTGGTTGTATTGACTACCGCGCACAGTCAATATGCCCTGGATAGCTACAAGTACCAGGTAGTGGATTACCTGGTGAAACCCATAGAGCTGCCCCGGTTTATGGCGGCTGTCGATAAGGTTCTCACCCGTTACAGGCCTGTCAGTCCGGTGGGGTCTGGGGCTGGCGGCCGGACCGCCGCATCGGATTTCTTAATGTTGAAGGTGGACGGGAATATTCTTAGGGTCGAGCTTGAGCATATACTCTATGTCCAAAGCTGGGGAAATTACGTCAGGGTTTATACCACCGAGGCGACCTATCTGAGTCCAATGACAACCACTGAGATAGAGAATAAGCTCGATAAGGCGCGTTTTATGCGTATCCATAAATCCTATATAGTTGCATTGAAGAAGATACAGAAAATTACCGGTGGACAGGTTCAGTTGGACAAAAGTGTCACATTGCCGATCGGGAACACTTATCGACGTGAATTGCTTGAAGTACTTCAATAGGAAAGGTGTATTGGCTTCTGGCCACCACTAGGAAACGGATATTGCGTATGCGGTTTATGGCCTGCACGACAAAAATGAAAGTGGAAAGACTTTCAAAATCAAAATGACCAATCAAGTTCGTCATTAAAAACAACGAGTTTGTCATTTGATTGCTCTGTTGGCCAAGGCGATTACTTACTTTGTATTAGGGCATCAGACCTAGTTAACGAGAATGGGATGCGCTCCCTCTCACAAGAAAAACTCTTTAGATAATCTATTACTATGCAGAAAAATTCTTCGGCAGAAGGTGGCCACACCACTTCGTCTACAAATATTGCCAGCTTATGGCTGCGCCTAGGTCTGGGTATTGCTATGCTCCCTCACGGATATGAAAAATTGACCCATTTCGCTGAGCTAAGGAACTCTTTCATGACCTTTCTAGGACTGAGCGATCCTGTCTCGCTGGCACTGGCCATTGGAGCTGAATTTTTTTGTTCCATCTTGCTTGCGATAGGACTGCTAACACGGATTGTACTCATTCCACTTATCATAACTGCATTTACAATTGTTTTTGTAGCGCACCAGGGGGATATTGTCGGCGAAGGAGCTGCGGGTTTCTTGCTGTTAGTCGGCTATGTCACCTCTTTGTTGCTGGGAGCGGGAAAGTATAGCGTGGATGCTGTCATTTCCAAGAAGGTAGCTTAAAGTGCCTGGTCACTAAATAACTTACGATAGCTATATGAACCGGGAATTCTTTGTTAAAATCGATATCTCCAAGTTAGCCCCGGATTTTGTAATTCTTAATTTGATAGGTTCAATCAAGTCGCATACAATTGGTAGAGACTGAAATGTCAATTGCGGGGATACTAAAGAAGTTGCACTTACTGGTCAGATTGATAAGATAGACAATATACATTCTTATACAATTATTTATTCGTTGAGCAGCCGCCTTTTTACGAACGCTATGATTTCTGGTTCCCCTAGTGCTTTGTCAAGCTTAAAGTCCGGCTGAGTACCATTTTGATAGATTTTCTTATTCTTATCCGCAGAATAATCTGTTGCCAAAAACAACTGACTGCCGTGGCAAAAGCTATAGGTTTGATTTATGGTAGAATAACCCGCGGTCTGCGCACCAAAGGAGGTGGTCCGAGGGAATCCTAAAAGCGCAATAGCCACCATCTCACCGCTGCTCCCTGTTTGATGACTGAGGAGTATCGCACTTTTTTTATAGGGGTTACGGATGATATATTTTTGAGTTTTCAAATTTGAATAATTGATCATAGCATTGTTAATATTCAAGGGTATGAATTCTCTTTTGCCGAGATATCAATTATAGCAGACCAAACTTTCGCCAATAATTGGTGCCAGGCCAGCGAGCATTGGCCAGCGGTTACCGCCCCAGTTATCTCTAAGGTCTATGATCCAGCTATCTGTTCCGTTACCGTCCAGTGCGGCGATCTGTTCTATTAGCTTATTGGCGAATTGCATGTCCTTTTGGTTATCGAAGGTCCGGCAAGTTCCTGATCCAGCTCCTGCTGGCGAATACGTTCTTTTACCAGGCTTTCTTTATGAATAACCTTTTTGATCTCCGTTATCAGTTCACGGGTTTCTTTGCCTGGCCGGGTTCCCTGTGCTTTAGCAATGCCACAAACGATAATGGTAGCGATAAGACCTAAAAATAGTTTTTTATATTTCATTAGATATTCATTTTTTTGAGCAAGACCGAACAAAATGGTTTTGGTTGCACAAAAATAAATTTTTTGATATGGGGCACGCCCAAGCTAATGCGCTGCGGCGCTCCTTAACTTACCGGGATAGATACTTTACGCCAAATGCAGCTGATAGGGCGAATATCCACCGTTTTTTTTAATAATAAAACCCACAAATGACCGTTTCATAACCGTGACCAATAACCCTGTAATTTTAGCCGCCGGGCAATATTCAGGCCGGATAGATCAAACGATCGCGCTTGACGGCCTGATCACTACGATCAGCAATTATGCTGTCGGCTATTGCTTCCGGGAGTTTCATTATCATGAGCATGCCGTGATCAGTTTTGTGCTGGAGGGCGGAAATATGGAAAGCAGGAAAAACGGTAGTTTTGAACGAAAACCCGGCGATATCGCCTTTTTCGCGCCGGGTGAATGGCACCGGACGATCTCGGGCGCACCTTCGTGCAGGAATATCAACCTTGAAATACCCGAACACTTTTTCAAGGCCTATCGCCTGACCACGTTGCATGTCGCTCATTATAAATCAAATATGCTGCGTATCGTCAGCGATATACGCCGCGGTTCTCCCACGGCGGGAACCTCGATCATGATGTCAGTGCTTGACCTGCTCAGTGGCGCGGAAGATACCTATTCCGGCAAAAAACCATTATGGGCCAAAAGGTTAGAGGAACTTTTGCAGGATGAATGGAACAAAAACTTAACCTTGCGTGAACTGTCAGCGGCACTACAAGTCCATCCCGTGACCATATCTAAGAACTTCGCGAGCTATTTTGGGATGTCATTCGGCGAATACCTCCGTAAGATGCGGATCGAACGCAGCCTGGCTTTGCTCAAGGATACGGATATGCCGTTAGTTACTGTTGCATTTCAATGCGGTTTTGCCGATCAAAGCCATTTCATCAGGAATTTCAAGCAGTTTACGGGTTTTCTTCCCAGCCATTTCCGTAGACTTTAGGCTAATATTATTCTATTTTTACAACAGGCGGGCGTTTAGTTTTGCAAATAAAAAAATATGCGTTTTCCAAACATAGGTTTACTTTGGCTCCTGGCTTTAGGCGCCATCATTTCCGGCTGTGACAAAAATGACCTACAGGCCCAGGTCTTTAAAAAACACGCTCCACTTACCGAAGCTGTTCTTTCATTCACTGCAGCAGCTTATCGGCCTGCCCAACCGCTAACGGGCCGCCTAAAAGATTCCCTGGACGCCACGATCAGTCGATTGTTCCCGGTTACCAGAATGCCTGGTATCACCGCAGCGATGCTGATCCCGGGTAAAGGGCTTTGGCAAACAACGACGGGTTTTCTATCGCAGCCCGATCAGCAAAAGGCAGACCGCAGCAGTGTGTTCTACTGGGCAAGCGTGACCAAGCTGATCACGGCCACGGTCATTGACCAGTTGGTGCTGGAAGGAAAATTAAGTTACAACGACAAACTGGCGAAATGGTTCCCGCAGTTTGAAAATGCAAGAGAGATCAGTATTGGCCAATTGTTGGACCATACTAGTGGACTGGCCAGTTTTAATACGGACCCTGCCCTCTTCAAGAAAGAAAAACATTATACGCCTGAGGACCTGATCAACATCGCTTTGCTGCAAAAGAATCTATTCCCACCCGGGAAATACTGGTCCTATAGCAATACGGGCTACCTGCTATTGGCCATGATCATCCAGCAGGTGGATAACCGCAGTTATGCGGAATCCGTACAGCAGCGCATTGCCGCTCCCTTGCATTTATCCTCACTAAAGGTATTGACCGGTCCCGTCGTGCTGGCTGATCTCGCAAAAAGGGCATGCTGCCGACGGATCAGCGGTAGATGAAGATTATTCCGTACCGCTGGGCGCGGGCGATATCGTTTCCAATGCCCAAGACATGGCCGTGCTTTTATTTGCACTGCTCAATGGCACGGTCATTCCCAAAGCGACCGTTGCTGCCCGCCTGCAAGATCTGTACCCTATGCCCGATAAAGGCATGTTTTATGGACGGGGAATGATGGTTACTGACTTTATGGAGATTGCCGGCCAGCCAGACCAGTGGGTAGGGCATACAGGAGGTACGGAAACTTATCGCGCTTTGCTGATTTACGATATCAAGACGAAAATTTTTCTCGCTGTTTCCGTGAATGCCCATGTATCGGTTGAAGCGATCAGCCGCAAACTATTAAGCGTAGCTTTCCAGCAGTAAAAAATAGTCGAAGCCTCTTCATTTATCAAATTGCCCGGCTTAGAGAATTTGTCACATCTGTCGATATTTAGCGTCCTATGATCATGACATATATGTTATATCGTACTGTTAAGTTTGTTCGGTGCGACCGCTCGTGCACAGGTTAACCAGCGTTTGGTCAAGACCATTGACAGTTTATACCAGGAAGATCAGGCTGTGGAGCAGAAGCTAATGGCGATGAGTGAAAGAAACGCGCCCAAAGACAGCTTAGAACTCCAGGATTCTTTAAAGAAACAAACCTACGTGCATGGCTTAAAAGTGGCAAAAGCCATCTACGATCGCTATGGATATCCGAGAGCGAACCTGGTAGGTGCGGACGCCGTGTACCATTTCTTTGTCCTGATCCAGCATGCTGACAGTGACCGAAGTTCCAGGTAAGCGATGTTGCTCGTGCTGGACGAGCAATACAAAAAGGGCAACGTCAGCAGTAAGTACTACGCATACTTATACGACCGGGTACAGCGCAATAACCAGGAGGAACAATTGTATGGTACCCAACCTAGTGATGATAAAACCGGCAATCTGTTCGATAGTAATGACGGGATCATCTTGCCAACCCACCTAGCCGATCCTAAGCATGTGGATGAGCAGAGAAAGCAAGTCGGACTTGAACCTTTGGGAAAATACTATGAGGCGATTTTGGAAATGTTGTGCAGGCCCAAGAATATAACCTAATGGGATGCTACCGGGAGAATTGTTGCAGATATCCGAACGTAGTGTTCGATAACGCACATTTCTGTATCATGAAAATGCTAAAAATGTACGTTTAGGCGCCGTGGCGGTACTTTTTGACTATGGCATGGCTTTTGCTTGAGCTTTGCTTTATTTCTGTGATTTATGAGATTATTAAAGTCCGCGCTGGTCGCCTGTTTTTTATTGATCAATGTTTCTCTGTTCGCGCAAAACGCGCAGAAACTTGATAGTCTATTCAACGTATTGGACACCGCAAGTCATTTCAATGGCAATGTGCTGGTGGCTCAGGGCGACCGGGTAGTCTATGCTCGCTCGGTGGGCTATGCACAAATGAATGAGCGAAAGAAAAACACGAGCCGGTCCGCCTTCCAGATCGGATCGGTGTCTAAAACGTTTACCGCTTTAGCGATCCTCCAACTGGCCGAAAAAGGTAAGCTCCGGCTAGATGACCGGGTAGCACACTTTCTCCCGGATCTTACTTACCACACATTGACCATCCGGCATCTGTTGAGCCATACGTCTGGTTTGCCGGATAAGGAGGAGTTGTTCTTCCCGTTGATCGATGCAGACACTGGTTTGCGGGTCAGCAACCAGCTCATCGTTCCGGCTTTGATAAAATCGAACACGCCCTTGGCGTTTGCCCCGGGAAGTCAGTGGCGGTACAATAATATCGGCTTTGCCTTGCTGGCCCTGGTGGTGGAAAAGGTAAGCGGCGAATCTTTTGCGGATTATCTGCAAAAGCACATCTTCATTCCGGCGGGCATGAAGGATAGTTATTTATTGGGAAGCCGGGTAGATGATACCAACCGGGTCACCGGGTATCTGGTACGTCATCATTATTTGGGTGATCTGGAAAGCATTGAAGCGAGTAAGAAAGTGAGGCGCTGGAGCTATAATATGCGTGATCTGTATGGCCCGACGAATGTGGTGAGTACGGCGGCTGACATGCTGAAGTTCGCGCTGGCGCTGGATACCTACAAGTTATTAGGCAGAACATTAACCGAAGAGGCTTTCACAGCTTACCGCCTAAGCAGTGGGAAACCGGCGATGCCGGATGGGGAGTTTGGGCGCGCGGCTTATGGCCTGGGCTGGTTCCTGCCGGTCAACGATCTCGGCAAAATGGTGATGCATACGGGGCGGGAACCAGGTTTTTTTACTTTCTTCTGGCATGACCGGAAGACCCGCAGGACACTGATTCTGCTGGATAATGCGGAAAGCACGGGGTTTGGTTATGCGTGTAAGGAGACATTCAATATCGTTTACGGCACTAAGTTTTTTCCGCCCGAACCGCCACGCCAGCGATCGCTTTTTCTCCCCTATGTGGGGGTATTGTTAAAAGAGGGTGCAGATGCGGCGGCATCGTTTTTTAATAGGTACAAGGGTGATACAACTCATTATTTTACGGATGAGCGAGAGTTGAATGAGTTGGGTTTGGAACTTTTGGCTGACCGGCACAACGAGGCCGCCTTGGAAGCGCTAAAGTTATGTACTTTGCTCTACCCGCTAAGTTGGAATACGTATGATAGCTATGGTAAAGCGCTACTGCAAAGCGGCAAGCGTAAAGACGCCATTGATATGTACCGGAAGTCAGTGGAAATGTTTCCGGGAAACCTGCCTGGCAAGAAGATCCTGGAGGAATTGACGGCGAAGTAGTTTTGATCTTAATAAAAACATCTTGAGCTTGCAAAAGACCTTGCCTGGCGGCGTATGATCAAAAATAAGCTTTATCAACGATATTTTTATAGATGAACCTCACCCTTTTACCTGGTCATCCTGCTGTCACTACAGCTTGGAAATGCCTTCACGCAAAGCAGCGCACAACGACTTGGGCATTTTTTTATACCCCTCTTTATCGCTTCAATGGCTACTTTGGCTCGCTCCGGCGACCCGGTTGAAGCTCACACTGAATTTTCTGCGTTCTTTTTTCATAGTCAACTAATAAAATAGAAATTTAAGCAGCTGTCCAGATTTTCGGAGTATTATAATCTGTTTAACTTGGCGGACCCAACCCAAAGTTTATGCAGAGTATCATACTTAATACCGGTACCATCAGCTGTCTGCTCTTTTTAGCTATTTTGACGGCATATAAAAAAAGTTACAATTCAACTGGATACCGATTCCTAGCACTTCTTTTCGTTTGCCTTTCCTTTGATTTTGCGGATGAAGTCTTAATCGCTACGGGTGTTTATGCTCAGCACCCTTGGCTGGCTGTGGTTTTGCAGCCTGTGTTGTACCTTTTCGCACCACTAATTTATCTGGCCGTTGTCTATTTAACCTCCGTTTCTCAAAAATTGTCCATACGTATTCTCTATCACTTTATTCCCTACCTTGCCATGCTGGGGATTTATCTGAAAATTTATATTTTTACAAATACAGATAACAAGACACTTGGGAATATTGCAGTTTCTACTGGCAGCGAGCCTATTGAAATAGTATTAATTCTTCTGTTTTTTGTTCAGGCGTTGTGCTATCAGTATTATTCGATTTTGACTTTAAACAGGCATCGGGAAACACTCCCGCTGTTTGTATCAAATCTTCCTGACAATGATTATCATTGGCTGCGCAATGCAATTATCGGGCTGAGTATACTGTTCGCAATTTCTTTTGCCGAGGTCATTTTCGTAAATGCACAAAATTCTGGTATTTTTCCTTTAATCTATCTCATCGGTTTTTATTATGTTGGTTTACAGGTTGTAAAACAAAAAGACGTCTTTTCATTTTCGAAGGGGCAGGTCGAGAGCTTTTCGGATTTAGTTAACGACCATCGGTATGCCGTAAAACTAGAGCCCAGTCCAGAAAATGAACCGATTGCAGATTCACCTCCTGCCAACGTTAACAAGGCGGATCGTAGTGGAACTGATAATTCCTTACTTCAAAAGAAAAAGACAATCAGCGATCAAAAACTGGAAGTGTATCAAAAAAGGCTGTTGGAAATAATGGAAGCAGAAAAACCATACATGGATAGTGAGATAACATTGCCTAAGCTTGGGAAAATTCTACTTCTTAATACCTACCAAACCTCTTATCTGATCAACACTTGTTTTGGCGAAAATTTTTACACATTTATAAACAGATATAGATTGGAGGAATGTAAAAAGATGCTGTCAAGTAGTGATTACAGCCATTTAAGTATTCTGGGTATAGCCTACGAATCACGCTTTAATTCTAAAACCGCATTTAATACCGCATTCAAAAAACACACCGGCTGCTCACCGAAGGAATTTCGCGATAGAAATATTCACGGAAATGAATCAGAAATAAGTTCCGATTTATCAAGTGTTTGATTTTGAGTATATTACTTACAGTTAATATATATATATCGGAACGTTAAACGTTTTTATGGCTGCTACTTTTGTCGGGTAAAATTACAAACTGCACCAGCGCTCAGCCCTGGAACCGACATTTTTTAGCTATGAAGAATATTTTAAAAATTACAGCCATTTTATTTGCCGTGCTTTCATGCAGGGTTTGTTATTCACAAAATAAGCTTGCTGTGGGCGTGAGGCTTTTACCATCAGCAACCACGTTTCGCTACAATACCGGCGTTCCCATACTGGATTTTCTCAAAGTTGCGCCATATCATTTTAGAGTTCGCACAACACAGGGAATCGGAGTATTATACAATGCGGGCAGAAAGCTTAGCATTGGCACCGACCTTCTTTATAGCCTGGAAGGGGGAGGATATCAGCAGAGAAAAACAAATTTGAACTATCTGAAATTACCAATATGGATTGGATATAATTCGTCTCCGGCAAGAAAATTAATCTTTACGGTTCAGTCTGGCCTAGAGTTCTCTTACCTGCTGCAAGCAAAAATCAGATACGATGACAAGTCAATAGACATTGGTCGTTACGTCAACAAATTAAGTACTGGAATTCCTCTGGCGATTGGCGTCAAGTTCCGGATGTTTCACTCTTACGCTGTCTCGACTCAACTTTATTTATCCTCTGAAATTGGGTCGCTATCCAAAACAAATAGAGAGTTTGGAGTTTATAATTATGTGTTTCCAGGTCTAAGAATTTCAATTGATCACAGTTTAAAAAACAATTTAAAATAGTCATGAAAATCGTTTCATCAAAATATCTTAAAATTCTCATCATGATTTTTACCGGGCTGTTAAGCTCTTGTGAGGACAAAGCGCCTGCTCCGGAAACAATCAATACTGCTATTGATAATGCTGTTTATCCGTATATAGCCATGGGGGCGAATGTGGGTATTATTGTAGGTATAATTAAAGATGGTTCAAAATCCGTTTATAGTTATGGAGAAAAGGAGCTGGGGACAGATCAGAAAATCACGTCGAAGTCAGTTTTAGAGCTGGCTTCTATCACAAAAACATTCACCGCCCTGGCCCTAGCGGATATGCATTTTCGTGAAAATTTAAACTTGGATGACCCAATTGAAAAATACCTGCCGGCAAGGGTAAAGGTCCCATCTTTTAATGGGAAAAAGATAACATTACGACAACTTGCCAATCATACATCGGGTTTACCCCGAACGCCTGAAAATATGGACAAAGAAGCTTTTAATCCTTATATAGGGTATTCCGAGGAAAAAATGTATGAATTTATAAATGGTTATACATTAAAAAGAGAGCCCGGAACGCAATATGAATATTCTAATGTGGGCTATGGGTTACTTGGCCAGATTTTAAGTATATTGAATAAAACAGATTACGAGGATATGATTGCCTCACGTGTGACAGTACCTCTCGGCATGAAACATACCACAGTGTCTTTTTCCAGTGAGCAGCTGCAAAATCTAGTGCCGGGTTACTATGGGAATAGAAAGGTTGACTCGTGGGCTAAATACATGGAAAACATCCTGCAAGGTACTGGATCATTGATATCAAACCTGGATGACATGTTAATATATCTTGACGCGAATATGAATCCCCAAAACAATTTGCTGGGACAGGCGATATCGCTTACGCACAAGCCCACCTTCGAATATTCGGGAGATCATCAGGATGGCATTGGCTTGGGATGGAGCCTTTTTTCAGCCGATAATCAAAATATCACCTGGAAAAATGGTGGAAATGGAGGCTATACTTCCTTTATCGGATTTGATAAGTCTTCAAAAACCGGTGTTGTAATCCTGACAAATTCATCTCTAAATCCTGATCCGTTCCAGACTCAGATGGGTTTTGAAATATTAAAGGCTCTTCAAAGTCTCTAGATTTAACATTATTCAAAGATTTTGTCTAATTAGCTGTCAATGCTATAATATCCTTGTGATTGATGGTGTGCGTCGTCACTTCTGCCAGCTTCCCCTTAGCGGGTACTGCTGTTGGTGGTTATAGCGTAGATCTGCTACCCTGTATGGGTATTTCGGAGAAGTTGACCACCTGATTCCGTGGCAAATTGACCACCTGATTATCTGGCGGCCGAAGGCAAAAAATGCTGTAGAAGCGGGTTCAAAATTAGTAAATAAAAAGTGTTTTTATTGGTAGCTGTTTTCAGGCTCCATTTTTCGTTTTTTTCTCATCGATTCCCCCCTGAGCTCCACCCGATGTGCGTCATGTACAATCCGGTCCAGGATCGCATCAGCAATGGTTTTTTCTCCGATTACTTCATGCCATTTGCTGACCGGTAATTGGGAAGTGATAATCAGCGATGTCTTGCCGTGCCTGTCTTCGATTATTTCCATCAGGGCTGCCCGGCTCTTGGCATCGAAGGGTTGGATCCCAAAGTCGTCAAGGATGAGCAGGTGCTGCCGTTCTATCTTTGCAATTTCCTTGATATAGGACCCATCGGCCTTGGCCATCTTCAAGCGGGCGAATAACTTAGGTGTACTGGCATATAGAACGCGGTAGCCCAGGATACAAGCCTGGTGACCAATGGCGGATGCCACATAGCTTTTCCCGATCCCGGTACTGCCTGTGATCAACAGGTTCTCGTTACGGGCAATAAAAGAGCATTCGGCCGCATCGGCGGTCCGACAAGCGCATGATCTGGTTACGTTCGATACTCCGGTCGGCATGGTAATGGATATTTTCAACCATCGCTTTGTAGCGGAACCTGGCATAATTAATTTGTCGCTCTACACGCCGGTTATGCCTGTCATCCCATTCAGCATCAACCAGATGGGCTAAAAGTTCATCGGCGGTGTAATCGTCGGTTTTCCCGCTTTCCAAGCTGCTTTTAAAGGCATGGAACATACCATGGAACCGGGTCGCCGGTGCGATTGAGCTTGCGTAACTTCTCCAATGTGTCGGTGTTCATTGTATTATTTGTTTAAAGGATTATTGGTAATAGTCTTCGCCCCTGATATTATCATGATGGGGCATGGGCAATTCGTCTGCAAACAGGCTGTCTTCATATTGGTCCATATTCTTTTCCAGTATTGTCCGCCCGGCGGCCCGGTGGATCGTTTTGTAGTTGTAAATACCATAGCTGAGTGCCCTCTGGCACGCACTGATCAACCTTTGTTCACCAGCCTTTTTAGCGAAGGATAAGATGCCCACGCAAGACCGGTAAGCCTGTTCGGGATGTTGTTTGCGGTCCAGGATTTTATGGATATACAACCTGACGTCTTCGTGTATTGAGGAAGCCCATTCCAAAAACCGGTCTGGCGTCCAGTCGGTTACGAAGCGGTGTGTACTGGCCAGATGTTCTTTATCAGTAGAATAATTGTAGGGGCTTTTGACGCGTTTATGCAGGGCAATGCGCTCGTAATGGTAATAGGCTTCAACCAAAGAATTGGAGAACAGCAGTTTGATCTTTTTACCTATAAACCGGTAAGGCACGCTGTACGGGGTCGCCCGGCGATAATGCTTGTCAACGCTCAGGCAGACATGCCCGTTTTTCATCACAGTGGCATGTAGTTGCTTCTTAAATTCATATCGGAGAACAGGGAGCGGTGCCAATGCAGAGCGTTCTATTTCTTCAAACTGGAGCCTACGGCTGTAATTACGGCCCCGTAACAGTTGGTTGTTATGGGTCTCAAGGGCAATCCATATGGCTGCGTTTAGCTCAGAGAGTGAGCTGTAAACCTGCTTCCTCAAAGGGGCGTAAATGCGGCTATAAACGATTTTCACGGCCCCTTCCACCGCACCGGCGGCCCGGCAACGCCTTATCTCTTGGCCGATAAGCGCGGGCAGGCAATATGGTAGTTCCGTAATGGTCAGCAAAGTCGGCAAAAGCTTCGTTGAGCGTTGGTTCGTATTTATTGCTTTTGATAACAGCTGCTTTAAGCGGGGCCGCCCGGCGGTTGTCGGGGACAATCGCTGCCGGTACGCCACCGATATAGTGAAACGTATTTTCACAGGCTGCGATCAGGTCTTCTTTTTGCTGGCTGTTGACCGCTTCCACATACGTAAGCTGGCTGGCCCCAAGGATAGCCACAAACACTTCAACCTCAGTTAATTCACCGGTCTGCTTATCTGCAATACTTAGTTTAACGCCTGCAAAATCAATATACAGCTTATCGCCCGCCTTGTGGTCCTGCCGGGCCGCCGGGCGGTGCATCACAGGGTTTACCCGGGCCTTCCAATTGGTGAGGTGGAAGCAAAACTGGCCGGGCCGCCGGGCGGTATATCCAAAACCATCGGGAAACTCCTTTTTATAGGCTTCCCAAAGCATATGGCGCGTGACACCAGTCCGCTTAAGCTCTTTATCGATGTTTGGAAAACAACGTTGCAGGTTCAGTAACCTGTCTTTGGGGGGCTGTTCTTTAACCGTTCCGAAGAAGTCGTCCAGCTCCTTATCATTCAGCGTATTGACCTGTTCGAAGGTTAGCCCGCTCGCATCAAAAGTAGCCATGTACCTCTTTGCTGTATTGCGGGACACACCAGTTTGGGCTGCTATTGAAAGCTTGCTGCGGCCCTGGCTGTACATTCTTAGGATCTGTCTTATTTTACTCATTCGGACCGCCGATGCGGCTGATTGTCGAATTGGCCATACTTCACGCGATTGGTTCGCGTCAAAAGTAGGGTTTGATTCTACAGCATTTTTTGCTCTTCGGGGTGGTCAGTTTAAACCGAATTCAGGTGGTCAGTTTCACCGAATTTTCCAGGTAATATCCTAAATAAGTCTTTCTCGCAATTGAACGCATATTATAGTACAATAAAATTTGGTAGGAGTAGGTTAAAATGTAATTTTGAATGCCCCCATGGATTCTATGTGTTGCTAGGATCAATTGAAATTATTTCAATTCCAGATGGTTGCATGGAGGGTTCAAATCCCTCGCTACAATTTTTTCAAAAACTGTAAAGTTTTTTTAGGATGATACAGCCGTTATTCAATTCAGAATATCCTAATTCCTAGCACTAGTTATGACATTGGTTTTGTGTCCAATTTAAGACTCACATACGGCATCAAGTTTCGGCCCATAAAAGGCCAGATCGTCACGTTCAACTTGTCCGTAACGGTTGTTGCCGGCCATAAAAATTCTTCCCTTCTACGAAAATACCAATTTGGAAGGAATTGTAAGCGAAAATAAATAGACCGAATTGCAATCAAAACCTGTACAAAAAGTATAGTAAACTTCTGTTCTCAACCGGGGGGAATGGTTCATTTTCAATGTTGATTGCCATAGAACAGCCTCTACTCGGGCGATTGTGCCTCCCCATAGCATAACCGATATAGCCATTGTAATTGCTAAAAAAGGATAGCTATAAGACTATGCTACTGTTATTCGAGAAGGGTCTTCCTAAAGATCAGGTATGACACAGCCTCTTCGTTTTCCGGCTTAATAATGCTGAAATGATCCGCAGAAATTATCGTTTTGCACCTATTATTTCCCCAAAACAAGCCAGCGCTGTCCTTATCAACGATCTGGTCCTTGCCCCCGACCACATACCATCCTTTGTAATAGTCATGAGCCCCGGTTTTCATCCAATTTTCATTCAAGCTATCAAGAAAATCCGATTTACGAGCGAGCTGTATAATCTGCTTATTACGAATAGTAATATGTTTTACGAGATTTGCTAAATTTGCTCCATTGTGCGGTGTCGCATACATGACAATTTTCCTAATAATAGGGGCATATTGAACCTGAGGTTGATTGATGTTAATGAGAAATCGATCTAGTAGGAATTTTCTGCCAACCAATCCGCCTAGACTATGACACACCAAAACAATTGCCGAGTACTTAAAATATTTATATTCAATCTCCGTTTCCAATCCTTTCGCCAATTGTTGTATAGGTGGATCCGACGCTTTGAAAAAATTGAGATTCCAATATTTTGTTGTGGGAAAAGTATACATGGCAAAATCATATTCTGCCTTCAATTCTTCATCATTGTCGTAAATCTCTTTGAACCTCCGCCAGGTTAAATCACTTCCATCCAAGCCATGGATACAAAGTGCCAATTTTTTTGGTGCGGTCATATTTCCATCGATCATGTTTTCTAATAACTTACGTACAACGCCTTTTATCACTACGACATGTAGGTCACCTGAATTTGCTAGTACTCCCTTTGTAAAGAACCTTTTGACAAGATCCGTTTCATTCACTTCGAAAAGTCTTTTGTGCCTGAAGGAATAAAGTGATTGCAGATCTGGAGAAGATAATGAGGAATATTCTTTTCCGATTGCTTGATACGAATGAGTCTTACTGATGATTGATTCGACTTCTTGTTCTACATTATTAAAATCGATCAATTCCCATTTATTAAATATGTATTTGAGCGCATCGCTGATCAATCCTTGATGACCACCCGAGATCCGGAATAAAGCAGAAGAAATTCTTTTTACCAGTTCCCCGTGGTGAAAAAAATCGATCAAGTACTTATCCACAAGCCGGCTATCGCACAGCGGAGCTATATGAAATCTTGCAAAAAAGTTCCAGGCTGACGATGCATAGCTATATGTCCGTTTATTTTCATGGAAATACATCGAATAATCATCCATCAGCAAAATCGATAAATATTTTCGGCGATCATTAGGAAAATATTTTATTATATCATGAAATGAGTCAACTAGGGTACTAACATTGTTAAAAGAATGATAGGTACTGGTGATCAGCACAAGGAAAGGTTTTTTTAAGACCAATTTTCGGATGGTTTCAGCGAAATCAAATTTATTATTTTCCGGTAACTGAATTCTGTCTGACTCCCCCTGCTGAAAATTATCGATAATCTTTTGAAAATCAATTTTTATGGAGTCGTTAAAATAGTGTAAATTAACAACCGTAAATGAATTATTCAGCTCGTCTGATTGTCGAATTGTATCCATAAATCGCTGCCCTCCATAGTAATCTGGCACCGAAATAAAAACCGATTTTCCCGTGATAAGTAAGTCGATCGCTTCCTGCCAGCTAGGATCAATTAACTCCGCTTCCCTCATTTTGATAACTGATATTAATGTTTTTAAACAACTGAGGTATCTCCGATTCCATATCGAATAAGGCCTCAGCAATATCATTAGACGACTCGTAATAATAGTAGAGAATAGGAGTAGCAATTTTAAATATTAGGCCATTGGATTCATCTTGGTAAAAAAGGCCTTTCAGACTTAGCCGGTAAAGGAAATAATTTCGTTCATCCAAGCTGGATTCTATTTTAAATCTTTTTAATTCCGTGTTGAGTGAAATCTGCTTGATCTCGATCGTAGAAAGTTCTCTTCGCTCGTCGCGCGCATCCTTACAAAATTTCAGAAAGAGATACTTTTCCAGCAGGGAGTGATTCTTTTCATATATCTCTTGGAAAGCATTTTTGAAAAATTTGATGTCCTCATTGAGCAGTCTATTGATGTGATTAGCAACCTTTTTATCTTTTGAGTGAAAGATCCTTTTAAAAGTGTATTCACCGATCCATTGGAGGATTAACGGGTGAAAGCCGAATTTTTTCCTTATCTGGCTAAGGAGTTCGTTTTGATCTTCGATTTCGTACCAAACGCTTAACGGCTTAATTAGTATCTCCTCTACTTCTGATCTTGAAAAAAGATTTATCTCGATCATTGTCCCGAAATTGACAAGTGGGCTATCGGAATCCTTGTAGGTTCTGATATAAATTTCTTGGAAAGCGGAAGCTAACACTCGGATCTCACCTTTTTGAGATAGGTCCCTCAGTATGCCCATGAAATTCCATATATTGCGAGAATCTCTGCGCATTACGTTTCCTAATTCATCAAATATTAAGACTGTTCTTTTTTTATCCTCTCCTCTAAGTCGCTTAATTACGTTTAAAACAAAATTGGTTTCTAGGAGTTCGCTATCGCGCTGGGCATAGTAAGCATCTCGTACAGAGAGTTTGGCTACCATTGCATTTACTACTTCACCAAATGAAATAGCATATTGGACACCAATATCATGAACAATAAAACCACTTGATGATAATTTTCGTTTAGCCTCGGCAAGAATTGATGATTTGCCGGTTTTCCTAGCGCCCAGAATGAAACAATTTGACTTGGATGACATAATCTGCTCTAATTCACGGTGACGTCCAAAGAATCTCCAACCTTCTACAGGAATATTGGGAGTATACGGACTGAGGCTCAATGCGTAATTCCCTTTTCCATTTTTTTCGAATTTGGATTTTACCGCAAGGATGATAGGAGTGTTTCTCACAGGAACACCGTCGCTTATTTTTCCGGGCAGCCTGAACTTGTCTAAAAAAAACACATTGTCATTCGCGTCCACAAGCTCTTTTTCAACATTAACCCTGACATCGTCGGAAATAATGACAAGCGGAAATTCACTTTGACTGGTCATTTTAGATTTTAGCCTATTTCCTTCTTGTACGATTTCCTGTTTGGAAACCAGCGGATAATTTTCCTCACCCTGTTGCAGCAAAATAGCAAATTTCCATTGAGTTGGTAGCCCCCGAAATCTATCCGGAAGATATATTTCAAAAAGTTTGAAGTATTTATATTCCGGATGGATCTCGGTTTTTGCTTCAGCGAAATTGAAATCCGCAATGGCTGACTGTATAAGTTGTAATTCAGTTCTCATCTCGCGTGATGTCTATAATTTTGTAATGATGAAAACAGGACAACATTTTTTTTAGCTGGACCAACTCTCTCGTTTGGAATTTTCTCTTAAGATCCCGATACCGCATATCGCCCGTATTTCTAAAAATGGCTTTAAATTTTCCATATAGCGATTCGTATTTTCCGTTCAAGATTCCAATCTTTCCTTTACGGTCGCCTTTTGAAAGCATCCTATGCATTTTTGTCGGTTCAATTTGTATCCGTCTTTCATTAAAACTTATTGTGTCCCGTTCATTCAAATGAAGCTCTTCAAATGATATCGATCTTTTCCACGCCCTAATCCTGTTCATTGCAAGAACGCCTTTTTCTATCACCACGTTCTCATCCAGTATTACCGTAGGTCGCATGCAAACCAGGTCGTCATGATAAAATGAGCCGATACCATGTCCAAAATTCCTGTTATCTCCTAGGGCAATGTGAATTGTTCCTCCCATTTTCTCATCAAAGAGGGCGTTACCAACAAGTTTCTTGATCATGGGGTTGAGCCCGATGCCAAATTCCGCAAATGAATTCCAGTTATTGTCGTCGCGGTTCCTGGCATCTTTTTCAAACTCACTAAAATATTTTTTCGCTTTCTCGCCAGTTGACTCCCATTGGATCATTTTGCCCTTTCGAAATTGGAGTACGACTTCCTCGTTGGGATAAAGAAGGTACCCGGGCAAACTGCCGTTTATGCAGATCTGGCCATTAACAGATGTAAATTCAGGGCAACAAAAAGATTCACCGGGCGGTATATTTCCCCAGCTATCGTCAAATATTTTACCGGGTGACATGAATGGTTCATTTTCCCAGCCCTCAATATTGAATGATAGGGTATACTCCCTGTTATTACTGTCAGCACTTATAATCTTGCATAGGAATGTATTTCCCAGCGCCCATGCCACCAATTCAGAATCCCGATAAATTTTTTTGAATGGAGATTTAGTTACAATTTTTAGTACATCGTCACCTATGCCCGGTGAGTGTACCATTTTAGAGGCGGTTTGTTTTTGCAAACTAATGATGGATCCTCTAATTTTTGAATATTTTGAATCTCCATTTAGAAAATTTAATATAAAAGCAGAGCTTTGAAGAGCCCCGGATATTTGCGGTGGAAGATCTATCTCGTCATTATCATTCAAGAATTTTTTGTTGTCGAGCATCATCGATTGATAATGTTTCGGAATAAAGATAAACGTACTGGGAATGTTCCATTCAGTTAACACTTTAAGAAGGGAGTCGAAGAATTTCATGAAATCTTCATCATAGATCACCGTTAGAGGTTTATCACTGTCCTTGCGGATGAGTAAGGCTTCATTCAATATTTTCTCGAAGGCTCTTTTTCTAATAGAAATCTTAGTAGGTCTATTCTGCATAAATTTCATATTTAAATATCCATAATTAGTCGAAACGAGGCAATTTCTAAAGGTTACAAGTTCTCATAGTAGGTTAGATACTTAAATCGTTCGCCTAATGGTACATTATATCTATCAACGGTGCCAATAATAACAATTATCACCAATGTCAAAGTATTAGGGATGCGGTAGTTCTTTGTACTATCTGCTCGCTCTCGTTCAAAAGGAACGAAAGCATATTTGTTTGAAAAGAACTCATCGAGATCATTTGACCCTAAAAACGTATGAGCAATAGAAATAGGGCGTATTTAGCTGCCAAATGTCAGATTCTTCTATAAAAGCTTTGACGAGTAGTTGACCAAATCGGTGGATGTTCACTTGATCGCTTATGCATGCAGTGTGTTTTCTAGGTCTTTATTGCAGTATTCCCATCCAAGAGTTCAATTATTTGATCAGCGCGCATTTTCTCGTGATGACTGAATAAAGGTTAAATTGAGTCAAAAAACTCAAATCTCATGTCCTCTGTATGGAGTTCCAGAATTAGGTCTGTATTTTTTACACACAGAAGGTATCGGAAAGGCTAATAGAATAAATAGATTATTTTTCATCATAAATGAGAAATTGATAGAGAGAAGGTTGAAATTGTATGAAGTTACATACAAAAAATAGAACTCACAAAGAAAACGTTGCACTACTGTGGAAAAGTTATTATTCGGTAATTGGGTTCCATTTAGGAACTAATGAAGCGATGTTGGAAGAAACGAGGCACCTCTTATTTGCCCCAATTCGCCCCTACGCGGAGAGCTTGAGTGGACCTACAACATTTCAGAACATCAAGCTTGGCATCGTTGACCGAGTAGAAGTGCTAATCTGTCGTCATCTGCGTTCGCATCGGAACAACGAATAGACATGCAGGTCGCATGCAAGACTTATCTAACATCTTATAATGGCCTAGCAGCGTCGCCAAGATTGGACGTGCTGACGTTTTTGCGATATTTTTCAAGATTCCGTACTGTCATTCGAGCTGAATTAAGCTGCGAAATAAAACATCTATGCCACAAAGGCGATTCGAACCCTCGGAGATAAGGGATTCGAACCTAAAATACGGAAGAAACCAACCCAATTTTTGCCCTTAAACAGAGATTTCATAACTTTGTATAAAATTAAGTTTAATAGCTAACACTAGATCTGACAGTGAGTTTTTTTAGGAATTACTCAAAAAATGAATTTGATAAGGGGCCGGGAGATTCTCAGCCCCTTTTTCGTTTCCGTCGGCCTGGGTATTCCTGGCGGGTTGCTCTCCAGCAGAGCCCGATTCCGCTTTCCCAGGCAATTTGAAGTTATCACTTTTATCAAAAAGTTCGTTAACATTTTTGCTCTTTGCAATTGCCTTGAGGGTGATATCATCAATATTGTGGACCTGCTGACAAGCTATGATCCAAATCAGGATGCGATTGATGATTTTATCATGTTTACGACAAGTGGAAGCAATTCTGTCGTATCCGTCGATCGTGATGGCACCGGCACCACATACACCGCGCAAGATATTGCGACCATTACTGGTGTTACGGGGCTTGATGCAGACGATCTGTTAACAAACGGAAACCTCTTAGCTGCAGCTTAAATTTCCTGCAATTAAAGTGAATGGATAAGCAGGTATTTTAAATACTGGTTTGAAAAGAGAGTTGATGACTACTAAAGGCATTAGAGTGCAGTCAACACAGCCAGATCAAAGCCTAACGTAATTGATCAGATTTTTTCGAACTTGCCTTCGGATACAGGTAGTGTCAAAAAAAGAAATAAATCAGCAACGTTCAATGCCTTGGAAAAATGCGATTATCGACTGGCGTAACCCGGAATCATGGTATGGCCCGCTGAGATTATGGATTCAGCCGTATTTCACCAAAAGTGGGTTTCAGAGCCTCCAAGAAATGGGATATCAGGATATATATTCGGATGATTCCGACTGGTTTGAAATACTGGAGCGCTTCACAACTAGAGACGCTGATGAATTGATTAATTTACTGTCTGCCACATTTACTGGCGCTACTGTTAAGGCCTATCATGGTTGCCGGGTTGCGGATGCAGGTGTTTATCATCGACACGGGCTTCTCGTAAATAACCCCGAAGTTCTTGCAGACCAAGCAAGAAAATTAGTGAACGAAGAAGCGGAACTGGCGGCCTCAAAGTCCATAATTGAAGAAGCACTTCTCGAATTCAAACATAGAAATCACTACAGAGGGCTTTTGTATCTGGCTTTGGATGATCGGCTTCTAATTGAAAGGGCCGGTCAATATCTCCTTTACGGTAGCGAATGGATACTCGATCTTCTTGGACAAGAGGCACATGAAGTGTTGAAAAAGCGTGGAGTACCTACATTGTTACATGTTCACTTGCCGATAAGAAAATTGGGGGTAGGAGATCGAACGGATTTAGCGAGAGCTTTACTGCAGGAATGGATTCGTATCACTGTCAATTCTCCTGAGGACATTCCCATAAAAGACTTTGCGTTTTGTTTGCATAAGGATATTCCGACGCAAATGATAGTCAAGCATACCCATCCAGAATATGTAGTTGACCCTTACCGTTATGAAATGAGATGTTGGACCAAGCAAATCTTTTGTGCTAGCTGCGTTCAAATTTAATCCGGCATTTAAATTGTTCTTGTCAATTTAGATACGCTAAAAATCTGTCTGTTTAATGCCCAAATTTACTAAATGCGGAATAGGGGACGTTACGGTGGTGTCGCGGGGACAATAGGAAGAGTTTCTGCTACTTAAAATCCCTAAGAACTATTAATTTGATAAGGATGATTTGGTCGCGAACGGAAATCTGCTGGCTACATAAGATATTGAATGCAATGAGTGAACTACCAAGAATTCTGTATTCTGTCCTTTAATTCTCTTTCTCCCTGTCGCTATTGAAATCGGTAAATCAAAGATGTGATCTAATTAGTATATTTAAATAATTTATGGCTTAGTTTATACTGCTGATTTTGAATATTCTCGGTCAGAGTATCGTCTATATATTTATTTAAAACAGAAAAAACCCTCACATGAAGATTTCGCTAATCAAAATTTCAAATTTTCGATCGCTTCGCAGTACGAGAATTGAAACAACGGACTTTAACATTTTAGTTGGGCAAAATAACTGCGGCAAGACGAATTTTTTTGAAGCCATCGAGTTTTTCTTCAATGGATTAGGTCGAGGTGAAGCAGTTAACGATTTAAAATTTAGGCGCGACGCCGACGCCGAGATAGAAGTCGAAATTGAATTTATTGGAGCCCAGGAAGCGGCGGGACGAATGCAAAATCAATCTAATAAGACCAAAATTCTTAAAGCACTTGATGAATCGGACACAGTTTCGTTTAAAAGGACTAGCGGTGAACCGGGCAAGCGTTCAATGTTTGTTAATGGTAACGAAGTAAATCCTGGTACCGGCTTTGATAAAGCGCTGGGTGATTTTTTGCCAAAGTTAGAGTATATCAGTACCAAGCAGTACTATGATGCCGTCGCAAAATTTTCAAAAAGCACGCCCATCGGCATTATGCTTTCGGGCGTTCTTGCCGCAATTTTGGAACAAAATCCGCACTATCTCGAGTTTCAAGCTAAATTCAATCAACTTTTTGAAAATGACGATTCAGAGATAAAGGTTCAGTTCGATGCGATTGGAACTACGGTAAAGGGATTTCTAGAAAAGCAGTTCCCGGATACAACAAAGGTTGCATATTCCGGGGAAAGTTTACCAGTGATTCCGGACGAAAGGTTACCAGTTTTTCCGGATGAAAGGTTACCAGTAGCTGCTGGTTTAGATCACTAAGAATGTGTCTATGATTTATCAATATTAAAGTTTTATTTTCTTCTTCTCAAGGAGCGGCCTAAAAGATCGATTTTATTAGCCGAAGCTGTCAATCTGTCAAGGATCGCATCAGCGACGGTGGGCTCGTTTATGAATGCATACCAACTGTCGAGTGGAAGCTGAGAGGTGATTATGGTGGCACACTTTCCATACCTGTCTTCAAGGATGTCCAGCAAGGCGAGTCTGGCGTCATGGGTAAGCGGTTTTAAGCCAAAATCGTCAAGGATTAAGACCTGGTGGCTGGCGATATTCTTGATCCATTTGAGGTAAGAGCCATCCAGTTTGGCCTGAATGAGTGTTTCCAGGAACTTGTTCATTGCAAAGTACAGGGTTTTATAGCCAAGTAGACAGCAGCTGCGCCCTAAGGCGCAGGCAAGGTAGCTTTTACCGGTCCCGGTAGCGCCGGTGATTAAGACGTTTTCTCCCTTTTCGATAAACATTCCGTCTGAAAGACGCATCAGCATTTCTCTGGACAACCCCCTTTCGGGGGTGCAAACAACTTCTTCTAAAATTGCATTATACCGGAGCTTGCTGTTTTTTAGCAGTCGCTCTGTTCGGTAGTGGTTACGGTATTCCATCTCAGCCTGACAGAGCAAAGCAAGTAGCGAATGTGCATCCTCTTGTTGGTGTGAGGGAAGTGCGAGTGCAGCCTGATAGCGTTTGGCCATACCCGTAAGTTTGAGGGTGTTCAACTGTTCCAGTGTCATTTGGGTGTTCATATCGTTATTTGATTAGGTTGGTTACTTTGTTTTGTAGTTCTCCGCTCCTCTGAGATTATTATGTGCAGGGATTGGCGAATGAGCTTCACTGGCTTCTGCCAGAAGATCCATGTTGTTTTCCAGGATGGTATTGATTACACCATAGTTGTACTTATGGCCTTGCAGGGCTCTTTTGCAGGCTGCTTCGACTCTGTCCCCTCCGTGCTCTTTCACCAACCTGAGTATGCCCAGGCAGGGACCATAGGCTTGGTGAATGGTGATCTTGCTCTTCATCAACTCATCGAAAAAAGCACGGGTAGATGGGCCGTTTTCAGAAGCCTTTCTGAGGTAGTATTCCGGATCCCATCCTTTTTGCTGCGCTATTATTTTATGATTTTCAGGCATGTGCTCCAACTGGGTACTGTATCCATGACTCTTAAAGTTTCTGGTATGCAGCGCAATACGTCCATGTCCATAATATATTTCTACATGATCACTGTCGTAAACAATCCGGACTTCTTTTCCAACATAGGTAAAAGGCACGCTGTAAAAGTGCCAGTCTTCCCCAATAACTACATGGTAGTTTTTATGTACTTTACCGCGGGTGTAATGTCTCAGATGGTAGACTGTATCAGGCAAAGCCTGTAATAAACCTTGCTCCTGAGAGACGAAAAGTTCTTGTCTGCTGTAAGTTTTCTTCTGAAAATTCTTCCGGTGATGCTCTTCCAGTTTTTGCATAATTCCTGTATTTATCTCCGCCAGACTATGGAAGGTGGTATTTCGCAGAAGCGCATAAATACGTCGGTACGTGATCAGAACCTGGTTCTCTACAGATGCCTTATCCTTCGGTGAGGCAGGTCGCGTAGCGAGTAAACCGATGTGATTGTGAACAGCCCATTGCTGAAGCATCTCTGGGAAGGTAGGTTCGTATCGGCAGGTTTTACTCACCCACTGTTTCATGTTATCCGAGATAGCGTTTAGGGGTACACCACCTAGATAATCCAGCATATTGTTCAAAGCCGATACGACTTGTGGAAGACTCGCATCCACAAGAGCCTGAACAAAAGAGTAGCCGCTAAAAGGAAGCACACCGACAAGCACAGGGCATTCGATTACCTCGCCACTATCCTGATCAACATAATGAAGCTTGGAGCCTGCAAAATCGACCTCCATCAGCTCTGCTGGAATATGGTATAAATGCATGCTGGGCTTTCTGGTACTCATGGCAGAATCCAGCAACTCACAGAACCGCGAATATTGAAAACCATCTGGATAAGCCTCCAGGTATTCCTGCCAAAGCAGATAGCGTGTCACACCGACCTTTCTGAGCTCCGAAATGAAGTAGTCCGCCTGCTCAAAAAAATGTACTTTGCGAAGATCAGGAACTTGCACCTTACCTGACTTGCCGCCTTCAACCAGCAAATTTAACTCCTGGTCGGTAAGCTCCATGAGTGTGCTATAATTATAATCACTCCCAGCACTCGAGAATATAACGCTGTAATGATGAATTGTAGGCCGTGAGACCTGGGTCTGTTTCGCTATGGATCGCTCTGAATGACCGCGCGAAAGAAGCAACAGTATTTGACGTATTTTTTGCATACTAAGGGATTTGTTAGCCATTCTCTGATAGATTTTGATCGTAATCAAATGTATCAGACAGCGTATTTTAAATCCTTAGTGGTAAACTTTGCAGCGGTCGGCGCTCCGACGGAATAACTGGTAAACTATACGTCGGAATGTCAGGTCGTTATTAACCCAATTTATCCAAAAGTGGTAAAGTTTGCTCCGGAATAAGTGGTAAACTTTCCAATGGAATAACTGGTAAGGTTTGCCCCGGAACAGTGGTAAACTTTCCAGCGGAATGCCTGGTAAACTTTGTAGCGGAATCGTGGTAAACTATAGAGTGGAATATGCAACAAAGGTAAAGTTCGAAGTAACCCCACCCGCGTTTGAAGATCTTTTGAAGAACTTTACCACGTCGGTTGATGACGGAATTGAAACCTCTGCCGAAGAAAAGGGGGATGGGATGCAACGAGCGTTGATGCTGGCCATTATCCAAGCATACTCGGATTTTAGGAAGAGGAATGACGATGTTGGAAAGTCCTTCTTGTTCTTAATTGACGAGGCCGAGTTACACCTGCATCCCACGGCGCAACGAAAGCTCAAGAATGTTTTGCATAGTTTGGCCTTAGGGTCAGATCAGGTATTTATTAATACCCATTCGTCAGTGTTTGTTGCAGACAACCTTGAAAATCAGTCGTTGTTTAGAGCTGAAAAGACTGAAGGCGTTACAGATGTATTTCCTGTGGATCAAGCCAGTAAGCCATACGTTGTCTTTGAATTGCTTGGTGGTAGCCCAGCGGATATTTTGATGCCGCAGAATTTTCTTATCGTGGAGGGACTTAGTGAATATGAGCTGCTTTCACGCGTAATTCGGCGTATTTACCCTGGTAAACCGATCGTTCAAATTCTTCAAGCCAACGGCGATATTGATCAGGCTGAACGCACAATCAATGCTATTGAAAAGGCATTCACGCCGATCAATGCCAGTATTTATAGGAACAAAACGGTCCTTATGCTTGATTTGCCAAGTGCTGCGAAACAGGGCGGGTTTGATCAATTTGTACACAACAATAGGCATCTAAGAGACAATCGACAAATTTATATCCTAGCTATGAGAGATATTGAGCAATGTTATCCTGATAAAGTCTGCGGAACCTATGGTAACTGGAAGAAAACTCAGGAAGAGTGCGATGCTATGAACGGTAAGAAAAAGAAACAACTAGCCAAGCATGTTGGAAACACGATTTCTAAGGATGAATTTGAACAGAATCTTGGCGTTTGTTTTGATGCTCTAAATAGGTGTTGGGAGTTATCGTTCTCGATTTAAGTGGCTATGTTAATGGATCTAAACGGACAAAAAGAAGAAAAATCGGAGATCGAAGTAAAAGAGTGCTTCGCATATTATGGCCGGGCCGTTTACATGATGCAAGTTGTTGAGAAAGGACTTATTACGGTCCTTCTCAATACCGTGAAACATTTGTCTAAAGCAAGATTCGATGAGCTCCTAGCTGAAAAATTTGAATTGACAGTAGGAATTTTAAAGCGAGATCTTGCGGAAAAGCGTGTGCTCGATGACGCAATCCTACAAAAACTCGATGATTTCCATGGGAAAAGGGATTGGTTGGCTCACAGCTATTGGTGGGATAGAGCAATTGAATTTGACAGACCCGAGCTAAGACACAAAATTATCGACGAGTTAGATCGGCTAACGGCCGAATTTGAAGAACTCAATGCGATTGTCGCAGTGAAAGTTGGTGATTTTCTTCTAAGTCAAGGAGTTGATATCGGGCAAGTCATTGAGGAATTTCGATCACTAGAGGAGACTCCTCAGCGTCAGCAAGCTGTCAAGCTTACAAAAAGCGAAACACTTGTTGGTATTTTCATATTGCATCAGAATGGCCTTCAAGCACTTATCTTTGAACTTGAGGGTAAGGGATACTGGACGTTGTGTGAAGTTGGCCTGACAAAGTTTGAGGTTGGCCAGGGCCAGGAGTTATTCCCGTTCGAGTCGGCTTTAACGGCACTCCCCGTACGCCAATTCAACCCTAGACCCAAAATCCAAGAAGAGTGGTATTATGACCTTGATTTGAAAAAGGATGCACTTTTAATCAAGGTAAGGCCGTCCCAGTTCAATGGGGAATTTGTATATCGTTTCACGTTAGGAAGAGCTAGCCATCGCAAGCCTTAGACTGGCCCGTTGGTATTCTTTTTTAAATGTCTACGTCATCAAAAATTGACCGAAACTCATTTCCTAGGTCACGTGAATGTTCAGCGTCATAAAGTATCCTATTTGATGGTTCTTCATAATCGCTATTCAGTTCTTCGATAATTTCATGGATTTTAGCCAACCCACTTTCTAGTTTCGCTTGAACCTTTTTATCATCAAAGGCTTCTTTGAAATTTCCCAAAGTGCCAATTAATTCTTCGAAATGTGATTCCGGATCTTCATTCGAATTATAGTCCCACCTCCAAGTTTCTATTACGCTACTTAGTTGCGGAATGAGTGCGTGTTGAATTTGATACAAAATCTCTTCTCTTTCCGCCCTTGTGAGAAGTTGTCCAATGTCATCTCTTAGGAATCCCGCGTCTGGAGTAGAGACAGCCAATTCCTTAATTCTCGTGACGAATGTTTTGCGTTGCTCCTCTGGAAGGAGCTGGTGTTCATGTAGTTTAAGGATGACGTCTAGGTCGGAGCATGCGGTGAAATGAGAGTAGACGGAAAGTGAGTTTATGAAATGGGGGTTTGCATTTAAAAAATGTATTAAAAAGTTTTTGTCAACGCGATATGAAAGAAAGCGATTTAAACGGCCGAATGGGATGTTGCCTGCCTTTTGATCGGCGTTTATCTTTTGAACAACACGATCATATAGATTTTCAGGTACAATAATGCTGCTCCCAATAACGTCCACATCGCCGCATGTTACCTCGGACATAAGCTTGTCTAAGGAGGCGCCAGTAATATAAATGTCCAATAAATCTGGGCTCGTTGCCACAAGACTGGCGAAGGCGTCCTGCACGGTGGGATGTTTGAAACGCCACGAATAGATACCATCAGATCTTGAATTTAAAAGAAGACTCCCGTTAAGTGCTTCTAGACCTTTTCTGGCGTCCGCTATTATGCCCCCGATTCTCTCAATTGCCTCCCGTTCACGTTCATCTAATTGAACTGGACACAAAAGTTGCCCGCCGCGAATAAAGACAAGTGCTAAGGCAGATCTTGATCCATCATCTAACGTTTCAATGATTTCGCGCAGTAAGGCTAGCGGTTTCGCTACAAATCGCTCGATATCCCACTTTTCTATTCGAAGGTTCTGTGTAAATAATTTGTTTCCTAGTCTACGAGCGATTTCTGGGCTAAAATTCTTATGTGCCGCGACGTCTTTCAGTAGAGGTTTTATTTTTTGCTTATATGTCGTTGATTGGTTACCGAGCCGGATATGGTTATAAAGGATCTGCTCTCTTTCGTCCTTTGTTAAATTTTCCACCCGGATGACGACTTGCGATTCCTTTATTATAGGAAGTGCTGATTCCTTTAAAAAGCGTTTCGCTGTTTCGTAGACATAGCTCCTGGATGTAAAGATTACCTTTGAACCTCTTGTGAGGGCTGCAGTCATATGCGGAAACGACTTATTCCAGCTTGCAGCACTGTTCCAATCAAATTGTGTGGCTCCAAATGCATCGTCTATCCAAAATAGTTGCTTTTCATAGGGGTTAGAATGTTTTACGAAGTCGGTAGCATCCCGTACTTTAATTGTCGAGCATCCCCATATATCAAGCGCACCCATAGCTAATGCCGCTGCTATTGTGGATTTTCCACACATGGGTTCTCCTAAGAGGAGGACAAAGCCGTGCTTAGTCAGGGCTTCTGCGCTTTTTTTATAAGCGTCTGTGATTATGAATTTGTTTAAGTCGTTGCCCAACGAACTTAAAATCTCGATTGCTTGCGTATAAGCTCTTTCATCCAGAATTTGACTAAGATCTCCAAGACCGTATATTCTCGGAACAAGCATTCGGAGTCGCCTAGACTCGTGTATTATCCTACAAATTCTTTCTCTACCGAATATTTGAAATCTTTTAATTCCTGGAATATTCTGAAATTTTTCAAATATTGATTCAGCGCTTTTTCCAGTAAGCCTTGCATTTGTAAAAATGAAGTAGTTATCAGCTAGTCCCTGCGATGCTAACCGTGCTGCCTTTAGTGTCTCGTCTTCTAAATCTGCGAGTTTCAAGGGTTTGTCAACCATACCCGTGAACTTACATTGAACAGTGAATGTCCCGTCGTACCGACTGATTTCGCTCTCCTGCCAAATTCCATGAAAGGCACCATCCCTGCCACCATCATTTGAGTCGAAGTATGACTCAATTGTTTGCCCCCAAATCTCGCCCACTATAGATGCACATAAGTCCTGAAATGCCTTCCAGCCAAGTGAATGAAGCTCGTAAGAAACTTGATTTGCGTTTACCTTTGACATTAGCGAATTGTCCAAGACCTAATGGATCTGCTTTTTGTATAACTGATAGATGTTTGCGAGAATTACTTGCTTACTTAGAGGCTTCCTCGGTGTGAGCATGCTAGTAAGTCCACACTAAGAAGTTTTTATGTTCAACCTTAGGGCGAATTTTCGAGCATAATAGCAAAAGACAATTAATGTTGGAATTTAATTCTTGTATGATCTATTTCCGTTATACAGCTAGATGTTTCGAAATAACATAGGTGCTACTTACCATAAAGCTGCAAACTTTGTTTGGCAAATGTTTGGCACGAAATATTTTGCATAAAAAAAGAGTTACAATTTTCATTGCAACTCCTTGATAACCAGTACCGGGGACGGGAATCGAACCCGTACGAGCGTTTCGGCTCACAGGATTTTAAGTCCTGCGTGTCTACCAGTTCCACCACCCCGGCATTTGCCGTGTATAAGATACTGAGGCAACTAAGAGAAAAAAGCACCGCTTCCGGTGCTTTGTCTCTGAGCGAAAGACGGGGTTCGAACCCGCGACCTCGACCTTGGCAAGGTCGCGCTCTACCAGCTGAGCTACTTTCGCATAACCATTTTCGATTATGGTGGTGCAAATGTAGGCAGTATGACGATGTGACGCAAGTTTTTGACGCAAATATTTGCTAAAAAATAGAAATAAATATTTAACAAATTGTAAATCAAACAGATCGAATCCACCTTGATTTAAACTTTTATCAGGATCAGAGCCGACGTTCGCAGAGAGAATACGAAATTTTCTATGACATAGTAAGCCTGCTCCTTTATGTGTCTTCCTAATAGATACCAAGGCAGCTGGTAGTTGACAGTGATCCGGTCCATCAAACAGAATGCACAGGAACCGGAAAATTTATCCGATTAACCGTTTGTCCGAATTCCGGTTAACGCTTCAATTTTTCACTACCTTTGCCCTTATCGGCTTGGCTATATGTTGCGGAAACATGTTTTTTCTCATAGGGCGCCGTATTTTTATGTAGCAAAGGCACTTAAAGTTTAAATATTTCATGTTTTCCAACGAAGTACTTTTTTTCGGAGGTTTTATACTGGCTATCAGTTCGATGTTGTTGCTGGATTTGGGCGTATTCAGCAAAAAAGATCATATCGTAAAATTTGGCGAGGCAGCTGCCTGGACGGTGGCGTGGATCGCGTTGGCGCTCGTTTTTTATGCAATCATCAATACCCACGGTGATCTGGTTCACGGAATGGATAGTTATGCAGAACTGGCTATCGTCAAAGACAAGTATGCACCTCACTTGAAACTTATCCCCGGTAATTTTGAGGAGAGTGTAGAGATATACCGAAGAAATATGTCCCTGGAATTCATCACGGGTTATTTACTTGAATATGCATTGTCGATCGACAACATTTTTGTGATCATTCTCATTTTTTCGTCCTTTGGTGTGAAGCCCGTATATTACAAAAAGGTCCTTTTCTGGGGCGTTTTGGGTGCAATTATTATGCGGTTCCTGTTCATTTTTCTTGGATCGGCGTTAATGCAGCGCTTCGAATGGATCATTTATATTTTTGGTCTGTTACTCGTTTATCAGGGTGGGAAGATTTTCTTTGAGGGAGGCGGAGACGAAAAGATTGATCCGGCCAAGCACCCCGTTGTCCGTTTTGCTTCAAAATACCTGCCCGTTTTCCCACGTTACGTAAGGGAGCATTTTTTTGTTTTGAAAAAGGGGAAATGGATGGTAACCCCATTGTTTGTAGTGGTACTCATTGTTGAATTTACGGACCTTATTTTTGCAGTGGACTCCGTTCCCGCAGTATTTTCTGTTACTAAGGACCCGTACGTGGTATTTTTCTCCAACATTTTTGCCATCATGGGCTTGCGATCCATGTTCTTCTTTTTAAGTAATATTATGGGGCTTTTCCGCTTCCTGAAATATGGTTTGGGAGTATTACTCGTATTTATTGGAGGGAAAATGCTGGCTCACCACCAACTGGAGGAGATGGGTTTTGAAACGGTTTATTCGCTTTATGTTATTTTGGGAATACTTGCAGTGAGTATCCTCATTTCCGTGATCTTTCCTGAAAAAAAACAAGAGGCGGATGGGCTCGTATCCAATAGTTAACATACTGGATTCGTTGGAATACCTATGGATCAAATTCTGAAAGTATATTTAAAACGCCTCACAAACCTTAGTGTTCGCAATAAATCGTTGTTGCTCACCAGCCTGCCTGGTGAGCAATTTTTGGATTTAATGAATACTGATTTTCTTTTGGGAAAGCCTGCCTATGAAATTATAAAACAATTGGTACAGGGTAAAACCAAAATACCGCTGTGCGACGTGCAGGATCCGAGGTATGAAAAGGTGAATGAGGTCAGCAAGAAGCTGCGTAAAATTAACCGTACCGAAAAATTTATTGAGGAAGAGCGCGGATCCAGAGACCTGTATGTCGGATATCCTTTTATCAGAGGAAAATTTTCGGACGGGACTCCTGTGCATGCACCGTTGCTTTTTTTTCCAGTTACCCTAAAAATAGAAAAGGAGCAATGGTGCTTGTTCGGAAGAGATGATACCGGAATTATTCTTAACCACAGTTTTGGCCTGGCTTATTCACATTTTAATGAGGTTGTGGTTTTAGATGATGTACTTGAAAAATCATTTGAAGACTTCCCTGGGGATGTGCTGGAATTTCATACACAGTTACACGCCTGGCTGAAAGAAACACCTTTCAGAATAAATTTCAATCAGGAACTGTTTGACACTAAGATCGTACATTTTGATGCGCAGAGAACGGCCGATTTGAAACTGCAGGAGCGTAACGGGGAGATGAAACTGTGCCCCGAAGCGGTTTTAGGGATTTTTCCGCAGGCGGGTTCCTATCTGGTTCCAGATTATGAGTATCTCCTGGAACAGGACAAGGAGAAGTCATTTTCCTCTATACTACTGGGTGCTGAGCCTGATGGTATTACTGATAGTACCCCAATGCGCCCGTCTATCAGAGAGGAAGATATTTTAACCCCATTTCCGATGGATGAATCCCAGGAGGAAATCATATTGGAAGTAAAAAGAGGGAAGTCGGTGGTGGTACAGGGACCTCCCGGAAGTGGTAAATCTCAGCTGATCTGTAATCTGATGGCAGATTTTGCCTCACGTGGAAAAAGAGTATTGCTGGTTTGTCAGAAAAGGGCGGCACTGGATGTGGTGTATAATAGGCTGAAAACAATGGAAATCGAGCCTTTTGTAGGCTTGATACACGATTTCAAGAACGACAGACCAGCGCTTTATCAGCAACTTAATACCCAGATACAGCGCGTGGACACATATCGGCAGCAGAATTATTCGCTGGATGCAGTTGTTCTGGAAAGGCAATTTATCAAAGAAAGCAGGCTGGTTGACCAAATCGTGCAGGAACTTACGGCCTTTAGGGAGGCACTTTTCAGTGAAACGGAGTGTGGTGTTTCAATCAAGGAGTTATATCTTAACAGCGATCCCGACGTACCTCATATTGACCTCTCAGATCATTTTCGGCTATTTCGGATGGATGGTACAAATGATTTTGAAAGGCGGCTTGCAATGTTCCTGAATTATTCCGGTAAGATTAATAAGGAGCATCTGTGGCATAAGAGGAAGAATTTTGCTGCTTTTGGATTGAATGAACTGCACCAGATGGAAAGGATGCTTTCAGACTGGCCGCTGGCGTTTGAGCAGCAGGGGGCAACTTTTCAAAAAATTACCGAAGCCGGGTTTTTCAAGAAGTTTCTGAGTGATAAAAATGAAACAATTGAAAGGTTCTCGGATATAATCGGCTTGCTGGGAGACGATTCGGTCTATTCACTATTCCGGAATTTTATTATCCATGATCAGCAGCAGGCTCAACGGCTGGCGTTCATTAGACAAGCGGCCGATTCTCTGGCGGGTATTCTTGCCGAAGAGGGTATTGAATGGACATTGAAAAAAAACGAATTACAGGAATTTAGGAATATTTTGCATCGGGCTATCAAAGCCAAACAGTCGGCCGTTTCAGGAAAATTTTGGGATTGGTTTAGCAAGGATCAAGGAGCCATTCAAAAGGTTGCCTCCCAAAACGGTCAATCTGTTGCGTATGAAGATCTTTTGAAGCTTGACATGAAGGTCAGGAACAGGATGCAGTTGGAAGAATGGTTGAGCAATCCGCTTTTGGCTTTTGAGGATAGCTGCTTGCAAAAGAATCTTGAAATTGAAGAGCAATATATAGTTTTCTTCGAGAGGGCCGAACGAGCAGCAGATGCGGCCATGCGTGCCAGCCTGAGGCTTTGGAATCCATTTCTGACGCAATGGGCGGAGACTGTTACCTACCCCCTGTTCATAGATCACCTGAAAGGGCTTAAAGCATGGCTCAAGTCCTGGAAGAAAATGGAGGAAGCAATGGATCCTTTTTTGTTACCGGACCAGATTGATCAGTTGATTACAGATAGTACCGGATATAGCTCGGATCTTCTGAAGGCGCTGAGACGAGACTTTGATCTGCTAAGTGAAATGGACCTGCTGTTTAATGGAATGTCGGCAGAAGAAAGGGAAATTATTGTGCGGATCAATAAACTTTCAGAGGCAGAAAATATACATGAGGTGGATGAAATGATACGGATCTTTGAAAATAGCGTCGGCTTAGCATGGATCGTACATATTGAAAACAAATTTCCGCAGCTCAGGGCAGTTACCTCACTGAAAATGCAGCAATGGGAAGAACAACTACAGAATGCTGTTGTTGTCAGGCAGCAATTGAGCCGGGATATAGCGGGAATGAGGATCAGGGAATTTACCTATAGGGATATTGAAAAGAATCGTTTGGGTAACCGGATAACTTATCGCGAACTGGACCATCAGGCTACGAAGAAAAGGAAGATTTGGCCTATCCGGAAATTGATGGAACATTATTCTGATGAAATCTTTTCATTGATACCGTGTTGGCTGGCTTCTCCGGAATCTGTATCGGCAATTTTTCCTATGACAAAGGATATCTTTGATCTGGTGATTTTTGACGAAGCTTCTCAATGTTATGCTGAATACGGCTTGCCCGCCTCTTTCAGAGGTAAGCAGATTGTGGTGACCGGAGATACTAAACAATTGTCGCCGAACGATCTTTACCGTGTCCGTTTTGAGGAAAAGGAGGAACCCGAAGAGTATTTCGCAGCAACGGAAGTAGTATCACTGCTAGATCTGGCAGCACAGTCCCTGGCTCAATATCAGCTCTCTGGTCATTACAGGAGTCTTTCCCTTGATCTCATTGATTTTTCTAACCGTCATTTTTATAAAAATTCGCTCAGGTTATTACCCGATTTTCACCGGATAAATAAGGGTGAACCTGGTATTGTGTACCTGAAAACCGAGGGCATCTGGAAAAACAATACCAATAATGCCGAGGTTGAAAAAGTAGCAGACCTGGTTCAGGAATTGTCTGGATCCGGAAAAAGTATAGGTATAGTAACCTTTAATTTTTACCAGCAGCAGCGTATCCAGGAAAGACTGGAACTGGCGGGTGCTTCTGCGAAAGATCTTTTTGTGAAAAATATAGAAAATGTACAAGGTGACGAACGCGACATTATTATTTTTTCTATGGGGTACGCGCCAGACGAAAAGGGCAGGCTTGTCATGCAGTTCGGAAGTTTAAATGCGCAGGGAGGGGAGAACAGGTTGAATGTAGCGGTTACCCGAGCCCGCGAAAAGGTGTATTTTGTTACCAGCTTATGGCCGGCTGAGTTAAAAACAGAGCTTACGACTAACGAAGGGCCCAAACTGCTGAAGGCCTATATGCAATATGCGCTGGATGTTTCGGAAGGTAAATTCAGGGCCGAGCCGTTCTCACTGGCAAAGTTTAGGGCCGACTGGTTGCTAAAGGAAAAACTCGCCAGGCTGAACCCCGAATATGCGCAGGAATTACCATTCGGAGACCTCACTATAAAAAATGGAGAGGTATATAAGGGGCTGGTTCTGACAGATGATGACCTCTATTACCGAAGCCGTACCTCAAAAGAACCGCATGCTTATTTACCTCTCCTGCTTCGACAAAAGAAATGGCCTTTCAGACGTTTTTACAGTCGTGAGTATTGGACAAAATCTATTGACCTGTAAGATTTACTATAGTTCCTTAATACGGATTTTGCGGTATGATACCTTGTTTCCGTGGTCCTGCAATGCGATTTTACCTTTTTGAGATACACCAAAACCGTCCCAGCCTTTAAATTTGCTGTTGGCCACCAAGGCGTCCCATTCGCTTCCTGACGTTGAAAAAGACACAACCTTCTTCCCGTTAAGCCAGCTTTCCCCTTTTCCGTCTTTAATGATCAGCCTGACCTTATTCCATTCATTCGCTGGTTTTACAGCGGTAAAATCATTAGGGGGCAGTAAATCATAAAGAGCTCCAGCCTTGTGATTGCCAGACTTGCCTGCTTTGGCATCGGGGTGCTTGGCATCGTCCAGGACCTGGATTTCTGGGCCGGTAGAGTATGGACAGCAATATTTTTCTTCTTCAATTACATGATATATAATTCCGCTGTTTCCTCCTTCTGAAATTTTCCATTCCAGTTCCAGTTCAAAATCGCCAAATTCCTTATCCGTCACAAGATCCTTACCGCCTTTTTCGGTAAGAACAAGTGCGCCGTCTTCAACTTTCCATTGAGGTAATACACCGTCGGATTTCCAGCTATGCCATCCCTTGAAGCTTTTACCGTCAAATAGTGACACCCACTTGCCTTTTTGCGCCAGTACTTCAGTACCGGATAGTGATAAAGAAAGCAGAGCAACCAGGGCCGCTTTTCCAAATGCCTGCCAATTTGTGAAATTCATATTATGTTTGTTAAAAGTTTTGGACCACAATATTAAGTACTTTTGAGTTTGGAAATACATATTGGGGGTCAAAGTTGATAAACTTAATACTATATTAAAGACTGTATCAAAATGGCATCAATCTTCTCAAAAATTGTAAACGGAGAAATTCCTTGTCACAAAATTGCTGAAAACGATGAATTTCTGGCTTTTCTGGACGTTTTTCCAATTGCCAAAGGGCATACATTGGTAATCCCTAAAAAGGAGATCGACTATATTTTTGATTTAGACGATGCCCTTTATACAAGGCTTTTTTTATTTGCTAAAAGTATAGTGCCTGGCTTGCAGAAAACAGTGCCCTGTTTGCGGATCGGAATCAGCGTGATAGGCCTCGAAGTTCCTCATGCCCACATACATCTTATTCCATTGAACTCGATGGCAGATGCAGATTTTAGCAAGAAAATCAAACAGAGTTCTGAGGAACTGGCACTTTTAGCGTTGGATATAAGGGAGAATTTAATCTAAATTGAAGTCTTTCCGGATACCCAATGAAAAACCGAAGGTGTTTGGATACAGCTTTCCTATATCGCTTGCAATGGAACCCTTGATGATACTGCCACCCAAAAAGTTTATTTTGGTCTGCAGTGCGATAAGCCCGGAGAATTGTGTGGGAGAGCCGGTGAAAGGTCCAAGATAGGTTCCAGAGTTCCTTGAATAGGAAAGTTTTGAATGCCACTTTATTTTGTTGTACACATTCCCTTTTAAACCCAGGTGAAATACCATTACCCGGTTGTTACTGGTAAAATTATCGGCATAGACAGGCCAATTCCATTTGGTATCAGAAGTGGGAGGGATGAATGGAGTACCTATTGTTCTATCGAAATAAGACCATCCGTCTCGAACTTGTTGATTGTTAAAATAATTATCCCTGCCTCTTTTTTTTCCATCTGTTAGGACAAAATCATCACCCCCCTGATCCTTTGTATAAAGAAATTCCAACACGCCTTCTTCTATTTCAAAAATGTCTCCGTATGAATTTTTTCGTTTGATTCTAAACCCATTAAGTCCATCTTTAAGTGCCTGCAGATAAAATAGCGAACCATCTTCATAAATGGTTTGCCGGTAGAAATAGAGATTTGTTTCATAGGTCTCAATCTCTACCGCAATGTCAATCGAGCCAAGGTGATTACCTACACGGCTGGTACTATCAAAGTGTGTAACACTTTCTCCTTCGCCCCCTATTTTTCCTCGAATGACATTGAGATAATTTTTGAAACCATCGGGTAAATCGTCATTTTGCGCCGACAGATAGGGTGATTTTCCACCCCATTGAACCTGATGGTTAGCACCGCCATAAAGTTTAACAATAGAGCCAGCCCGGCCGATACGGAGGTATAACGCTTTATGATGAAACTTGAGGCCGCTGGTAACGGGCCTGTTTTTTTCAAATACCCCGTCGGAATAAAACCCATTAAATGAAATCCATCCTTTTGTGAAAGGAACATCTACAAATTTTGTGGTCCCAATCTGAATCTTGGGAATAGGAAGTGCATTGCCAGACCAGGGATAAGAGCCAGTACCAATGGTGGAATCTGCCAGGCCGATCCACTGTTTCTTTCTCCCAATAAAGAGTTCCCAATTTTTGTAACGGAGGGAGCCATGTAACTGGGGTATCAGGACTTTCGACTTTTGGTTCCCATTTGCCACAACTTCAACACCAAAACCCGCACGCCAGGGGCCATCCGGATCCCTGACTACCGATAAATTCCAATAATTCTCAATGCCTATTCTGGCACTTCCCGTTGGGCTTATTTTGGATATTGTCCCAAACTGGTTGGCCTGCATCCAAAACGGAGTACGTGAATTGGAACTTCCGTAACCATAAAGCTCAACATAACTTTGCGAGCTGTCGGGAAAGGCTATGTACCCTGCTTGTGAAAAACAAAAGGTGGGTAATATCAGAAGGAGTGTGTGTAGTAAAATACCTGGCAAAAAGTTCATATAAAATCCCGCGGCCTTAGCAATAAATTTTTATTAAGTTAATTTTAAAAGCGGGTATATTTGGTAACTATTTGATTTTTAGGAAGTTGTTCGTTGAGCATTGCTAATCTAGAAAGCCGCTTTTTTTTAACCCGATCATCAGGCTATTATTTTTTGAGTAAAGTTTACCAATATCCGAAGAAAAACCGATAAAAGTTGTGATTCCCCCAAAAAGAGACAGCTTTTTTTCTGCCACGAGTAGCAATGATACCTGGGGTTTTACTTGTTCAAAAGGTGTGAGATAAGAACCGAAATTGCGGGAGTATGTTGCTTTTAACAGGAATTCGGTGTGATGCCAATTTGCGGTAATTCCGCTATGAAATGCTATCAATCTGTTATTGTTAGTGAACTCCGACGAACTTTTAGGTAAGGTTTCAGCAGTGGTACCGGCTTCCGAAGAAAGGGGAGTACCCATATTCTGTCCCCGGTACGACCACCCATTTTTATAAATATAATGATTGTAAAAATTTCCGGTTTCAGACTGGATCAAGCCAAAAGGAGGATTGGAATTAGCCTGGCTTTTGGTAGACAAAAATTCAAGTAACAGCGACTTGAATATGAGTTTTTTGGGATGCTGGTTTGGGTAATTCCTTCTTTTTATCCTTATTCCGTTGAGGCCATCCGAAAAGTTTTGAATTTGAAAAAGCGATCCGTTTTCAAATATATTCTGCCGATATATAAAATACTCCCAGTACTTCCCCTTTCTTGTAATTCCGAGGTCATAGGTGCCGAAGTGGTTGCCAATACGCTTGTAATCTTTTATTTTACCTGTAATGACGTGGTAATAGGCTTCGGTAGAAGGTATATTGTACAAAGGCCATATCTTGTCTTCTCCACCCCAGACCACCTGATGATTCACGCCGGCTAAAACATTAAACCTGCTTTTTTTATTGCCGATCCTGACATAGAATGTCTTTTGGTGAAAATAAGTATGTGGGATATGACGCACCGGTCCGTATAAAATATCACTTCCCCTTAACATTCCGTCAGAATAAGATGCTTTAATCGCTACCAAATCATTGGCGAAATAAAGGGGTACAAAATCCGGTATGGAAAGCTGCAGCCTGGGGAAAGGTCGGGCATTGCCCGACACCGACATAGATCCTGAGGTAAGGGTAGTATCCATCAAACCGGTTACCTGATTTTTCTGGCCTACCGAAAGCTCTACAATGCCTAATTTGGCGGCCAGGTATGCATCAGAAAGAAAGAGGTCCCCTTTTTTTGCATAGTTGGAGATGAGCTGGATGCTCCCACTCCACTGAAAGAGTCTTGGATTGTTGGGGTTATAAATTTTGGAAATGGCCCATCGTCCGGACCCGAAATTTCCGCTGGAGGGAATATTCCCATTTTGATTGGCATGAATCCAGAACGCGGTATGGCTTGCTGAACCAGAGAGTAATATTGCAGTACTATATACGAGTGTGGAATCCTGTGCCTGACAAAAGAAAGCGGAGCAGATAAATGATAATAATAAGCGTATACGCATCGGAAGAACAAATACGACGTTGGGTGGCGTAAAAGTACACAGAAATTTACTAGTTCAGACTAGTAACGTTGACCTCACCCTATTTGGTCTGTTAGTTGAGAAAGCCGGTTTTTTTTAATCCAATAATCGAAGCGAAACTCTTGGGGTATAAGTCGCCAAGGTCCGAAGCTATTCCCAAGTTAATAAGGCATCCATTCAGAAATGGTATTCTTTTTTCTAAACCTAGCAAAAAGGAAGTTTGAGAAACCTGCTTTTGGAAGGGATTGTCGTAAGTGCCGAAATTAATGGAATATGTACTTTTGAAAAGAAAATTGAGGGTATGAAAAGTGCCACGTAAACCTGCATGGAAGGCTATTATACGGTTATTGACGGTGAATGTCTTGGAGTTCTTTGTTTGTAATGCTTCCTTGGTAAAATTCTGAGGGCCTATCAGAGGTGTTCCCAGGCTTTCGCCGCGGTATGACCAGCCCTGATTGTAGACATAATGGTTAAAATAGTTATCTCTTCCGAATGTGCTAGTATTAAAATTGAAAACTGAACCTCCCTGGTTTTTGGTATAAAGCAACTCAAAAAGAAGAGTACTCAAAGAGAACCCCCGGCTTTTCTCTGCGGCTTTCCTTATCTGCAAACCGTTAAGTCCATCCGCAATGTTTGACAAATTAATCAGGGAGCCGTCTTCGTAGATACTTTGTCTGTATAAGAAAATATCCCAAATCTTACCTTTCCATTCTGCCGCTAGGTCGATAGTTCCAAAATGATTTCCCACTCTGCTACCGGACCAAGATTTTCCAAAAACAACATACTTATAGGCGACCTTTGGAGACAGGCCTCCCGAGAATATTTTATCCTCACCACCCCAGATTGCCTGATGGTTGAAACCTCCCAGCAGATGTAGTCTATTTTCTGGTTTACCGATTCGCAGATAGAAACTCTTTTTGTGCAGATAAATATTTTTCACAGCACTGACATTACCGTAGCCAATACCGGCCGGTCCCAGCAGCCCGTCTGAATAGGAAAACTTAATGGCAAGTAGCTCAAATTCTGGTACTAGAGTTACATAATTTGGTGTACACAACTGCATTTTGGGGAAAGGCCTGGAATTTCCAGACATAGCTATTGGTCCCGATGTCAGCAAACTGTCTCCACCTAACCCACCCGTTTCCTTGCGCTGTCCCAAGCTCAGTTCTACAGGGCCGGCCCTTCCTGAAACAAAAAGATCCGTAAAAAACAGATTTTTAGATTTTGCCAGGTTGGCAATGACTTCACTTCCGGCTGCCCACTGAAAAAAACGAGGATCTCCCGGATGGAATCGTTTGTACACAGCAACTTTGCCTGAAATGTAAGACCCCGAGTTAGGCACGCTACCGAACTGGTTGCTTCTCATCCAGAAGGGGATAACTTTCGTTGATCCGGCCGGTGAGAGATCA
Organism: Dyadobacter sp. CECT 9275; assembly: GCF_907164905.1. NCBI lineage: Bacteria > Pseudomonadati > Bacteroidota > Cytophagia > Cytophagales > Spirosomataceae > Dyadobacter > Dyadobacter helix. The sequence goes on along the minus strand of NZ_CAJRAF010000002.1, from coordinate 2,580,211 downwards.
ACTGAAAAAGTGTAAGTTGAATCTTGAGCACTTGCGCTGTATATTATGATTAAAAATACAACTAATAGTCTGTACTGCATTGTTTTGAATGAGATAAGGCCATGGTAAGCCTACCTGCCTTTTCTTCCGAAGATCACAACGGCTGTCCGGAAAATAATCTTAAGCTCTAGTATCAGACTCCAGTTTTTGATGTAGAACAGGTCGTACATGAGTTTATGCCGGGCGTCGTATACACCGGCACCGTAGGGATACATGACCTGAGCATACCCCGTAATGCCTGGCTTTACATTGTGCCGCATATTGTAATAAGGAATAGTCTCATCAAAAGTTTCAGTGAAAACGGGTCGTTCTGGCCTTGGTCCGATTAAAGAAATGTCTCTCTTAAAAACATTAATAATCTGAGGGAGCTCATCGATCCTGCTAACGCGCATAAACGCACCGTAAGAAAATACTCTGGAATCCCTTTTACGGGAAAATATAGCGCCATTCGTTTCAGCGTCGAGCCGCATGGAACGAAATTTAATACAGTTGAAAGATTTATTGTTCATGCCCACCCGTTCCTGATAAAAGAAGGCAGGGCCGGGGGACTGCATTTTTATGCGTAAATAGCTAAACAGCCAAATGGGAAAGCTAAGGGCCAGCAGGACAAACGAGATGGTTACATCAATAATTTTTTTTGGATAACGTACCCTCTTCCCAAACTGAATATTTTGATCTATGTTTGGATTGGTCTCGGTTACGTTTTCTGGTATATATATTTTTTTTAATGTCGTTTCGCAAAAGTCATATACGGTGCTTATCTTAATAGACTTATTTCTTTTTACGACCAGTTCGTAAATAACATGATAGCGGCTGTCGTACTGAGGGTTTGTTACAAGATGAATCTTTTCGAATTTATCCAAAAGCGGGCTTACTGCGTGGTTGAGAAGATAGTCATCACCGGTAGACTGTGGTATGAGTGTGATCTCCTTGTATTTTCGAAGCAATGCGGCTAGATCAAATTTTTGCAGAAAATAATCATAACTAGTAATAATCAGTACTTCATCCGTTGTTGCAGTTTTGCTTCTTAATCGGTGAATAGTGGTTCTATCCGCGGTGTAAATTCTTCTCATCTGTGAAATAGTGGTGTGTGGTGAAGTGCAAGTTTAATTAATAAAATTGAAAATTGAAAATTTTACAATTTATATCCTAGTGGATTGTACTTTTTTAATATTTTTCTTCGTATCAATTCTTTTGTAAAAAATGAGAGGCCTCTATGACCTTAGAAATCAACAGCTTGTTCCAAAATAGTATTATACAGTTTTAGGTATGCCTGATACATGGTATTGACGGTAAACCGCAAATCATACGATCGTCGAGCCTCCTTGGATGCATTACGATACATATCCACGTTTTCTTTGTATAACAGAATTTGCCGGGAGAAGTTATCTGCTACGTTAGGGACAGCCTTCCCGTTTTTACCATTCAAGATTTCCACTATACCGCCGACATCGGATGCAATCACTGGCTTTGAGTAACAAAGAGCTTCCAAGATACAGATGGGCATTCCTTCATAATCGGTAGGTAATACAAGTAAATCCACATATCTGAGCAGCTTATGGGCATCGGGAATTTCACCCAGGCACTGGACATTTTTAGGCAAGTTTAACACCGGTTCCTTGTTGCCGACCCAGTAGAAGTCAATATTATGATCTTTTAATTGTTCAGCGACCTGGCAGAATAAATCAAACCGTTTTTGCGGCGCCAATCTTGCGATGCACAAAACACGGAAGTTATCAGCTCCGGAGAATTTACTCAAGAATATGCTTTCATGATTGCCCAAAGGGTTAAAGCTTTCCAAATGGTAATCAGAGAGGCCATTGTAGATACATCGAACGTTGTCTTTTATGCCTGATTTAATAAGATTGTTGTAGTCGTATTGGCTTACAGCAACAATATAACTAGCGCTTTTTTTAAGTAATTTCTCCAGAAACAGAAGTTTACGAAACTTAAGCCTGATGGAGTCAAAGCCGTGGACTGTATAGACAATTTTACTGGGAGAAAAAGCAAGCCGACCTAAAAGTCCGGTTTTAGACGAATGGAGATGAATAACATCGGGTTGGAAATCTTTATCAATTCTGTTAAGTTCAATCAGGGCTTGTACATCTCTCACGAAGTTAATTTTTCTTTGAAGAAATTTAATAGGCTTTTGAATGACTTCAGGTGATAATAACGTCCACATTTCTCCATTTGGAGATGAGGCAATCATTACTGTATGGCCTTCTTTAACCGACTCTTTTACAAGATTCAGTACGACTGACTGTGCTCCCCCAATCTCGGAGAGTGTTATTACATGCAGAATTTTCATTTAAAGTGATGATAGTGTGTAATTTGAGTATAATACTTTAATTATACATTTTTTCTTTGTAAAAATCCATAATAGTTTTCCATAAGCTCTGTTGTTCAAAATGCCGGATCACATGCTGTCTGGCTTTTTGGCCCATTTCATGTCGTAACGCCTTGTTTTTAATCAGAAAGTCGCAGGCGCCAACAATCTTGGCTATACTTTTCGGTTCAATGAGTATTCCAGTTACCTTATCGATGATAATTTCATTACAGCCATTAATATGAGTGGCAATGCTGGGGACCTCCATCGCACATGCCTGCATAAGTGCCTGAGGAAAACCTTCCCGGTAGCTGGGAAAAACAAAAATATCTGATATAGTAAGGTATTTTCTTACATCCTGCTGATGGCCTACCGCGATAATGGATTTGTTGTTCTGAATGCTGCTTTTAGTTGAATCCTTGAGTGGATTTAACTCTTCATGCGCACCAATCAATAGAAGATATAGGTTATTGTGACTGGCCTGAAGGACCTCGAAAGCTTCCACCAATTCATTAATCCCCTTATAATTGGCTAATCTTCCTACAAAAGAGAGAATGATACTGTTAGTAGCAATACCGAAACTTTCTTTGAAAAGTTGTCCTTCCTGACGCAAATGTTCAGAGACGGAAAAATAATTAACGTTGATACCATTACTACTCCCATTTCCTAAAACTCGGAGTCTTTCTGAATTTCCGGACAATTTATTATCAATAATAAAATTTTTAAGATGATTGGAGTTGGGAAGAACCCAGTCAGCACAATAGTATGTCAGGGATTCTACGGCATTCAGCAATTTTCTTTTTGCCCCTGTTGTTTCCATCAGTGGCAAACCCGCAACGGTATGAACTTTCAGTGGAACTCTGCATAAAAAGGCAGCTAGCATACCAACTATACCCGCTTTGGGAGAATGCGTATGAACAATTTGTGGTTTGATTTTCAGGATTAAAACAATGGTTTGATACAGAGCCCAAAAATCTTGAAATAACGTGAATTTTCTAGATAAGGGTAAAGGAAAGAATTCAGCATTTTGTTGCTCTATCAAGGCAGGTACCTTATCATCAGGTGAACTCGCCATGAAAACTTCGAACCCGTTTTGCTGCATGAAATCCAGTTGACCCCGCAGTAAAATATGAAGAGAATAGGTTTCGGTGGCGATTCTAAGAAGTTTGATTTTTTTCATAATGAATATTCTGACTTTCCAACATTTATTTGCTCCCCGAGCGCTGCTGGAAATGGCGGATCGTATGTTCCAGTCCTGTTTTGAAAAGTATTTCCGGCTTATAGTCAAGAAAGTGCTTTGCTTTTGAGATATCCGCGAGACTGTGCTTTACGTCTCCTTGCCTTTCTTGTTTATAAACAGCTTTGATATCGCTATGCAAAATTTCTGCTATTTCCTCAACAAGTTTTCTTAAAGTTATCTGTTGGTTACACGCAATGTTGAATACCTGATGCGTATTTATAGAGGAAAATAGCGCTTTGATGTTGGCCTGAACAACATTTGCAACGTACGTAAAATCGCGAGAAGTATAACCATCTCCATTAATTTGGGGGGCTTCTCCCTCCAAAAACTTGGTGATAAATAAAGGGATTACAGCAGAATAGGCCCCTTCAGCACTTTGCTTCGGGCCAAAAACATTGAAGTATCGCAAGCCTATTGAGTGAAAACCATAAACATCAGAAAAAACTTTTGCATATAGTTCATTAACATATTTGGTCACGGCGTAAGGGGATAGCGGGTTGCCAATGTTGTCCTCCGTTTTAGGCAATGCCTTGCTATCTCCATAGGTGGAAGATGATGCGGCATATACCAGCCGCTTTACTTTTGACTCTTTAGCGGCATTAAGAATGTTTAAAAATCCGCTAATGTTTGTCTCGTTTGTCTTAATCGGGTCATCTATGGAACGGGGGACGGACCCGAGCGCTGCCTGATGCAGAACGTAATCAATTCCTTTCATCAGTTCATTGCAGGTAGTATAGTTGGTAATGTCACCCTCTACAAACTCAATGTTGCGAGAGTTAACAAGGTGATCAATGTTTTTTTTGAAACCTGTTGAGAGGTTATCCAGTATGATCAATTTTCCCGGATTATAGTAAGAAAGGTACTCTGCAAGATGGGAACCAATAAAGCCAGCACCACCCGTGATTAAAAATGAGGATCGGGAAATGTCCTTATTATGATATTTATTGAAATTCATTGTTATAGCATCAATTATAGGCGTCCTTCGGTCAATTCCTTTGGAAATATTCCCTTCACATCATATATCACGGCCTTTTTATCTCCAAAAGGTGCAATGTCCAGCGTTTTAAATTCATCATGCGCCACTGCTGCAATAATTCCAGAGAACTCATGTAAAGATGAAATGTCGTCGATCAGATCCAGGCCATACTCCATTTTGACCTCTCTTTTGTCTGCTCTAGGATCATAGACTGATATATTTACTCCATAAGTTTCCAATTCCCTGATGATATCAATAACCCTACTGTTCCGAATGTCAGGACAATTTTCTTTAAAGGTTATTCCGAGTATCAGAACACAGGAGTTTTTTATTTTAATGTCATGCTTTATGAGGAGTTTAATGAATTGTTGAGCAATGTAAATGCCCATACTGTCATTCAGCCGTCGGCCGGCCAGTATAATTTCAGGATTATAACCCACTTCTCGTGCTTTTTGAGCAAGGTAGTAAGGGTCAACACCGATGCAATGACCACCTACCAGCCCGGGCTTGAAAGGGAGAAAATTCCATTTTGAACCAGCGGCTTCCAGAACTTCCGAAGTTTCTATATTTAACAGACTAAAGATTTTGGCCAGTTCATTTACGAAGGCAATGTTAATATCTCTCTGAGCATTCTCTATGACTTTTGCCGATTCTGCGATCTTTATACTAGATGCTTTAAAAGTACCGGCAGTAATTATAGTACGGTACAAAGCATCAATTTCGCTGGCAATCTCAGGTGTTGAACCTGATGTTACTTTTCTAATTTGAGTAAGGGTATGTCGTTTGTCACCTGGATTTATTCTTTCAGGAGAATAGCCGCAGAAAAAATCTTTATTAAATGTCAGACCGGAAATTTCTTCCAGTATAGGTACACAGAACTCTTCCGTGGCACCGGGGTATACGGTTGATTCGTAAATAACTATGTCACCCTTTTTAAGGTAGTTGCCAATTGTTTTTGTTGCTAGATGTAAAGCGGTCAGGTCAGGGTTGTTAAGGGTGTCAACCGGTGTAGGTACGGTCACTATAAAAATGGATGCTTCGTTCAGATGACTCGTATCAGTAGTTACAACCAGTTTGTCAGCGGCCTTCAGCTCTTCTTTTGTTATTTCCAGCGTGCGGTCGTAATGACTTTTTAATTCATCCACTCTGGTCGCATTTAAGTCTAGTCCAATGGTATCGTAAAGTTTTCCAAACTCAACAGCCAGCGGAAGTCCGACATAACCTAAGCCAATGACTCCAATAATTTTATTCCTGTTCTTCATCAAGATAGTATGAGATAGTGATTAACCAGAACTCTTTAGTGAAGAATTCTTCTAATAATATAACTGTATAGCCTTCCGAACCTAAAGATATACATGAGTGAGGTCATTGTATTTAGGGTACAAGAGTTATTGTTCGGTGTGCTAAGTTATGATGAGTTTATGTATTTTGCATGTTTTTGCGGCTAAAACCTGTAAATTGATAAAATTCTGGTTATAGCCGCAAAAACGGGGACTCAATCCATCTACGCTGATTGTGAATAGCTCGGGAGATTGAAGATGTTAAGATTAAGGGGTTTATGGTTGGGCAACCCATTTTCCCTGCATTTCTTTTATAAACCAACTGGTTGCAGTATTTTTCTTTAACACGATGCTACTTCCGACAACGTTGCTGCTGATATATTTTCCCAGTTCAGGGGCGAGTGGTACTATGCTGTTGGCAGGGTCGGGAATAATTTTGACCTCCTGAGCTGCACGAACTTCAATCCTGATTTCTGGAAATTCACTCATGACGTTTAATAGTGTCAGGCTTCTCGGGGCAGTAGCAGTTGCATTATGAATTACCGATTTATAGGTGCTATACGTCATCAGCAAATGCCAAGGGCCAAGATCTTTGGATATCTTACCGTAGATATCGGAGATGGCTACGTCTCCAAAAACAGCTACATATTTCCCGTCATCCAATCCGGTAAGGGAGATTGGGTCGATCAAGCTGCAATTTTTAACAGGGCCTACCTCACTTAGGTCTTGAAAGACAAAAGCTGATGTAATTAATTTAGTAGTCCTGTTATCCTGAACCTTAGGATTAAATATGTGAACATTGCCTACGTTTGGAGCACCAACATCATTAGCAGCTCTGTAGATCAGTATTGCGGCTCCCAGGTACACGGAAGTGTTACCAATGGTATTGGAATTGATTACGTTAGGGGATCGTATTTCAATTGGGCAGGCAGTTGCACTGTAATTCCTGACATTTAGTCCATTCCAGATACTATTTTTCCATACTGGGTTGTCAATGAGAACTGATCCCGCGATCGATCCTGTAACGGTGTTAAAGGCCATTCCATAAAAACTTCCGTCATCAGTATGGTTAGAAATGTGAATATTTACAACCCGGTTGGTATTGGAAAAAGTTTGCAGGTTTATCGTTATGCCGGCTCCGGCATTATTTCGTGTAACAGGGTTTATAATTCTTATATCTTCAAGAATTTCATCTGCTGCATTAGGCTCAATATCAATCCCTGCTGCCGGATTTGTGCCTTTTGTATTTGTCAATATGGGATTGGTTACCACAATGTTTTTCCCTGATATTATTGACATACCTTGTCTTCTGTTATTGTCAGCACTGATGTTGGTTAACCTAACATTTTCGCTGTATCTCTGTTCAGCACCAATTCCTATATAATAGCCGTCGCCTCCACTGTCATTGGCAGCGATTCCCTCGATCATAACATTGGTTACTCCTTCCAGTGAGAATATATGTCGGTGTTCACCAGAGGTATAATTGGCCTTGTTGTCCTTTATTGTAACATTTATTCCTTTTATAGTTATATTTTTTACTTGATACATCAAAATCATTTTTTCTGAATTAGCCAATGTCCCCATTCCTTCTACCAGAGTTCCCTCTTCAAATAATATGTTTTTGTTAGACCGCATAATAATTGATTTCCACCGGTATGAAACTTTTGGTTTTGGAAAGTATATATTGGGAAACCTAGCATTGTTCAGTAGTGTTTGAATGTTCGCACTGTTATCAGTTAGCCCATCCCCCTTAACACCGAACCACTCTACATTTACAACACCGTTATATACCCGTTCATACCTGCGACTTCCGTTTACGATCGTCATGGATGCATCATCTGCTTCGGTTGACTCGGAATTGTATCTGAATAACCCAAATTTGCCTTCGTCAGTGATAAATACCGATCTGGCCGTATCAGCAAAGCCAGACCTAAGCTGGGCTATATTTAAATACGGAATGTATCCGGGGATATTTAACATTATTCTGGCGCCTGCATCTTTTTGGTTAACCTGCTCTCCGTTGTAAGAATTAAAGGAAAGAGTAGCAACCTGAACAAAAGTACTGCTATTGGTCGCAGCTTTATGGCTTCTAAGTAGTTGAAATGAACCTGCTTCATTGGGCCGGGTAAATTTCCCTCTCAGGGTGTAGGACTCGGACGGCTTAGAGGCTGATAGTTCGGTTCCAACGAAATCTCTAAAATTACCTCCCGTTTGCTCAAAACCATCTGGGGTGATCACCTTAAGACGAAATGAATTGGATCCCTCAAACACAAAGACAGAATTGGGCAAAGAGATGTAACGTGCGGTAATTATTAATTCAAACTCCTGGTCCAAACCGATGCTGGTTGAATTTGAAGTTATCGTAAACTTGATAGGGTCCACCATTGGTTCGTTGCAATATGATGGATTTTGAGATAGGTAAAGGACAGAACAGACAAGTATTAAGTAGAAAGCTTTCATAACGGTTAATGGGTTGGTAAGTGTTTTGACAGAGCGCGAAAAAATATTCTATATTGATAACAATAAATATAGAATATTTTTTTACAATATACGAAATACATCTACATGGCATAGCTAGCAAGTTCATACTCAAAAGTCAGGGAAGGCTATCAAGGAAGGAGCGGTTCTGTGATAGTGAAGGCAATAGCTTTTCACTATTATGCCTTGATTATAAGGATTCTAACCCATTCATTGAATGTGTTTACCTGAATTATTGCTAGAACAGGTGCTAATGAGGGCAACGCAGGTCACCGGCTGACGTAAAGTACAAGGGGGCACGAATTAACAAGGAGCGGCAACGAGAATCCGTGAACCTAACTATGTCCTAGCCATCGCGATACTGATTATTGATCGCCCAAAATCCCATTATATCTCAGTGCTCAGGTGTCAGTTTGGATAATGTGTAAAAGACAACACTAGATCTGACAGTTGAGTTTTTTTCGGAATTACTCAAAAAATGAATTTGAGAAGGGGCCGGGAAATTCTCAGCCCCTTTTCATTTCCGTCGACCTGGTTATTCCTGGCGAGGGGCTCTCCAGCAGAGCTCGTTTCCGCTTTACTAGGCAATTTAAAGTTATCACTTTTGTCGAAAAGCTCGTTGACGTTTTTGCTCTTGGCAATTGCTTTACTATCTGAAAAAGTCTGCAATGGAGTTTTGCCGTAGCAATATCTGCCGCTGTGCGTCCGCTCTGAATTGTAGTAGTTGATCCACTTGCCGATGTCAGTCTGCAATGATCCAAGCTATCATAGATTTTCTTCCGGGAGGCAATGGCATAAAATTACTCGGCACCGCCCGCCCGGCTGCATTGTCCGGTGGAACCGCTCGCAAATACCATTGGTCTGTGGACTTTTTTGCCTTCGTCCTGGTATGATCGATGTCCTCGATATTCAGGTATAGCTGATATCGCTCCGGCGACCCCGTCAGTCCCTCGGTCAGTAAGTATACGCAGGAGGTCAACTTCCTGCTTCTGATAAAAAGGCAGCACTTTATCATTAAGCATATCTGAGGCAACAAGGGCATTTTGCGGTCATAGACCTTTGCAAATGCCACACGGCTATATGTGTCTATGAATGTTTGCTGATAGATTTTACCGACACCTTTTATATAACCGACGTAGTAAGTGTCCGCGCCGCGGCCGCCTGAGCCCCCAGATAACCTGGATGATACGTCTCTATTCACCTTTACTTTACTCTTCCTCCTTTTTTCGTTCCAAGGCGGCGACTTGGGCATCGTTAAGGATCAATCCTTCCTGGCAACCTTGGCATCCAATGCTTTTAACCGCTTTTGACTGGGCGTCCCCGAAACGTTTCAAGGTTATGTCTAACCCAAACACAGCGAATAGTTGAAGGCGCAACAAAGATCCCGCGCTTTCTCAGCTCGTTGGATGCCCGCTGCTGCCCAAAAGCAGGTGACTCAATTGCATAAGCCACAACTACATCTTCGATCCGCTTTTCGATGCGGTTCTTCAAAAGTGGTTTACTTCTGCTGATTTCCTTTAAGGTCAGCTCCCCGCCTTCATCATAAAGCTTTTGGAACCGATAAAATCGGACCGCCGCCGCGGCTGTTGCGGGAACAGCCCATCACTTTGCAGGCATCCGATACATTGCCTAACTTCTCGGCTAACTTTAACAAACCAAGTTTCGGTTGAATTAACTTCTGCGTTGTTGTCATTACTTAACTGATTCTTAAGGTTAGTAAATTTACTAACTGTCAGATTAAGTCTCAACTAATACAGATAATGGCGCTACTTATTGTTGATTTCCTATCGTTTTAATAAGCCCTTGTATAAGTTGATATGTTTGTCGATCATGAGTGAAACATCAAATTTTCTTACATATTTCAAGCCCTCAGTAATCATTGATTTTTGCATTTCTATATCCTTAAACAGGATAGTGTCTATTTTTTGCGCGAGTGCATAAGAATTACCTGCTTCAAATAAAAAGCGGTCGTCAGGTACAACATCGTTTATACCTTTAACATTTGACCCCAGAAATGGTACTCCTGATGCCAGAGCTTCCAATGTCACTCCTGACATACCTTCATACTGGGAAGATAGGATATTCAGATTAACGGATTTCATTAAGGAAGGGATATCCATTCGAAAACCGGCAAACCTAATACGGTTTGATAAGCCATTAGCATCTACGTAATGTTTAACGTACTCCACGTTTGGCCCGTTGCCTGCCAGGATTAAGTAGCAATAATCGGGAAGAAATTTTAGAGATTCTATTAAGGTAATATGGTCCTTTGGAAAGCCGAAACGGGCTGTCATCATCAATTTCATAGCGCCTGCGGGAATGGAAAACTGAGTTTCCCAGTAGGAATCAGGATAGGACTTGGCTTCTATGAACTGGTTAACATTCACACCATTTCTGATCAATTCAATTTTATCGGTAATATTAGCCCAACGGTCGAGCTTTGATTTTATAGCTTCGGAAATAACAATAACTTTAGTATAACTATTATAAATCCAGGACTCAAGATGTCTAAGATATGGTTTTCCAAATCTCTTGTTTTCGGTACTATGCTCGGTAAAAACCAACTGGATTTGACGCCTTGTAAATTTTGACGCAATGGCTACCCAATACAAGGCAGGGAACAAATGAACATGTAAAATGTCATAATCATTCTTATTTAAATGATTAACCAATTGTATGATCTTAACTGGCGAATATAGACCAAATTGACCCAACGTCAGACACTTAATTCCTGATCTTTCCAGGGTTGCCAAATATTCACTTGATGAATTCTTGTCATTCAGCTGGAGAATTGTAATATCATGGCCCAGCGAGGAATATGAAGGAGCGGTATCTACAAGGATACGTTCGGCGCCGCCGTGGCTAAGATTATTAATAATATGCAAAATGGTCATTTTACGGTTATTGATCAGTGTATTATGACAAAAAGCATTACTTCTACTATACCGAGCTGGGACATAGGTTTAGTTTTTAAACTGAGTATCCAGTTTCGTTCCTTTTATAAAGTATATAGGCTTACCTGTCCTTGCCTTAATAACAGTGGGATGGTTAGTTAGTGAGTTGGATAATCCGGAAATACTAATCTGAGCTTTACCTCCTGCATATGTGCTAATATCCCCATTGTTATTAGCGTTATCCGTCAGTTGTGCATAATTGACAGGTTTTAGGTATTCTACATAGCAGTCTGTAAAGTTAAATAATGGCAGTTTTTCGTAATTGTCGCTATTTTTTGCAACGGGACTTTCCCAGTTAAATCCCACACTATTTAGGCTTTTACTGTTAAGCGGCCTAAGTGATACTTTGCAATTCGAAAAATCGAAACGATCATTCAGGTCTCGGGCGGTTGCATGGAAACCAGTGGTACAGTGTAAAGCGGAACAATTATTCAAATATATTCTTACTGTTTTTCCAAAGGAAGACACCGCAAAGCCTAAAGGGTTATTAGAGCTTGTACAGTTTTCGTAGCTAAATGATGCAGAGGAATCAGGAATTTTTGCTCCTATCTCGGAGCCGGTAGTTGCAACAAAACCCCTATGAGTATTATTTTTTGCTACGCACCTGATTGTCGTTATATTGGCAGAGTTCTCATACCAAAAACCAGCATTGTATTCAATTCCTCCTGAAAGTATAGATGAATTTTTTCCGTTCTGAGCGAGGCAATTTATGAATACGAAATTATAGGAATTGGCTTCTGTTACGAACCCAATTCGTTCGTAATCATCCGCAATGCAATTTTCAACCCTTACGCAATTACTTCCGGTAAAGTAATACCCATCACCAAAAACACCACGTGATCCTAGGGATTTACAGTTCACAACCGTGATATTTTTACAAGCTTCAACACGTAATCCTCCGAAAGGTGAATTTTTGAAAATACATTTCTTAATATCTACATTTTTACAATTGTAGATAAGTAACGGAGTAGACCCCTCAACTGGTTTACCAAGACTATCTAGCGCTACTGACCCATCAAAGGTTAAATTATTAACCGTAACTTCATTAACATCTTTTATATTGCAAAATATGAATAAATTCAAAGGCATTTTTATTTTCTTTATAACGGAATTTCCGATCCCTTTTATATTAGTTTTAATTACAATGCTCGAAACAAGATATGTTCCTTCTGGGAATAATACAGTACTATTCTTAACGGTTGAGGCAGAGTTTATTGCTGCTTGCACATATTCTGTGTCGTCCGTAATTCCATTTCCGGTGGCTCCAAAATTTTTAACATTAAATAATGACTCGCCGCAAGTGGAAAGAGTTGTTAATCCTAATAATAGGACAGTTAAGAATACATTAACCATAATTCTATTCCAATATTCTATTTTATTGAAAAAATGATTGATTGAGTCTGTATATGGTGTAGATTCCCATAAGAATAAGTCCTACAATGAATTGGGTTATAGTGAATATAATTTCCAGTGTTTGTCACCGCATATTTTTATGCTATACCTGGTAAAATACTCCTGCAAACAATTATCTTTAATAGATTCTTTTGATTCACTTGACAAACATTCATTTATAGCCATGTAATATGACTTGACCTGCAGATCTTTGCTTAGAAACCCTGTTACGGAATGCGTTATCATTTCGGGGATACCACCCACGGGAGTGCTAATTGGGATACAGCCAACTGAAAATGCCTCTATTATAGTCATTGGCATACCTTCATAGATGCTTGACAAGCAAAAACCATCGGCAATAGAAAGATAGTCGGCTACGTTATTTTTATCTCCTAGAAATTTAATATACTGATCCCTTTTGCATAGATCTAGTAAGCTCTGGTAAAGAATTTCATCACGAATCCCACCAATAATCAACAAGGTACATTTTTTAGCGGAATTTTTATTGAAAAGTTGTACCGCTTCAATAAGAAGTTTTTGATTCTTAACGTCAACAATACGGCCGAGATGAACTAATAAATATTCATCTGGATTTTTATACTTCAAGCTAATTTCATTAAACAGATCTGTTATCCCGATAGCTGGACGTCCATTTTCTATTACTACTGCATTTTCCAAACCATAATAAGACTTGTACGTCTCATATCCATCTTGTGAAACAGCAATGGGCAAGGTGTTCTTATTAAAAAAATATTTTCTTAATTTTTTTCTCTTTTTCCAGGGGCATTCTTTTTCTGCTTTGCTATGTATGGTATGAAAAAAAGAGGTGGACTTTGATAATGTTCTATAGGGGAAAATATATTCGAAAGCACTCATATGAGTGTGAACAATATCCGGTTTCAAGGTAAGTAACCATTTATTTAAACGGTATAAAACGGATAGATCAGCAGGTCCCTTTTGAGAAAAGGTAATGTAGTGGACATCTTTCTTTAGCTCGTGAAGAAAGGTGGTATCAGCCTCGTTTGCCCACAAAGAAACTAGGTATATGTCTTTTCCCTTTTGTAAGGACAACTCATTGCAAAGGTCGACAACGAATCGTTCGGCACCTCCTTTGTTTAAGGTAGGGATTATTTGAACCACGCTGAGAGTATGTGTTTTCAATGTAGTAAAGATTAATGCGTGTAGTAATTTAGATATTCTGATTTTTCATTTTAATTCTTTTAATCGAAGCAAGTACTTCATAAAGTACCAAACCTTGCAGCAAGCATAAAAAGGCGGTCTGAGGGACACGATGCCGGGGACCTTGTAATTCTGCGAATGACCCATAGAAAGTGCTCAGAAGGAGGAACATGATCAGATAGGGCATTAAAGTGTAGAAATGTTTTTTAGTAAAAATAAATATTCCAAATGGCAATGTTGGAAGAAATATCCAATGAAGTATTGAGCTTATGAATATGAAGGAATAGTCAGGCTCAATATTTAAAGGAAAAGGGGTTAGAATATATCTGGGAAATCCGAATAATATGTTAGTCCTGGGTCCAATATTGTCTATGCTCGTTGAAAATAACGCTATGAAGGTGAAGTAGAAACCTACTGGAAGTACTATAAATATTGAGAATTTTAGTATGAAGTCAATATATGGAAGCTGTGATTTTGATAATTGAGTTATAGTAAAGAATAGCAGTGAAGTGACAATCAAAAAGAAGCAAAAGTAAAATCGAATAGTGAAAAGACATGTTAGAATGAGGAGAAATAATAGTATGTATTTTATGTTAAGCCCTTTGGTTTTGGTGCGGACCATAATATACATAGAAGAAACGGATAGAAAAAGAACCAAAGTGTCTTTGAGATTTATGAAACTGGACCAAGTCAACACATCCCAATGTAACAGGAATAATATGTAAAGAAATATTACAGTGCGTTTATTAAACTGGGATAACGATAAAGTTTTGTAAAATACGGTTCCTGTAAGTGTTGAAATAAGTATATTAGTCAAAACAGGTGAATAATAGTACGGTCCCCAAAGCCAAAAGGAAATATAGTTGTATATATAGTAGCCAAAATGATATCCCTGCGCTGTGATCATAAATTTGGTTATTGTACTTGTAGAAAACAGGTAATTGATGGATTCTTTTCCCATTGCATAAAGGTCTAGTGACTCAAAAAAATAGTTTTGATCATCACTAAGTATGACGGGATAGTACTTACTTATAATTGAAAAATATATAAAGCAAGATGCGAATTTTAATATTACAATAGCAACGGAAACAGTTGGGTTGCTTATAATCTTATTTATAAAATAGAATGATAAACTAATTAGCACCAGGATGGCCATAAGAAAGAAATTGTAATTCTCTATAAATTCCATAACTAGATCTAATAATTTATACTACGCTTTGGAAATATTAATCATTATCCGCTACCGCTATCTAATAAAAAGTATTTTTCTGAATATAAATATCATAGATAAAAAATAGATAAGATAGGTTAAAAAAAATGCAACCATAACCATCTCAAATCCATACTGTGAGATAAAAAATTCTGAAAGAAGAACGTAAATTGATGCAAATATTATTTCCGTTAAAATGTAAGTTTTTGCCATTGCTTTAGCCTGCATTAGAAAAGAAATCATCCAAGCTAATACCTTAAATAAATTTCCTAACAGTTGAAATAAAAATAAGCCCTCCATGGATGAAAAATCTTTGGAGTATAAGGCAGTTATGATTAAAGTTCTGAAGACATAAATAAGTATGCAGCTTACCAGTAGAAACGGAATAGCAATCTTATAACCGGAAAGGATTTCGAGTTTAATTTCTTTATCTCCTTTTGCCGAAGATAATCTAGGAAGATAAGCGGTCGATAAAGCTGTGACGACAATCAACAAGTGCGATTCTCCTATTCGGAGCATTCCCTGCCATATGCCTGCATTATGCAGGCCATTCGTATTAATTATATTTGTACGTACGAGCATTTGTGAGAATGACACGCAAGCAACCGAAGTTGCGGCCATTGCGGTAAATTTGGATAGATTTTTTAAGATCTGTTTATCAACTTTTTGAGAAAAAAACTGCCATTCGAACCATGGACTTTCTATAATTTTGTAAAGTGTAATGAAAAATACTATTGATTGGGATAAGGCAAGAGAAAGTAGAGCGCCTTGTATATTATAATAGTACACCATAACGATCGTAAATATTAACGATACAAAGCTTCCTAGGACATTAATTATGGTATATTCTTTTAACTGTCCTCTGCCATTCAAAATTGAGATAAGGAGAGTGTTTAAGGAATATAGAATGATACCGCCGCCCAATGCAATAATTGACCAGCTGTATTGGGAATCGTTTAAAATTTGTTGTGATATGTAAGGAGCACCGGTGATGAGAAATAGAGCAACAAAGATCGAGAAGGAAAGGCTTACCCATAGAGCATTGCTGTAAAGCGATTTGGACTTTTCCTCATCATTACTATATTCTGAGGTATATTTAATTATACCGTTGTTAATTGCCCCATTAGCAATAGTTGTTACAATTGACGCGAAGTTGATAAACTGACCGACTAATGCAATTCCACTAGGTCCTAAATACAAGGCTACGAATTTGTTGGATACAAATCCAGTAAGAGTTCGTACGATGGTTATAATACCTGAAAATGCTGATGCCTTTAAGAGCTTCACTTATTACTTGTTGGTTTAAATATTGAATTGAAGATGCGGATACAATGATGTAGCTTAGTTTCTGATGGAAAATGTTTAAATAAGTTAACTAAATACCCAGTAGGGCGATAGTCAAGTTAATTGTGGATGGCTTTATTACTGGTGAAAATGGGACACTATTAGGCAGTGATGTGAAATAGAAGAGGAGTTATATTGCTAAGTTATTAATATCCTGTTTAAAAATTTTTCTTTCACCAAAATCAGATAAAGAAACATCAGAATTCCTCCCGTAAACCCGAATAATATAGTTATTAGCTTCCTGTTGGGGCCATTTTTATTAAGAGGAATATTAACGGGTTCTAAAACTTTAAAAACAGGTTTTTCCTCTTTTACTTTAATTCTTGCCTGTTCTAACTTAAGCGAGAGATCTGAATAGATGGACTGGGCAAGAGTAAATTCGGATTGTAACCGTTGCTCTTCTATACGGGCGACATTTAAAAATGAATTCCGGTTTCTGTCTCTATAGGTTTGAAGATTATATTCGGCGGATTGTTGTTTCCTTTTGGCTTCCAAAACGCGTTGAGTTAGGAATTCCACTTGTTGGACAGCCTTACTGGTTCGGTAGTCCTCTACATAGTTGATCAAATAATTTTTAGCAATTTCAACTAATTGAGCTGCCACTACAGGATCTGTAATTTCGCATTCGATACTGATTACATTCTCGGTTTTAATTATTACAACCTTTACCAAATTAGAAGCACTTTTGATTAATGCTTGTTCCGTAGCGGAGAAGAACAAGATATTTTTATTTTTCAGTTGGGGTGCTGTGCCTTTTTTTTCTGAGGTTGGGAAAATATCCAATAAGGCACTAGGTTTATTCTGGCTTTCTAAATAGGCTTTAAGTGTTTTATAATTCTTATTGTTTTTGTCCGATATGGGTTGCTCAAGTATATACATCCCAAAGGGAGTACTTTGTAATACCTGAGGGTACAATGTTGGAACCAGTTTTTCGGCTCCATCGGTATTGGTCAGACCCATTGCAGCTTTTACAAAGGCAGAACTGGAAGATTCACCCATACCATACTCTGGAAGTACTAGTGTCTGAGCTTTATAAGTTTTGGGTAGGGTATAGCTGTAAAGAATACCAAGTATTGCGAAGACTGTTACAGATAGAATTAATTTGAAATAGTGCCTTTGTAAGAATTGAAATACTTCATAAACAGTTATTGTGAAAACTGGTTTTTCTGGAGTGTTATCTGAAATACTTGACATATGAAATTAAAATAGCCTAATTAAAGTTACAGCAACAGTTGTAATTAACGATATCAGTGCTATTTTTTCGCCAGCTGTTGTTTGCCTCTCTTGTTTAACTTCTTTCACAGGGACGGTGACAACCGAACCTGGCTCGACTTTTGGACGTGTATTAAAAAACAGAAATTTTCTCGTCCTGAAGGTACGTCCGTTTGGGTAGGACACATATACTCTGCTTTTCCAGGCACGTTCGGCATAACCGCCGGCCTGGGAGATGTAATCCTTAAAGGAAAATGCCTGGTCAAAATTTACCAGAGATGGATTCTGGACTCCTCCCTGGATGCGAACTGTCTCGGATTTCCTGGAAATAAACAAAGAATCACCATCGTTCAACAATAGATTGGCGGGTAGTTGCGGCTTATCAATGATGGCGTTAAGGTCGACGGCAACGAGCTCGTTATTCCGGTAGAACCGGGATCCTTGCAGGTAGGCTTCTTTTTTTAAGCCGCCTGCCTTAGGGAACAAGTCGGTAATGCGCTCGAAATTGGTAAGTATAGTATAGGAGCCGGGATAGGTAACTTCTCCGGTAATGCTGATGGTTTTCTGCACTTCGTAACGTGGCGAACGGCGGACAAAAATAATATCATAAGGGGAGAGCTTAAATTGCTGATCCTGCTCGTTAAATTGAAGGTTGTCGGTTACATTCAGGGTAAAAATCCGAACGTTTTGGGCTGGGAGCAAACCAGAGGTATCTGCCTTCACCCGCCTTGATACCTCTATACGGTAGGGCACAGCACCTTCGGTGTATCCACCCGCTTTAAATATGACATCGGCTACGGTCATGCCTTCGTAATAATCCATGGTTCCGGGGTTCAGAACAGAGCCGTAGACCTGCAGACTATACCCTTCTTTAAGATCATCAATCGATTTGATTGTTACAATATCCTCTCTGATCAGAGGGATGTCTTCGGCCTCACCATTCAAAATTTTGCCTAAATCAAAAGCTATAATTTCGGGTCTCAGTGTTTTATTCTGGCGCTGAATAACGGCCCGGTTTAAAAAAGCATCCTCCCGGATTCCTTCCGCGCGTTGCAGTAATTTTTTTACTGTATTGGATTGGCTATCAATGGCATATTCACCTTCCCGGAATACAGCACCTTCAATAATCACCCTGTTTTCGATGCGGTCTAAAATTTTCCCTATCTGGTACACATCCCCGTTTTGCGGTGTAAAAGATTTGACTTCCTCAGCCAAAATGGTACCAACTTTCAACTCTGTCCCGGTATTACGCCTGAATTGAATGGAGGCCGAGTAGGCTGTTGGAGTGTAGCCTCCTGCATAACGCAGAAGGTCGTTAAAGGTATCTCCGTCTTTGGCTTCAAAAAGTCCTGGGCGTTTAATTTCTCCTGCCAGTTCAACTCGGGCGGTAAACGGTCTGATCAGTACTATATCCTGATCTTGCAGCGCTATATTATCCTTGAGGTCGGCGTCTACAAGAAAGCGGTACAGGTCAATGGTCCTGATAAGCTTGTTGTTACGTATAACTTCAATATTCCTGTAGGACCCGTTTGTGTTGGGGCCTCCTGCCTGGTAAAGCACATTAAATGCGGTGGCGAGGGATGATAAAGTGTAACTTCCCGGGCGTGTAACTTCACCGGTTACCATCACACGGATGCTTCGTACATTTCCTAAGGTAATGGTTGAATACGTGCCGCCTCCAGGCCGGTTTAATGAGGAATAGGCTTGTCTCAAGCGGCTTACGATCCGCTCAGAAGCCTGTTCAATGGTTAAGCCGTTCACAGGAACAGGGGCAAGATTGAGCATTTTGACGGTTCCTTCCGGACTTACTTTTAATCGGAAATTGTCTACTGAATTTCCGTAAATATCAACATTGAGTTCATCTTCTGGTCCCAGAATGTAATTTCGGGGTGTAGCAATCCTCAGATTGGGTTCAAAGGTCATGGAGGAGTTACTAAAAAAGGAAACTCCGAAAACAGGCCTGGAAGTAATGTCTTGCTTTACACCTACCAGTTTTTTATTTACGGTTGCCGTATCATTGTTTTTACGGGTTTCATCCAATACTGTTCTGCCCGTAGAAGCAGGCTGAACGGTGGTTTGAGCTTCTTGTAACCTTTTACGCATCTCGCTGATTTGATCCAGCGTATATCCTTTTTGTAGAGCAGCTTGCTCAATATCCATATCAGACATACCGCTGGCTTTGGCCTTTTGATAAAATTCCAATGCCTGGCTTGTAGAAATCTGCTGAGGATTGATGTTTTGCGCCTGAATGGATTGGTGAGCGATGGCCGCCAGTATAAACAGAAGTTTTAGAAAGTCGAGTTTTTTCAATTTAATCAGATGCATGTATTGTGTAAAATTAAAAAAATCAGATGTATACCTGGGAAATTGTTTTCAAGATATACACCTGATCATGAGGTCAAAACTACAAAATTAATAGTTGGTATTACCTCCAACGCTTTGAAAATCATTGCTTAGCATCGCTGCTTACCGAAATCGCAAGTTCTTTCAATTGCGCGTCCGCTATTGTAGACGGTGAATCTATCATAACGTCACGTCCCGAATTGTTTTTTGGGAAGGCAATGAAGTCACGGATAGAATCTGCGCCGCCAAAAAGTGAACAGAGGCGGTCGAATCCAAAGGCTATTCCGGCATGAGGGGGTGCTCCAAATTCAAATGCGTTCATCAGGAATCCAAATTGTGCCTGGGCTTCTTCGGGGCTGAATCCTAGGATGCCAAACATTTTTTGCTGAAGTTCTCTTTCAAAAATACGTACGGATCCGCCACCCACTTCTACACCGTTGATGACCATGTCATAGGCATTGGCTCTTACCTTTCCCAGATCGGTTTCTAAAAGTGCAATATCCTCTGGTTTGGGGCTGGTAAATGGATGGTGCATGGCAAACCAACGGTTTTCTTCTTCTCCATATTCGAGCAGGGGGAAGTCCAGTACCCACAGTGCACGGTAGTCGTCAGGATTGCGTAGTCCCAGGCGTGAACCCATTTCCAGCCGGAGCTCGTTCAATTGTTTGCGGGCTTTGTCTGCCGGCCCTGAAACCAATAGTAAAAGGTCTCCCGGTTGGGCATTGAATTTTTCTACCCATTGGCGCAGATCCTCTTCTGAGTAGAATTTATCAACCGAGGATTTGATACTGCCGTCCGTATTGTATCTGACGTAAATTAATCCTTTGGCGCCGATTTGCGGGCGTTTCATCCAGTCTGTCAGTTCGTCGACCTGTTTTCTGGTATAAGACGCGCAGCCGGAGGCGGCAATCCCGACGACCAGTTCGGCATCATCAAAGATTGAAAATCCTTTTCCAGAGACCAGGTCGCTATCTTCTCCCTTTAATTCAACAAACTGCATTCCAAAACGGATATCCGGTTTATCGGATCCGTAAAGGCGCATGGCATCGGCGTACGTCATGCGGGGAACTTCGGGAATATCCAGGCCTTTTACGTTTTTGAAAAGGTTCCTGATCAGTCCTTCAAAGGTATTAAGGATATCTTCCTGCGTTACAAACGACATTTCACAGTCTATCTGTGTAAACTCAGGCTGTCGGTCTGCCCTGAGATCTTCGTCGCGGAAACATTTTACAATTTGATAATAACGGTCGAAACCGGCTACCATCAGTAATTGTTTAAAGGTTTGGGGCGATTGCGGCAGTGCGTAAAATTCACCGGGATTCATCCGGCTGGGTACTACAAAGTCACGGGCGCCTTCCGGCGTTGATTTGATAAGCACTGGTGTTTCCACTTCAATGAAATCAAGCTCATCCAGATAAGTTCTGGTATGGCGCGCCACCTGATGCCTTAGCTGCAAGTTTTTCCGTACCGTGTTTCTTCTGAGATCCAGATACCGGTATTTCATCCGGATATCGTCTCCGCCATCTGTTTCATCCTCGATCAGAAACGGAGGTAACTTGGCAGGATTGAGGATATTGAGCTCAGAAACCCTTATTTCAATGGCTCCGGTTGCAATTTTATCATTTTTGGAGAGTCGCTCTATGACCTCCCCCGATGCCGAAATAACAAACTCACGACCCAAGGAACGGGCAGCTTCTAAAACGGAAGTTTTTGTTTTGCCTTCTTCAAACAACAACTGCGTGATGCCGTACCGATCGCGCAGATCAAGCCATACCATGCCGCCTTTATCCCTAACCCTTTGCACCCATCCACATAATACAACATTCTGATTTACATGTTCTAAGCTTAATTCCCCACAGGTATGTGAACGTAACATATAATTATTTTAATACTGATATAATGAAAGTGCCTGATAATAAATGGGGCAAAAGTACGTATTTTTACTAAATCTAACATGAAGTGTTTTTTATGAATTTATTTCAACGTGGAAAGGCAGCTTTGAACCTGATCGTATGTTCAGGGTTCGTATTCTGTTTTTGTACTTGTGACAATACTCCGGATCCGGCTCCTGTGAAATCGGATGACTTTGAGACTTCACCTGAGAGCTTTCCTGTGACACCGGGGATTATTGACGAAGCCTCCGGAATTGCGCCCGGCAGAAGCATGAAGGGCTATTTATGGACATTACAGGATTCCGGACAGCCTCACTCATTGTACCTGCTCTCCGGAAATGCCACTACCATCAAGGAGTATGACCTGCCCGGAACCAATAATCACGATTGGGAAGATATAGCCACCGGGCCGGGGCCAGAAACGGGTATTAATTATATTTATGTGGCTGATATTGGTAATAATAATGCTCCTCTCACCTCCTCGAACATAATTTACAGGATTCCTGAAATTAATCAGGAAGGTGAATTTTTTAGTCAGAATAAGTTGGAAAAGATAACGTTTACCTATCCGGATGGCCCGCGCGACGCGGAGGCGCTTCTGCTGGACCCTGTAACGAAAGATCTTTTTGTAATTTCGAAAGAAACCAGTTCCACGGGGATATATCGTCTGCCTTTTCCGCAGTCTACCACGAATGTCATTCAGGCTGAAAAGGTTGGTGTTGTTCCTTCGATGTTACTTGTTACAGCGGGAGATGTATCTCCCTCCGGTGATGAGATATTGATACGTACCTATCTGATGGTATACCACTGGCGGAAAAAATCCGGAGAAAGTATCGGTCAAACACTTACCAGGGCTGCGGATAAACAGTTTTTGGTAGCGGCGGAGCCGCAAGGAGAAGGGATTTGCTTTGATGCAGATGCAAAAGGTTTTTTTACACTAAGTGAAAAGGCAAATGCGGCATCAGTGAAGCTGAATTATTATAAGAGGAAGTGAATAATAGTATCCTGGTCGGAGCGTGTAGCTGTTGAGACAGTTGCTTTTCCTAAATATGTCTGTGAATTACCTCAAGTAACTCGTCTGGATTAAAGGGTTTTACAACTATATCCGAAATCCCGATCGCGTAGACCTTTTCTTCCACTTCCAGGGCCAGGCTTGCGGTAAGGGCAATGATGGGTAGGGTCTCGCCACGTTGCCTGAGCAAGCGGGTGGCTTCATATCCATCCATGACGGGCATGTGCAGGTCCATTAGTACCACTTTGTGAACACTGGAATCCAATTTCTCCAATGCTTCTTTTCCATTTTGCGCGATATCGGAAATAGCGCCCCACTTTTTAAGGAAGCTTTCGATCACAAAAATATTCATCCGGTTGTCTTCTACAACCAGTACATGGACACCGTTCAGATTTTTGGAATATCCATTTTCATTCTGACCTGAATTTTGTTTTTCGGCCGGCTCAACAATTGTGAAGGTTTGCGAAAAATAGAAAGTGGAGCCTTTGTCAACTTCACTGATGAGCTTAAGTTCTGCTCCTTGCAATTCCAGAATTCGTTTACTGATGGCCAGGCCAAGCCCTGTTCCGCTGAATCCGCGTGAAGCGGAGGAGTCCACCTGGGTAAAACGCTCAAAAATAAGTACCTGTTTTTCTGGCGGAATCCCTATTCCGGTATCCTCCACCGAAATCCGGATGGTAACTTCGGTTTCGGTTTGGGTTTCAATTTTCATACTTAGCTTCACCCAGCCCTTGTTGGTGAACTTGGCAGCATTATGGACCAGATTGCTGATAACCTGTGAAATTCGGGTAACATCGCCCAAGATTTTTGAAGGAATATTTGGGTCAAGATCGGTCATAAATTGTACCTCACCGTTATCCGCAGAGGCTTCGTAGCCGGAAACGATGTTGCGCGCAACCAGCACAATGTCTAACGGCGCCTTTACGAAACGGATTTTTCCGGCTTCAATCGTGTTGAAATCCAGGATGTCGTTGACTATAGACAACAGGTTATTGGCAGAAAACAGAAGTACATCTAGGCGGGATTTTTGCACAGGGCCTGGGTCTTCTTTAAGCATGAGATGCGTGAGACCGATAACAGAGTTCAGCGGTGTTCGGATTTCATGGCTCATGGTACTCAGGAATTCACTTTTGGTTTTAAGCCCCCCTTCCGCCTCTTCCTTGGCTTTTTTAAGGGTGGTAGCAAATTTAAATGAGAGAATTAGAGACTGGCAGAAGAAGAAAATCAGGTAACCCGCAAATACGGATCCTTTCACAGGTTTTGCGACTCCGTAGTATTCCAGGATAATGGAAATAATGATGATGAATACGGAAACAGTACTCAGCATGGCATAGGCAGCACCGATCCGTTTGTGTGTAAATGCCCGCCAATAAACATAGGTGGCGAATGCGATGTCAAAAATGATGGTGTAAAGGAAAGGGTTGATCAGCCAGGTGAAAATAAGGGGCGGGGTAACAAGGGTCGAAATACCGAAAGCCAGACAAATGATCGTAATAATCGAAAGAATCTGCTGGGGTGCATCTTCCGGATAAAGAGATCGTGTGTAAAGCGAAAACATGGCAACAGAAATGTACAGGGAAAGGTATTCGAACCGCAGGGAAAGTGCCCAGTCCATGGAGGGCAGTAGTGTATGCAGGGTATAGGGGCTTGTCCCGATGATGCGATAACTGTAAAAGAGGCAGAAAAGAGAAAAATATAAAATGGACTTGTCGTGCCTGCCAAAAAGGTATAGTCCCAGAAAAAAAAGCCCTCCCATGAAAATGCCTCCTGTCAGAAACATATCCAGGGATTGGCCCACAAAATGGTCGGTTTGAAGAATTCTGTCCGGGCCCAATTCAATATTTTTATAAGTTCCTCCCCGGGCATGTGCAAAATTGGAAACATGTAAAACGAGATGGAGGGAATCGGAGTTAAACAGCAGTGGGCTAACAGTTGTATGCCAATAAGGTTTGCTCATTTCTGAACGAGTACCCACCACGCCGTTTTGTTCAAAAGGTTGCCCGTTCACAAAAAGAATATAGGAGGTATACAAATCGGGCAGCTTAAGTGCCAGTTCCGGGTGCTTTTCGGGGAGAAGTATGGTAAGCTCGTAGGATGCATAACCCTGAGACGGAAGTTTTTTTCCTTTCCATGTGATGTTTTTCCAGAGATTAGGAAATTTCACATATTCGAAATCACTATTCTTTTCACCAGGTTTTATAAAATTTTTCCAGTAAAACTTCCATTCGCCTTCCAGCGGTACGCTGTTTTGGCTAAGATCAACAGACCTCAGATCCAGAATTCCCTTTTTTGCAGGAGGAGCTATCTTTTGATCAGGGCCTGCCAGGCATATTCCGCAGGTTATCAGTACTGCAAGTACTGATAACAAGGGAAAAAGAAATGAGCGAGTCCGGATCATTTTTGTTTTCTGTTAAGATTTAATGGGTAGGAAGGCCGGTTCAAAAGTGATTCCGAATGCAGCGTTGTATGAAAAGACGGTGCCCGGAGGGTATTTTTATTCATTTGTTAAAACCACTAATTTCAATTTATTTACTTTCAATTTGCTGTTTTGTGGAAACTTCCTAGTTAACGGTAAGTAGCCGGATGATGACTTGTAGTTGATTTAGGGCGAAAATAGTATTAAAATATTTAAACAATGAAAACTTACTTTAGAATAATGACTTTAATTACAGCAACATTATCAGGTTTTCAGGGCAATGCACAAAAGATAAGTTACCCTGCATCCAAACTGATTGAACAGCAGGAGAATTATCACGGAACGAAGGTCGGCGATCCCTACCGCTGGCTGGAAGACGACCGCTCGGCCGAGACAGAGGCTTGGGTAAAAGCCCAGAATAAAGTCACATTTGAATACCTTGATCAGATACCTTACCGGTCCCGGATATTTACTGATTTGGAAAAGGCTTATAACTACCCCAAATATTCGGCACCGAAAAAGAAGGGAGATTACTTTTATTTTTACAAAAATGATGGTTTACAGAATCAGGCAGTACTTTATCGGCAGCTAGGAGAAAAAGGCACGGCGGAAGTAGTCATGGATCCGAATAAATTGTCCCCCGATGGCACCACCAGGCTAGTCGTTTTTGCTTTGTCCAAGAACGGATCCTATGCCGTCTGTGGTTTTTCAAAAGGAGGTTCCGACTGGCAGGAGTACCAGGTGATGCACATGAAGACTTTACAAATGCTGCCGGATAAGCTCGAGTGGGTCAAGGTTTCGGGTGCCGCCTGGCAGGGAGACGGTTTTTATTACAGCAGGTACCCTCAACCCGATGGAAGTGCACTAGCAGCTAAGAATGAGAATCACCAGGTTTTTTATCATAAAGTAGGTACATCCCAGCAGGATGACCAACTGATATTTGAGGACGCTGCCAACCCGCAGCGCTTTCATACGGTTAGTACCACCGAAGACGAACTGTATGCAGCACTGTATGTGAGTGATCGCGGAAAGGGCAAGGATGGGAACGGGCTTTGGCTTATGAAAAAGGGCGAAAGCAAGTTTTGGCCGGTGAAGGAAGAAATTACGGATTTTAGCTTTGGGCTCATTGAAAATACCGAAACAGGATTTTTAATTGAAACCAACGAGGATGCGCCCAATAGCAAGGTGCTGTTTTATAAATCTTCGGATAAGAGCTGGGAAACGTTTATTCCTGAAAAAGAAGAGCCGCTTCAGGGGGTAGGTACTGCTGGGGGGAAATTGTTTGCATCTTATTCCAAGGACGTTGCTACGCACACCTACGTTTATGATCTCACGGGTAAGCAGGAAAAGGAAGTGGCGCTGCCCGGCCTAGGTTATGCCAGTGGTTTTGGCGGAGACCGGGAAGATACCTTCGTATTTTATACTTATACTTCATTCAATTATCCGCCGACCATTTTTCGCTATGACATCGCTTCGGGCAAAAGTGCTGTGTTCAGAGCTCCTGAACTTTCATTCAACCCGGCAGATTATGAAACCCGGCAGGTATTCTATCCAAGTAAGGACGGTACCAGAATTCCGGCGTTCATCACCTTTAAAAAGGGGTTAAAACAGGATGGGTCCAATCCGACGATACTCTATGGGTACGGTGGTTTTAATGTGAGCCTTACGCCGTCTTTCAGCCCTACCCGAATTCCGTTTCTGAACCAGGGCGGTGTTTTTGTGCAGGCTAATCTGAGAGGGGGAGGGGAGTATGGTGAAAAGTGGCATGAGATGGGCATGAAAGAGAAGAAGCAAAATGTTTTTGATGATTTTATTGCTGCGGCGGAATATCTGGTCAAAGAGCAATATACCTCTGCGGAAAAGCTGGCTATCCAGGGTGGATCCAACGGAGGGTTGCTGGTGGGGACGGTAATGAATCAGCGGCCAGAGCTCTTCAAAGTGGCTTTTCCGGCAGTTGGAGTAATGGATATGCTAAGATTTCACAAATTTACCATTGGCTGGAACTGGATCGCGGATTACGGCAGCAGTGATAATCCGGAAGAATTTAAGTTTCTGTACGCTTACTCTCCCTTGCATAACATTCGGCCAGGAGGGAAATACCCGGCAACAATGATCACCACTGCAGATCATGACGACAGGGTAGTTCCGGCTCATTCCTTCAAATATGCGGCAGAACTGCAGGCCAAAGCAGGCGCGTCTTCGACCAACCCACTACTGATCCGGATTGATACCAATTCGGGACATGGCGCGAGTAATACCAAAAAGGCACTGGAAACCCAGGCAGACATTTATGCCTTTATGTTCTGGAATATGGGGCTGGTCTGGAAGTGATTCAAGGACAGCCCTTTTCATGTTTCATATGGCAAAGGATACCGCCTATGTTTTTAACTGGCTTATCTCACATTATTTCTCAGTTTATTTCTAAGTGCAGGATACCACAGGACGGAACCGCTTATGAAGTTTAATAATCTTGTATCCGCTAATCAACAGTAATATTGCAGCATCCAATTCCTTTTTAAGTAATCTTTAGTGTCCCCATATCAAGATCATAAAAAACAGAATATATGAGCAGTTCAAAAACAGATCAGTACAAATACGTGAGCTACCTTTGGGACGATGAGAAAGCGGCTTCCCTGGGAGACGATCAGATAGCGCTTCTTTTATACCGTTCCAATTTACTGGGTGCCGACCTGCGCCTGACCAACTACGCAGGCGGTAATACCAGCTGCAAGACCATTGAGAAGGATCCCCTTACCGGCAAAGATGTAGAGGTAATGTGGATCAAAGGGTCTGGCGGTGATATCGGAACACTTACCAGAAGCGGGCTCGCCGGGTTGTACCAGGATCGTTTGCATAGCCTGAAAAATATATACAGAGGCCTGGAATTTGAAGATGAAATGGTAGAGCTTTTCAACCATTGTATCTATGATCTGAAATCCAAGGCACCATCTATTGATACACCTTTACATGGTTTATTGCCATTCAAACATATAGACCACCTTCATCCCGATGCCCTTATTGCCATTGCGGCGTCCAAAGAAGGAGAGGCCATCACCAAAGAACTCTTTAACGGAGAACTGGCGTGGGTACCCTGGCAGCGCCCCGGTTTTGACCTGGGTCTGAAACTGGAGAAAGCATTGGCCGACAACCCTGGGATTCGTGGTATCGTGCTGGGAGGCCATGGTTTGTTCACCTGGGGAGATACTGCGTACGAGTCTTATATCAATACGCTGGATACGATTGAAAAGGCATCCGAGTATCTGGCTCAAAACTATGGTAAAACCCGTCCGGTATTCGGAGGGCAAAAGCTGGAAAGCGAGCCGGCCGAGCGCCGTGCGGAAATAGCCGCAAAATTGGCTCCCTACCTGCGTGGGCTTGCTTCTGCCAAACAAACCATGGTGGGGCATTTTACGGATGACAGCCGGGTATTGGAATTCATCGGGAGCAACGATCTGGAAAAACTGGCGCCACTTGGAACCAGCTGCCCCGACCATTTTCTCAGAACCAAGATCCGTCCGTTGGTATTGGATCTGCCGTTTGAGAAGCTGGAAGGAACTGTTCAGGAAATTCTGGACCATATCGGTCCTCAGTTTGAAGCCTACCGAGTGGACTATCAGGCCTATTACGACAGGTGCAAACATGATAACAGTCCGGCCGTTCGTGACCCCAATCCTGTCATTATTCTTCTTCCGGGCGTAGGGATGTTCTCTTTTGCCAAAGACAAACAAACCGCACGGGTAGCTGCTGAGTTTTATATCAATGCCATTAATGTGATGAAGGGCGCTGAGGCGATATCTTCCTACGTATCCCTACCTGAGCAGGAAGCTTTTGATATAGAGTACTGGCTTTTGGAAGAAGCAAAACTGCAGCGTATGCCGAAGGAAAAATCGGTATCCAGAAAAGTTGCCATTGTGACCGGAGGATCAGGAGGTATTGGAAAAGCTATCGCACTGAAGTTCCTTCAGGAAGGTGCGTGCGTTGTGATTTCTGATATTGATGAAAAAGCGCTTGCCGAAACAAAGGCTGAATTTGATGCTGCATTTGGAAAAGATTTTTCTGAAACTGCAATAGCTAACGTGCTGGATGTTGATCAGATCAAGGGTGCTTTGACCAAAACGAAACTCCGTTTTGGCGGCGTGGATATTGTTGTGAACTGCGCAGGACTTTCGATATCAAAACCTTTGGCAGAAACAACGATCAAAGATTGGGACATTCTGCAGGATGTATTGGTAAAAGGCCAGTTCCTGGTATCTCAGGAAGCGGTTGCAGTGATGCGTCAGCAAGGCCTTGGAGGTGATATTATTAATATTGCAAGTAAGAACGGACTGGTCTCCGGGCCTAATAATGTTGCTTACGGAACTGCAAAAGCTGCCCAGCAGCATATGACCAGGCTGCTTGCCGCAGAACTTGGACCGGATAAGATCCGGGTGAACGTGGTAAACCCCGACGCCGTTATTGCAGGTAGTAAAATCTGGGAAAGCGGATGGGCTGCCGGTCGTGCAAAAGCGTATGATATCAAAATCGAAGAATTGCCTGCTTATTATGCCAAACGTACAGTACTGAACGCTGAAATTCATACAGAAGATATCGCCAATGGTGTTTACATTTTTGTAAGCGGTCTGCTGAGCAAAAGTACCGGAAATGTGATTAACGTGGATGGAGGTGTACCAGCGGCATTCGTAAGGTAACGATTGACCTAAGGCGGGAGAATCCCTGAACGGGGTACTCCCACCTTTCGATATTCAATACTTCCGGCCAGGAGATTGTGGTACAAAAAGATTCAGAAGCAGCAGGTGGCCGGGAGCCATCCGTTAAAAGCGATAAACTATGAAAATAGAACAGTATCAGATTGACCAGTATAATGACACCCTTTTTTCACGTCATAACAATCAGTTTATATTTCTGAAGGAACAGCTGGCTGAACAGGGGATCAATTCCGCTGAGGTTCTCAAAGCACTGGAGGCCTTTCAGGTTGCCATTCCCAGCTGGGCGCTTGGTACGGGAGGTACTCGTTTCGGACGCTTTTCTGGTGTTGGTGAGCCACGTTCACTGGAAGAAAAGATTGAAGATGTTGGCCTGCTGCATGCCCTTAACAGGTCCAGCGGATCTATTTCCCTGCATATTCCATGGGATATACCTGAGCAAGCGGCGTCTATCATCAGTCTGGCTACTTCTCTTGATCTTAAATTTGATGCCGTAAACAGCAATACATTTCAGGATCAGAAAGGACAGGAGCATTCTTACAAATTCGGGTCATTGTCGCACGTTGATGCGCACGTTCGCAAGCAGGCGGTTGAACATAATATAGAAGTAATCAAATATGGTAAGGATCTGGGATCGAAGGCATTGTCCGTTTGGTTATCCGATGGTTCCTGTTTTCCGGGTCAGTCCAATTTTGTAAGGGCGTTTCAAAATACGCTGGAATCTCTCCAGGAAATATATGCCGCCCTGCCTGAGGACTGGAAGGTGTTTGTTGAATACAAAGCCTATGAACCCAATTTTTATTCGACCGTTATTCAGGATTGGGGAAGTTCTCTCTTGTTTTGTCAGAAACTGGGGCCCAAAGCAGATGTACTGGTTGATCTGGGGCACCACCTTCCGAATGCCAATATTGAGCAGATTGTAGCCACGTTGATGATGGAGGGTCGTTTGGCCGGATTCCATTTTAATGACTCCAAATATGGCGATGACGACCTGACCGTGGGCAGCATCCGCCCGTATATGTTGTTCCTGATTTTCGTTGAACTGGTGGAAGGGATGAACCGTGCCGGAAAAGGCAGCGACGGTTATGCCTGGATGATTGATGCGAGCCATAATGTAAAGGACCCCCTGGAAGATTTGTTACAGTCGGTCGAGGCCATACTCATTGCCTATGCGCAGGCGTTACTGGTTGACAGGAAAAAACTTGCGCTGGCTCGTCAACAAAATGACGTGGTACTGGCTCAGCAGATACTGCAGAATGCTTTCCGGACCGATGTTCGTCCGTTGGTACGGGAGTCCATACGGCTAAGCGGAGGTGCTTTGGATACCATAGGGTTGTTCCGTCACCTCAAAGTAAGAAATGAGTTAATGAATGAACGTGGAAAACTGACAGTTGCCACGGGACTATAATATCAAAGCTCGGAAGCCCAACCTTCGGGCAGTCTTTTATCGGGCTTCCGGCTACTGTTTGCCGAATAGCTATTTCCTAAACCCCGGAACCTCTCTCCTGCAAGGGCGAGAGGTTTATTTTTGAACCAGGTTACCACCCATTAAAGTGACTTTCTCTTTATCAGTGTGAAAGGGTTTTTGATGATAGCTCTTTTATTCTCAATGATAAGTTCCGCAGCTGTTTTCCCCATTTGTTCATGGTCTGTAGATATTGTGGTAATACCATCCAGTAATATTTCTTTTAAAGGTGTTTCGTTATAGGAAATAATTCCGATATCCTTCCCAATGCTCAGCTGATGTTCCCTGCATTTTTTGATGAGATTCACCAGATCATTTTCCTCAATAACCACATAGGCTGCATGATTGATGACCGTACTGTTTTCATGAAAATCATAGATGATCTCGTGTTCTATCTCATGTTGTATACAAAAGATCCTGAACCCCTTAATGATTTCCTTCGGATACGGAATAATGGTCGGGAATATCAGGATAAGCTTTTTGTATACATTGAGCAGATCTTTGGCATCATTTAATGCGGTAACGATATCTTTTTCAAAATTCTGGTATACCGAAGAATGTTTTTTACTGTTGAGATCAATATCCTTATCCAGTAAAATAAGTTTTTCGGCAGGTATCAGCTTAAGAATCTCAACCACTTCATCGGCTTTTTCATAAAAGTGAGGCATGATAACGTAGTAATCGTATTCACCGATGCTATTTTTGATCAGGTTTTTGAAGATATTGATATTGGAGTGATGAATATGGAGGTCAACATTCACGTTCCGCCCCACATTCTCGACAAAGGCGTTGTATATCTGTTTTTTATAATTGCTTATTTTATTGAATACCAATAGTACGCGCAGCGTATTTTCAATGTCGACCCGGTTAATGAAATAGCCCTTTCCCCTGACCGAAATCAGAATTCCGTCTTTGATCAGATGTTTGTATGCCTTCTCGACCGTATCCCGGGACAGCAGATACTCTTCACTTAGCTGGTTGATGGATGGTATTTTATCTCCCCTTTTCAGCTTGCCTTTACTGATCGCCTGCACCAGGGATTTGATAATCTGCATGTACTTGGGTGCGCTCTCCTTGAACTCGATGTCAAATTGTATTTCCATTACGGGATAAAGGGTAATAAGGTCTTAAAAATAACACATTTCGTTAAGAGACCGCTGGTTTTATGTGGATTTCCGGCAAAATAAGAGCCCGTTAAGAAAGGGTTAGGTTTCTTAACGGGCCTTATCATTCAGATCATAAATTATCTGGGGGATCTACCTCCTCTTTCGGACGATGACCTTGAACTTCTTGAGGCGTTATCACCTGATCTTGACTCGCCTCCTCTTGCAGGAGAACTGCTTCTTTCAGCAGGGGCAGATCTTACCGAAGGCGCGTTGCCTGAACTGCGCCCGCCGTTGGGGTTAGCATTGTATTCGGGCCGGCGGTTGTAACGTTCGGAGGGTTCTACTCTTTGACGGGAATAGCCATTATCCGAATTTCCCCGGTTATAGCCTTCGTTTTGTGCGGGTGAACTGCCGGGTGTATACCCTCCGTTGCGGCTGCTCCTGTTTTCGGGCGCATTATATTCGGATCTCTCACGGCTGCTTCTTTCATTAATCCTGGTACCGGAAGTATTGGGGTCGTCGTTTCCTCCGCGCCGACCGGCAGGGGTATCGCGGTTATAATTATCATTCTCATCACCACGTCCGTTTTCTGTCCGGCCAGAAGAAATTCTTTCCCGTGAGCCTCGGTCATACCCCGAGTCCGAGGCATCTATCCGGCTGTTGCTGCGGCTGTTATCCCGGGAATCGTAACGGTCGCTTTCCCGGCTGTTCGAGGCAATAATTACCCTTCCCCTACGGCTTGCGTCAATCTGGCGCACGGGTATATCTCTGCGTGTAACCCGTTGAAGTTCTTCTCTTCTGGGGCCATAAACATAAGTCCGGTTGTCGTTCCGGTAATAGTTGTTGATAATGGTCGTTTGATTATAAATATGGTTTACTCTGCCGCGGGGTACCCAGTAACTGTGCCAGTCACGCACACACATATAACGCTGCGGTACAAAAACCCACCAGAAAGAGGGAATATTAACCGATACATTGACACTTATACCAGGGCCCAGCGGAGCCCATCCGTAATATCCGCCACCGGAGCGCCAGTTCACCCAGGCAGGGCCCCATTCGTAGCCAGGTACCCAAAACCAGCCAGTGTAGTCGTCATAAGACCAGCGTCCATAATGAAACGGCGCCCAGCCCCATTCATATTCAGAGACCCAGGTGTTGCCATAGTCGGTCATTTCCCAGTATCCGTTGGTGGAATAGGGCTGAAAATACTGAGAAACGTAAGGAGTCCACACGGTACCGTACCTGGGTGAATTGATCCACCGTCCGTAGGGTGAAAGTTCCTGATAAAATGTCTGGAATGAAATGGAAACACCAGGTTGAGCCTTGGCATGATCTTGCACAGCAATACCGGCAAGAAATAAAATGGAGAAGCCGAATATCCGAAATTTGTGCATGGCGTTCATAGCGATATTGTTTGTTGTTTCTGGAAATAAATTTGGCTCTTGGACTGCATGTTATATTTAAGGTTTAACGAACTTTACAGCGCTTGATTTTCGTACGTTCCGGAAATATATCCGGTCATATCATGAGTCAGGCTACTTTTTAAATGGTATGCTGCATTATAAATTTAATTATCAGGTAATTATATGCTTTTCGTAAATTATTGATATCTCTACAAAGACAACTATAAAGCGAAATAGCCCTATGTGTCAGTATACTTATTAACAAGCGTTAACATAAAGCAGGAATCCGGTAATGATTGACCCTCAAATATTACATAGTGAACTTAGTTTTCAAACGGCGAGAAGCGGTGGAAGCGGCGGGCAAAACGTCAATAAAGTAGAGTCAAAGGTTGAACTGCGGTTTGATATCCCCAACTCGGCGATTTTAACCGAAGACCAAAAACAGATACTTTATGAGCGTATTCCTTCCCGGCTCACCAACGACAAGATCCTGATCCTGTACCACCAGACAGAGCGTTCTCAGTATGCCAATAAGGAAAAAGTGATTGAGAAATTCGACCGCATGATCAGTCAGGCGTTTATTGTTCCCAAAAACCGGAAGCCTACCAAACCAACCCTTGCCAGCAAACTTCAGCGCTTGCAGGAAAAGCAACGCAAGGGAATGGTGAAATCCATGCGTAAAAGGCCTTTGCCAGAATAGTTATTATTTCTAAAATAAACGTTATCCGCTTATCAAAAGCATGAACCCAGGTACCTCACTTGTCAGTCGTTATAAAGTCAACTCTGTTTTTTCCCTGCCGGTAATAGTCGTATCACTCGGTTATTTTGTGGATGTTTATGACCTGCTTCTTTTTAATATAGTCAGGGTGCCTAGCCTTAAGGATCTGGGCCTTTCTGAAGAACAGATATCAACCGTAGGGTCTCAAGTGTATAACTGGCAGCAGGCCGGGTTGCTGATCGGCGGATTTATGTGGGGCATTCTCGGGGATAAACTGGGAAGGCGTTCGGTTCTTTTTGGCTCCATAATGACCTACTCGCTGGCCAATATTGCATGTGGTTTTACCAATAATGTCGACTTGTATTCTGTTTTGAGATTTATTGCCGGAGTGGGTCTTGCTGGAGAATTGGGCGCTGGCATTACGCTGATTTCTGAGATACTTCCGGGGCGTTTAAGAGGGTACGGAGCATCTATTGTTGCCGGCGTGGGATTGCTCGGCGCCATAGCTGCTTTTTTTGCTGTAAAACTCACCGACTGGCGCACTGCTTACTTTATTGGAGGTGGAATGGGGATCATCTTACTTGGTTTGCGGGTGAATGTGCTCGAATCCCTTTTGTTTGATGAAAGTATCAGGAAAACAAAAGCCAGGGCAGTACAATGGTGGTCAATCTTTACAAAGTGGCCGAGGTTCATCAGGTATCTTCGCTGCATGGGTATAGGATTGCCAACTTACATGGTCATAGGTATTTACGCTACCTTCGGGAATGAATTCGCAAAGGCGCT
The DNA here is from genome assembly GCF_907164905.1 of Dyadobacter sp. CECT 9275. Classification (NCBI taxonomy): domain Bacteria; kingdom Pseudomonadati; phylum Bacteroidota; class Cytophagia; order Cytophagales; family Spirosomataceae; genus Dyadobacter; species Dyadobacter helix. Next base: position 2,544,740 of record NZ_CAJRAF010000002.1, on the reverse strand, counting down.
GGGCATAACAGGCGAGGTTCAGGCAGGCAATTGCGTATTGTATACCTATCTTGGTGTGGTAACCGGTGATTTTTTCAGCGGCTTTCTTAGCCAGTGGCTCAGGTCCAGAAAGAAAGCGATCCTCTTGATGATGGTAATGACTTTTATGGCTACCGTTTATCTTATCTACGGAGGGATCCAAAAAGTAGAAACGTTATATACTTGTTACGCGGTACTGGGATTTTCAATAGGATATATCGCTATGTTTCTGACCACCACAGCGGAGCAGTTCGGGACCAATCTCAGAGCTACGGTAACTACTTCCGTTGCCAATAATGTCCGGGCAACGGTGCTGCTAACGCTGCCTCTTTATCAGTACCTTAAACCGGAATGGGGAGTTTTGCACGCGGGCGCGATGGTGGGAATCATCTGTTTTTGTCTCGCCGTTTTTTCCCTCTGGAAAATGGAAGAGACTTACGGAAAGGATTTGAATTATGAGGAATCCTGATAAGCTTTTATTTAAGCAGCCGGAGGTCGAACTTGAAATCAGGTAATATGTCTTCCCCGGATAAGTATTGATCAAAATCTGTAATATGATGGGTAGAACCATTGCTCCGATAGACATACGCTTCCTGATCCTTAGGATTGATAAGCCATGCAAGCAGCACACCATTTTCAATATATTCAGTCATTTTTGCCTGGGCCTGTTTGAGCTTGTCATTTGCAGACATTAGCTCCACAATGAATTCAGGAGAAACAGGCGGAAATTTTTCCTGTTCCCTGGCTGTCAGTAAATCCCATTTCTGATTACTTATCCAGGCAATATCAGGGGAACGCATAGCACCATTAGGGAATCTGAATCCGGTTGAGGAGTCAAACACCTGTCCTAGCCGACGGGCCCGGTTCCATAAAACCACTTCAAAAGAAAGCTCCGAATTTCTGATTCCCGTTTTTCCTCCTGTTAAAGGCATAATGATGATTGTTCCGTCTGGATTGCGCTCAAAACGAAGTTCAGGATTACGTTGACAGAATTCGAAAAATGCATCATCATCCATGTCTATGAGCAAGTCAAGACGCAGTTCATTCTGGTATTCAGCAAGCGAGCTACTAACAGCCAGTGTCATGATTCCGGGATTTGATGACGAATTCTTTAAGTGTAATGAATACGATAACTCTAAGTTACAGATATCCTTTGAAATTAAATAGGTAATTCAAATTAGGGTACGATCAATAATACGGTTTGAAAAATTTAAACCAAAGCATCCCAAAGTATTTCTGCGGGGTGTAATGCCTTTCGTCCCGTTCCGTCATGAATCTGATGCCTGCAGCTGGTGCCGGGCGCGGCGATGATCACCTCTTCGGGTTGCTGTCTCACGGCCGGGAACAGGACCAGCTCACCTATCTGCATGGAAAGGTCGTAATGCTCCGTTTCATACCCAAATGAACCGGCCATGCCGCAGCAACCTGATGGGATCAGCTGAACGGTATAATTTTCAGGCAGCGAAAGCATTTTTTTAGTTGGTACCACGCTGGAAATGGCTTTCTGCTGACAGTGCCCATGAAGCTTGATGAGCCGTTTTTCTTTTGTAAACTGATTTTTAGTAATCTTTTTCAGTTCCATTTCGCGGGCGATGAATTCGTCAAACTGCAGGGCATTCATAGCCAGTTTTTTCGCTTCTTCCACCCATTCGTCTCCCACAAGGTCGGGGTATTCGTCGCGGAACGTGAGGATCGCCGATGGCTCTATACCCACCAACGGCGTATCGTAGGATATGATATCTTTAAGTAGTTTGATATTGTTTTCAGCCAATTTCTTTGCATCCCTGAGTAATCCTTTTGACAGCTGAGGTCTGCCTGAGGGGCCATGTTCGGGAATGATTACCTCGTACCCTAATTTTTCCAGCGCGAGTATGGATTTCTTGCCAATCTCAACATCGTTATAATTGGTAAATTCGTCACAAAACAGATAAACCTTTGGTTGGTTTTTCGCATTTTTTGTGCTTGATACCTCCTTTTTTACTTTGTTCTTCCACCAGCCTTTCAGGGTAGTGTCGTGCAGCAAAGGCATGGTCCGGTCAGGGTGAAAGCCAACGATCCGGTTGGCAATCCGGCGCAATGGGGCATTTTTATAAACCAGGTTATAAGCCCAGGGAACATAGCTTGCGAGTCCGGTCATTTTGGAGAAATTGCCCACCAGCCATGACCTTAGCGGTACTCCGTGCACATCATGATATTGCTGTAGGAACTCCATTTTAAGCTTGGCAACATCCACATTGGACGGGCATTCGCCTTTGCAGCCTTTGCAGGCTAGGCATAAATCATAAACTTCCTTGATGGCCTTATTGTCAAACCTGTTCTCTTTTGGAGAACGGGTGAGCATCTCGCGCAGAATGTTTGCCCGGGCTCTTGTGGTATCCTTTTCATTGCGCGTTGCCATGAAACTTGGGCACATGGTTCCGCCGCTCAGCTGGGTTTTACGGCAGTCGCCGGAGCCGTTACATTGCTCGGCATGCTGAAGTATTGTCTGATCGTGAAATCTGAAATGGGTCTTGAATTCAGGTGTTTGCTGGTCGGCCTCATAACGGAGAAAAGTATCCATAGGGGCTGTATCAACAATTTTTCCGGGATTGAAAATATTGTTGGGGTCCCAGGCCTTTTTAATTTCCTTAAACAGGTTATAGTTATGTTCACCGACCATCTTAGGAATAAATTCACCTCTCAGACGCCCGTCGCCATGCTCGCCGGACAGTGACCCGTCATATTTTTTAACCAGTGTTGCAATTTCTTCGGCGATCATCCTGAACTGGCGATGTCCTTCCGAAGTTTTGAGATTTATAATCGGGCGAAGGTGTAATTCTCCTGTCCCTGCATGTGCGTAATGCACCGCTGACATGCCATGTTTCTTGAGAATTATATTGAAATCCCTGATGTAATCAGGCTGGTCGTATACATCTACCGCCGTGTCTTCTATGACCGCCACTGCCTTTTCATCGCCCGGAATATTAGCCAGCAAGCCGAGCCCCGCTTTACGCAAGCTCCATATTTTTTTGGTGTCCTCTCCAAATAAAAGCGGATAGTGAAACCCGATTCCGGCTTCCATGAGCTCTGCTGTTAAAGCCGCAGCCAAGGCTTCAACTTCCTCCTTTGTTTCGCGTGAGAGGTCGGCTACGAGAATAGCAGGAAAGCTGCCGTCCGGCTTATTCATTACAAAAAAGGCATTTTTCTTTTGTTCGGCATTGGTACTGGCGCATTCAAGTACGTAGTCGTCAATAAGTTCCACGGCATGAGGCTGGTACTTAAGCGTCAGGACAGTCGCTCGTAAAGCTTCATCAATAGAATTACAATGCACGCATACCAGGCCCTGCGTTTTAGGGGGCAGCGGTACGAGGTTTAGTTTGATTTCTGTCAAAAAACAAAGCGTACCTTCCGAACCCGCAATGAGACTGCACATATTAAAAGGCCTGGCTTCTTCTGCGTTTTCCTGTTGGGAATAAGGTTCCATGTTCAGGAGCATATCCAGCGCATAGCCTGTATTACGTCTGCTGATGCTGGGTTTCGGGAAGTTTTTTCGGATTTCCTCTTGGTTATTATCCGAAGCAAGTATGCTGTCTGTGGAAAGATAAATTTTATCCAGTAAGGAGGCACTGCCGTTTTTACTTCGCGCAGCACTGAGTAGATCCGCATATTCGGCAGCGTTGAGTTGTTTAAATTCGGCATCGGTGCCATCCGCCAGTATGGCTTTTACTTCCAGCGTATGCTCCCTGGCACTTCCATAAACGATACTGTTAGATCCGCAGGAATTATTCCCAACCATCCCGCCGATCATGGCCCGGTTGGCAGTAGAAGTTTCGGGACCAAAGTACAGGCCATAGGGCTTAAGAGCCATATTCAGCTCGTCACGAACCACACCAGGCTGAACCCTTACCCAATGTTCTTCCTGGTTGATTTCCAGTATTTTAGTGAAGTTTTTTGAAACATCCACTACGATACCGTTTCCTACCACCTGCCCGGCAAGCGAGGTGCCCGCTGTTCTTGGAATAAGAGAGATATGATTTTTATTAGCGAAGGAGATCAGGTTCCTGATATCGGTAATATGCTTTGGTATGGCCACCGCCAGGGGCATTTCGCGATAGGCAGAGGCGTCAGTTGCGTAAAGGGTACGAATGGTTTCATCCAGAAATAAATCGCCTTCAATGGTCTCGGCAAGTTTACGGAGGGTAGAATCATCAACAGCTGTTTGCGGCATCATATAAGCGGATATGCAATGAGAAATCTAAAGGCAAAGTTACACAGTTGTAGCTTTTGTTGCACTGTTAAATCGCCAATCGGATTGAATGGATATAGAAAAATGATGTAACAGCAAATTTGATTTTAATATTCAAGATGTGCCTGGTTTTTTGTGCACAAAAGTTTGGGTATTTACAAACTCTCTGTTTTCCCGCCATCTACTGGCAAATTGATACCGTTGATACTGGCGGCGGCGGGTGTGCACAGAAATGCAGCCGCTGCACCGACTTCCGGCGCTTCTGTAAAGCGTCGGATGGGAATCGTGGCTTCTATTTGTTCTGTTATTTCTTCCCTTGTTTTGCCTTGCTCATTGCTTCTCATGGTAAGGGTAGTGTCCAGCCTGGCAGTTTTGGTGTAGCCGGGCAGTACATTGTTGGTGGTAATGCCATAGGGTCCCAGTTCAACTGAAAGTGTTTTGGACCAGCTGGCCACGGCACCGCGGATGGTATTGGAAACACCCAAGCCGGGGATGGGCTGTTTCACGGAAGTACTGATAATGTTGACAATCCGTCCATAACCAGCTTTTTTCATGGCAGGTACCACGGCCTGGGTCAGGATTTGATTGTTGATCAGATGCATCTGGAAAGTTTTAACAAACTGTTCGGTATCGGCATCAATGATAGGCCCTCCGGCAGGTCCGCCTGTGTTGTTGACCAGAATATGAACCTCCGGACAAAGTCGCAGATAATTTTCAATGGCCTCCTTCACCACCGATGTGTCGGCAAAATCGGCTACCAGGTAGCGGTGCAGCTGGCCGTGTGTGATGTCGAGCCTGTTGACGGCGTCTCTCAGCGCGTTTTCATTTCTTGCTATTAAAGTCACGTTTGCGCCCAGAAGCGCAAGTTCTACCGCAGTTGCCAGGCCAATTCCCTGTGTACTCCCGCAAACCAATGCCGTTTTTCCCTTAAGGTTAAGATCCATAGTTGTTCTTAATTTTAGCAGGCAGGTACTTTCATAGATTTACTGCCTTTCATTTTATTTCTAATACCTTATTTTCAGTTATCTTTGCGACTTATTTTTCAGCAGTAAGGCAGGTGCGGCGGAAGGTGTATATCCGTTTGCCAGCTCTTCACAATCTGATAAACATAAGAATGAGATTTTAATATCTCAAAAATCCAATTATCATCTAATATTTACCATGTCCAAAAAAATCCAATCCGCTCTTATATCTGTTTACTATAAGGATGGACTTGAACCATTGGTTCGTCTTTTACATCAAAATGATGTAAAACTCTATTCCACGGGAGGTACGCAAACATTTATTGAGAACCTTGGTATACCCGTAACACCAGCAGAAGAGCTAACCGGATACCCTTCTATTTTCGGAGGAAGGGTGAAAACTTTGCACCCTGCCATTATGGGAGGTATACTTTACCGCCGCGACGACGAGGGTGATGTGGAACAGGCAAAGCAATACAATATCCCTGCCATCGACATGGTGGTGGTGGACCTGTACCCTTTTGAGGAAACTGTGGCCTCCGGCGCATCGGAAGAAGATATTATTGAAAAGATTGATATCGGAGGCATTTCCCTGATCAGGGCTACTGCCAAAAATTTTAAAGATACCCTCATCGTTTCTTCCCGCAGCCAGTATGCAACCGTGGTGGAATTACTGAGTGCTAAGGGTGCCGCAACAGATCTGGAAGACCGCCGTTATTATGCCGGACAGGCTTTTGGGGTTTCGTCCCATTACGATGGTGCCATTAACAGTTTCTTTTTGGGCAGAAAGGATGATTCGCTGCACGATTTCACAAGTTTGCCGGCACAAACGCTTCGCTATGGGGAAAACCCACACCAGAGCGCAACTTACTACGGAGATCTGGAAGGGATTTTTGACAAACTGCATGGCAAGGAATTGTCGTACAATAATCTGGTGGATGTTGACGCCTGCGTGAACCTGATCGATGAATTTGCCAGTGGTGACCCTACCTTCGCCATCATCAAACATACCAATGCCTGTGGGATAGCTACGGCGGCCACGGCGAAGGAAGCTTATGACAATGCCCTTGCCTGTGATCCGGTTTCGGCTTTTGGAGGTGTGGTGATCACCAATTCAACCGTGGATCTGGCTACTGCCGAAGAGCTGAACAAACTTTTCATGGAAATCCTTATTGCCCCGGCATACGACGAAGAGGCACTGACTCTGCTGAAATCAAAGAAAAACCGTATTCTTTTGAAAAGAAATGCCGTGGAACTTCCGGGTATCATGTTCAAGACAATCCTGAACGGGGTACTGGCGCAGGATAAGGATCTTTCGACGGAGGTAGCTTCACAATTTACGACTGTTACTGAAAAAGCACCTTCGGAAGCAGAGTTAAAAGCGCTTGAGTTTGCTTTGAAGGTATGTAAACATACAAAATCAAACACGATTGTACTTGCAAGGGAAAATCAGCTCCTGGCGAGTGGCACCGGGCAGACTTCGCGGGTGGATGCGCTTCGGCAGGCCATAGACAAGGCCAAGGCTTTTGGTTTTGATCTGCAGGGTGCCGTTATGGCTTCTGATGCGTTTTTCCCTTTTGCAGACTGTGTTGAAATCGCACATGAGGCCGGAATTACCGCTGTGGTACAGCCAGGCGGATCCATTCGGGACAAAGATTCCGTGGAATACTGTAATGCCAACGGCGTCGCTATGGTAACTACGGGGATCCGTCACTTTAAGCATTAATATAAAAGCTGGCAGAGCCGGAGTTTGATAATTTCCATGAGGGAATTTTTTGAGCTCCGGTTTTCTTATCCTGCCTGCTAATTTCCTCTTTGAAAGTAAACGTAATAATGATCCGGAACCGAATTTTAAGATCAGTAAAGATACTGGTAGTCGGTCTGATCATTCTCCTGCTTAGTTACGTTTTTCTGTTTCCTCAGCTATTTTATTGTCAGGTTTTACCTTTTTCTGATTTTCGCAGAATCAGTTCCGATGTATACATCAGCCCATCTGTTGCCGGGAAAAGATACAACGATATTCGGAAATCCATAGCAGCTTCCCAGGCCCGCATTGAAGCTTTCTACACAGGCCGTAACTCCCGTCCTGTGATTATAGTATGCAACAATGACCTGGAATACGAAAAGTACTGCAATAGCAAAGAAGGAGCCGGATGCAGCCTCGGCACGCCGTGGGGGGCTTATTATGTGGTGTTGAACCGGCAGGGGATAAATACGGATGTGATCAGCCATGAAATGGGGCATATTGAGCTTCTGAGTCGTTTGGGCTGGTTCAAAACGCAGGCCCAGGTGCCGCAATGGTTCAACGAAGGCCTGGCGCTGATGCTGGACAAACGATTTGTCAATAATCCGGATGCAGCCGGTACTTATATGGATTATATGCAGGAATGGCTTTATTTTTCCAAAAATGGAAGGAAGAAGCTGGAACTTCATCAGATCGCATCTCTGAGCGGTTTTTTTTCGGGAGACCAACAGCGGACCCTGTTTGCGTATATGACTTCAGGTATGGAGATATCCTACTGGCTGGCGCGCGGAGGTACTAAATGCCTTCCCGGTTTTCTTCGGGATATGGAAAGCGGTATGTCCTTTGAGCAGGCATACGCCAAATCAGAAACAGAAGGTTTGCAGCGTAGGGAAATAATGCTGCCAGCCAATCCATTACGTCTTTATCGCTATCATCAGTCTCCCTGATCATTTCTTCCCAGGCCAGGATTTGAAATATTAGTCGCTGATACCAGCGAAAATGTCAAATATCGACCGGTATCGATTAATATTGTCTTGCACTATTTTCTGAAAATAATGTACCTTTCGGGCCAAACGAAGATTATATATCCACTATCTATTCATACAATTTGAGATGCAACAATTACAATCGCTGGACTACATCGTATTTTTCTTCTATTTCATAGTTGTATCCGGTTATGGCTACTGGATTTATCAGAGAAAGAAATCAGCGGTAGAGTCTACCAAAGATTTTTTCCTGGCGGAGGGTTCGCTCACCTGGTGGGCCATTGGTGCGTCCCTTATTGCTTCCAATATCTCTGCCGAACAGTTCATAGGGATGTCGGGAAACGGCTTTTCCATGGGTTTGGCTATTTCAACGTACGAGTGGATGGCGGCTGCAACACTGGTGATTGTTGCGGTGTTTTTTATGCCTATTTATCTTAAAAATAAAATTTATACAATGCCTCAGTTCCTGAGTCAGCGGTATAATCCAACCGTGAGTCTTATTATGGCTATCTTTTGGCTGGCGCTGTATATCCTGGTAAATCTTACGTCGATCTTATATCTGGGGGCACTTGCTGTTTCCGGAATTTCGGGCCTGGATTTCCAGTTTTGTATGATTGCCCTGGCCGTTTTTGCAATCATTATTACCATTGGCGGCATGAAGGTAATTGGTTTTACGGATGTAATTCAGGTATTCTTTCTGGTTATCGGAGGATTGGCAACCACCTATCTGGCCATTAATCTGGTGTCGGAGGAGGCGGGCCTGGATGGTATTGTCAGCGGATTCAGGATGATGCAGGACCGACATGATGACCACTTTCACATGATCTTTCCCAAAACCAGCCCATTTTACATGCAGCTTCCGGGCCTCACGGTTCTGCTGGGCGGGATGTGGATTGTGAACCTTAATTACTGGGGGTGTAACCAGTACATCACGCAGCGTGCCCTCGGGGCGGACCTTAAAACAGCCAGAAATGGTATTTTGTTTGCTGCATTTTTGAAATTACTGATGCCCGTTATAGTCGTATTGCCAGGTATTGCGGCTTATGCCCTGTATAGTAAAGGTATGTTTCAGACCGACATGCTGGGTGAAGATGGTTTGATAAATGCGGATAAGGCTTATCCGGTATTACTGAACCTGCTTCCTTCCGGCCTGAAGGGGCTTTCATTTGCTGCCTTGACAGCCGCCGTTGTGGCATCACTGGCAGGAAAGGCCAATAGCATATCAACGATTTTTACACTGGATATCTTTAAAAATTATATCGGTAAAAATTCGGATGAAAAAACATTGGTACGCATAGGGCGGATTGTGGTAGTGGTTTCTATGATCCTTGCCATCTTGGTTTCTCCCTATATGGGAATTGATAAAAAAGGAGGTTTCCAGTTCATTCAGGAAATGACCGGGCTACTTTCACCGGGCATTTTTGCATCATTCATCATGGGTTTTTTCTGGAAAAGGACCAACTCGGCCGGAGCATTGTTCGCTATTGTGGGAGGTTTTCTGATCGCCCTGGGTATGCACAATAATTTTCTGCCGTTTGCCGACTGGTCGCAGGTACCTTTCCTTGACCGGATGGGCTGGGTTTTCCTGATCTGCGTGGTTGTGATGTTTATCCTGGGGCTGATTATGCCGGATGAGAAGAAAGGCCTGGGGATAGATGCCTCCATGTTTGTCCCTCATAAAACGTTCATCATCGGCGCAGCTGTTGTTATCGCCATCATAACGTTTCTGTATAACTACTTTTGGTAAGACAAGGATGCCCATAAAAAAGGCTGCAAATCATCGATTTGCAGCCTTTTTTATGGGGTAACATATTAGGCTATTTCTTCTTCAATAATGTTGATTTTCTGGATTTTATCACCTTGTCTGATCAGATCAACAGTTTCTACGCCTTCCACTACTTTTCCGAAACAGGTATGGTTCCGGTCAAGATGAGCGGTATTTTTGCGGCTGTGGCAAATAAAGAACTGCGAGCCGCCCGTGTCACGCCCGGCATGTGCCATGGAAAGCACGCCGCGGTCGTGGTACTGGTTGTTACCGGTTAATTCACATTTGATTTTGTATCCCGGTCCTCCACGGCCTGTGCCGGTTGGGTCTCCACCCTGGATCATAAAATCAGGAATCACCCGGTGGAAAATCAGACCGTCATAGAACCCTTTTTTGGAAAGATCAACAAAGTTTTTAACGGCAATGGGAGCATCTTCATCGTAAAATTCGATAAGCATGGTTCCTTTATCCGTGATCATTTCTGCTTTTGTCATTTTGTAAAGCGAATTGAAGTTATGTTTTAAAAAAATATCCATATCCGCAGATATGGATATTGAACAGCAAAGAAAAGCAATATGTTTCCGTTTCTTTACTCCTGGTATCAAATAAACTTTGTACGGAGCTAAGAGTCCCTTGCAGGCTTGTTCAGAACTTTCGTTGCTGCTTTTACAGCATTTTTCTGATCAAGATCAATTTTGGCTAAATGCTCAACAATAACACCGCTGCCCCATTCACGGCTACGCTCCGGATTAGAAAACCATTCCTTTACGGCAACGAGTTTATACAGGTACTTGTTGGTCTCCGGATTAAGCCTCAGTTTAAAATAATCATCTTTATTCTGAGCCGTCATTTTATTCTGGATATGCTGCGGACCAGCATTGTAAGCGGCCGCTACCAAAGTCCAGGAACCTAGCTGGCGGTGTAATCGGCGCAGGTATTTGGCTGCGGCGTGCGTTGATTTTACAAGATGCTTTCGTTCATCGGTTTTTTCATTCACTACCAGGCCAAGAGACCGGGCCGTAGATGGCATAAACTGCCAGTAGCCCCCCGCACCTCTGTGTGACTTGACTTCGTCACTCATTGCGCTCTCTATAACGGGAATATATTTGAAATCGGCTGGTACCCCGTACTTTTTAAGGATGGGCTCAATAATTCTCATCCTTTTTTCAGTCCTTGTCATCAGCTTACGAAAAGTGGGATTATCGTAATTCCTGATCATATTTTGATATCGCCTGGCAATTCGAAGCTCCGATACCGGAAGGGCTTCGCCACAGAAGTCAATCTCAAGAAGATCTGAATTGATTGTGTTTTTTGATGTCAATTCCTTCTTTTCTACCTTCTTTTCGCGGAGGGTATAAGCTCCCATCAACGCAATGGCGAAGGCGATAAAGACTAATCTAATCATGCATGTGTTATTTCGTGAAACATAATTTTTAGTGACTTTTTAGAAATCACTTTCGGGACAAAGATAACGCTATTAGAATTAATAATATTTCACATGTGGGTAAAATATTGATTAAGAGGTAATTGTGTAAATGTTGATTGGTACTAATCTCAGATAATAAAATTTGGCTGTTTGCCCGTATCCAAAGTTATAATTGGCGAATGGAGCAGACAGAAGCAATTATCGTTGGAGCTTATAATACTTTTCGAAATGCGATAATTGCACTGAAAATGTGATTATATTAAGAATAGGAAAATTTTGAATTGTATTTTAGTTTGATAATCAGTTGGTTACAAGTTATTTGGGTTATTTTTAACTGTATTATTCTGTAAAATCTGTTTCAAATGAAGGCATTTTGAGCTTTTAAGATTTAAAGGTTATCGGTAATAGTACTAACTTGCATGATCAGGAAAGGTAAAATGATAGCATGATCACAGTAACTTCTGCCAGGGAAAAAGTTGTCTCGGGAACTTCGGCATTGCCCAGCCGGATAAGACATTTGTCAGGTGCTTTGGGGTATGTGCTGGCTAGGGATGTGATAGCACCTGTGCCGTTGCCTTCTTTTCGGCAGTCGTCCATGGATGGTTATGCGCTGAATCACCTGGATATTACCGGTTCGGCTATGACCTTGCCGGTTTCAGGCGAGTCAAAAGCCGGGGAAACCCAGTTTCAGCTGTTGGCCCCGGGAACGGCATTCCGGATTTTTACCGGTGCACCTGTTCCGGAAGGAGCCACTGCGGTGGTCATGCAGGAAAGGGCAACCAGAAATGGGGACAAAGTTACCATTCATGAATTTCCGGTGGTGGCTAACAGGAATTTGAGAAATGTTGGCCAGCAGATTAACAAGGGAGAGGTTGCTTTACCCGCGGGTACACTGCTGGGGCCGGGAGCAATCGGATTTCTGGGGGGATTTGGTATCACTGAAGTGGAGGTACATGAAAAGCCAAAAGTTGTTATTTTGATTACCGGGGATGAGCTCGTAACCGCAGGTCAGCCGTTAAAACACGGTCAGATATATGAATCCAATGCGGCAATGTTGATAGCGGCACTGGAAAAGGAGGGGATTGCCGGGGTCAGTGTAGTGAGTACGGAGGATTCGCACCAGGCCATTGCGGATAGGCTGGGAGAAATTTCAGAAGGTGCCGACCTGATCATAGCCTCTGGAGGAATATCTGTAGGAGATTATGATTTCGTGGGTAAGGCGATGATGGAAACGGGTGTTGCCACTGTTTTTTACAAAGTGAAGCAGAAGCCGGGAAAGCCTTTGTTCTTTGGTCAGAAGGACGAAAAATTGTTTTTTGCACTTCCCGGAAACCCGGCATCCTCGCTGGTTTGTTTTTATGAATATGTACTACCTGCACTGCGTAAGATGTACGGACGTAAAGATATTTTTTTACCAGCTTATTTCCTGCCCAGTACCAAATCCTACTCTTTTGACGGAGAAAGGGACGAATTCCTGAAAGCACATGTTGAAGCTGGAAAGGTTACGCCTTTGTTTGGTCAGGAGTCCTTTGCACTGCGCTCTTTTGCCTTGGCGAATGCGCTGATTTATCTTCCGGCTGATCAGGCAAGGGTTGCGGAGGGCGATCTGGTGGAAGTTCACTTGCTGCCTTAGGAGGAAATTATTTCATAACAGTTAACAGACGGATGAATATTCGAATCTTATATTTCGGGGCAATTGCAGACATTACAGGTGTAACAAATGAGCAGATCGACTGGCCGGAGGGAGGAAAGGTAGCCGATCTCAGGCGGGAAATGGAGGGTAAATATCCTGAACTGCATGGGAAGAAATTCAAGATCGCGGTGAATCATCAGATTTCGGATGATAACATACTCATTTCTTCGCCCTCGGAAATAGCTTTTTTGCCACCTTTCGCGGGTGGTTGATTTGTGAAAACGCGTTCTATTTGATCTTAAAATGAAAGAACATAAAAAGAAAAAGGTTTTTGTGCAAGGCCCGGTCAGCCCTCAGTTTGTGGCTGATTCCATTGCCAGTCATCAGTCCAAAACAGGAATTGGCGCACACGCCATTTTCCTGGGGCAAATCCGGGCGGATCAAAAGGAAGAAGGCGTCGTAAGTGGTATTGAATACAGTGCTTACGAAGAGATGGCAGAAGAAACTTTCCATAAAATAAGGGAAGCGGCCTTCGCGAAGTTTGAACTTAGCTGTCTGCACATCTATCACAGCCTCGGCTTGGTACCCACAGGTGAAATCAGCCTTTTTGTTTTTGTGTCTTCTGCGCATCGCCGTGCCGCTTTTGAAGCGTCGGAATATATTGTAGAAGAGATTAAAGCGAAGGTCCCTATTTTCGGAAAAGAACTGGTGGGTGAAAGCGGGTACGTTTGGAAAGAAAATAAGTAATCAGTAATACACCAACATGTGGATAGGAAGCTAATCCTACCACAAGGGATGTACTGTTTTGACGACTATGGTTGATATTACACATAAAACAAATACTTTACGGATAGCTACTGCCCAAGCCATTGTGCAGGTGAGCAAACAGGAAACCATTGACGCGATTTCGGAAAGAAGGGTCCCGAAAGGTGACGTTTTTGAAATGGCCAAAGCGGCAGGCTTTCTCGCGGTAAAAAAAACACCGGACCTGCTGCCTGACTGTCATCCGATACCTGTAGAGTTTACGGGAGTGAATTATCGGGTAGAAGGGCTTACCATTGTCATTGAACTGACTGTTAAAACCATCTACAAAACCGGGGTGGAAGTGGAAGCCATGCATGGTGCCTCGGTAGTGGCACTGACCATGTACGACATGCTGAAGCCGATTGATAAGGGGGTGGAAATCCGCAATATCAGGCTGCTTGAAAAAAAAGGGGGCAAAAGTGACAGAAAGCCGGTTCCTGAGAACTTGAAAACTGCAGTAATAGTCTGTTCCGATACCTTATCGAAGGGCATAGGGGAAGATAAATCCGGTAAAAGAATAATTGAGAAACTGGATAAAATGGGTATCGCGGTAAAAGATTACAGTATCATACCGGACGATAAACAGGCGATTCAGGAGAAAATAAAAAGCCTCTGCAGCTTGTCTTATCAAATGATATTGGTAACAGGCGGAACCGGTTTGTCGCCCCGTGATGTTACACCGGAAGCTGTAACGGAACTGATTGACAGGCAAATTCCTGGGATTGCGGAAACGGCCCGATACTACGGGCAGGAGAGAATGCCAACTTCCATGTTGTCACGTTCTGTCGGAGGACTGATCGGCGATACTCTTGTTGTAACCATGCCAGGCAGTACCGGTGGTGTTACAGAGTATATGGACGCTCTTTTTCCGCACATATTACATGTGTTTAGTGTAATGGAAGGAAACAAGCATGCACCGGATACATTGATTCACTGATATAAACGCATTCATTGGCAGTAATAACATGTCTTCACCCATAACGGATACATTTGGCCGCACTCACACTTACCTGCGCATTTCGCTGACAGATAAGTGTAACCTGCGCTGCAGCTATTGTATGCCGCAGGAAGATATGCAGTTCATGCCCTCGCAATGGCTCATGCAGGCGGACGAAATAGCATTTCTGGCCAAGACCTTTGTGAATATGGGTGTCAGCAAAATAAGACTTACCGGAGGAGAGCCGCTGGTGCGCAAGGATGTCGGAAAAATCATTGAGGATCTGGGAGAACTACCCACGTCGCTGACGCTGACGACCAACGCTGTTTTTGTAGATCAGTTCATAGATCAATTAAAAAAGGCAGGGGTAGAATCACTTAATGTGAGCCTGGATACCTTACAGGAAGAAAGATTTAAGACCATCACCCGGCGGGACCATTTCTCCAGAACTTTGTCCCACATCAGGTTGCTTTTGCAGGAAGGTTTTACTGTGAAGATTAACATGGTGGTGATGAAAGGGGTTAATGATGATGAAATCAATGATTTTGTAAAACTTACCCTCGACGAATCCAGGCTCCATGTTCGTTTTATCGAGTTTATGCCGTTCAACGGGAATAAATGGGACATGTCTAAAATTGTGTCCTATGCCGATCTCATTCATAACATTTCCACGCTTTACAGATTTGACAGGTTACCTGGGGAAGCGCAGGATACGGCACACCGCTTTCAGGTGCAAGGAGGGAAAGGGTCCTTCGGAATTATTGGCACCGTAACGCACCCTTTCTGCTCAGGGTGTAACCGGATCCGGCTTACGGCAGACGGAAAATTGAAAAATTGTCTTTTTGATACTTCGGAGGTGGATCTGCTCACGCCTTTACGGCGTGGCGATGATGTTGCTCCTATGATATACAATCACTTCCAAAGGAAACATTTTGCACATGGCGGGCATGGGGATTTTACGGACAAGAATGCAAAGACCGAATACGAATCCAACCGGAAAATGATTGCAATAGGGGGCTGATGCCATTTAGACGCCTTTTTTTACCACTCATAAAGTCACTGCAACATTTTGGCTGACGAAGACCTCCTTGGGGAAAATGAAGTATTTCACCAAATCCTGTTAGCCATGAAAATTTTCAAAAAGACATTTGTTGTCACCGCTTTACTCCTTGCCGTATTCTCTGCGGGAGAGTTAGCCGCTTCGCCGCTTAGACCTAAAAAGGAATGTAAAAACAATGAATGTCAGACTTTCAAAGTTGGCCTTTACCGCATAAAAGATACTTATGCTGTGAAATTATTGTTGGAAAAGCAGCAGGGGGAAAAGGTAAGCGTACGTCTCCTGGACAGAAGTGGAAAAATTCTTCATCAGGAATATGTGGGCTCCCATCTTAATCAGTATGGCCGCAAATTTAATTTAGAAGAGCTGGGAGACGGGGATTACACCCTTGAGATATCAAACAACAGTGAGAAAATTATCCGAAACATTCAGCTCAAAACCAGCAAGGCAATGGAGGTGAAAATGCTGGGAGATAATTTGAGCGGATTTAGTACTGAATGACAAGTTGCGGGCAAGCACCTACATTGAGAACGGA
The DNA here is from genome assembly GCF_907164905.1 of Dyadobacter sp. CECT 9275. Classification (NCBI taxonomy): domain Bacteria; kingdom Pseudomonadati; phylum Bacteroidota; class Cytophagia; order Cytophagales; family Spirosomataceae; genus Dyadobacter; species Dyadobacter helix. The sequence goes on along the minus strand of NZ_CAJRAF010000002.1, from coordinate 2,528,648 downwards.
TAATAAAGGGTTACAGAAATGAATTGCAAACCATTTCTGTAACCCTTTACATTAAACCTGGGAGGGGACGCTTTCTCTCGGAGCCAGATTTCCCACCCACATATCATAGATAATTTTACCCCAGATAAGTATACAGGGGACCGCTTTAATCACATAAGGTTTCAGCCATTCGTCTCTCATAAATCTGGGGAAAACATCCGTTGCAGAAAGCGCCGTAAATACAAAGGCTAATAAAAGCAGTACCAGATTTTCCCTGCTTGAGGAAAGCGAAAAATACCAGAGTGCCACTCCGCACATGGCGATAATGAAAGTGGGGGATTCGGCCCTGTGATTAAATATGACCACCCAGATAAGCACCGATGCCAGTAGTAATATCCGGAAAGTGTATTGAGAATAATACCTGATCCTTACCAAAGGGAGACAGAACAGGACTACCCCGGCGATATTTACCATTGTTTTGTTAACATCCCAGCCGAACCATGCTTTCAGCCAGCCGATCACCGATAATCCGTCGGAAATGGAACGGTCGTTTTGTAGAAGAGATAGCCAGCTCTTGTATAAAAAAAGGAATTGCTCCATATCCACTACAACAAGCGGTGCGAAAGTAAATAACAATATCCAAACGGCGGTGGTATAGGTTAATTTTAACTTGTTCGGATATAACAGGAAAAGTGCCAGCGCCACAATGCCGAAAAGTTTGATGTAGACTGAAGCAACGATACAAAAGGCCGCCTGCCAGTATTTGCCCCTTTCCAGAAACCCGAAAGCAAATATCAGTAACCCGGCAATGAGGCCGTTGCTCTGTTCATTCTGAATAGAGGTAAGTAACTCGATCAGTACGGTGAGAAGAATGATCCCTTTGGTACGAAGATCTCCCTTTGGTAAATAATATACCGAAAAAAACAGAACCAAGGCATTCAGAAGGTTCCAGAGTGTAAGACCGGCAAGGTCAGGTAAATAGGACAACCCGCCAAAAAATAAGGCGAAGGCGGGACTGTATTTGAAAAGATCAAATTGTTCATCCAGATACAGCACGTACAGGTCCTGGCCGTGAATGAGATGGAAAAACGATTGTTTGAAAATGATATAGTTATTAAAACTGGTATACAGTTTCCCGCCCGGGACAAATGTTTTCAGCCCGCCGTAATAGGACTGGAGGCTGGCCAGTAAGGCTATTACCACAAAAATGAAAAAAAGTAATCTGCGGTTAACCAGAAAACGGTTGATGCTAGGCATAGGTAGCGGAAGGCTAAATTTTATCGTTTGGACAAAATAACGCAAACCGCCGTATTTAACCTGAAATTTACCTAAAAGAAAAGTCTATCGCATGTAGCCCATGTCTTTCAACCACCCTTCCATGGCAGCGGGCCATCCTGCGAGGGACCCCTTTCCATCGGTACGGAGGCCATAACCGTGGCCGCCTTTTGGATAAAGATGTACCTCCACAGGGATTTTAAGTTTTTTTAAAGCCATTGCATAGGCAATACTGTTTTCAACGGGTACGCCACTGTCGTTGATGCTGTGTACCAAAAACGCTGGTGGCGTTTGCTCGCTTACCTGAAGCTCGTTGGAATAATATTTAATCAGTTCGTCGGATTTTTCACTTCCCAGCAGATTATCACGGGAACCGTTGTGAGCCAGCGGAGGCATGAAAGAGATGACGGGATATAATAGGATCGAGAAATTTGGTTTTGCTTCCTCAGAGGCTTTTGCACCCATGTTGAAATGGGTTGACAAGGTGGCTGCCAGGTGCCCTCCGGCAGAAAAGCCCATAACACCTATTTTGTCAGGACTGATATTCCATTTGGCTGCATCTTTTCTGATAAGTTTCATCGCCTGCATGGCGTCCATTAAAGGAACTTCATGCTGATGTTCCATGGCGCTGGCATTGGGAAGCCGGTATTTTAGTACAAAAGCGGATATCCCCCTTGCATTGAACCACCGGGCCAGGTCACTGCCTTCATGTGAAGCGGCCAGAATGCCATAACCTCCTCCGGGACAAATCATTACTGCTGCGCCGGTTGCCTTATTCTTGGGTACAATATAGGAGGTAAGTGTGGGTACCGTTACGCCACTGATACGCAGAATTCCATCCGCTCCGGTTGCGGATTTCTCCGTAATCGTGTTCTGAATTGCATTGGGTACTTTACCTTCCGGCCATAAGGGGAATTCGGTCTGAGCCATCAGAGATGTTTGGGAAATGAGCATAATGCCCGAAAATACGACGTACTTGATTATTTTCATTAAAAAATAGTTTTTAGGATAAAGCAGTATTCCTCGTGAACCTACCCAGGGTATAGGTTATCTTGATCTTAAAATGATTTGTCAAACGCAGTGTCCACATCATTTACCACTATCCATAAATTTTGATGAAAAGCAGGTTGAAATCGTTAATTCATGTGATGGTGGGTTACTGCTTTGCAGGATTAATCATAATATGCGCCCTGTGCGTACCCGGGTCCATGATCCAGGGCATACCTGGTACGTCGGGTTTCAAGGGAAGTCCCGTGCTTTCGGATGTAGCAAAAGGGATATATACAACGTAACGCAGATAACCGTTTTTCAGCAATCCCGTTTGGGGATCATAGTTATCTTTCGGTCCTGATAATGCAAAAAGTGTAGCAGGTTTTTCCGGCATTTTCATCGTACCGTCCTTTGCCTCTTTTTCTCTGATATCAAATACCTGCTTTGGATTTTTGCCTTCTCTGGCCAAAATGCGACCTCTTTCCATAAACGGTTCCAGGCTGATGTGATAACAGGAAACGCTGATATCTTCCTTTTTGGGATCATCCGCTATGCAGACCATATCATTGGAACCGTTGCGCAGTACAGTAAAAGTACCATCTGCGGCGTAGCCATATACTTTTGCTCCCTCCCGTTTATCTTCCGGGGCGGCAAGAGTAGCGGTTTTTATCTGAATATCAGGCGCTGGAACTGTGCCCTGGCAGATGGCCATATGGGATAACCCGGTAACTACGAGCGTAAAAAATATTTTTTTCATGATAGTATAAGACAGGTGGTTTATCTCTTATAATTTAAATTTAGCAAAGTTTAATCCGCAAATCTTTATAGTTGCTCAGTATATTTTACAACACCATGAATGTTAAAAAGTTATTGTCCGTTTCAACGGGCGTAGTAATTGCCTCAGGTTTGATGATGGCGTCCTATGAGCGGTCAAACCCCAGTATGGTGGAAAGTCCAAAACTGGACAGTCTGTATAAAGATCTGACCGACGCCCAGAAACGTTCGCCCAAATATGCTGTGGCGGGGCTTACCGTCGCCGATGGCCTTGAAGCCACGCTTTTTGCCTCTGAACCAACTTTGACTAATCCTACCAATATTGATGTGGATTATCTTGGTCGCGTCTGGGTTTGCGAGGCATACAATTACCGGCCGGCTATAAATGGCAATCCTACGCATCAGGAGGGTGACAGGATACTGATACTGGAAGATACTGACGGGGACGGCAAATCGGACAAAACGACCGTTTTTTATCAGGGAGCCGAACTTAACGCACCGTTGGGTATCTGGGTGATGGGAAATAAAGTGATCGTTTCACAAAGTCCTTATGTGTGGCTGTTTACTGATGAGAACGGAGATGGAAAGGCTGACAAAAAGGAGATTATTTTCGAGGGAGTAGGAGGAGAGCAGCACGACCACGGTATGCACGCTTTCATATTCGGGCCGGATGGAAAGCTCTATTTTAATTTTGGGAACGAGGGCGGGCACTTGCTGGATGGCAAGGGGAAACCCATTGTAGGAAAAGACGGCAAGGTCATTGATTTCAAAAAACTAAAACAGGGAATGGTATTCCGCTGTGACCCTGACTTTAAAAACATCGAAGTTTTAGGGAATAATTTCCGTAATAATTATGAGGTTGCGGTGGATAGTTATGGTACCATGTGGCAGTCGGACAATGATGATGACGGCAATAAGGGAGTACGGATCAACTACGTCATGCAGTATGGAAATTATGGTTATACGGATGAAATTACCGGCGCAGGATGGCGGGCTAACCGAACCAATATAGAGGACTCGATCCCATTCAGGCACTGGCATCTGAATGATCCTGGCGTGGTACCCAACTTATTGCAAACGGGCTCAGGATCGCCAACCGGTATGGTAGTTTACGAAGGCCGTCTGTTACCTAAGGTGTTCTGGGGGCAGATGATTCACTGTGATGCCGGGCCTAATGTTGTCCGGTCCTATCCTGTTCAAAAGGCCGGAGCCGGTTATACCGCTAAAATCGTGAATGTACTGGAAGGAAAGCGGGATCAGTGGTTCAGGCCATCGGATGTTTGTGTAGCACCGGACGGCTCCCTCATCATTTCCGATTGGTATGATCCCGGGGTTGGCGGGCATCAGGCTGGTGATCAGAACCGGGGCAGGCTCTACCGCGTGGCTCCGGCGAATAGCCCCTACAGAATTCCTAAGGTAGATTTTTCCACAGCTTCCGGAGCACTTCAGGGTTTGCAAAGCCCGAATTTGTCAGTACGTTATCTGGCCTGGAATGCGCTTGAGAAAATGGGTAGCAGTGGTTTGTCGGAGGTTGGGAAATTCTTCCAGCAAAAAGATGCAGATCCGCGTATGCGGGCACGTGCCTTATGGTTTCTGGCCAAACATGCAACTGCACCTAGAACATATCTTGACCGCGCAGCTAAGGACAGCAACCCCGACATCAGGATAGTCGGATTAAGGGCGGCATCTGAACTGGCTAACGGAAATCTGACAGGTTATTTAAAACTTCTTTCAAAAGACCCTGAACCGCAGGTGAGACGCGAATGCGCCTTGCTGCTTCATGGTCATAAATCTGCGGAGGCCGCCGGTATATGGGCCGATCTGGCCCGGCAATATGACGGCAAGGACAGATGGTATCTTGAGGCGCTGGGCATTGGAGCAGAAGGACAATGGGATACGTTCTTCAAGGCATGGCTGGCAAAAGCAGGTGCGGATCCTGTCGCCACTCAGGCCGGAAAAGATATCGTTTGGCGGTCGCGGGGGAAAGAGTCGGTAACTCTCCTGGCCTCACTGGCTTCCGATCCCGGTGTTGACCTGAAAAACCGTCTCAGGTATTTCCGTGCTTTTGATTTTAATGAAGGCGCCGCTGAAAAATCCAGGGCATTGCTGAAAATAGTGAAAGGAAACGCTGCCAATCAGAACCAGGTGACCGAACTCGCATTGCGGCATCTGGACCCAGCTTTTGTAAAACAAAGCCCCGAGGCTATGGAGGCCGTGAAAAGGCTGCTGGATTCTTCCTATGGTACGCAGGTCTACCTCGAAATCCTGAGCCGCTACGAGCTTGTTTCTGAAAACAACAGGTTACTGGATATGGCTGTTGCCAATGCTTCGTCAGGACTTGGGAAGTCAGCGGCGCAACAACTGTTGAAACAAGGCGGAGCGCCGCTGGTCTGGAGTACCATTAAAGGGAAGGAAGAAGCTAGGGCACAGGCCGCGTTGCTTTCTATCAAAGGGGTAGGAAATAAAGAATCGCTTGATATCCTTGAGGCTGTTTCTGTGGACAGCAAGTATCCGATCAACCTGAGAACGGAGGCCGTAAAGGCGCTTGGCGGAACCACCAAGGGAGAGGACCGGGTACTGTTATTGTTAAAACAGGGAAAGTTGGGAGGGGAACTGAAAAGTGCGGCTGTAGAGGGATTGAGCGGCGCATGGCGGAAGTCAGTGAAAAAAGAAGCGGCATCTTATCAGGAGGGCTCTGATACAGCGGTTAAGAAACATCCTGCACTTGCCGAGCTCGTAACAATGAAAGGTAATGTAACAAAGGGGAAGCAGATTTTTTCAATGTACTGCTCAGTCTGTCACCAGGTTAACGGAGAGGGGATTGATTTTGGCCCCAAGTTATCGGAGATCGGCAGCAAATTGCCAAAGGAAGGGCAGTATGCTGCAATTTTTACTCCCAGTGCAGGCATCAGTTTTGGATACGAAGGTTTTGAAGTCAATCTGAAGGACGGATCCAGCGTAACGGGTATTGTAGCAAGTAAAACGGAGACCGATCTGATCATGAAATTTCCGGGGGGAGCCACACAGGAATATAAAATGTCTCAGGTGAAATCCATGAAACAGCTTTCTGATTCTATGATGCCCTCAGGCTTGCAGGATGCCATGAGCACCGAAGAACTGACAGGCCTGGTGGAGTATCTGGGAAGTCTGAAGAAAAAATAAAATAAAAAGGATCGTAACTGTCCCGGATCGTATGAAGGCATTTTGAGCCCGAAGCACTTTCCGGGACTTCGTTTTAGATATCTTAAACTTATACCAAAAACAAAATACTTTTCTCATTGTAACCTGAACTTGCTAATTTTAGACGTTTTTCGGTTCTGGCTGTTGGTATATTAAAGGTACGTTTTGAAACAATTTCATCTTCCCAAGGTTCTTTTTTTTAGTTCTTCTATCTCGCTGCTCCTGAATTTTTTCAGTTCTGCACAAACGGTTGATTCCGTAAAAGTTATCCATCCCGACAGTATTTACGCCAGACTTTCCGAAGGAGAAAAGCGTTTTGCAAGAAATGCTGTTTCAGGCCTTGAATTACCAGATGGCCTGGAGGCCAGGTTATTTGCGGCAGAACCCGACGTCATTAATCCCATTAATATTGATGTGGACCATCGTGGACGTGTCTGGGCGCTGGAATCTTATAACTATCGCCCGGCAGTAAACGGGAAATCGGAACTGGGTGTTGGTGACAGGATTGTGATTATGGAGGATAAAAACGGTGATGGCGTCTCTGACGTTACCAAGGTATTTTACCAGGGACCTGAGCTGAACGCCCCGCTAGGCATTTGGGTGATGGGAAACAAAGCCATTGTTTCTCAGAGTCCTTATGTATGGCTCTTTACAGATACCAATGGAGACGATGTTGCGGATGACAAGGAAATTCTTTTCAAAGGGATAGGAGGTACCCAGCACGATGCCGGGGTGCACTCCTTTGTTTTCGGGCCCGACGGTAAGTTTTATTTTAATTACGGAAATGCAGGCCGTCAACTGGTCGACGGGAGGGACCGGCCATTGCTGGACAAATACGAAAGGCCGATTAACTTCCGTCAGTACCGTCAGGGAGTTGTTTTTCGCTGCGACCAGGAGTTCCGGAATGTGGAGATACTGGCCGAAAATTTTCATAATGCTTTTGAAGTTGCTGTGGATAGCTACGGTACCATGTGGCAGGCCGATCAGGAAGAGCCGGGTAATGAAGGAGACCGGGTATCCTATGTCATGGAGAATGGTAATTTCGGATATATAGACGAAATGAATGGCAATAGCTGGCGGGTAAACAGGACCAATCTGGAGGATGAGATTCCGCGCAGGCACTGGCATCAGAACGACCCGGGCGTGGTGCCCAACTTGCTTGAAACGGGTTCCGGATTTCCGATGGGTGCCACAGTGTATGAAGGGGAATTGCTTCCCCGCCGCTTCTGGGACCAAGTGATTGTGGCAGACGCAGGGCATAACAGCGTCAGAGCATATCCGGTTGTGAATGACGGTGCAGGTTACAAGTCAACCGGGATACTTCCGATTGTTGATGGAAAACGGGATAAGTGGTTCAGGCCGACGGATGTTTGTGTGGCTCCTGATGGCTCATTAATCGTTTCCGACTGGTATGATCCTGTGATAGGTTCCAATAGAATGAAGGATAGAGGACGCGGTCGAATATTCCGTATTGCGCCCAAGGATACCCTGTATAAAATTCCGGTATATGATTTAACTATACCTGAACAGGCTGTAAAAGCACTGCAAAGTCCCAACCTTTCGATGCGGTATCTGGCCTGGAATGCATGTGTAAAACACGGCTGGAACGCTGAGCCTATGCTGGAAGCATTATTCAGACAATACAATGCCAATCCCAAGCTCAGGGCGAGGGCGCTATGGGTGCTCAATAAGATTGAAGGCTTTAATAGCCGGAACCTGGATATCGGATTCAGAGAGTTGAACCCAAACCTGAGAATAACCACCTTACGGGCGGTTCGTCAGCGGAACAGTGATCCGATAGAATATATCAAACGGCTCTCTTCAGATCCCAATCCCCAGGTGCGGAGGGAGGCAGCTCTGGCTATTAATCATAATCATACCTACGAGGCGCTGGACGTATGGCTTTGGCTTGCCAGACAGTATCCCGGAAACGACCGCTGGTCTGTGGAAGCGCTGAGCATCGGGGCGATCGGCCAGTGGGAAAGGATTTTCCCGGCCTGGCTTGAAAAGGCCGGTTCCCGGCCTGGCGCCACAGCAGCAGGGAAGGATATTATCTGGCTGGCCCGAACCCGCAAGGCCATTCCCTTTCTGGAAGAGCTGGCAGCCGACACCACCGTGAGTTTCAAAAGCCGGTTGCGGTATTTCCGGGCCTTCGATTTTTTCAATGCAGGATATGAGAAATCGCAGGCATTGCTGAATGTAACCAAGGTGCGTTCGTCGGACCGTGTGGCCGTTAGCAAGCTGGCGCTTTTACACCTGGATAAATCTTACGTTGCCAATTCGCAGCAGGGACTGAGTGCCCTCAACGCCCTGATGGACGAAACCTATGGAACATCCGATTACATAGATCTGGTTAAAAGGTACGAGCCCGCAACGGAAACCAACCGGTTATTTCAGCTTGCTATTTCCAAATCCAATGATGTGATTGGCCGTGATGCGGGTGCTTTACTCCTTGAGCAGGCTGGTGTTACCTATATCACCGACAAGCTGGGAACGCTTGGAAATGATAAAAAATCAGCTTTACTGGCCTCTATACAAACGGCTGGCTCTGCTGAATCAATTTATATTCTCAGGGCAATAGCGCTAAATTCGGCCGAACCGGCCAGTGTACGTGAAGATGCGGTCAGGTATCTGGGTGCCAGCTGGCCGGGAGAGGAAGCAGTGGTGAAGCTGTTGAAAAATGATCAGCTGGATGACAATTTAAAAAAGGCGGCATTGGAAGGTGTCAAAAATGCATTCCGCGAGGAGATCAAAAAGGAATTGGCTCCTTATTTCCCCAAACCTGCCGAAGAAAAGGCCGAAGTAACACCCGTTGAGGAAACCAAACAAAAGGGTAAAAAACGACGTAGAAGAGGGGTATGAGATAACTTTTAAGTTGATTTCCGGTATATTTTAGCGTATCATTTCTTTACATCACAGAAACTATAACGATCATCAATATGCTCCGCAGGAATTTTGTTAAGTCTACACTCGGTTTAGCTGGTGCAGCACTGATGGCGGGAGAATCATTCGCTTCTCCGTCAGCTGCTTTTGCTAAAAATAAATTTAAATTAAAATATGCCTCCCATTTCGGGATGTTTGCCAACAGTGCGGGAAAGGACCTCATTGATCAGCTGAAATTTATGGCCGATCAGGGTTTTATGGCTATTGAAGACAATGGTATGATGGGGAGGCCAGTTGAGGAACAGGAAAAAATTGCCAGGGAAATGTCTCGCTTGGGTATGGAAATGGGAGTTTTTGTAGTGGATAAGGGTGGAAATGGTGCCAATACGCTGGCTTCCGGCAAAAAGGAAAATATAGATATCTTCCTGAGCGGTTGTAAAAGAGCAGTGGAAGTAGCCAAACGTGTGAACGCCAAGTGGATGACGGTGGTTCCGGGTGATTTTGACAGAAGCCTGCCCATCGGTGTACAAACTGGTCATGTGATTGATGCCCTACGCCGGGGTGCCGAAATACTGGAACCGCACGGTCTGGTGATGGTACTTGAACCTTTGAGTGATACTCCGAATCTTTTTCTGAGAACCTCCGACCAGACCTACGAGATATGCCGGGGAGTGAACAGCAAATCCTGTAAAATTCTGTACGATATTTATCATATGCAGAAAAATGAGGGAAGGCTGATTTATAATATTGAGAAAACCTGGAGCGAGATAGATTACTTCCAGATTGGCGATGAACCGGGCAGAAAGGAACCTACTACGGGTGAAATCAATTACAAAAATGTTTTTAAGTATATCTACGATCGCAGTAAAAAGGAAGGGAGAAGTTTCATCATGGGAATGGAACACGGCAATTACAAGCAGGGAAAAGAAGGCGAAGAAGCTCTGATCAAAGCGTATGTAGAAAGTGACAGCTTTGATATCTGAGAACACAAGTTTCGAAGCAGGATAGTACAGAAGACTTCCGAAACGATGGTAATATGAAAAAATAAAACAGAAACGACCGGTAGGTTATTCCCACCGGTCGTTTCTCTTAACAGCTAACAGCTAACAGCTAACAGCTAACAGCTAACAGCTAACAGCTAACAGCTAACAGCTAACAGCTAACAGCTAACAGCTAACAGCTAATCATAATACTACAACTGAATTTTCTGCTGCGTCAACGCCTGCCGGAACGTACTTGTCTGCCTCCCAGTCGTTTTCCCATTTCTCGTTATCCAGCAGATAACGGAACTGATATTCACCTGCCGCAAGTTCAAGACTGCCTTTGAACGAGCCGTCTTTCTGCTTTTTAAGTGCAATGGCTTCCTCAGGATTCCAGCCATTAAATTCTCCCAGAAGAGATACTTTTTTTGTTTCAGCTGCTGCTTCGGCTGGCACGGTAAAAGTAACCTTGTAAAGGGATTTGCTTTTCACGAACTGTTTAGTTAATGCCATAACTTTTGTAGTGTTGTTTGATTGATGCTACAAAGATACAATCTAGGATTATACAAAGCAATGACTATCAGTATAATAAATGGGTTGTGTCTTTGAATAGTTATATCAATTACTTTGAAAAACAGCTTTATGTACAATTTTAAAGGCATTTTAATGCAGGGTATACCGTAATCCTGCAAATCCCCTCAGGCCCTGGTTGGGGGCATAAACATAGGACGGGTCAAAGGTAAGTCTGTAAGGATTGTCGGGTGTGGCAATGACCTGCCCGGCATCATCAAACTTTACATTCTTGTCGAACGGGTCATGCGAGCGGGCAATGGAATTGGCCGGAGGTGTGAAATTCAGCAGGTTTTTTATTCCTCCATAGATCTCGAGACCGTTACGAAACTTCTTGGTAATCTGGATGTTCTGCAGAGACCAGACCGGCGATGTGCCCGCTCTCGGATCGTCTTCGCTCAGCAATGGCAGGCGCATGGGGCCATACAAATTGCCTGTATAGTCAAAGGACAGGCCTGCTTTTTGAATTTCATACGAAACAGACCACACCGCAGTTACTTTTTCGGTCAGCACCGGCCTGAACCGTTTCCCGTTTTCATACTGGTAATTGTCCATGACGGTACCTCCGGCTATTACTTTTAATGGAAATGCAAAATTGAAATCCAGGTTGAGTGATATCCCTTTTGAAACTGCGTATCCGTCCAGGTTGTCATAAATAATCTGGTTGGGATTTGTGTCATAATCGGGCAGAATCCGGTTGGTGAAATAAGTATAAAAAACAGATGCGTCGAATCCGACGAAGGAGTTTCCGGTAACAATTTTTTTCACCACATTCAGATTGGCGTTCCAGCTTTGTTCCGGTTTCAGGGCCTCCTTCACAATTACCTGGCGTGAGCCTGTGAGTGCAGCATGATCTTCCGTGAACAGGTTCACGATCCTGAAACCTCGCCCAAAATTGAGCCTGATCACGTCTGTCTGGTTCAGCTTTACCTTGTACGCTGCCCGTGGAGTGAAAATACTGCCGTGGCGGCTGTTGTAGTCGTACCGGGCTCCCAGCAAAATTTTGTGAATACCCATCGAAATTTCATCCTGTACAAAAATTCCGGGTAAAAATATTTTGTCCGCATGATCGCGGCCGTCCACATATTTGGTAGCTGTGGTGTTATCGTTGTAAAAGGTATACCTGAATGGTGTACCGAAAAGCAGACTGTGCTTGCCGGCTACTTTGTCCCATAATAGCTGCGCAAATGCAATTTTCTGGTCGGCCAGGAAAGGAACGGTCCCATATACGGAATTCTGGTCGTGGCTGCTGAAAGAGTATTGTAACGTGAGCTTTTCTTGTGTCGGCAGGTCATAGTTGCCCATGAGCTCAAACCGTTTAGTATAGATACTTTCGCCGTACAACGCATCGCCCCCCCGGAAACTTTTGTTCCATTTCATGTCTCCGCCCCAGCGGTCTTCATAATAATAGCGTGCGGCAATGTTGGCTGTCTTATTGTTTTTTCGGGAAAACGACCATTTGTTAAACACAGAAATACGGTTCTGAAGGGTAAGATCCGTGAAGCCGTCACGGTTATGATCGATAGGGTTCTGGTAATTGAAATAGTTTATCCCGATCAGCGCTGTTGTTTTGGATCCAGCTGTTAGTTTCAGGCCGAGATCCACATTAAAATCCCGCCAGGTGGTACTGAAAGCATCTGCGGAGAAAGCAGGCGCTTTAGATGGATTTTTGGTGATGATATTGATAAGTCCGCCCACGGCCTCGGAGCCGTATAGCGTTGAAGCCGGGCCTTTCACAATCTCCACCCGGTCAATAAGGCTGTTGGGGATACCCGACAGGCCGTAAACCGTTGACAAGCCACTTACCATGGGCATACCGTCTATGAGTACCATGGTATATGGCCCTTCAAGGCCGTTTATGTGAATGTCACCCGTGTTGCACACATTACAGTTCAGCTGCGGCCTCACACCGTTCACATAACTTAGCCCGTCAAATATACTTGGAACCGGATTTTTGTAAATGAATTTTGCCGTAATGACGTCAACCGGAACGGGGCTGTCCAGCTTGGAAACCTCCTTCATGGTTCCTGTCACAACCACTTCTTCCAATGCATTCCCCCCTGCTTTCATTGTAAAATCGCGCACCAGGTTATGGTCAATCAGCACTTTTTTTTCAATGATGGTCGGCAGAGATACATAGGATATACGCAACGTATAAATCCCCTTGGGGATGGCAGTGATGGTGTAATGTCCCGCCGTGTCAGCGGTAGTTCCCATGTTGAGCTCGTTGATGAAAACCGCTGCTCCAAAAGCAGCTTCGTTTTTTTCTTCCAAGGTGATTTTGCCCGATAACTTAAATTGTGCTCGAACGTTGAGTGCTAACAAACAGAATAATAATGGTATGAGTGGTTTCATAGGGTATCAAAATTAATATTTTATTGCATCGGAATAAATATTTAGACAAATCTAAAAACATTATTTGATAAATAAAAATATGCAACATTGTTGCAATAAAAATATGTTTTACTTCAAATTGTTTGAAATTCTCAGATGGCTGGAAGCAGGTGTAACGGGCCGGTTAGGTAAACAAGTTACGGGAATGGAGCAGGCGGAAACGGCGTTGAAACAGGACTTTTGAAAAACCTGCCGGTTTTAGGTAACCGGGCAGGTTTTTCAATCAGGGCTATTGCGACCACTCCGTCGGAGAACGGTCCCAGCGATGGTGTTTTAGCCTGTCGGCCAGTGCCTGGTCCAGTCTTGTGCCGTCGCTCACTGCCACATTGGCACGTACATGCGGTAGCTTTCGCATTCCGGGAATGGTGGTATGTACATCAGGATTGTTCAGGATAAAACGTAGCGCAAGTTCCGGCATGGTCATTCCGGCCGGGATATCTTCCCGTAATGCTTCCGCATGATCTACGCTCGAATCCAGATTTTCGGGTACAAAATACGTGGAACGCCAGTCGTCAACCGGAAATGTCGTTTCTTTGGTAAGCGTGCCCGTGAGTGTACCTTCGTCAAATGGCACACGGGCGATCACTCCGATATCCATTTTCCGGCACAATGGGAACAGATTATCTTCCGGAGCCTGATCGAAAATATTGTAAATAACCTGAACGGCATCAATACATCCTGTTTCAAGCGTTTTCAGGGCGTTTCCTGGTTCCCAGCGGTTGATACTGATCCCCCAGCGGGCCACTTTTCCTTCACGGGTAAGTTTTTGAATGGCCTCTTTCCACTCATCACGTTCTGCCCAGGTATCCTCCCAGACATGGAACTGAAGAAGGTCTATCTGCTCCAGACCAAGATTATGCAGGCTCTTTTCAGTATACTCCACAATATAGTCAGCCGGGAAGACTTCGTCCAGCGTAAATTCGGGGCGGGATGGCCACTGACGATTTTTGGGTGGAATTTTGGTCGCGGCATATATTTTTTTGCCAGCGTTACGGCGGATCAGGTCTCCCAGGATACGTTCGCTGAGGCCCTCTCCGTAGCCCCAGGCTGTATCAAAGAAATTAACGCCGGATTCCACAGCCAGATCCAGAGAATCGTCCGTTTCTTTACGATCGGAGCCACTCCATCCTGCCAGTCCCCACATGCCGTAACCTATTTCGCTGACCTCCCAGCCAGTACGTCCAAATCGACGATATTGCATTTTAGTAATCGTTTAGTGTTTTACAATGAAAGAAAACGGTGAAACATTTTTAATGTTTAAGATATACTTTTGTTAGTATCTATTACCTTAGTTGTATGATTTGCCAAATTATATTTCAAGATACAGATTTAACAGGGTAGTGGCGAAGAAAGAGTTAGCACGAATGACGATCAAGAGGGTCACCGGTATATTACTAATCATCATCACATCCGGCTGGACCAACGAATCTTTGCCTTCTGCAAAGTTACTGGAATACTGCAATGTTTTTCGGCAGATACAGGTGGATGTGCGGGATTGTGTTATCAGTCCTGATAGTGCTACGCGCGCTTTTCAGGAAAATATGAAAAATTTACGGGCGGTCTTCGCGCGTGATTCCTGCCGAAGTATCGACTCAACTTATTTCGTTTTTCCTGTAAGGTGTTATCTCCCGGCTGAATCCATCGGAGGGAGGGGCAGGGGGTATCGGCCCGATGGCTTCGATCTGTTTGATATGGAAGTGAAGGGAAGCCATCCTGCCCATGATATTTTTATCAGGGATAAGGATAAAGACCAGATCGACGACCGAACCTGGAAACCGGTTGATATACTGGCTTTTACCTCTGGCGTGGTACTTGCGGTGGAGAAAGACTGGCAGTATGACAGCGACAGGCGTGGAGGCAACTGGATATGGATTTATGATCCATGTCTGGACGGGCTGTTTTATTATGCCCATAACAATGTTGTGGAAGTGCAGCCCGGACAATGGGTGAATGCGGGCGATAAAATTGCTGAAATGGGGCGTTCGGGGTATAATGCCTACAAGAAAAGATCACCGACGCATCTGCACCTGATGTTTCTGAAACTGACACCCGAAGGACTTCCTGAGCCCCAGAATACGTATGACTGGATGATGATGGCTGCCGTGAAGGAATAAGGGATCGAAGGATACCTTTTGGATTAGAATATATAAATCACTTATTAACCTATTTATAACTAATTGTTTATGAGCAACCGCCGGTCGTTTTTAAAAAAGAGTGCGGTCTTGGGAATGGGAGCATTCGGAGCGGATAGCATCTTCAGCCAACTCCACGCCAAGTCTTTTGAATCCGCAGAAAAGCTTTGGAACCCAGCCGGAGATAATGAGCAGTATTGGTCGGTTATTCAGGATGCCTACACGGCCAGCAAAAGTGAAATACTCATTCTGAATAACGGGGGAGTTTCTCCTTCGCCACTGGCCGTTCAGAAAGCCCTGGATGTATACAACAAAACTGCCGCTCAGGGACCTTCCTATTATATGTGGCGGGTGATGGACAAAGGGCGTGAGCCGCTTCGGCAGCGCCTGGCTACATTGGGAGGTTGTGATCCCGAGGAAATCGCCATCAACAGAAACGCTACGGAGGCATTGAATACCATTATTTTTGGTCTGCCTTTACAGAAAGGGGATGAAGTGATCGGGACAAAATTTGACTATCCCAATATGATGAATGCGTGGCGGCAGCGGCAGCTTCGCGACGGGATTGTGTACAAGCAGTTATCTTTTGATTTCCCGATTGAAAATGATGATGAGATTGTGAAGGCCTATGAAGAAGCCATCACACCTCAAACCAAAATCATTCATATTACCCACATAGTGAACTGGGTAGGGCAGATTATGCCGGTGAAAAAAATTAGCCAAATGGCCCGTCGCAGGGGTATTGAGGTAATTGTGGATGGCGCTCATTCGTTTGCGCTGCTTGACTTTAAGATACCCGATCTGGAGTGTGATTACTTTGGTACCAGCCTTCACAAGTTCCTGAGCGCGCCTGTGGGAAGTGGCATGATGTGGATTAAAAAAGATAAGATTGCCAAAATCTGGCCGCTGGTTTGCAACCACGAACCTACCAGTGCGGATATCCGCAAATTTGAAACCCTGGGGACCCGGAGTTTCTGTATTGAACAGGCCATCGGCGAGGCAATTAACTTTCAGGAGGGTATTGGTACCAAAAGGAAACAGGAACGTGTCCATTATCTTAAAAAATACTGGGCCGAAAAGGCTCTGCAAATTCCGGGTGTAAAAATCCATACGTCCCTGAAACCCGAATATTCCTGCGCCATTGCGGGTGTGAGCATAGAAGGTTTGAAACCCACCGAACTGGACAGCAAGTTATTCAATGATTTTAAGATACATACCGTGGGGATCAGCTACGAGAGCGTTCAGTGTGTACGGGTTACACCTCACGTTTATACCAAGCTGAGCGATCTGGACAGATTCGTGGGTGCCTTGGAAAAAATTGCGAAGAAGGTTTAAAACCTTTTATTGGCCCATATCTGCCTGCCGGTATTTTGCTGTAAATGCCGGCAGGTTTTTTATTTGTCAAAACGGAAATACTTTTGATGAATACTGATTCTTCGCGATAAGTTAAAGTATTAAGGACTACTTGTTTACATTTTTAAGGGTCGTGCTGCCAACCGGCCATCCGATAACCGGCTGGAAATGACAGGCCAATTTAACCATCTGACCCAATCAGCTATACCATAGCAGTATGAACCCGTTATCTTTGACTTATTCTTCTGCTTCAAACCAAATTTAAAATGACACAACTACGAAAAGGTTCTTTTATCAAAAAGGTGAGGGATATCAGTATGAGCAGTGCACTTACCCTTACCCTGCTGTCCGGTGCAGTTTTGATACCTGGCTGCTCATCCAATGAGGAGGATGAGTCGGCGTATAGTTATGAAGAAACCACGTATTCAAAAGGCATCCGTTCGCATATTAAAGAAGTGAGCCCGGGCGAATTTAAGATTATGGATGAGGAATCCGTTTCGGCAGATAGCTCAGTTGCCATTGTAACCTACCTTGATGGCCATACGGATTCCCTGTCAACCAGCGCTGCAAAGGCTTTGATTGATAATGAAATCAGGAATAATAATGCATATGTCGGGCACCACAGCGGTCTTTCCAGTATGCTTTTATATGGAGGAATGGGTTACCTGTTGGGCCGGAACTCCGGAAACGGGTATATCAACAATTACCGCAGCCAGCAGGATGAACAAAGATCCAGAGGATTTTACGCCTCTCCGGGGGCATACGGAAGATCGCAGACAGCAGTGCGTGATATCAACGCATCCCGGTCGACCCGGATTGTAACTACAAGACCTGCCAGTGGAAGAAACGGCTTTTTCGGGCGATCATTCGGTCGTAGCGGAGGGTAGACCATAAAGGACGATTGTTTCCGGTAGGAGGGAAGTGGCAAACAGGTGAGCGGCTCACCGTTATTAATTCAGAATAGCATGATTCAGTTAAGACAATTACCGGTAGCACCCGAACCGGCTCTAAAAAATGCGGGATGGGACTGGATGGTCGGTACGGATACTTCAGCCTATGTGCGCAGTGAAGTAGTGGTGGTAAAGGATAAAGCGGCAGAACAGTACGATCAGGCTGCACAAACACTTTATGAGATGTTTGTAGAGGCTGGGCAATATGTAATAGATCACCAGTTGTTTAAAGAGCTGGGTATACCCGAAAACCTTGTTGAACTTATTAAATTAAGCTGGGAGGATGACCGGCATATTCATCTTTACGGCCGTTTTGATCTGGCCGGTGGAACGGATGACGCGCAGGTTAAGCTCATCGAGTTTAATGCTGATACCGCCACCTGTATCCCTGAAACTGCTGTGGTACAATGGGCGCAGCTAAAAATGAACGGGCAGGATGAAAGCATGCAGTTTAATACGCTCTATGAAACCCTGGTGGGGCAGTTTCGTTATTTAAAGGAAGTGAATCCGGATCTGACGCCTTCCCTGCTTTTCACTACTATGGAAGGGTACCCCGAAGACGATACCAACGTTGCGGTTCTTTCGGAGGCCGCACAGGAGGCCGGATTTGATACGGATTTTGCGTATATCCAGGACGTGGAATTTTCGGCGGAGCAGGGTATCTTTAAGCAGGATCCTGAGGATGGCAGTTTCATAAGGTTTGACTTTTGGTTCAAACTGGTACCCTGGGAATACATCGGGCAGGATGAGCCTGAGCTGGCCAAATTGCTGACCGACATCGTTAAAAACAGAAAAGCGGTTATTCTTAATCCTGCCTATACATTGTTGTTTCAGTCCAAATATATTCTGAAATTCCTGTGGGATCTATTCCCTTATCACCCGTTGCTTCTTCAGACGGAAAGATATCCGATCCCCCATAAAAAATGTGTGAGCAAAGTGATCCTGGGAAGGGAAGGAGCCAATGTATCTATCCTTGAAAAAGGCGGTGAAGTATCCTCGGCTGTTGAAGGTGAGTATGAAAATCAGGCCCGAATTTATCAGGAATATGTTGAATTCCCTCGGGATGGGGATGACTTTTTCTATCAGGCCGGAGTATTCTATGCGGGGGAACCCTGTGGTTTGGGATTCCGGAGGGGAGGCAGGATACTGGATAATACCGCCCAGTTTGTGGGGCATCTGGTAGAGGGCTGAATCCGCGGCACGGCCGATCCGCCGTGCCGCGGATGTTATAAAGCTTTCGAAATGGCCTTTCCCCAGTACTTACCTAAAACCGCCACTCCTTCTTCGTTGGGATGCAGATAAAATATTCCCGCCTGGCCATTTTCGGGTTTGAATAATTTGATATAATGCTTTCTGAAATACCTGAATGCTTTGGTATCACCTTTAAAAACTCTTCCCGGCTCCGTGGTCCTGTAGTCCGACACCAGCGCATCTATCTCGGGTATATAACTCTGCAGCCTTTCCAGGCCTTCGGCGAGATATTTGGACCTGTTATAAGTATTGGTACTATACCAGATCGGATGATGCACCACCACCTTGCTGCCGGGATATCGGGTAAGTAATTCCGAAATGATGGATAACATATTCTTTCGGTATGCTTCTTTGGATACCGGCGAACCGTTAGGCCCTTCTATGGCACTATCGTTGGTACCCAGTTTCATGGAGAAAATCAGCTGATGGTCTTTCAGAGCATATAAACTATCGGCGGCTTTGGAAGCAAGGATAAAGTACTTGCCACTGCCAGGCAGCCAGTCCAGTGTGGTGGACCCGCTTCTGCCGACATTGGCAAACAATACGTCATTGATGCCTTTTTGTTCTTTCAGGTAGTTCACGGCGTGGGTCGGTGGAGGAAAGCCGCCGGGGCCGCCTTTTCCCTGGGTGATACTGTTGCCAATGAAGACAATGGCTGGTTTTGTCTGGGCGGTTGCCGCAGAGGCAATTGTCAAAATGAGAAAGAGGCTGAGCAGTTTATTTTTCATCAGGGCAGGTATGAGTGGAAATATACTGCTAAGTTACGCGCTATTGTTTATTCTGATATTTTATGACAGCGTCTTTTTCTGTTAAGGTGGTTTGGCGGGATTGTTGTCAGCTATGGAGAAACGTTCAATTGCATTGATTTTTATCATTTGAGGGCATAGAATTTGTACTATATTTTACGACCTAAATAGAAACTATATGATTACTGAAAAAGCCATTTTGGCAGGTGGTTGCTTCTGGGGGGTGGAAGAACTGATCAGACATCAACCGGGTGTAATTTCAACGTTGGTGGGGTATACTGGCGGCGACGTTCCCAATGCCACCTATCGCAATCATGGTACGCATGCAGAAGCCATTGAGATTGTGTTTGACCCGGCACAATTATCTTATCGTAAACTGCTCGAATATTTCTTCCAGATTCACGATCCTACCACACGTAACCGGCAGGGAAATGACATAGGAACGTCATATCGTTCTGCTATTTTTTTTATCGGTGAAGATCAGCGGGAAGTGGCACAGGCACTGATCGCAGAAATGGAAGCTTCTGGTATATGGCCGGGTAAGATCGTAACCGAAGTAGTGCCTGCAACAGACTTTTGGAATGCTGAAGCAGAACACCAGGATTATCTGCAAAAACATCCGGGCGGATATACCTGCCATTTTGAGAGGCCGGGCTGGAAACTGAACTAATGTGCGGGGTAACGTTGTACGCTCTGTTCGCAGGGCGAACGATGAAAGCAGCGTGTATTCTCATGTCACTCAAAGCGCTCCAAAGCGCTTTGAGTGACATTGTTGATAATTACCGACAAGGCTAACAATTAACTCTAATTTTGATTTGCATTAATACACTTTGGAGAGAATAATCAGGATCAACCCCAGAACATAACAGGTAAACATCCCGAATAGTATTTTGTTAACTCCAGGTGCCCCTTTAAACTCCCTCCATACCAGCACGCCCCACAAGGCAGCTATTAAAGCATTTCCCTGGCTGAGCCCGAAGGAAACGGCAAATCCTGCTTTTTCACTCGACAAAATACTGAACAGTAACCCGGCGCCCCAGATTCCGCCGCCCAGCAAGCCCATCCAATGGTTTCTGGAAATGGTGTTCCAATACCTGCTGAAGGCAATAGGCTCACCCTGGATAGGTTTTTTCATGATGATCGGATTCAGGATCAGGTTACTGAAAAGAATACCCGCAGCAAAACATACCACGGTACTGTAAGGCCCCAGCAGGCCGGCTTCGGGCATGACGAAATTGGTGGCCATGGAGGCGGCTATAAACCGGTAAAAAACACCGAAAAGTACTCCTGAAATAACAGCCAGCAATAAGCCTTTCAGTTCAACGCCTGAATTTTGCGATATCTTTCTGTAAGCCATTGCGGATAGTACAATGGCCAGCACAATTAAAAATACACCGGAAAAAAGATAGGTGCCGTTTCCATCGGGTTGGGATAAATAATTGAGCATTACACCCAGGACCAGCCCAACCCCAGCCCCGACAGGAAATGCCACGGAAATTCCGGCAATGGAAATGGCTGCCACAAAGAGTATATTGGCTATATTAAAAACTACTCCGCCCAGGGAAGCAAGCAGCATATTTTTTGCATCGGCCTGAGAGATATCCTCGAAAAATCCCCTGCCCTCCGTCCCCCATGAGCCGAAGGTCAGCGCCCCGAGGATAGCCACCACGGCAATCCCGAAAACAAAATCCCAGTAGAATAGCTCGAAACGCCAGTCTTTAGTAACCAGCTTTTGGGTATTGGGCCACGAACCCCAGGCCAGCATGGTAAGGATACAGAAAATAACGGCCGAGGTATAAGTTTCTATAATGATCATATTTTCGGGATTCAGGATGGTTGTTTCAATGGCTGCCGATAGATATTATGCCTGTCAGGCCACCCGGTTTTTGAGGGGTTCTCCTTTGATCGTCCTTAGAACCTCTTCTGCGGCAAACTGCTGGAGAATGGGAATACTGCGTTTGCTATACCAGGCGGTATGCGAGGTAATAATCATATTAGGAGCCTGCAAAAGCGGATGGTCCACCGGAAGCGGCTCCTGTTCAAAAACGTCAATCCCTGCCCCGCCAATTTGATTTTCATGAAGTGCCTGCGCCAGTTCCACAGTGTTGACCAGCCCCCCGCGGGAAGTGTTGATGAGCACCGCACTGGATTTCATATTCAACATGGTATCCCTGTGAATGATATGATGCGTTTGTTCATTCAGCGGTAAATGCAGGGAGAGTATATCCGACTGCCCGATCGCCTCCTCCAAAGTGATTTTCCGCACACCATGCGCCAGCATTTCGGCTTCATCCACATAAGGATCATAAGCGGCCAGCTGAAAATTGAAAGCACCTGCCCGTTTCAGCACGGCCCGTGCGATTCTTCCAAATCCCAGTGTTGTGAACAGGGAGTCCTTACAGGCCGGTACGTTTCCTGGCGGAATAATTTTCCAGATTCCCTCCCGTACCCGGGCATCTGTAGCGGGTATCTGCCGGTTGAGTGCCATGGCCAGTGCCATGGAATGATCGGATACCTCGTCAATACAATAATCAGGAACGTTACAAACCGGGATATTTTTTTCTTTGGCAGCGGCAAGGTCAAGGTTATCAATACCGATCCCGTAACGGACGATGATGCGGCAATTATCCAGGTTTCGGATCACGTTGGCTGTTATCGGTGCCCATTGTACGATCAGCGCAAACGCATCTTTCGTAACCTCGAGCAAGTCCTGCTCAGTTTTACATTGAGCGTCAACTATCTCATAACCTGAATGTTGTAAGACAGACAATTCGGGGTTGATATTTGCAAAGCCATGGTCGGTGATCACAATTTTTTTATTGCTGGTTTCCATTTGTATATAAGATCAATGGTGAATTGAAAAAGAAAAAAGGAGCTAAAAAACGATAACCGATTTGATATGGGTGTCTTTAGCAGCCATCATATCCCTAAAGGCGGCAACGCCATCGTCCAGCGAATAATAGTGAACCCATGAAGTTACATCCACCTTTCCCGAGGCGATCAGCTCCAGTGATTCCTGTATTTCCTTTTGCGTGGCAGCGTAGGTCCCGATGATCTGTTTTTCCGACAGAATAATATCGTAGCTAAAAAATGGCTGGGAATTTTCGTAGAGCCCTATGAGCACAATAGCTCCCCCCGGCCGGATGCACTGCAGAGCCTGTTGGTTGGTCTGGGCAGTACCCACCGCGTCGATCACCAGGTCAATACCTTCCTCTTCCGTTAATCGCTGGATGACCGAAACCAGGTTTTCTTCAGAGGAATTAATGGTAGCTGCGGCGCCTAGCCTGCTAGCAATGGTAAGCCTTTCGCTTCGTAAATCGGCAACGTATACCTCCACGCCCAGCAAGGATTGAAAAGCCTGCTGCGTGACAAGCCCGATAGGCCCGGCCCCGATCACCAGTACTTTTTGAGGTAATAAATGTTTGGAAAGATTGACCATGTGGATACCATTTGCCAGCGGCTCTGCCATGCAGGCAGCCTGGGGCGTAACATTTCCCGACAGAGGTACCAGGCAATGCGCCGGTACGTTCACATATTGCCCGAATGCGCCCTCACGGTGCATCCCGAATATCTGCCGGTTCCGGCACAAATTGGTAAGTCCTCTGCGGCAGGGATCACAGGTACCGCAGGAAACCACACTGTTACTGGCTACGAGATCACCCTTCTGATACCCGCTCACGGCTGCGCCGATCTCTTCAATCATACCACAAAATTCATGTCCCATGATCAGCGGAGGCACGCGCCGGGGGCTTTGGGATTTAAAAGTTTCCAGCTCGCTCCCGCAGATTCCACAGGCCAGAACACGTAGCAAAACCTCATTTTCCGAAAATGCGGGCGCAGGCCTCTCGGTAACCGTAAGTTTTTGAAACTCCGGATAAAACAATGCTTTCATATTGATAACTTTTTAGAATTGAGCAACCGCTCTGATCGGTGAGCCGTCCCGGCCTTTGAGGTTAAGTGGAAAACCCATAAATGTAAACTCGTCGGGTACCTGGTCCAGATTCGTCAGACTTTCTACAATCACGATTTCTTTTCCGAGGAGTATATGATGTACTTCGTACCAGTCGCGGCTGGGTGTGGGGGTATCCATTCCCAGCATCCGGATGTCCCTGCCTGCCAGGTAGGTACTTGCTTCCTGCGTCAGGGATGGGAAGTCATCGAAGAAATTATCCTCTCCGAAATGTTTAAACCAGCCGGTTTCGTAAATGATCTTTGCTCCGGGAACGAGTAAATTTTCGTAGGGCAGAAAGTCCTCCACCACTATTTCTTCCCGGGCACCTTTGGGTAAACGTAAGATATGTGCGGTACCATAAAACCAGTCGAGGGGCATCTGATCCAGTGTTTTGCCATCCTCCAGGAAATGATACATCGCGTCCAGATGGGTGCCCTGGTGTGAGCTCATGACGATCTGGCTGATATTGTATTTCAGTGTTCTGACCGTACCATGGGATACGATACTAAGCTTGGGGTCCGAAGGGAAGGTCTGCTGACCGTGCTCCATGGGGTGTGAAAGATCTACGAGTTTCATCTGTTTTATTTGGCTAAATATCCACCATCTACTAATAAATCGCTGCCGGTAATGAATGAGGAATCGTCACTGGCAAGAAAAGCGGCTGCTGCGGCTACTTCTTCGGGCTGCCCCTGCCGGTTCAGCAGATGCATTTCTGAGGCCCGTTTGTTTTCTTCTTCAATATCCAGGTTGAGTACTTTGCACGAATTAACAAAGGCGCTGGTATAGATATACCCAGGGCATAGCGTATTCACCCTGATACCGTGCTCTGCCAGATCATAAGCCCAGCATTTGGTCAATCCACGGATTGCAAACTTGGTCGCGTTGTAGGTTGCAAAATTCCGCTGCCCTACAAACCCGCTCACCGATGAGAAGTTGATGATACTTCCGCCTCCTTTTTTTATCATTTGAGGTACCGTATACCTTGTTACAAAGGATGTGCCGACGATGTTGACGCTATTGATCTTTTGCCAGTCCTCTTCGGTTGCGTCAACGCCTTTGAAAATAAAAGTGGCAGCGGTATTGACCAAAACCTGAGCCGGACCAAGCTCGTTTTCCACTCTTTCGCAGGCAAGTTTCACGGCCTCCTCATTGCTGATATCCACCTGGATATAAAGGGCATCAATCGCTTTTGCCAAACCGGCATCACTTTGTTTCAGATCGAACAATGCAACTTTACAGCCTTCTTCAAACAAACGTTTCGCGGTGGCATATCCCAGATCGCCGATCCCGCCGGTAATGATTGCCACCTTATCTTTTAATCCTCTCATCGTTCAGTCAGATTCTTTAATATTTTCATCAAAATTACTCTGCCTTTATATTGTATCGCCCCGACCCCAGTTCCAGTAAAGCGTGGCCATCCTTCCATTTAAAATCCGCAATTTTCTTCCCGTTAACAGAAATCCGCGACGAAGCCTGCGACGGTACATATACTGTGGCATTGGTGTTGACAGGAATATCTACGGTCAGGGTCAATACTCCTGATGTTTTTGTCCAGCTGGTTTTTATCCATCCATAAGGCGAATGAAAGCTGCCGTTGGCCCAGGTAATGTCACCTACTGGCTGGGGACAAATTTTAATGTGTTTGAAAGCAACCGAGTTGGCGGACTGCGATATACCGGCAATACCCCCGTGAAACCATTCAAGGATATGTCCCATCGCCAGCTGATTTTGGGAAGATTTGCCGTCCCAGGTTTCCACAAGCGCCGTAGCGCCTTTTTTCAACAGGTATCCGTAGCCAGGTACATCGTCCCGGTTGGTCATGGCAAAAAGTGTTTCAGGATGGCCATTTTCATAAAGGGCCTCTACCAAAAACTTATGTCCCACATCACCGGCCGTCAGCCGGTTGCCATCCGATTCTTTTATGTTTTTCACAAGATTGCCAAGCACCTCTTTTTTATACTGTTCCTCCACAAGCCCCATACTCAAAGGCATTGCCATGGCAGTCTGGCTACCGGTGGCATAAATTTTCCTGTGGGTATCGAAATACTTTTGATTAAAGGCAGCCTTTATATTCCCGGCCAGCTGGCTGTAATAAGCAGCATCCTGTACTTTTCCCGTGAGTGCAGCCATTTGGCCGAGTGCGTCGATCGCATGGAAATAATAGGCCGTTGCCGTGATGCCTTTGGGCGTTACATTGCCGATGTCAAGCCAGTCCCCCAGACCATAGTTTAACAGGTTTCCGCTGGCCTGCTTTTCCAGGTGGCGGGCGTAGCTGGTCATCATGCCATAGGTTTTGCCTATCATGGTAGTATCGCCATAGAACTGATACAAAAACCAGGTATCCAGAATGGCCGTAGTACCCCATTCGGGTGAGTCGACAAAAGGTCCTTCAAATTTTATGTACTCAGGTGCAATATCAGGTACCAGTCCGCTTTCATGTTGGGCATCGGCCATGTTCTGTATGAGGCTGCGGTACAGGTTGTAGCTATTGTAATTGTAATTAATGGCGGTGCGCATAAAATTCTGTTCACCCTGCCAGCTTAACTTCTCTCTTTGCGGATTATCC
The DNA here is from genome assembly GCF_907164905.1 of Dyadobacter sp. CECT 9275. Taxonomy (NCBI): domain Bacteria; kingdom Pseudomonadati; phylum Bacteroidota; class Cytophagia; order Cytophagales; family Spirosomataceae; genus Dyadobacter; species Dyadobacter helix. The sequence continues at coordinate 2,502,673 of NZ_CAJRAF010000002.1, read as the reverse complement.
GTAATGTAACTTTGGATATTGCTTTTGATGGCCCAGTCAATGAAGGTATGTATTCGGTTGAAGAGCTCGTTTGAACAGGCAAAGGTCCCATTTGAGGGAGCGGCGTTCCGGTTATGCAGCAATTTGAGCTCGGTGATCTCAGGCAGGGACTGGTCTCCCGCCGTAGTAGCTGCACCTTCTACCTGTACATAGCGTACCGCAAAGTAGCTAAACCGGGGCTGCCAGGTTTCGGGCCCGTTTCCTTTTAAGGTATAGGAATACGTATGAGGGGTTACCCCATCTGCCTGGCTCACGCTGCCATTGGCATCCAGCAATTCGGCCGGGATGAGCCTGATGGTCTGTCCGGCTTTGCCTTTCACCGTTAACCGCGGAATACCCGAAACATTCTGACCAAAATCATAGACCGATGTATTCGTTCCCGTAACCGTTTTTTTCTTTACGCTTAACGAATCCTGCAATACTACCGGGTAGTCAATCTCCGGCGACAGTTTTCCTTTGGGTTTACGCACCAGAACGGCTTCTTTCCAGTTATTCCCGGCAAATGAATTACTGTCCCAGCCCTTTTGTTCAAGACGTGCGTCATAATCTTCTCCCCCGTAAATGGTATTGAAGGTAACCGGCGAAGGAGCCGTTTTCCAGCTTTGATCCGAAACAACATACGCCTGGCTGCCATCTGTGTAGGATATTTTCAGCATCGCTATCATTTTCGGTTTGCCAAATGCCCCGGTACCTTTGACATAACGTTCCTGAGAGATATTGTAAAAACCGTTCCCCAGTATTACACCAATCGTATTATTCCCCTCGCGAAGCTGGCCGCTGATGTCGTAGGTATTGTACAATATGGTTTTGTCATAACTGGTCCAGCCAGGAGACAAAAATGCCTTGCCTATCTTTCCGCCATTGATACTGGCCTCATAATGGCCTAATCCACTGATAAAAAGGAGGGCTTTCTGTACTTTTTTGCTGACTTTAAATTCTTTTCGGAGCAACGGAGAAATGGCATTTTTGATGATCCTGCTGTTGCCCGCTTTCATCTTGCCGTGCACAAAAGGCACAACCCGCTCCGTATCCGGCATGTCTTCATATCCAATCCATAGGGCATTTTTCCAATCTCCTTCTGTAAATATTCCGGTAGTGAAATGTTGCGTGTCACTCCATCCCGACTGCTGACTGCGGTTGTCCCATACCCGCACTTTCCAGAAATAGGTTTCAGCTGGTTTCAGGTTTTTACCATGATAGCGAATCTGGATACTCTGCTCACTTTTTACAGTGCCGGAATTGAAAACATCAAACTGCCCTGCTTTTAACTTGGCTGGAGAAGACGCGATCACCAGCTGGTACGCCGACTGCGTTACAGCCTGCCGCGGAGATTTCATCTCCCAGGAGAAAAACATATCTGCAGGATTCACTCCGGCAGCATTTAACCTGTTATCACATAATGCTTCCGAGACATGTATCTGAGCCAGGGCAGGCAGATATAAGCTCAGCAGGAACAACGTCAGCAAAATGTTTTTTCTGTACTTCATAGCAGGACAACCGTATCTATGTTTATAATTCAAAAATTTAAAATGTGGCGGGTTCAACTTGTACCCGCCACCAAAAATCATCACTTAGCCAACACGCTAATAACCAGGATTCTGCTGAAGTTTTGCAATTTGTATTTCCCTCAGCGGGATCGGAAATAAGAGTCGGTCGGCAGTGAGTTTGTAACTGTTCGCCGGAAGATTCGGGTATAACGCTTTCAGGTATTCTCCATTTTTTGTCATCACGTCAATGGCCTGGCCGGTTCTCAGCAGGTCAAACCATCTTTTGTTTTCAAAGGCCAGTTCCACCCTTCTCTCATGCAGGATAATGGCACGGAGCTGCTCCTTGGCAGTAACGGTGACAGCCGCCAGTCCGGCTCTCTTTCTCACCCGATTAAGATACTCCAGTGCCTGCGCTCCTTTATCCTGCTCATTGAGTGTTTCCGCCATAGCCAAAAGCGCTTCGGAAAACCGATATACCGGAACATTGTCATCAGTATTGTTAATAAGGCTATGCGGATGCAGATATTTATTGATAAACCGATAGCTCCGTTTCCCGGGAGTGGGTACATAACCCACCGGGCTTTTCACTGCATCAATCACCAGTGCTCCCACCGGGCCGGTGCCTTCAATAATACTGATGGAGTTAGGAAGCCGCTGATCTCCCGCTTCGTAGGTGTTCACCATTTCCTGCGTGGGTACATTCCAGCCGCCGGCAGAAACGCGCCCTACTGTGCCGGTGAGCATACTGGCGTTGTCTGTGATGGGCAGAAAGGCGTAAACCATAGCGCTGTTCTGTCCCTGGTTTCCCTGTTGGTACTGAATTTCAAAAATAGATTCCTTGCTGTTTTTGTTACCCAGCTCAAACACATCACCATAATCTGGGAGCAGGTCGTAACCCATGCCCATGATATCCCTGAGCTGAGTTTCGGCCAAAGGGTATTTTTTCTGGGTGATATATACATCACTTAACAGCATCTTGGCTGCTCCTTTTGTTGCTTTGCCAACCTGCGGAAAAGTAGGGTTAGCGAGTTTCTCAGCGGCAAAGGTCAGATCGTCTTCAATGGCAGCGTACACCTGCTCCACCGTTGAACGCTCCAGGTAAGCGTCTTCCACACCTTTCACCTGGTCAAGATAGAGCGGCAACCCACCATAAAACCGTACCAGGTCGAAATAGGCCAGCGCACGGATAAACCGTGCCTCGCCCAGGATCCGATCCGACACATCCTGTGCCAGGGTAATATTCGGGATATTGGTAATAATGCTGTTGGCACGGGATATGACCGAATAAGCGTTATTGTACATCTCGTTGGTTACGTTGCTGGAAGCATCATCCAGAAAGCCGTCGGCCAGTTCCATGTTGATATACTGTACACCTCTGTCGGTACTGTTGTACTCATAAAAAGTATTGTCAGATCTCATTTCGCCCATTACATAAGCAGAGCGCGAACCTTTGATCCCTCTCAGCGCGGCATAGGCACCCACCAGCGCCTGTTCAAAATGGGATTGCTCTTTAAAAAAGGTCCCGTCCGTGATGGAACTTTCAGGAGAGAGCTCCAAAAAATCCTGGGAGCAGGACGACAGCAGCCCGGCGAATAAAATGGATATATATATTTTCCGTTTCATGATAAGTTTCTTTTAATCAAAAGTTTAAATCCAAACCAATCGCAAATGTTCTGGGGACAGGATAGGCACCGGCGTCCACACCTTCCCGAAGGCCGTTCAGCCCGTTGATACTGGCTTCCGGCGACATACCCTTGTATTTGGTAAATACCGCGGCCTGCTGACAGCTCAGCGTAGCTCTCGTTCTGCTGAATACCTTTTTCAAAACCGGCAGGGTATACCCCAGCGTAATATTTTTGATAGTCACATACGACCCGTCTTCAATCCAGCGGCTGTTGGCATACCTGAAAAAGTTATTGCCCGCTCCGGTTGTTCGCGGATAAATTCCATTGCCCGGCTCACTTTCTGACCGCCATCTGTCCTTCCAGTATTTCTGAACATTAAATACGCCATCCTGGTTATCCGACCATTCTTTTTGTCCATTGATAATGTCCTGTCCGATGGCTCCGGAGATCACCACGTTCAGGTCCAACCCTTTGTACGACAAACTGTTGGCTAACCCGAAGATGAATTTGGGATTGGGATTACCCAGGAAGGCCCTGTCGGTATTGGTGATCACCCCGTCGCCGTTAAGATCTTTGTACCTGACCGTCCCTACGCTCGAGGTAACTGCTTTTGGCTGAGAATCAAATTCCTGCTGATTCATATACACCCCGTCAAACACATAGCCCCAGAATTGCCCGATGGGCCTTCCAACTTCCGTTTTCCAGTAGGTTCCCTGTTCGCCAACCCCGTCAATGGGGGTGTTATTGGTTCCAAGTTTTTCAACCCGGTTGTGGTTAACGGAGATATTGAAATCCGTATTCCAGGTTAATGCGCCGGTGAGGTTCCGGGTGCTGGCCGAAAATTCGTATCCCCAGAACTTAAAGCCTCCGATGTTGGACTGAATATTTCCAAATCCTGTACCCATCGGAATATCCACCTGATACAACATATCGTCGATAGACTTCTGATAATAATCGGCCGTAAAAGAAAGGCGGTCGTTGAAAAATGAGATGTCAATACCTACATCAATTCCTTTGGTGGTTTCCCAGGTAAGTTTGTTATTGCCCAGGGTAGTGAGGCTCCGGCCCTGCGCCAGAGCGCCGCCATAAACATAATTGGTGGTGGATACTCTTCCGAACTGACTGTAATTACCAATGTTGAAGTTTCCCACCAGACCATATTCTGCCCTCAGTTTAAGATAACTCAGCGAGTGTAAATTCTCCATGAATTTTTCATCAGAAACAATCCATCCCGCAGACACCGAAGGGAATGCCCCCCATCTGTTTTCACTTCCGAAACGCGAAGACCCGTCGCGGCGAATGGATGCAGAGAGTAGATATTTGCCTTTGAAACTATAATTGAAACGGCTGTACATCGATAACAAAGACCATTCCGTGGTATTATTGCTGCCATTTTTTACTGCCGCCGCATCAATCCAGGATACCAGGTCGTCCGGGAAATTGCTTCCCGACAGGGAATTATATTCCTGGTGGAATTTCTGTGCGGAATAACCGGCGAGTATTTCCAACTGATGGTCATCTGCAAAAGTTTTACTGTAAGTCAGCGTGTTTTCGGTTAGCCAGGAGTAGTAATTGGTGGTACTGTATGAACCCGACGGGATTGTTGGCGGAGGAGACCAGATCGTACCGGTTGAACTGGGGTTGAATATCCGATTGGTGGTATTGGCGATATCGGTTGATACTGCGGATTTGAATTTAAAGTTTTTGAGAAACTCAAATTCCAGAAAGGCATTTGACAGCAAACGGGATACTGTTTCCTTGTTTTTGGAGGTTTCCAGAACCGACACCCAGTTGGGCTGCGTGAAAAGCCCCGGGCCTTCAAACCTCAGCTTACGCGTACCGTCCGCATTCTTTTCGTTGGGAGAAAAAATAGGCGGCGTGGTTAAACCTGCAAAAATGATATTGTAAGTTCCATCCGTACCGAAATTCTGGCCGGTCTGGTAGGTCGGAGCAACATTGAGCCCCACCCTGATTTTATCATTGACCTGATACTCATTATTGGAGCGAAGCGAAAATCTTTTATAGCCCGTATTCAGCATCACACCGCTCTCATCGTAATAGCCCACCGTGGTGGCCGAGGTGAACTTGTCTTTGCCGGCCAGCAACGATAAATTATAGCTGCTCATTCTGGAGTTTCTCAGCATCTCATCCATCCAGTCGGTATCCGGGCCTGTCCAGCTCTGCGGGTTCTGGTACAGTGCAGGAATACCACCCGCGTATCCTTCGTATTTGATTTTATCTTCAAATATCCCTTTTTGAAATTCCAGAAATTCCTTGGCATTCATGAGGTCCGGACGTCCACGGTCCGGTACGCGTCCCACTCCCTGGCTCACACTGAACTGTACCACCGTTTTCCCTGGCCTGGCTTGTTTGGTCGTGATCAGCACTACGCCGTTTGCCGCCCTGGAACCATAAATGGAGGCAGCCGAAGGACCTTTCAGTACCGTTATATTCTCAATTTCTGTTGGGTTGATACTGTTAATATCTCCTACAATGGGAGCGCCATCTACCACATACAACGGACTGTTTCCCGCGTTAACAGATGCGGCTCCCCTGATCCTGATCGAGATACCCTTGCCTGGCTGCCCGGAGGTCTGGTTGATCTGCACCCCGGCAATGCGGCCCTGGATTTTCTGGCCTATCTGCCCCACCGGCTGATCCTGTAATTGCGCCGTTGAAAGCGAGGAGATGGATCCGGTTACTTCTCTGGTTTTCTGCTGACCATACCCCACCACCACTACTTCTTCGAGTGATTTGGTATCGGCCTTTAAGGTAATATCCAGAAAGCTCTGGTTCACAACAGAAATCTCCTGCGTGATATGCCCTATGTAGGAAAAGGCAAGTATTGCTTCCCCGTCGGGTACTGCTATGGAAAAAGCTCCGTTTTCGTCGGTCACGGTGCCTTTGGTCGTTCCCTTGATGATTACGTTAACCCCAGGCAAAGTAACTCCTTTTTCATCCACCACTTTGCCTTTAACTGTTCTTTCTAAAAACCATGGGGTAGCATTAGCATCCGGGCTTACCGTGCCTTTTTCAAAGGGGCCGGCCTGTAATTGTTCCGGAAAAATACTGACTACTGAGACAGTAAATAAACTGCTCAAAAATATTGATCGGGGTGTCCATTTATGATGGAAATACCGGGTAGTGACTCTTTTCATGTTTGCAGTATTTTAATACGAATGGATTATTTTGGCACATAGTTTTTGTGCCAGGTTTTTATAGCCGGCGTTATAAAAACCTGGGGTTTAGGAATAGATTAAAAAAACTTAATTACAGCGCTACGCTGAAATGGTAATTACCGGATTGTACGAGCAAAGAGGTACCTTTTTCATTTGTTTCGACAATCCGGATATCTTTTGATCCGCTGATAGCCTGACCGTTTTCAGTGATATTTTTACCCTTTGGCAAAAACACTGTCGCAGTAGTATTAGCGGGAATCTGTACATTCAATTTAAAGTTGTTTGTATCCTGTTTCCAGTCTACGGAAATTTTACCGGCAACAGAATTGTATGATCCTTTTGCCCACGTCAGGCTTCCGCCCACAACTGGTTTAACGATAAAATGCTTATAACCAGCCGTCTCTGTATTGATCCCCAATATGCTGCGGTACATCCATTCGCCCACTGCACCAATGGCATAGTGATTAAAGGAGTTCATGCCCACATTCTGGAAACCACGGCCTTTTACATATCCGTCCCAGCGCTCCCAAATGGTGGTTGCTCCCTGGTCTATGGAGTAAATCCAGGAGGGGAAACGGCGGCTTTCCAGCAGTTTGTAGGCTATGTCGTTGTAACCAAAGGCCGTAAGCTGGTTCATCATCCGGATGGTTGTCTGAATACCGGTTGAAATCCTGAAATCATAATCCTTGATAGCCTGTACCATGTGTGCAGCGGCCTGTTCACGCAAATTGCGGGGGATGAGATCAAAATCCAGGGCGATGGCGTAACCCGCCTGGGTGTTTCCTTTCACTCGGCCATCTGCATCAACGTATTCCTCCACAAATCTGGACCTGATAGCGGTGGCCAGTGAATCAAAAAACCTATGATCCTTCTGGTGGCCCAACAATTTGGCCGCTTTTGCCACGGTTTGAGTAGAATGCTGAAAAAAGGCTGTTGAATAAATATCATCCGGTACTTTCCCACCTTCCTTGGGATAATCCTTGGAGATAATAGTATTTCCGTTCAGCCAGTCTCCGTACATGTTTCCCCTTGCATTTTTCCAGATCAGATCGGGATTTGACTTCATTATGAACACGATGTATTTTTTCATAGAGGTGTACTGGGCGGCCAAAATGGAGGTATCTCCATAATTTTCATACAGGCGCCAGGGCACCAGTACGCCGGCATCTCCCCAGCCGGGCGAATTGTAAAAGTTGTTCCAGATACCCACCTGCGGTGCAAAATCGGGATAACGTCCTTCGGGCCGCTGGGAATCTCTGATATCCCTCACCCATTTGGTGAAAAACGCAGCCATATCAAGGTTGTAAATTGAAGTTTGTGCAAAAACCTGTGCATCGCCCATCCATCCGGCGCGCTCGTCTCTTTGAGGACAGTCCGTTGGGACGGAGTGCATATTACCCCGCTGGGTCCATAAAATATTGGACCATAATTTATTAAGATCCTGAGACGAGCTTTCGAAACTACCCGCCAAAGGTGAAGCAGAAGCCACCACTTTGCCTGTCACATCCCCCAGGTCAGGTTCTCGGGTAAGTCCTGATATCTCAACGTATCTGAACCCATGGTAGGTAAAGCGGGGTTCGTAATCTACTGAATTTCCTGCCCCTGGTGTATATACGTCCATTTGTTTCGCACCTCTCAGGTTAGCTACATAAAGCATACCCTCATCGTCCAGCACTTCGCCATGCCTGAAAGTAATATCACGTTGCGGATTGTAATTCAGTTTCAGGTTCACCCAACCGGCTATGTTCTGCCCCAGGTCAAAAACGTAGGTGCCTTCCTTTACTTTAAACATTTTCACCGGCCTGATCTCCTGAATAATTTTGATAGGTTCGTTAAGCTGTGCGCTGAGTGTCTTGGCGATCGTAGGGTCGACAGTTACAGGCTTCCACTGCGAATCGTCAAAATCAGCATGCAGCCACCTTTCCGGCAGCAACCCGGCATTGAAGAATTCCCCGTCAAAAAGCGAGGCCCTTTGGATCGGACCGTTTTCCAGTAATTTCCAGCTGCCATCGGTCACGATCTGCCCCTTCGTTCCATCTTCATAGACAATTTCTAACTGGCCGATCAGCCTTCGGTCAAAGCCATAGGAACCACGGTCGGGATGAGAAAAAATAGAACCTGCATACCAGCCATCTGCCAGCATCGCGCCCATTACATTTACCCCGCTTTTGAGAGATTCGGTGACGTCATAGGTCTGGTACTGAACTCTTTTGTGATAATCCGTCCATTCCGGGGCCAGCACCTGGGTACCCGCTTTTTTCCCGTTAACGCTGAATTCATACAGGCCAAGTGCACTGGCGTAAAGCGTTGCTTTTTTCACCTTTTTATGCAATGTAAAGGTTTTACGGAGTAAGGGCGAAGGTGGGATAGGCAAGCTGAACGACTTATGGTCCGGATTACTTTTGTAGAAACCATCGGTCAGCTTTTCGGGAAGCCAGTTTTCGTAGGAAAACGGCGGATATAGGTTATAGGAAACAGCCGTCGTCGTTTTTTTATTCAGCGCAATATTTTTGGATGCGGCGTTCATCACTTCCAGCTCAGCAAAAGCAAATGCATACTTGCCCTCTTCCAATTTGTCAAGCTTATTAACCACCACCCTCAGGTACCTGCCTTTCGTCGATGTTACATTTTTTACGTAAGGTGCAAGTCCTTTTTTGATATAGTCCTGCTTACTTTCATCGGCTATGACGCTGGAATTTTTGAAGTCGGGCGTGTTGGAAAGTTCCACTTTAAAGCGTTTCGGGAACAGGTATCCGTCTGGAATTTTTTTATAATCCACCGGATAGAGCCTGATCTGACGGACATCCTCAACTGCGCCCAAATCAATCGCAACCCATTGGTTTTTAGCATTTTTATCCGAAACAAAGTCGGACTGAAAGCCGTAATTGATATAATATTGCTGCTCATAAGGAATTTGCTGCTCCGGTGCGCCTATCCACTTGGCCTGCCAGTCCGCTTTGGTGAGCAAGCCCATGGACCAGCTGGCTATAGTACTCCAGGCTCCGGCATTTTTATTGGCATCCCAGGCCCTTACTTTCCAGAAATATCTGGTTTTGGACTGAAGCTTTTTTCCGGAATACGGTATCTGGCTGCTTTGCGACGACATTACCTTTTTCGAGTCCCAGGCATCTGCCACATCTTTTAAGAGCAGCAGCGAGTCGGTACCGACCAGGATCTGGTAGCCCGACTGAAATTGGGACCTCGTATCCGAAGCAAGTTCCCAGCTCAGGCGGGGCTGCAGTACATCTATTCCAACCGGATTCACAAGGTATTCCGTTCTGAGCTGATCTGTTTTCAAAGCGACAGACTGAGGCGTGCCATAGGATAGGGTGGCAAACAGGATCAGGAGATTTGAGCAAAAAATCTTCATTTCTATAGGTTAAAGGTGAGTAGCGGGCTCGGTACTAATAGTAATTAAAGAATAATATTTATTAGTTTGGAAAGTGCATTATTTAATATGTATTAAATAATCTATAAATACTTACAATTATTGATATGTAAACTTACCAGTTTTGAAAGCGTAAGACTTCCAGTTTCGTAGCAAAAAATAATACTTTTATAGCATCTTTATAACTCATATGTAACAAATCTGGCGAAGTATCACCAGATCCAATGATTTGGGGTAAAATCCTGCCGTGTAATGCAGCTTCAAAATGGCAGGTTAAGACTCCATTACAGGACCGATTAGCGGGATTATCCTTAATGCTATCTTAATCATCACACTTGCTGGTATCTGGAAATTGATCCTTAATTTAGGGTACTGATACTACCTGAACTTCCTTAATCATGACTGAATTAGACCGTCGTAAGTTTATCAAAATCGCCGCGGGAGCCGGTGCCGCATTAAATTTTCTGCCGGCCCTTATCCAAAAGGCGCTGGCCGTAGAGGCACACAATAGCTCAAAATCAATCCAGGATGTAAAGCATATTGTGATCCTGATGCAGGAAAACCGATCCTTTGACCATTACTTTGGTACCATGCGTGGTGTCCGAGGTTTTGGTGATCGTTTTCCCATCCCGTTAGAAAGCGGCAAAAATGTATTTTTTCAATCCGACGGACAAAAAGAAATACCGCCTTACCGTGCCGACAAAAGAACGATGAACGCAGCGCTTGTCAACGGTACTCCACATGATTTTCCTGATACCCAGGCCGCCTGGAACCAGGGCAAATACGGTTTCTGGCCACTTTTCAAAACACCGTATTCCATGGCTTACTATACCCGCGAGGAAATCCCGTTTCAGTATGCCCTGGCCGAATCCTTTACCATCTGTGATGCTTACCATTGCTCAATAGCCACAGGTACCGACCCGAACCGTATTATGTTTTGGTCGGGATCCAATTTCAATCCTGAGAAACGGGCGGCAGGTATCAATTGTACCGACGAAGATTCTGAACCTGTGAACCTCAGATGCTGGCCTGAACATGCCGAAGGAACCAATAAACCTGGGCGTATGCCAGAGCCTGGGTACGTGTACCGCGGTTCTTCTTTCAAATGGGACACCATCCCCGATGTGCTCGAAAAAGCAGGTATCAGCTGGCGGATTTATCAGGATCCTAACGACAACTGGAATGGAGCTATGCACGGCTGCCTGGCTTTTGAAAGTTTTCGCACTGCAAAACCGGGCTCGCCCATCTATGAAAACGGTATGCGGCACTGGTCGCTGGACGACCTCACCGGACATGTTAAAAACAATACCCTTCCGCAGGTAAGCTGGGTATTGCCATCACAAAGTAATTCGGAACATCCGAACGGGCCGTCGAGTCCCAACCGGGGAGGGGATTTTACCCATCAGGTACTGGCGGCCATCACGGCTAATCCGGAGGTATGGAGCAAAACGGTTTTCTTTCTCACTTTTGACGAAAACGACGGTTTGTTTGATCACTTGCCTGCTCCAGCAGTTCCCTCGTATAATCTGGACGGGTCGCTGGCGGGAAAATCAACACTGGACGTAGCGGGCATGTATTTCAATAATGATAAGGGAACCCAACCTTTTCCTAATCCTTTCAACGCTGCGAGTATGCTAAAAGGCGGCCGCAAGAGTGAAAGGGTATACCAGGACAAGCGGGACACCATCAGCGGCAATATCCGCCCCTGGGGAATGGGTCCCAGAGTACCGATGTATGTGATTTCTCCGTGGAGCAAGGGTGGCTGGGTGGATTCCCAGGTAACAGACCACACCTCCGTGGGCCAGTTCCTTGAAAAACGTTTTGGGATTCACATTCCGGCCATCAGCCCCTGGCATCGTGCGGTGAGCGGAGACCTCACCTCCGCTTTTGATTTCGTAAACCCCAATGATCCGGTATTTCCCCATTTGCCTGCCACAAGTAATTATGCTGAGACAGAAGCTGCCTCCCGCCTGTTGCCCCGGGCCTCCGCCCCTGACAATCCTGCACCACTGTTTCAGGAAAAGGGGACGCGCTTTTCAAGGGCATTGCCTTATGATTTACATACTGATGCTCATGTTACAAAAGGGGAAGCCAAAATCAGTCTTAAGTTTGGCAATACCGGAAAAGCCGGGGCCGTATTTCATGTATATGATTTAAAACACCTGGATAAAATTCCAAAACGCTATACGGTGGAAGCCGGTAAAACCCTTAGCGATGCATGGGACTTGTCTGCCGATCAAGGACGGTACGATCTGGAAGTGTTTGGTCCGAATGGCTATTTCCGCAAGTTTTCAGGGAAGACCGATGCACTGTTTCCAGAGGTAGCGGTCAGGTATGATCACAAAAAGGGAGGTGTCAGTCTGAAAATCCATCACGAAAACGCCAAACCGGTTACCGTTGAAATTATTGCCAATGCCTACGCTTATGGCGGCCCGTGGCTGCTGGAGGTATTGCCAAAAGGATCGGTAAAAAAAGAATGGACACTGGCCCAAAGCGGCAACTGGTATGACTTTACCCTCAAAACATCCGATGGAACGGAGTTTCTCCGCAGATTTGCCGGGAGGGTCGAAACCGGGAAGCCCGGAGTAAGTGATCCGGCGATGGCCAGTGAAATTTGAAAATTAACGGGTATACCCTGAGATTTGAAATCCACCATACATAGGAAACAGGATTTAACGCCACAGTCCGCCGGAGGGCTGTGGCAAAACCAGATCTTGCTCAGGCCTGGCGGGCAGAGGTGCATTTTTCAGTATATCTTCTGACTGACATTTGAATTATATTTGTAGATTGTAAAAACAAAAGTCAAATTCACTTTCAGATTTGATCTCGGGTCATGATTAAACAGATTAGAATTACAAATTTTTGTAGCTTCCATGAATCAGAAATTGATCTGGACCCTAATGTTAATATTTTAATTGGGATTAATGGATCCGGGAAATCCAACTTTTTAAAAGCTGTAAAACTTTTAAGGGAAGGCGTTTCGGGAATTGGACTACAGAAGCATTTAATAGATAATCTGGGTGGATTTGATAATGTGTTCTTCAAAGGATCAAATTCGCATCACCTTACAGACGCCATAAGCATAAGGTATACTTTTGATGGTGATGCCATCACTAATGGGAAATATGGCTTTAAATTCACCGATGACATTTTGTATACCATAACCCTTACAAGATCTCCAAGTTTACAGAATTTTAATGTACATGAAAAGATCGAAAGTCAGCGAGGTTATATTTACCTCGATTTTACAAATGGAGTAGGGCATCTTGCAGAAAAGAGCGATCCCGGTGAGAAACCCAAACTGATCAGATACAGCGACTATGACCCACAAGGGCTTGTTTTAAAGGAGGTTAGTGATAGCGACCGATACTATGCACTTACCACCTTACGAAAGGCAATCAGAGACGTCATGGTTTACGATTATTTCGATACCACACCCAAAAGCCCTATTCGCAAGGCTGTCTTGGCTACATCGGATAAACGGCTTGCTTCTGATGGGACAAATCTTCCGCAAATACTGAATACCATAAAAATCAATTACAAACAGCAATACAGAAAAATTGTTGAGATGTTAAACGAGGTAAATCCAAATTTTACCGGTTTCGATTTTAACTTCATTAGTGGTAACAGCAGTATTGAACTAATGCTTGAGGAGCATGGCCTTGATAGTTCAGTTCATGTATCCGGTATTTCTGATGGGACTTTGCGTTACCTATGCCTTTTGGCGATTTTATATAATCCAGATCGGGGAAGTTTTATTTGCATCGACGAACCCGAAGTTGGCCTTCATCCGGACATGATTCTTAATGTTGCCAATGCTGTTAAAGAAGCATCTGAGAAATCCGCTATGGTTATCTCCACACATTCGGAAAATCTGCTCAACTATTTTGATTTGCAAAATGTACGGGTTTTTGACAAGGACGATACTAACGCGTCCAATGTAATTTCTTATGATGCCGCGAATTTTAACGGATGGTATGAGCAATTTTCCCTTGGTCATATGTGGAAGCAAGGTGATCTGGGAGGAGTAAGGTATGGCGCTTAAAAAATATTGTTTATCGAAGGAGAGTCGAACAGCCCTAATGGAGATCTCAGGCAAGGTTTTTCAAAACTTTTATCCAAAGCGTTAAATAATAATCTGCCTCGTATTATTCTTGGTGACGGAAAATGGCTGACGATTGATAAATTTTTGCACAAAAATATTCCAGGAGATTTATTCCTGCTACTCGTTGATTTAGATGGGAAAGAAGATAGCCGGGAACGTGATATTCGGGAGAATAATCTAACGGATGTCAGGGATAACGTTTTTTATATGATACAGGAGATGGAAAGCTGGTTTCTATCTCAACCGACAATCTTGGACAAGTTTTACGGTGTCGATCATAATGGCAAAAAGGTTTCAGACAAAATGACAATAAAGAAACCTATTGATTTTGAGTATCCTGATAAAGAACTTAAAAAGATTACGAAAACTTCAAGAAAAGGTGAATACCATAAGATTAAACACGCTGTTGAACTTCTGAAATTGTTGGACAGTAACCTTTTGGAGGTGGAATTTGCTGATTACAAAAGGTTGGTTAAGAAACTCAGATAATTCGCCCAGTGTCTACATGTTCTTTCCAGCGCCAGACACCTTCCAACATAATTCACGAAGATATTTTCCTGTTAACCGGGGTACTTAAGATCATCAAGTACATGCTTCCAGCAGAGTAGCAGAGAAGAACTTAGCAGGCTTACCAATAATCCGCGCCCGTCCGTTTATGCCTGTAAGGTGTCCGGAAGTGGACAATTTTATTTTATGAAATATAAGGTAAATTGCTTAAAATAAACAAGTTAAATGGTATGTTTTGGCATGGAACAGAATTTTTAACCATTAAGGTTCTTGCTTCAAAGGATATTCCGATTTGTCATCTGTAATCATCTGTACCATGTTTGAAAATTACTTTAAAATAGCGATCCGGAGTTTGTTAAAGAACAAGCTTTTCTCTTTTATCAATATTTTCGGACTGGCATTGGGGATGTCATGCAGCCTGCTGATCTGGCTTTGGATTAAAGACGAAATTTCATTTAACAGTTTTTACCCCAACCTTGAAAATATTTACAACGTACGGTCGGGCTCGGAATGGAAGGGCGAGTACAGCGTAGGGGATCCGGTTCCGGGCCCCTGGCTGGAGGCCATTCAAAAGGAGGTTCCGGAAGTGGCCGCCATTACCAAAATTACCTGGAACCGTAACCTGCTATTGAAAGCAGGAGAAAAGTCGACCAAGGAAAATGGAATTTATGCAACCTCTGATTTCTTCAAAGTTTTTCAGACACCTTTTGTGGCCGGAAACCCTAAAACAGCTATTGAGCAACCCACCTCCATCGCCATTTCCCGTAAACTGGCCGAAAAATATTTTGGCAAAACGGATGTAGTCGGCCGCACCTTCAGGCTGGACAATGCCACCGACCTCATTGTGAGCGCTGTGTTTGAGGATATTCCGCACAACTCTTCGGTACGTTTTGACTGGATCGTCAATTTTAAGGTTCAGGAACAGGACTGGATGAAGTGGTGGGGGAATTCCAGTTTTAAAATATATGCCTTACTCGCACCCAATGCCAATCCTCAGAATGCGGAAAAGGTCATGCAAAAGATCATCAAGAAAAATGCTCCGCCTCAGCTCATAAGCTTTCCGGTTATCCAGAGCATGAAGGATCATTATCTCTTCTCTGAATATGAAGGACTTAAAGCAACTGGCGGTCGTATTGAGTATGTGAGGGCATTCGGGATTGTTGCCATTTTCATACTGCTGATCGCCTGTGTGAATTTCATGAACCTGGCTACCGCCCGTTCGGTCAAAAGAGCCAAGGAAGTGGGTGTACGCAAGGTGGTAGGTGCGGAAAAGAAATTTCTGGTCGTGCAATTTATTGGGGAGTCGCTCATTGTGAGTATCCTGGCGGCGGTTCTGGCGCTCATTTTTGTACTGGTTTTACTTCCAGTGTTTAACCAGGTGGTCGAGAAACAGATCATCATCAATTTCACTGATCCTGTGCTGTGGCTCACACTTGTGGGGCTTGTGTGCATCACAGGTCTCGTAGCAGGCAGTTATCCGGCCTTGTATCTGTCTGCTTTACAACCTATCAGAATTTTAAAAGGGCGCCTTACTTTCTCAAATAAAAGTAACTACCTGCGCAAAGGACTGGTAGTGTTTCAGTTTGGCCTTTCTATATTTCTCATCATTGGCATGCTGGTGATCGGCCGGCAAATGAATTATATTCAAACAAAAAGACTGGGGCTTGACCGCGAAAATGTATTGTACATTTCGCTTGAAGGAGACCTGTACAAAAAACTGGAAGCATTTCGCCAGGAGATATTAAATTCCCCTTCCGTTGCCGCAGCTACCACCACAGGTGAATTGCCTACCGATATTAGCGGCCGCTCCGGCGACCTGGACTGGGCTGGCCGCGACAAAGAGCTCTCAAACACCGTAAGCGCCACCTATGCGGGGTATGATTTTGTCAAAACCATGAATATCAAAATTCTTTCCGGACGCGATTTTTCTCCGGAATTCCCCGGCGATACGTCCAATTATATCATCAATGAAGCAGCAGCCAAAATGATGAACATGAAAGATCCGGTGGGCAAGAAGGTGAAATTCTGGATGGGAGAGGGAACCATCGTCGGGCTGATGAAGGATTTCCATCTGAACTCCTTTCACAGAGCCATCGAACCGCTGATACTGGTCAATTACAAAGGGCAGAATACCGAATTTATGATGATACGGACATTGCCGGGTAAAACAGAAGAAGCCATAAAGCATATCGAAAACGTTACCCGCGCTTTCAATCCCAACTATCCTTTTGCCTATCATTTTCTGGATGAAGACTATGAGAAAATGTACCGCTCCGAGATGATTGTGAACACACTGATCAAATATTTCGGGATACTGGCCATTGTGATATCCTGCCTGGGATTACTTGGACTGGCAGCTTTTACAGCCGAGCAGCGTACCAAAGAAATTGGCATCAGGAAAGTAATGGGAGCCAACGTATCCAGTGTGGTGACGCTCCTGTCCAAAGAATTTGTAAAACTGATCCTGATTGCCATCGTCATAACTTCTCCCGTGGCATGGTATCTGATGAACAAATGGCTCAGCGATTTTATATACCACATTGATCTCACAGCGGATATTTTTATAATCTCGGGGGTAATCGCCCTCTCAATAGCCTTATTTACAGTGAGTTTCCAGAGCGTCAAGGCTGCGCTGATGAACCCGATAGCTTCTTTGCAATCGGAATAAAAAAATTAAGGTTCAGGTAATTCCCACGCCCTGGTTTTGTTGCAGAACCGGGGCGTTTCGCTTATTGATAAAGTTTTTGAACGGGCGGTATCAAAGTAGAAAGCATGGAGGAGGTTAATCCATAAAGGGCAGATACCAATTATGAAATTTCCTGATTTAAGGTCAAAGATTCTCCTGCACCTGATGTTGATACAGTGACGCCTGCAAGCGCAGCGATTTGTGCTTTAATTGAAACTGCTTGGGAGAAAGTTCGGTATACTGTTTAAACTGTTTGTTGAAATTGGAGACATTCTGAAACCCGCATTCATAACAGATCTGCAGGATACTGAACTGGTGCTGCATCAGTAGCTTACAGGCATATCCAACTTTCAGCTCAATCACAAATTGAGAAAACGGTTTCTGCATTCTTTGCTTAAAGTACCTCGAAAAGGCTGTAGGGCTCATGTGGGCAATATCGGCCGCATCGGTCAGACGGATCTGTGATTTGAAACTGTCCATGATATAAGCATGTACTTTATTGAGCCGGTCGTTATCGTTTTCGTTGATATACTGGCTGTATCCATCGCTGGATAAAAACATCAGATCTTCTGATCCTGCCAGCAAACTGAGTATCTGAAGCAGCTTGATCAGCTTTTCAACCCCGGATAAAGATCCGATCTGGTACATATGTGAGATGACCTGTGTCTGTGTCTGTCCTATAATTTTCATTCCGCGGCGCGACATCCGCAGGAATTTTTCAACTTCAGCCAGTTCCGGTGTCGAAAAGAACATTTTTCCTAAGAAATCTTCCCTGAAATGTATGACCAGTGCTTCCGAGAACACATCGGTATCAGGTAATGCAGCATCGGTTTTCCAGGTATGAGCTAAATTCTTGCCTATAAAAATCAGGTCGTTTTCCGTGTACCGGTCAATATGGTCGCCCACGAACCGGGTTCCGGAGCTTTTGATGATCAATGTCAGCTCATACTCGGAGTGGTAATGCCACAGGCCTGGAAAGCTGCCATGATACTTAAAGTGATTTACACTGAAAGAATCTGTTTCTGTTTTTTTGACTTTTAAAAGAAGCGGGTCCATGAAATATAAAGTACACCTTCCGTGGAAATTACCCTGAAATGGGTCTTGTTTTGCAACTTTTGGAGTGGAATTGGTATGCCGCTTTTCCCAAAACAATCAGAGCAGGAATCATAATGAATTCCTGCTCTGATTGTTCGTTATACCGGTAAGATAAAATGTGTTTCTCAGTTTTTAAGATTTGTGTTCCGGTCTTCCTGAGCCTGCGGAATAGGGAAAAACTCGCTTTCTCCTTTCACAAAGCCTTGCAGTACCATGGCGGCCTGGTCGGTTCTTACGAGGTCGTTGAACCGTTCACCCCACCATTCACATATAAATTCGGCATGGCGCTCATCCAGAAGTTGCTGAATGGTGGCTTTGGTAAGCGGTGTAAGGCCCACCCGCTGACGGACCAGATTCAGAGGAGCATCTCCGCTTTGTCCTTTCCGGATTTTAACTTCAGCATTCATCAGCAAAACTTCCGCGTAACGGAACACCCGAACATTGTTGTTGGCACCATACCAGCCTGTTCTGCCGGGAGTCATTTGTGATTTGGGGAAGTAAGCCTTTCCATTGAAATATTTTTTTCCGGAAGTGTTGCCAGAAATGGTATCTCCGTCGGGAGTTACACTATATGTGCCCGGCCTACCGTCAATGCCGGAAAGTTGAATGGTCGTTTTTTGCCTGATTGCGTCATTGCGATCTTTAAGGAATTTAACGGCAGCGTCGGAAGGTATCAGCCAGCCACTTCCGTTGATCGGATCACCGTAAGTATTCTCCGGGGCCTGAAAAAGATAAAAGTTGTCCCATACCTGGCCACCGGAAGTAACTACGTCGCCTGTTGGATTCCCGAAGTCGGTATATTGGAATTCCAGTATTGATTCGTTGGAAAGTTTTCCTGGTTTTTTCCATAACTGATAATAATCCGGGAAAAGTGAGAATTTCCCGCTGTTTATGATCTGTTCCGTAGTTTCCAGTACGGTATCCCAGTAAGCACTTCCGTTATCATTGCCTGCCAGGTCCATTGCCGCTTTGGCCTTCAGGAATAATGCCGTGTATTTGGTGACGCCTCCCTGATGAGTGGCCTCGTTGGGGCGGGCATCTTCCAGATTGGCAATACAGAAATCCATTTCAGTGATCACGTGCTTTCTTACATCCTCAACCTTGCTTTTGCCTACAGTCCCCAGATAGGCAGGATCCACACTTTCAATGCCCAGAATGGGCACGTCTCCAAAAGAGCGGCTTACGAAGTAATGCAGCAGAGCTCTCAGAAAACGCACTTCGGCCTGGTAACGGACCAGGAGTTTTTTATTCGCTTCGTCAGAGGCGCTGATATTTGCTCCGAATTTATCCAGTTCCGTCAAGGCACTGTTACAGGTTAGGATGGAACCGTAATATCTGCTCCACATATCGTCCAGGGCCCAGAAGCCTTTGATTACAGCACCGCTTTTATAAGTGTGAATCAGCTCATTTACTTCACTGTATCCTGTGCGCGGGTCGATGTCATCGCTCTGTGAAGCTTTGATGAATGTGTGAACCCAGGAAGCAAATCCTCCTTTGCTCACTGAAGAGTAAGCTCCTGACACTGGCTGGTACATCCGGTTCATATCGGTGTAGTCGATCGTTACAGACGGTGCCTGATTTTCGAGCGGATTGTCTAAGAAGTCGGAGCAGCCGGACACAATAAAAAGCGAGGCAGTCAGCAGACTTAAAATCCATATTTTATGTTTTCTATTTTCCATTGCAAAAAGAGTAATGTTTAAAACCAGAATTAAAAAGTGGCTCTTACGCCGATGCTATAGGTAGATGATATCGGGTATACGTTGGCATCGTACCCGATTCCGGATATTTCCGGTGTAAAACCGGAGTACTTCGTGAAAATCAGAGGCCGGTCTGCAGTAGCAAAAACACGCATGGATACCGGCGATTTGTCGCCAATCTTGAAGTTATACCCAAGTTGCACATTCTGCACGCGCAGATAAGAACCATTTTCGACAAAGAAGGAAGCGCCCTGCGGCCGGTTCCAGGATCTGGAAAGTGCGAAAGCAGAAGGATACGAATTGGTGGAGCCGGGGCCGGTCCAGAGGTTTTCGTAAAACTCTGCATCCAGGTTGAGCGACGACTGCCCTTTGACGTATCTGCCGCGGTTGAGGTTCATTATTTTATTGCCTGCCACACCCTGGAAAACCACGCTGAAATCAAAACGGCCGTAAGTAAGGCTGGCATTAAAGCCATAGGTAACTTTTGGCAGGTAAGATCCCAGGAAGGTACGGTCGCCGTCGTCACGGATTCCGTTGCCATTCCGATCCCGGTACTTGAAAAAACCTGGCTGTACTGTGCCGGGTACGGCCGCGTTCGCATTCACGGCTACGGGGTCCGCATCTATTTCCTGTTGGTTCTGATAAATACCGATCACATCATATCCATAGAAATACTGAATGGGCTGTCCCACTTCTATGCGGTTCGGGAACTCGGCCATCCACTCGGAATATCCGCCAGGAATGTTAAGCAGTGAGCCGATATCGGTAACCTTGTTGTTGAGGGTGGAAAGATTTGCACCGATCTGATAACCCAGTTTCCCGATCTGATGATTCCAGCTCAGGGAGACGTCGACCCCGCTGTTTTCCATGGAAGCCCAGTTGCCGTAAATGTTGGGAGCTCCAAATGGGAACGACCTTTCCAGGGCCACGTTGCTGGTTTTACGGTTGTAGTAATCAACGGAACCCTTCAGCTTGTTTTTAAGAAGTTCGAAATCAATTCCGAAATCCCATTCTGTGACTACCTCCCAGGTGATGTTGGCGAAGAAATTGTTTACAGTATACCCAGGGACATACTGCCCGTTGGACGTACCGGTAGAACCAAAAATAGATGAACCCTGATTTCCTACCGTTACGCTGGCATAGCCTGAGTTGGGGCGGATACCGTCATTTCCCAGCTTACCCCAGCTTCCCCGCAGTTTGAGAAAGTCAAACAGGTCCTGGTCTTTCATGAAATTTTCGTGGCTCAATACCCACCCAAGGCCAAGGGAAGGGAAATACCCCCACTTGGTTTGGTATTTAGAGCTGCCATCGGCGCGGAAAGTGGCGGTCAGAAGGTACTTACGGTCAAAGTCATAGGTACCGCGTGCAAAGAAAGACACCCCTCTGTTACGGTATCCGTCTTCATCATAATAGGCACTGTTAGGCGTTCCCTGCCGGGTATACCAGAACTCCTCGTCGGCCGGAACGTTATCAGCCGAAACCCGGGTCATCCGCCATTGTTCCTGCCGGGATGATTGTCCGAGCAGCACAGTCCAGTTGTGCGATCCTATACCATCCCTGTAGGTCAGCAGGTTGTCAAGAATATAGTTGGTGGTACGCTCCTGCGTAGACGCCAGATTGGAGACAAGCACGGCCGTTCCCAGCGAACGCTGAGGTACATAATTGGCCCGGAGACCTGATGAATAGAGCTGGCTGAGCTGCGAGCGAAAGGTGAGCCGGTTTTCCCAGAAATCTGCTTCCGCGTAAACAGATGGTAAAATCTGGAACTGTTTCAGCCTGTTGAAATTGTAATAGGCCTGCGCAATTGCATTTTCATCTCCTCTGCCAATGAGACCGCTGTTTGCAAACTTTACCGGGAATGCGTTTACGTTCTTGTCGTCATAAACAGGAAACAGGGGCGAGGCGGTATAAGCCGTCAGGAACGCTTGGTTGTTAGGAAAATGGGTGGTGGAGTTGTTGAAGATAGAAGTGAAACCCAATTTCAGCCAGGAGAAAGCCTTTGCCTCCATCTGCAGGCGGAAATTGTACCTTCTGAAATCATTTTTAGCCTCCATCACCCCATTTTGGTAGGTGTAATTAAAACCGGCCGTATAGGTCACCTTGTCGCTGCCTCCCTGAACATCCACACCCTGGTTGGTGATCAGCGCTTGTTTTCGCAGCAGGTTTTTGTACCAATCGGTGCTGGTGGAGGGATTTAACCCGCTGCCCCCATACCTGGCTACTGATTCTCTCACAGACCCGGAGTCGGCTGGTGTCCGCCATTCCAGTGCATAAGCTGCAAACTGCTGCCCGTTGGCCATTTTGGGGACGTTGGTGGGCATCTGCAAACCGGCATATCCGTTGTAAGTCACCCTGGTTTTCATGTTTAGCTTCCCTTTTTTGGTGGTGATGATCACCACGCCATTGGCGGCGCGTACCCCATAGATGGCCGCTCCCGAGGCATCTTTCAGTACCGACATGTCTGCAATGTCGTTGGGGTTTAAGAAGCCGATGTCGTCCACAAACATACCATCCACTACGTATAACGGATTGGAATTGTTGAACGAGCCTATCCCGCGAATCCTCACACTGGGCGAGCTTCCCGGCGACCCGCTCGTTACCACCTGCACGCCCGGCACGCTTCCCTGCAGCGCTTCCATGGGCGTAGCCGTGGTCCGTTTCAGCATATCATCCGTATTAATGGTGGAAACGGGTGCCGTCAGATCGCCCTTTTTCTGCGTTCCGTACCCGATGACCACCACATCGGAAAGCTGCGTGACATCGGCAGCGAGGACGACGTCAATCACTGATTTCTGACCCACAATTATTTCCTGGGTTACATAACTTACCGAGGAAACCACCAGGACCGATGCCTGGTCGGGCACTTTGATACTGAAAGCCCCATTTTCGTCGGTAGCGGTTCCGACCGTTGTACTCTTTACAAGAATGGTTGCGCCGGGAATTACGGCTCCGGTTTCGTCCTTCACAGTTCCTGTGACATCAAGGCTCTGAGCGAGTGAAATGGACCCAAATGTTAGCAGCAACAGGATCAAAAGAGTAAAGGTTTTTAGACGATTTTCTTTCATACGTGTAATGGTTTAAAATAAATCATATTATTGGTTGATAAAGTACCATTCGCAATTTAATACTAAATTTTAAACATACCTTGCAAGAGATACTGGTTGGCCGAAGACTTAATATGAAACCGCCTGTTTATAACTGATACCAGAGGTTGAGGAGACCAAAGAAGGCAGTTTGCCCTTTAGGTTGCTGCGGGAAAAATGCACGGATCTATACTATTGGCAACCAGCCCAAAGCAGCAAAGATTAAAAATATGGCCTGGTGGGAGATCACAAACGCCCCAGGCTGGCCGGGGCGTTGAAGTGGTGTCTGGAGGTAAATTGAAAATTTATTAACCGGATAATTAATCTTTGGCGCAAAAGTCCGGTGATTAAGGAAGAAATCCCAATAGTTACTATATTTAGTATAGTAAAAAAACATCTTTTCAGAGGACGCGAGAGTATGGGATATCAGGACGCTGCGTGGGGATCTGTCGCGAATTTTTGGATCGCTTCCGAGGTCGCTGGTGTAAACAGGTTTACCAGATTGCCATCGGGGTCACGGAACAAAAGAGATTTATTCCCCCAGGGCATCATGGTTGGTTTTTGAACGATATAGGGCTGAAGAAAATCGCTCAGCCTCTCATATTCCTTCTCAACATCGTCTACCATAAATTCGATGATGGCGCTATGGTTTTCACCCGCCTGGGCGACACTTTCACCACCGAAAAACTGTAATGTTCTGGTACTGCCTATAGCCAGCGTGGCGGTTTTCGTCTTTAGTTCCGCAAAGTCAGGGGTATACTGTTTAATAGAAGCCTGCGTGATTTCTGCATAAAACGGTATTAAGCGATCAATCTGCGCTGTAATGATGCGAATGGATACTAGATTCATTTTATCGGTCTTTTAAATGAGGACCAAAAATAAATCCTGCTCCTGACAACAGTATGTCAGGAGCAGAGCCCTTTTTTTAGAAAATTTTATGATGTAAAGCCTGTCCTATGCTGACAATCTATACCCTTCGTTTCACATGCTGCGGATTCTTGAAAGGTACACAATGCACAACAACATGGAAACTGATGCCGCTAGACAGGTCAGGGCAGGCAGCATAAAAAAATACAGAAAACTTGTCACACCAAAACCTAGGATACAGATGGTAACCGGTATCAGAATATTTCGAGTTAGAACTGGTTGTTTCTCAGCCTGGAAAGATAATATCCAGAGTATGCAGGCAAGGCATAGTAGTGTAAGAATGAGATTGAAACTCATTCCGGTGTAGTTCTCGTCATAGCTGCGCATTTGACCAAACATGTCAAATTTGTTTTCTGTCATATAGCGGATTACCTCTTTAGCTTTCGGGTCCGTCACCCGATGCCTGGCCAAATGTCCGGCACTATGTCCGACTGCAAAGAACAGGAGACACCCTGCCGCTATCCTTAGTAATGTTGCTGGCTTGATCATTTAATTTGCTTTGCTATAGGCGAGTTTAATCCAGTTAATCATCTCAATGTTTATTTCACTTGCTTTCTCAATTTTTATCTTATGTGTGCACATGACCCCAGCCCCTGTAATGGCTTCAAGTAATGGAGTAGCGGGCTGGCCTTTGAGGATCAGCTCAATCTCAAATCGCGTTTTTGTAGCCGGTTTCAGACAGGCAAACTGCTTTTTCCGCCTCAGACTGACGTACCCTTTTTTCGGGGCTATTTCAATGTCGGAACCGAAAGATGTAATCTGCGAAATGAGGGTGTCATATATGGCTCTCAGGTGCTCCTTGCCCTGGTACTGCTTTGTTATCAGTTGGTCATCTGTAAAAGAACCCGCATCGGTCCCATTGGCTCTGTGCACGATCAGATCCGCAAAAAACAGACCCAAACCGAAATTTTCTTTCAGCCATTTTACACTTTCGCCGTGCTTGCCTTTGTTGTTTTTCTTCGCGAAATCTGCCCATTCCGCCAGGCTTTTACCTGTGTTTGTTAACAGATTGGCCGCCATTGTTTCAGCTGTTACTTTGTCCATGCGTTTTGATTTGTTTAAAACAAAAGTAGCAGCGGCTGAAAGCATTAAATTGTAAAAAAGGGAAATAATCACCTTCGGTAAAATATTTTCCCGAAGTCATTCTTCAAATTGGCATAACGCCATGGCGTGTGCCCGGTAAATCTTTTGAACTCTTTGATGAAGTGGGCCTGATCATAATACAATTCGTATAAACTGTCCTTGTAGAAGTCTGTCTGTTCCGTATTGGCCCACAAATCATAGAAGGACTGAAACCTGACTATACCTGCATAGGTTTTGGGAGAAATGCCCAGGTGATCCTTGAAAAGCATATCCAGGTAGCGTTTGGAGTACCCTGATTTATCTACGAGGTCTTTGATTGTATACAGGCCCGAGGCGTTTTGGATCAGGCGTACCGAATCGTCAATCAACGCATTGTTTCTATTAGTCGACTGGATAATAGCAACTAGAAAGTTTTGCAACTCTGTAATTTTTTCCTCCAGATTCTGCGTATTTGAAAGTCGTTCCAAAAGGTTTTGGCCTGCCGCGCCATATATGTCAGAAAAGCTGTGTATTCTGTTGGAAACTTCGGAAGCTGATAATCTTGTAAAGCGGTGCAGTCCGTTTGGAGTAAGTTCTATGCCAATTGTTCCGGTGGCCCGGGATTTTGAAACCAGCGTGACAGGTCTGTCCCAGATGCCGATGAAGAAAATATCCTGTTCTTTGTAGTCTGTCTGGATACCGTTTTCTACCGTGGACAGGCCATTGCGGTAGGAATAAATAAACTTAGCCTTGCCATTCGGAGCAATTACTCGGCTGTCGTCCGTAGGTACTCCAAAATCGTTTTCAAAAACCCAGAAAGTGTCAATGAGATGAACCAGTTCTGGTCTTGGCAGGATGCGCTTTAGTATCATTGCAACACGTTGTTTTCAGAGGTGTTCGTTCTCAGGATGTTCTGTTCCATTTGGCTCTGTTGCCTTTTGAGCATGAAACAGTATGGCAGTCGGGAGTTACCTGTATCCAAATTTAATAATTGGTTTTGATAAAAATTGACCGAACCTTAAAATTAAATGAGCAGGTCCAAAGGGCATATTTTCCTGCTCCTGTACCAGGGTAATCCCTTCGTTCATGGGCCGTATTCAGAACCTTGGGTTTGTAAAGCTTCTGAACTGAAACATGCTGGGCTTGACGGGGAAGAGTGGTACAATCCAGGATTAATTTACAAAATGAAAAAAATAAAGGTAAAATTGTACCCTGTATTTTAACAGCCAGTCATTATAAATGGCAAAATTCGATGAGTCTGCTTCTGACGACAACGTATTGTGGAACTACTTCAGGAGTGGTGATGAAAATGCTTTTGGCGAAATTGCCCGGAAGTACTATCGAAGCCTGTTTACTTATGGGACGAAATTTTCCCGCGACCGGGAGTTTGTGAAAGATTGTATTCAGGACCTTTATTTTGAACTGTGGAGTAAAAGGGAAACGATTGGCGAAACCGATTTCGTTAAATTTTACCTGCTCAAATCCCTTCGCAGAAAAATACACCGTGAGAGCAGCAGGCGGAACTGGATTTCGGACGAAGGAGAACTCGACTTCGAAACCGATGACGGAGACCTGTCCATTGAGCAAAAAATCATAGAGTTTGAATCTAACGCCGAAAAGGTCCGGCTGATCAATCATCATCTTCCGCTTTTACCCAAACGGCAACAGGAAATTATCTACCTTAAGTTTTATGAAAACCTGGACAATGAGTCTATTGCGCAGGTGATGTCCATTTCAAGGCAGGCCGCTGCCAATCTGTTATACCGTTCGATCAAAGAATTGAAAGATCGGATTTAGACAAACAGTCTCCCGGATGAGGGGTCGGAATCTCTATTTTAAAAAAATAATATTTTTTTGATTATGATCCCCGCAGGGCTGCCTATGTATAGGTAGCAAGCATATCAATCATGAACAGGTACCAAGATTACTGTGTAGAGGATTTCGTTTTGGATGCAGACTTCCAGGGATGGGTCCGGTACGGAACGGCTTCCCAGGTGGCCTTCTGGAACAGCTACATCGCGGAATTTCCCCAGCAGGCTTCTGAAATCAGCGAGGCTCGTATATTGCTGCAAGGAATATACGTACGCTACGGTACCCACATCAGCGATGATGAAATTGCGTCAGAGATTACCGGTTTGATTACGCGGATACTGGAGGATAAAAAACAAAGGAGTGCCTCTGCCGGTGAAGATTCTTTCAAGAGCAAAAAATCATGGATCTGGGCAGCGGCTGCGTCTGTGCTGGTAGCGGCTTGCGGCCTTGCGGTTTGGTATGTGCTGCAGGCTACGCCGGGGACACAGTATACCGGACTGACAAAAGGGAAGTCGTTAGTAGAAAAGGTTAATCGTACTTCCTCCAAGCAAACCATACATCTTTACGACGGGAGTGTAGCTGTTCTTGAGCCCAATGCAAGCCTGAGTATTCCTCCTGCCTTTTCGGAGGAAAAGCGCGAAGTGTACCTTTCAGGGGAGGCTTATTTCAAAATTACAAAAGATATTGACCGCCCATTTCTGGTTTATACGCACAAGCTGGTAACACGGGTGTTAGGTACCAGTTTCATTGTCAGGGCATTAAAGGGCGATCAGGAGATTTCGGTAGAGGTAAGGGAAGGAAAGGTATCGGTTTTCAGGAAGGATGACTTCGAAAAGTCGGCATCTGGTACCCAAAATGAATCAAACGGCATTGTGGTAACACCCAATCAGAAGATCGTTCTGAATGCTGATGGGGACCGGATGGTCAAAACGCTCAGTGATGCTCCGGCCGTTGTACCTGGCGGTGTTAAGGTTTCCCGATTCGATTACAATAACACGCCGGTCAAGGATGTGCTTAATGATCTGAAAAATGCATATCAGGTGGATATCATTTTCGATGCTGATCTGATTTCCGACTGTCCTATCACGGCCACTTTGTCCAACCAACCATTGCTTGAAAAGCTTAACGTGATTTGTGAAGCCATTGAAGCCAAGTACGAGGTACTGGACGGCAAAATCATCATTTATGGTAATAGCTGCTTAAATTAAAAAGATACTGACAAATCCTAAACCTTTACTACCCTTATATGACCGACTCCCAGCTTACCTTTTAATCGCTTAAAAAAGGAGCCGGTATGCTACGAACATACCGGCCCTGATTTCATCCCATCGAGATTGCTCAAATCAAAACATCCTTACAAAAAAGGATGGTGGGATTGTTTTACCAATTTCTCATTCATAAAACGAAGTAAATCTATGCAAAAATTTTATCGGGTTCAATTATTTATTCACCTTATGCGCCTGTCAGTTACCCAGTTTCTTCTGCTTATCTGTTTGCTGGGGAACGCGTATGCAACAGAAGGCAATGCCCAGGCACTGTTAAGTCAAAAGGTAACGCTGCATGTCCAGAACCAGAACGTAGACAACGTGCTGGGGCAGATAGAACAGCAGGTCAAGGCTCGGTTTGTCTATAGTGCACGGCTGATCCGCTCTCACAGGAAGGTGACGCTGAAGGTAAAAAATGAACCTCTTAATAAAGTGCTGGATGAAATACTCATTCCTCTTGCTCTGAAGTACCGCCTTTCTGAGGATCTGATCATCATCAGCAGGAGCGAGCGACCAGCAGCCGATGCCCGTAGCGAGCCTCTCCCTTCTGACAAAGCGCAGGACCAGGCATCAGAGAATGGGAAACCATTTGTTGATGTCGTGGTAAAAGGTCGGGTAAGAGATGAAAAGGGAGAAGGTTTGCCTGGTGTAAGTATCGTGATCAAAGGTACTGCAAAGGGTACTACGACGGACGCCGAGGGCAAGTATCAGATCAGTGTTGACGGCCCGGAGTCGGTACTGATTTTTTCCTTTGTAGGTTACAAAACAACAGAAAAGGCTGTGGGACTGTTTTCTGAAATAAATATCGACCTCCCTGCAGACCAGAGCCTGTTGAACGAGGTCATTGTTGTAGGGT
The DNA here is from genome assembly GCF_907164905.1 of Dyadobacter sp. CECT 9275. Lineage (NCBI taxonomy): Bacteria > Pseudomonadati > Bacteroidota > Cytophagia > Cytophagales > Spirosomataceae > Dyadobacter > Dyadobacter helix. The sequence goes on along the minus strand of NZ_CAJRAF010000002.1, from coordinate 2,473,860 downwards.
ACGGTACCAAAAAAAGAGAGAACGTTACGGGCGCAATTGCCCAGGTAAGCGGCGAGGCATTGGTCAGCAGGCCTGTTGTTAAACTTGGACAGGCTTTGCAGGGATTAATTCCCAATTTGAATGTCACCAATCCCGATGGAAATCCCAACGCCAATCCAACTTTCAATATTCGGGGTACTACCTCACTGAGTGGCGGAGGGGCACTAATTCTGGTCGATGGCATTCAGATGGACATCAACCTGCTGAATCCCGCGGATGTAGAGAGCATCACGGTGCTGAAAGACGCGGCCTCTGCAGCAATTTATGGCGCCCGGGGAGCATTTGGGGTGATCCTGGTTACCACTAAAAAGGGCAGAAAGGATCGTAAGCCGCAGATCAGCTATTCCGGAAGCATGCAATTTAACAAGCCTACGTACCTGCCCGATCTGCTGAGCACCAGCGAATACCTGGAATCACAGAATGTAGCACAAAAAAACTTAAATGGTACCCAAAAATACGCCGACGAACAGATCGGTTGGGTGAAAGATTACCAGCGCGATCCCGTCAACAATCCCAGTTACCACATGCTGCCCAACGGAAAGATCTTCTGGAACGCATCACCCAACGTAATTAAGGATATGGTGCAAATGTGGGCGCCGGGGCAAAGTCATACCCTTAATCTGAACGGCGGAAACGACAAAACCTCATACTATGTTTCGGGTGGTTTCCTGAACCAGAACGGGTTATTTAAAACATCCACGGATGTGTTCAAAAGATATAATTTCACAACCAATGTTACCACTGACCTCACCGAATGGTTTAAGGTAGGGGCAAAGGTCAATTACGTTAACACCAGTTACGATGAACCCCACAAATATCCGAACAAGGGGTCGGACTGGTGGGAACAGATGACCCGCGGTGAGCCTCAGGTACTATTTCCGGCCAAAACCCCGGCAGGTTCACCGGTGGGAGAGGGCATTGCAACGGAGAGTTTCGTGAATTTTTTAGAAAGCGGGTCCAGGAAGATCAATAAGTCGTCCACGGGCGTATATGCTGTCAACGCGGAGGCGGAAGTGATAGACGGCCTTAAGGTCAGCGGAAATTTCTCATACACTGCGCTTCGTCAGACGCTCAAGGAAAATCAGGTGGCGTTCCCTTATATCAGGGATACCTGGATCACTCAGATATCCGGAACCTCTCCATCTTTTATTCAGAGAGATTTCAATTCATCGGATTATTTCGCCGGGAACCTCTATGCAGATTACAATACCGTATTGGCAGGGAAACATTCGCTGTCGGCACTGGTGGGTTACAACCAGGAGTGGTATAATCTTACCGGCTCAATTGTCAGGAAGCAGGACCTCGTCAGTGGAGGTGTCCCGGTTTTCAATCTGGCCACAGGAACCACCACTACCACCGATGTAGAGACTTCCTGGGCGATCCGGGGCGTTTTTGCCCGTCTGAATTACGACTACATGGGGAAATACCTGGTGGAATTTAACAGCCGGTACGACGGAACCTCACGATTCCCCGCAGGGCGGCGCTTTGGCTTTTTCCCTTCGGTATCTGCGGGCTGGCGCATCTCAAAGGAGAAGTTCATGAAGCCACTTTCGCCCGTACTGCATGATCTGAAGCTGAGAGCCTCCTATGGCAGCCTCGGTAATCAGCTGGTGGATGGTAACTTTCCTTACATTTCACTGTTTGGTATTACACCGCAGGTTTCTCATATACTGGGCGGTACGCTTCCGCTGGGTATTTCCGCGCCAGGGCTGGTAAGTCCGGACCTGACCTGGGAGAAAGTATCCACCCTGGATTTCGGGGCGGATGCGAATCTGTGGGGGAAACTCAATATTGGATTTGACTGGTACAGGCGCACTACTGCTGGCATGCTGGTAGCCGGGGGACGGCTTCCCGCCGTACTGGGAACCGCGGTACCCCAGCGCAACGCAGCCGACCTACAGACCACCGGCTTTGAATTCAGTGCCAAATGGACGGACCAGTTACCTAATAAACTAAGGTATGATGTGGGCGTGGTGCTGTCCAACTACCAGGCAGTCATTACCAAGATTGACAACAACCCCAACAAGCTGATCACAGACAACTATGTTGGCCAAAAAATCGGAGAAATCTGGGGATTTGAATCCGCTGGTATATTTACCAGCAGCGGTGACGTAACCAGCGCTGCTAACCAGGACCAGTTGGGGAACTCCGGAAAATGGGGTGCTGGTGACGTGCAGTACCGCGATTTAAACAGCGACAGGGTAATTACCAGAGGGGCCAATACGGTTGCCAATCCCGGAGATCAGAAGATCATAGGAAACCTTACTCCCAAGTATCAGTACGGAATTACGGCTAATCTGGCGTGGTTCAACTTCGACTTCAGTCTACTGATTCAGGGTGTTGGCAAGCGGGATTTTGTACCGTCAGGAAGTTATTTCTGGGGAGCTATCAACAACCCCGCTGCAGTGGGAACAAGAGAGGTATATCAGGATTCCTGGTCGGCAGCGAACCCGGGCGGATATTATCCGATTTATAAAGCGGGCTCAACCTTTAACATTCTGCCTCAAACGCGTTACCTGCAAAGTGCGGCTTATATGCGGTTGAAAAACATATCACTTGGCTACACGGTCCCTTTAAAAGCAATAAAGAAGATCAGACTTTCCAATGCCAGGCTATACGTTACCGGACAGAACCTGTGGGAATATACCAAACTCAAGGGCAATTTTGATCCCGAGGTTACAGGCTCAGGCGACGTAGGGGTATTCTATCCGCTTCAAAGAGTTCTTTCTTTTGGTGTTCAACTTTCTTTATAAACCGGCACATCCATGTTTAATAAATATATAAGGATAACGATCGCATTCATTGCCATTTTAGCAGTATCCTGCACAGAGGATCTTCTGGACAGATATCCTACCGATTCTCTGAACGAAAATAATTTCTGGCATAACGAAAACGAGCTTAAGCAATACGCTAATACCTTGTATGCCAATTTTGCAGGGCATTCAACAGGAACCAATCTAAGCCCGATCGTACTTGGCGACCAGCAGAGCGACAATATGGTGCCGTTGAATTTTGACCTGGTTGCGGCAGGAAAAAACATTGTACCTGCCACCGGGGGAGGCTGGACCTGGACTTTGATCAGATCCTGTAATTATTTTCTGGCCAGGTACAATCAGACCCCCATCAGCCAGGAACTGAAAGACCGCTATGCAGGGGAAATACGTTTTTTTAAAGCATGGGATTATTTTAATAAGGTCAAAGATTTCGGAGACGTTCCCTGGCTTTCAAAAGATCTTACCACAAATTCGCCCGAATTATTCGCCCCGCGTGACACCAGGGTACTGGTAATGGATTCTCTGTTGGCTACCATTAATACTGCAATTGTTAATCTTCCGGTAAAGAGCGCTGCGGAGGCAGGTCGTATCAACAAGGATGTTGCTTTGCTTCTAAAAGGAAGAATATGCCTGTTTGAAGGAACTTACCGCAAATACTACAACATGGCCGGGGGAGACAAATTTTTGCAGGAAGCCGCTGCAGCCACCGACCAGTTGATTAACGAGGGCCATTATCAGCTTCATTCAACCGGCAACGCTTCGGCCGACTATGCTTCGTTGTTCAATGCGATGGATCTGGCCTCCAATAAGGAGATGTTACTTTACAAAGCCTACGCAACCGGGTTATTAGGAAACGCCACGGTTTGGAATATCCAGTTGAATAATTTCAATACCAGTGCGTCAAAGACGCTCGTAGAATCCTATTTGTGTAAAGATGGTAAACCCATTTCCCAAAGCCCTCTGTACCTGGGAGACGACAGTATTCAGGTGGAAATGAAAAACAGAGACCCCCGTCTTACCCAGACAATAGTTTCACCTGGTACAGGTATTCAGGCGGGTTTTGGTGCCCCGGCTATTCCAGGGTCTGATTTTAGCGGTGTGGGCGTAGTCCCCAGTGGTTACCAGATCCAGAAGTTCTGGTCGCCCGATCAGACCGAATACGTTCGGATCCAGAATGGCATCATGGATGCTCCCATCTATCGGTATGCCGAAGTATTGCTCATTAATGCCGAAGCCAAAGCCGAACTGGGCCTGGCAACACAGGCGGTGATCGATAAAACGATCAATCTTTTACGTAAAAGAGCCGGCATGCCGGATATGGTGATTGCCAGCCTGGTGAAGGACACGGGTTCGGAGTTTCCTGAAATACCGGTTCTACTGGATGAAATCAGGCGTGAAAGAAGAGTGGAACTGGCGATAGAGGGGCTCAGGTTCGATGATTTACGGCGATGGAAGGCCGGAAGGTTACTGAACAAGCCAGTTCTGGGTATGAAGTTTGTCCAGAAACAATTTCCAAAGGCAGTCATTGGCAGCAGTATCTTCGTGAACGATAAAGGATTTATTCTGCCCTATGGAAAATCCTTACCGGGCGGACGTACTTTTGATGAAGCCAAAAATTACTTGCTCCCACTTCCCCTCGACGAGCTTGGGCTGAATACCAATCTGACCCAAAATCCGGGCTGGAAATAGAAATATTAAAATTCCTGGTTAAAAAATGATTCCTCATGATTAAAAAGGCAATCTCAATTTTTACTTTGCTGAGTGCTGTTCTGCTGGTGGTGGTAATCAGCAGTAATATTCCCAGGAAAGAGGTTACGGAGGTTAGGCCGGTCGCAGCCGTCAAACCTAATATCATAGTAATCTTTACGGATGATCAGCGATATAACACGCTGCATGCACTGGGAGGCGATCAGGTCATTACGCCCAACCTGGATGGTCTCGTAAAAGGAGGTACCACTTTTACCCATGCGTTCAATATGGGGGCTTGGCACGGAGCAGTCTGCGTGGCAAGCAGGGCCATGTTGCTTACAGGGATGTCCGTATGGAATGTGAAAAAACAGGAAGCAGATTATGCCTCACTCGCAGCTGCTGATGGTTTTTGGCCCCAGCAAATGAAGCGTGCGGGGTATGAAACCTACATGAGCGGAAAATGGCATGTGGATACAGATGCCGGGAAACTTTTTGACCATGTGAGCAACATCAGGCCGGGAATGCCTAACCAGACACCACAGGGGTACAACCGCCCGCTTTCACGGCAGGATACTGTTTGGCAACCATGGAAAGAGGAGTTCGGAGGATTCTGGAAGGGAGGCAAGCACTGGAGTGAGGTACTGGCAGATGATGCCGTGGGGTACATTCGGGACGCTTCCAAAAAGGAGAGCCCCTTCTTTATGTACCTGGCTTTCAATGCACCACATGACCCCAGGCAGGCACCCAAAAGATGGCTGGACAAATATCCTGTCGATCAGATAAAGCTGCCTGCCAGCTACCTCGACGATTATCCATACAAAACCGAGATGGGCTGCGGCACCGACCTACGCGACGAGCAACTCGCACCATTTCCAAGGACGCCTTATGCTGTCAAAAAAAATATCCAGGAATATTACGCCAGTATCTCGTATATGGATGAACAGGTGGGAAGGATTCTGGATGCTCTTAAGAAAAGTGGGAAAATGGATAATACCTACATTCTTTTTACGGCAGATCACGGCCTGTCAGTAGGGCATCACGGGTTGATGGGCAAGCAAAGCATGTTTGACCACAGTATGCGTCCGCCGCTGGTAATCAAAGGACCGGCAATTCCAAAGGGTGAAAAAAGGAATCAGCAGGTATACCTGCAGGATATTATGGCAACGTCGTACGAACTGGCCGGAGTCAGAAAACCGGAGCACGTTTTTTTCAACAGCCTGCTGCCGCTTGTAAAGGATGCCAAAAAGCCGGGGCCCTACACAGAGATTTACGGCTGTTATATGAATCTTCAGCGAATGGTACGGACTGAGAGATATAAGATGATCATATACCCGGCGGCCAGTAAGATACTGCTGTTTGATATGCTCAAAGACCCGCAGGAAATGCATGATATTTTTGCAAATACGTCGAGCAAAAAAATACTGAAAGAGCTTAAAATGAGGATGCTCGAACAGCAAAAAATGATGAACGACCCGCTCGACCTTTCCGCATTTTTGAACAAGATTTAGCGTAAGCAGCAATATCCTTGAAAAGAGGCCGTCCCAAAGAAATGGAGATGGCCTCTTTTAGTTTTTTTACCCTGCTAACGCTACCAGACCGGCTGCAGTGGCCCGGTGAAGCAGGAAGACCATCAAAACTCCTTTTCACCAAATTCACTGGCCGGGAGCTTGGGTTTCTTTGAGGTCTGGTTCAGGTTGTAACTCAGGTTTAAGAGAAAGATATCGGTTTCCTGAATGTAATTAGTAGTCGTGAAAAAGTCCTTGCCAAAGGTCGTAATTCTTTGCCGGTTGGAGCCCAGCAGTCCCAGGTCCATATTCTGCCATTGCAATGTAGCGGCCAATTTTCCTTTCATAAAAGTTTTTTTGACGGAGGCGCCCGGATTCATAAAGCGGGAGTCTTCTCCTTGCGCCGTGACTCTTTTTGAAAGGTAGTTCATGGCCAGCTGGAGCTGCAGGGTCGGTGAAAACCGGAACGTGGTATTGGCATTGATCGAGTATACCAGGCTGGAAGTATTCACCTTCACATTGTCAAAAACCGAACCTTTGATTTTATAGTGATATACATTTCCCCCGGCATAGAACTGCCACCATTTTTTCAGGTTCAGGCTGCTGCCTGCTTCAAGCCCCCAGGAAGTTGCAATTCCTGCGTTGGTATATACCCTGTTCAAAATGGTATCGTTGTAAACACTGTTGACCCTGTTCACTACGTTTTTGACGCGTTGGTTGTAGAGTGTGGCAAAAACACTCCCTTTGTCAAAATCTTTGACAACACCTGCTTCAGTCAGGTCAATAAATTCGGGCAAAATATCTGGGTCTCCGGATTCCAGCGTCTCAGAATGCTCCCGCTCTGGGAAAGGATTGAGTTCGTTATTGGTAGACCGCTGTACCCGCTTGCTGTATCCAGCTTTAACGCGTAATGATTTTGTTGCCTGATACTGCAGATTTACCGAAGGGAAAAGATTGGATAAATTCAGGTTGCGGGTACTCTGGCTACCGGCCGTGAAAGCGCGGCTGGCGTACTCATAGCGCAGACCGCCCATGTAATCCAGTTTTCCAGCCTTTGCAGAATACTGCCCGTATACGGAATGGATGTGGTTGGTAACTTCCGTGCGGCTGCTAAATTCCGGGATAATATTAAAAGATCCAGTCTCCAGATCGAGGTCCAGGTACTGAAAATTTCCTTTTTGAGCCTGATTCCGGTACTGATAACCCGTTTCCAGCTTTCCTTTGCCGATTGTGACGGTGTAATCTGCCCTGATACGGAATGCCGAAAGCGGATTTTCACTGGGGTTCCGGCTGCTCTGCAGTACCGTTTCCCGGTCTGGTTCGGCAAGGTTCCGGTTGGTTGTCAGCCCTTCCAGGCTCGCTTTTTCAAAAAGTCCGGAAACGGTGATGAATGACTTATTTATAAATGTATGCGTGTAGTCCAGGTTTCCCAACGTAATGCCGCCGGATTTGCGCGCAACATTGGAATTAAAATACCGGATACGCCCGATGACTTCTCCCGTGGACAGATCGGTTTTTGTATTGTTATACAAAATGTCTGCACGGCGCGACTGCGACCGGTAACCCCGGTAAATCCCCGCAGAGAAGGTATTCCTGACGTTGGGCGTAAACGATACTGAACTTCTTACCGTGTAATTGTACCGTACAAAACTTCGTTCCCCGTCAGACGGAAACGACGTAAATACATTGTTGATGGTGGTGTTTACATCGCCTGTCCTCTGGCCGGCGATGTCATTGCGCAGATAATTTCCGCTCAGGTTAAAATCCCATTTATCGGAACGAACATTAAATGTTGCATCCGCCCCGAAGCGCCGGGGATTCTGAAGGTTGTCGTAGTTATAAACCGCGGGTAATCCGCCCTGTACATTAGCAGAGAAGCTCCTGCTGCCAGGAACCGCACTCCGGGTAGTGATATTGATAATCCCCGCTTTACCGTCCGGATCAAAACGTGCGGATGGGGAGGTAATGACTTCGATATTTTCTATGGTATTGGCTGGCAATTGATTCAGTACGGTGGTGGGATCTGCCTGAACCGGCTTTCCGTTGATCAGCACCAGAAATCCGGAGGATCCCCGGAGTGTGATATCCCCCTCGCTATTTACGGTTACCGAAGGAGTGTTTTTGAGCACATCTATGGCGGTACCACCCTGGCTGTTCATAAATTTATCAGCACGGTAAACCTGCCGGTCTATCTTGTTTTCAACATTCTGGCGGTCAGCCGTCACATTCACTTCACGGAGCGTGCGGGGATCGGGGTCCATCAGAATGGAAGGTACGCTGAGCTGTGTTTGTCCTGAGGTAAACGCTGGTAAACTGTAAATCGTTTTACTGTAACCTATATACTGGGCCTGGATGTAATAGCGACCCGAGCCGACATTGTCAAACTGGTAGCCACCACGGTCACTCGTCAGAACACCCCCTGCCAATGTAGAATCCTGGCTTCGGTACAAGGCAACCGAGCAATAGGGGAGGGCCTCTCCGGTCTGTTTGTCTTTTACACTGCCTGAAATGGTTAAGCAGCTTTGCGCCTTTAAAGAGTCAAGGGATACGATCAGAATGATCAGTGCCAGTAACGGTCCTTTCATTTTGTTTGAATTGGGAAAATTTATTTTTGAACTACCCGGCAAATTTAAACGTGGTCAGGGTCCCGTGGTATGTACATTCATGCCCATTTCTGGTATATTCAGGAAATTCCCCTTCGGTAGACGCCTGGCAGCACGCCTGTTTGTCGCTTAAAAAACTTATTGAAGTGTGACGCGTCTGCAAAGCCCAGCTCGTAGGCAAGTTCAGTAAGGTTTTTGGTAGAATACAAAAGACGTTTCTTGGACTCGGACGTCAGTTTTTCGTTGATGACCGCCCCGGCCGTTTTTCCCAGAAATTTTTTGCAAGAGGTATTGAGCGTTTTGGAAGTCGTATGAAGTGCCTCGGCATAAAAGCTGGTTTCGTGGTTTGTCCTGAAAGCGATATCCAAGGCGGCAAAAAAACCTTTTAACATTTCAGGGAAGGGTATCGCCTGCTGGGTTTTCATTTCCCTTGCCAGTAAATCAAAAACCAGTTGCAGGTAGGTCCGGATCACAGCCTCGTGGTTCGTCTCGCGCCTCAAATACTCCTGTTCAATGTTATTCAATATGCCCAGGAAGGTTTCGTTTGACTTTCCCAGATCAAACCCGCTGGGGAAGGGTTGGGGGAATGCCTGAAAAAGGACATCGTGAAGCGGATGATTCAGCAAAAAATCCTTTTGAATCATCATCACAAAACCCTTGGGTATTTCGGTCAGCTCCCAGCTGTGAAGTTGGCCCGGCATCACCAGATAAAGACTGTTGGGTACTACCGTAAAACGGTTAAAATCAATCTGATGAATTCCTGCTCCCTTTTCCAGGAAAATTATTTCCAGATAGTCCTTATGCCCGTGGGGGTTGGTGGTCTTGATTTCCTCCTTCATTCTTTTAATTCTGAACAGCTCCTTGTCGTTAAGCTTGTTTTTGATCGGGATCTCCATGAGTGATTGATTCGACTGCCGCTGGTAAATGAATTAAAATACTTTCTTATTGCTGAAAGAGGCACAAAAATAGTCATATATCGTTCTCATCATCCGGGCTCGATGCAGAAGAAATTCTCATCTTTAGAAATTCTCACCTTTTGCTTTCAGATAACATTTTCGCAGCTACTTCGCAGACAGCGGTTACCTGGCACTCCATGTCATTGGCTCCCTGGTCAGTCATTTTTATTTAAATTAGTTATAAATAAAGCACCTCCAAATAATGCTTTTTTCTATCTTTGCTATTATGAATTAGTCTAAATAACTAAGGTTATATTATTCCTCAATATGTTAAAATTTTACAAGGTTTTGTTGCTGAGCGTCATCTGTAGCATTTCCTATGCGCAGGAGGCACAGATTCGTGGTTTCATCAGCGATAAAGAGAATAATGGAATGGTGGGTTACATCACCGTTCAGCTATTTGAAAAGGATCAATTTATCCAGGGTGTCATTTCTGGCCAAAACGGTGAATACAATTTTGCGAAGGTTTCGCCCGGCACGTATAGCGTGAAGGTGAGCGGCATCGGTTATGAGATCAAAGTGGTTGACGGCATAAAAATAACCTCCAAACATCAGCATCACGAACTGAACATGATCATTCAGCCGATGGTATCTCAGTTGTCCGAGGTAGTTGTGAAGGGAGATATAGGTGTTACGAAAATAGAACCCGGAAAAATTGTTTATAAAGCGTCGGATCTGCCGATTGCAAAAGGTTCGTCCGTGGGTGATATGCTACGATTAATGCCTTCGGTAGCCATGGGCGGCCCTCCCGGGGTACCCCGCGATATCCGCTACCGTGGTCTGGAAAAATCATATACGCTGGTGTTGATTGACGGCAAAAATGCGGGTATCACCGGAAACAACCGGGAAGTTGTTCTGAACCAGATACCGGTTTCTGCCATTGAGCGAATTGAAATTATCGCCAGCCCGGGCGCACAGTACGACGGAGATGGTATGAACGGCGTTGTCAATATCATTCTCAAGAAAAATGCACGCTACGGTACGCACGGACAAATGATGATGGGTATCAACAGCCTGGGCGGTTACAATGCGTCTTTGCAGGCTTCTCATAAAATCAAAGCGGCAGAGTTTTATGGGGCGTATGACCGTAACCTGGTGGCATTGACGGGTGGGAATTCCATGACGGAAACCAATAGGGTGACACTGCTGAAAAATGGTGAAACGTCGGGGTATCAGGATATTTTCTCAAAAGAAAGCCGCAAAATTACCAGTGGCAACATCAAGCTGGGTACCCGGTGGAACCTTTGGAGAGGTGCAGACCTGAGGGCGGAATACCTGAGAGGTTGGCAGAAAGAGGCAAAAATAAAAACGCAGGATACCAAAGTTCTGAAGGCAGACGGCTCGTTCGGTAGCCGTACGCTTCGTACAGAGGACCAGACAGAGGACTGGAGTTTTAACGAATATATCGTTCAGTTTTCGCAAAAAATATCTGCCAACGGCAAGCTGAATTTATCCTACAATCATGTAGATGGCAACTATCCCAAACCCAAATACCAGACTGACCAGAAGCTGAATGCAGCCGGGCAGCCTTCGGATACCAAACCGGCACGGACCAATACTTTTGAGAATAATTATGACCGGAATGACTTTATCCAGGCGGATTATTCGCTCAGAAGCAACCATATTTTTACCTGGAATACCGGGCTGAAATACAGCGGCCGGAACCGTGAAAATGAGCAGATCGTGGATAAATTCGATTACAATAAAAACCTGTTTGTGACAAGCCAAAGCCCCGCCAACAACTTTACGAGTTCGGAAAAAATCCTGGCAGGATATGCGCAGTCGGTCATGACAAAAGGCAGGGTGCGTAGCGAAATAGGGATACGGGCCGAGTATACCCATTTTTACAACGAAACGATTGAAGCAGGTTATACCACAAAAGGCAGTTACTTTATTCCTTTGCCCAGCGCATCATTCATTTATACGATTGATACCACCCAGTTCCTGAAATTTGCATTCGACAGAAAAATAAGACGGGCTAGTTTTAAAGACCTGAGTCCATTTGTTGACAGCTCCGACGTGGCCAAAATCAAAACCGGAAACCCGTTGCTGCGGCCGGAAAAAGCTTGGGGTTTTGAGCTGGGTTATATGAAAACAGCCTCAAAATGGAACCTGGGAGTAAATCTTTTCCGCCGCCAGATCAACGGGCTCATCCAAAAGGTTCTGTACGATGTATCGGAGGGAGTGGTACTTGAAAAGCCAGATAACTTCAATTCCGCTTATATACAGGGTGTTGAGCTGATCGGGGCGGTACAGCCTTTGCCTTTCTGGAATATCAATGGGAGCTATTCCCGTTTTGGTTCGAAGTTGAAAAATGAAAGTGAAGGTGGCGGTGACGCGATCAAAGATCAGTTTAACTGGTGTGCCAAAATGATCTCGGATATTACGATTGGAAAAAATACCTTTTTTCAGGTGGCCTGGAACGGTATCGGTCCGAAAGTTTCCAGCCAGAAAAAAGAACAAACCCTAGCTTACTGGGATGCCAGTATTTCTCAGTATTTTGCAAAGAAAAAAATGGTACTGAGCGTCCGTATGATGGATATTTTCAATACCAACAATAAAAAAACAACAGAATATACCTCGGCCCAGACGAGCGAAAAAGTACAGGATATCCCGGGCCGACAAGTTTACATCAACCTTTCTTATAGTTTCTGAAATGGCGCAATCTTCGTTCAAACGTGTAACAGGTGTACTTCATCTCTGGCTCGGGCTTGCTTCCGGCATTGTCGTCATCATTGTTAGTCTTACCGGCTGCATTTTTGTTTTTGAAGAAGAAATCAGAAATATTACCCAGAAGGAATATCGTTTCGTAGAGCCGCAATCAGGTCCGGCAATATCAGCTGCCGAGGCAGTTTCGATCCTGCACACCCAATTTCCCGGAAAACAGGTTGACCAGCTGAGACTTTTCTCCCAGCCGGACAGGGCCATGATCGCCAAGCTTGTTGATCACGATAAGATTTCCCCAAAAAAATCAGGTAAGAAAAAAAAGGAGGGAGAAGAGCATGACGAGGAAAAAGAGTATGCAAAGACCGTCGTGTCCCTCAACCCCTATACCGGCCAAATACTGGGCCCCTGGAACATGGAAAGTGATTTTCTGCATACCGTTGAGAAAATACACAAAACGCTTCTCTTGGGAGAAGCAGGTAAATGGCTCATCAAATTCAACATCGTTATTTTTCTGACGATGCTTTTATCAGGCTTGGTGCTCTGGTTTCCGCTTAAAAAAAATCAGGTCAAAAACGCATTTAAGATAAAATTTGATGCCAAATGGCAACGGATAAACTATGATTTTCACAATGTTCTGGGTTTCTACTTCCTGATACCGCTTTTCCTGGTTACGCTTACCGGTATCTGGTGGGCTGTAAAGCCATCACAGAAACTGGTTTATGCGGTACTGGGGGAAGGGAAAAGGGCGGAGCCAAAAAAGGGGATTTCCACGATACCGACCAGTACGATAGTTTCAAATTACAGTCCAGCCGAAGCTTTTGCATCTGTTGCCTCTCTTCATAAAGGCTGGAATGAGGCGCATATCAATTTTCCCAAAAATCTGAAAGATCCCATCAGGGTCAATCTCCGGTATCCTTACCAGATTGTAAGAAATCAGAATGTTTTTGAATTCGACCAGTTTTCCGGCAAACTTCTGAACGCGGAGTACTTCAGGGATTACACTGCTGCGGACAAGGTGAAACATGCCAACCGGGCCTTGCATACCGGACAGGCATTTGGACTGACAGGTAAAATAATCATGTTCCTGGCAAGCTTGTTTTCAGCCACGCTTCCCGTAAGTGGTTTTCTGATCTGGTATCAGAGGAAAAATAAAAAGAATATCAAAAAGCAGCCGGTACGGCCCGCAAAAAATCCCGCAACGGTTAAAAGTACGCCCAGGCGAACACCGGTTATGCAGCCCCGTGTGGTACAACAGGTGTAGCACACGGAGCTGTTTGCCTGTTACTTACATTTCGCAAGCAATTGTTTCATCAGCACCACCGCTTTCTGCTCGTTTACAGCGTCATCGTCGCTCAGGTCAACTGATACTGATATTTCCACGCCGTTGTCAACTACGTACAGCCTCCTTTCAACGGCATTCCAGCTGGCTGCGTCACCAATCCCCTGAACCTCCCGGTAAGCCCGGGCAACTTTTGCGAACACCCCGCCCATACCTTTTACCACCGACTTCTGGGTGTTTTTATCCACTTTCATTTCGTCCAGTTTTTCTACTTGCTCATTCACTTTTTTGTTGCCCGATTTTTTATCCAGAGCCTCGTCCATTGCCTGATCTGCCTGTTTCAGCTCGTTGTCCGTTGGCGCACGATGCGTCATTTTGAATGACTCAAAAGACCTCTCCTTGATCCCATTGAGCTGGACCATGTTGTCGACCGGTACGACCATATCTACTCCCACATCCTTCATATTCCTTTTCCGGTCACTTTTCCACGAGTACTTCACATCATGATTATCCGTGTTCTTCATGGAGTTAAAATATTTTATTTCTGCCGAACCGGCGGGTAACCCGGCAAAATCCGCAGCCATTTGCAAGGTTAGGAGCTGGTCGAGCTTATTGGCATAGCCCAGCAGGCAGGTATTGCCTCCTTTGGCTTTGGGGTCAGCAGGCAACTCTGTCAGTGAAGTTTTCTGGGCGTTATCGGAAGTACTGCCTCCGCACGAAAACTGGCAAAAGGAAGCGAAGGCCAGTACGACTATGAATCGTCTCATTGTTGTAAAGTTTAGGGGTTTGTAGGTACTGTTATAGTTTGGTAAATTCTACCCGTCTGTTGTTTGCTTTTCCGGCCGCTGTGGCATTGTTATCAAGGGGCTTCTCTTCACCAAAGCCATTGGTTTCCATGCGGGCTGCATCGATGCCAAAATCTTTTGACAGCGTTTCTTTCACAGCCAGGGCTCTTTGCTGGGAGAGTACCAGGTTTGCTTTTGGGTCACCATCGCTATCGGTATGGCCTGATATACGCACTCTTACTGCGGGGTTTTCTTTCAGGACCTGGGCCATTTCCTTCAGGACACCGTAAGATTCGGCTTTGATCCGATCCGAGTTGACATCAAACAAAATTCCGTTGGTGACGAATTTTCCTTCGGTGAGTAGTTTGCTTCGGGTATCAGGCAGGCCCTTGGCTACGCGCATATTGGTAATGAAGAGTTCTCGATCATCTAAAAACCTGGTATCGGTTGAAAACAGAACCCGGTAAGGTATATTAGGTTCAAATGCACGCGGCACATCCCAGACTTTGGTCTCGTTCATATAGACCCTTAGCCTGGTTTTTTGCCTCCAGACTGAAATTTTCACAAAAGGGTTTTCAGGGGTTATCCAAGCCGAGTTTTCTTTCTTATTCGCCACTTTTGTTTCCCAAGCCTGATCACGACAAACCACCTCGGTTGCCCCTGCCGGATCAAAATAAAGCTCTACCAAATTAGATGAGCCATAGCGGAGAATATTAGGGTAGGTTTTGCTGTCCACAAAAAACATGCGGGCCAAAACCTGATGAGCTTCACTGGTTCCCATCTCAAACTCAACGGTACAATTTTCGTCCATAACTCCTAAGAACTCTGGATAAAAAGAGCCTTCTCCGGTAATTTTCAACCATTGACCTTCTTTGCCACTTATCTTGACCACTTCTCCGGCGCCGTCGGTGTTCCATTTGGCGGGAAAATCCCCAATGGCATCCTGACCAAAATCCTCCAATGCGATAACCTTTTCTCCCGGCACGAAGTCAAATTTGGAATAGGAGGTGAAAGAAGCAGACGTAGTACCAGTATCCTTGGAAGGTTTCTTTTCGCTGTCCAATCCTTCGCTGGGTTCTGCCTTTCCGCTGGTTTGATCAGCTGCCCTTTCTGTCTTTTCTTCTTTTTTTGGTTTCTTTTTAAACAGACTGCCAATTCCCTCTTCAACTTTATCAAAACCTTTGTCTATGGTTTGGTCAACACGGCTGTTGGCCCGGTCGGTAGCTTTCCGTTCAGCCGTTTTCTTGGGATCAATGATCTGCGCGGCCACGGAGCTACCGGTTAAACATAACGCAAGCAGAATATGAACTCTTTTCATAACGTAAGTAATTGAATGGATGCCAAATATTCTTCCATTTGTTCTGAATTGAAATGCATACTGAGCAGGTGTACCATCTGGCTGAGTAACCAGCAGTAGGCAGGTATTGGCTTGGGGTGATCGCCTTTAATGCCATTCTGGACAAATGGCTAACCCGAAGGCGTAAACCGCTAACTATGACTGTGGCGGAATGGGATAAGGTGTTAACTTCGCAAGGAATCCGTGTAAACAAAATGACAGCACTTCGACTGATACTCCTTATTTTTCTGTGCGTCGGACATTCCTTACTTCTGGCACAGGACACGATCTTTCTCAGCCGTTTGAATGATCGGGTCCTGCTGTCGGATACGCAGCTGGCTGTGATAGCGAACAGTGCTGTCAGGCACTTTGGCGAAATTGAGAAAAAGAATGAATGGCGAGGTCTGGACAGCCAGATGAACGAGCAGGGGCAAAGTCAGGGCTGGCTGAAAATGACGGTTCACAATGATCTGAAAACAGATGAGTTTTTTGATCTCGACTTTCGGGCTGCGGACAGTATCATTGTCTTTGCCCGGAAGAAAGACACCACCGTCAGCTACGTCACCGGTCCCTATACCGATGTACGCAGATGGTTATTCCAGGAGCAGCCCGGCCTGGTACCCATTTTCTGCCAGCCGGGTGAAACCGTAGACCTATACGTTCGCCTGTGGAGTTACAAGGGCAGACCGTTTTCGCTTTCGGGAGTATACCTTCAAAACCGGCTGGTAAGCCTCAAAACTTCGGTTGAAGCCTACCGGAGTTTTATCGGGCGAATCGAATTCAATGGGTTTTTTCTGGGGGCGGTAACCTTCGCCATGATATTCTTTCTTTTGATCTTTATTCGGTTACGTGAACCCGCTTTTCTTCTGTACGGGCTTTATCTGCTGGGTGCGGGAGTATACTCCATCGTCGTCAAAACCCTTCCTTACTCGTTTCTGGCGAGAATTGCTTACCTGGATTTCCCCTTGACCTACAAGCTGGGAGAACCGGTGCAGTACCTTTTCTTTGCAGCATACATCGCCTTTGGAAAATCCCTTCTTGATATTGACCAGCGTTATGGCCTTTTGCACCGCTTGATCAAAATTTTTATCAGGCTGTTGCTCATTGCCGGCACAGGCCTTCTGATCTACAACTTTTACCATTTCGAATATCAGCTGCAGCGATATGCTTTCGTTTTATCGAGAATCGCCATTTTACCCATTGGCCTTATACTGCTGGTATGGATCGCGGTGTCGGTCCGGAATCGTATCAAATGGTTTTTTGTTACCGGTAGTTCATTGTTTTTTATTGGCGGTATGCTCGCCGTGATCGTAGACCCCAAAAGCAGACACCTTTTTTTTGGTCAGTTGGATATTAGTTCGGTGATGGTCTTTAAAACCGGCATTTTACTGG
This sequence comes from Dyadobacter sp. CECT 9275, assembly GCF_907164905.1. Classification (NCBI taxonomy): domain Bacteria; kingdom Pseudomonadati; phylum Bacteroidota; class Cytophagia; order Cytophagales; family Spirosomataceae; genus Dyadobacter; species Dyadobacter helix. The sequence continues at coordinate 2,456,835 of NZ_CAJRAF010000002.1, read as the reverse complement.
AGAGCCTTTGTTTTGCCCTTGCTTTGGGGTACAAAATGCGCGTAGCACAAATAGACAAAGAGAAGACGGCTCAGGCCTACATTGAGCAGCTGGAACTGAATAAAAAAATGGCTGCCTCAGAAACAGAAAGGCTTGAAAGGATGGTAGCCGAAAGGACGCAGACACTGATTGAACAAACCAGGCTGATCGAGGAGCAGAAACAGGTACAACTTCAGACTTCATTTGAAAGGCAGCTCTCCGAAATGGAAATGAGTGCCCTGAGAAGCCAGATGAACCCGCACTTTATATTTAACAGCCTCAATTCTATCCGTTATCAGATACTCAGGAAAGACTATGATACCGCGGCTACCTATCTGACCCGCTTTTCAAAATTACTCCGTTACATCCTTCAGAATTCCCGCGAGCACGTGGTGAGCCTTGCGGAAGAAATAGAGGTCAACAGGCTGTATGTTCAGCTGGAAAGCCTGCGCTTTGACCAGGGACTTGATTTTGTCCTTAATATTCCTGATGAAATTGATACCACAGACATCCTGATTCCGCCGATGTTGCTCCAGCCGTATGTCGAAAATGCTGTAAAACATGGCCTGATACCCAGCAAAAAACCCTTGAAAAAACTGATGATCAGTATATCCGCTGATGAGGATGGTTATACATTTATTATTGAGGATAACGGAATTGGCAGGAAGGCATCGGCGCAGCGGACCATGGTGGATGATAAACAGAGCCTCGGGATGAAAATAGCCAGCGAGAGGATCGCGCTTTTTAATCTCAATTTTCACCCTTTTATTGATGTAAATATTGAGGATCTTTATGAATCGACAGGACCGCGGGGTACGCTGGTAACGTTCACTTATAAAACCAAATCATGACTTATTCAGCCGTATTGATCGATGACGAAGTGCATTGCACCGAAAGTCTGAGACTTCTTTTGGAGATAGCAACGCCAGATGTGAAAGTTGCCGCGATATTCAATGAGTCTGGCGCGGCACTGGAGTATCTGAAAACGCACCCTGTGGATCTTGTTTTCCTCGATATTGAAATGCCTGAAATGAACGGATTTCAATTACTGGGTGCGCTGGACCAGCTGCGTTTTGATGTTGTTTTTGTCACTGCCTACGATCAGTACGCCATAAAGGCTTTCAATTTCAGTGCAATCAGTTATTTGCTCAAACCGGTGGACGAAGATGATCTGAAGGATACCCTCACACGTTGGCAAGAAAAAAAATATAAGGTCATGGGGCAAAACCAGCTCAGTATGATGTGGGAGCTCATGGCGAATAAGGAAAAGCCAAAATCCAAAATTGCGCTTCCTACCAATGACGGTCTGGAGTTCCTTGAAATCAGTACCATCATCCGTTGCGAGAGTGAAAGCAACTACACCAGATTGTATTGCAGCGACAAAAGCAGGTATCTGATCTGTCGCACTTTGAAGGACGTAGAAAAGGTACTCCAGGAGAATGGCTTTATCAGGATACACCATTCTCATCTGATCAATCCGCAGTTTATCCGCAAATTCGTGCGGCACGACGGCGGCTTTATCGTCATGGAAGATGGCGAACAGATTTCGATATCCAAGACGAAAAAGAGCCGACTGTTTGAGTTACTGAATGATGTGGAGCGGCTCTGAGCTTAGCGTCCCTTGTTACCGGCGGGTTGTTTCTTTACTGGCAAGGGCCTTTCAAAATCAGCTTTCATCACCGGCGGAAGCATGAACACATGGCCCTTCTTGTCGCAAAAATAAAGCCGCGATGCCGACTTTTCTCTTCCGTGTCCGTCCGCCCAGAATGCGAAAAAGTCATCGTGTACATGAACCGGCTTGCGGGCATAGGAGTGGTTGTAAACACTCTGAAAGGTCAGCTGTTCCAGCCGCCACGTTTTACCCTGGTCCTTGCTTGTCAGCAGTGCCATTTCACCTCCCGTATTGAACTGTTGAGGTCCTGGTAAGGTCGGGCACACAATTCGCCATACCCCCCGGCTGTCGATATAAAGTGAGCCCATATCATAGTTGTTGTCCGATGTGGTTACCGGCCGGATCACCCACGTTTTTCCGTCGAATCGGGCAGTAAGCCATTGCCGGGGACCTTCTCCTGGCCCGGCCTGGTATCCTTTGCTGGTAACAAAAAGTATCACCGGCCGACCGGCATCATCATAAGCGAGGTCATTGATATAGACATTCAATCCCTGCGACTGATACTCCTGAACCAGGGCGTTGTTGGTTACCTGAGCCAGTGGTATCCGGATGGTATCACCTTTCACCGACTGCCAGGTTTTTCCGAAATCCGCGGTTTCCAGGTAATACAAATTGGTACGGTAGTTCAGCCCGTTTTCTCCCTGTTTGATGGGGTGGAAATTAAATGCGCTGCCGATCTTTTCGTCCCGATAACTGCCACTGGTCTGATAGTGCCCTTCTTCTATTAGTGCCAGATCCTGCCATTCGGAATAACTGGCGCCGTCTTTACTCGTAAAAAAACTGATGGTTCTTCTCGGCTTTTTAGGCTGACCGGGGATCACATTCCTATCGTAATGGGTAAAGAGGTTCAGGAAACCTTTTCCGGGCTGATACCAGCTTTGGAGATACGAAAAGTTATCAAGCGGTATGGTTTTGTCTCCCGTCTTACGCGTCGCCATGATCTGTTCAAATGCGCTGACATCATAAGGTTTCAGACTTTTGTGTATGTATGAGGGGGTATTTGTACCGTGTGCGGTAGAGAAAATCCAGATGTACCCTTCCGCGTCGACATTCATCACCGGGTTGTCGTGGGCATTATCTGTCTTCTTGTCCAGTACGATGGTTGGCCGGGGTACTTTCCCGGTTTTATGATCGAAATAGGATGCCATGTGCAGGAGCGTTTTTCCAGCCTCGTCGGAACCCCCGTAACAGAAAAAAGTTTTGTTCACCTTTTTGACATAAACGGAAAACGGGTAATGGTTGGCAGGATATGTTCCCAAACCCCCGCTGTATTTGTATACATACTCATCGTTGGATGGCTGATTACTGTACCAGATTCCCCTGTAACCATGATCGGGCTTGTTCAGTGTGAGAGGATGCTGGGCGTTCGCCCCGCCTGCTGTGAAAAGCACGACGACAAAAATGCAGATACTTAACTTTCTCATTTCAATCAGGGAAAAATACCGGATGGTTTTCCAGCGCCTAGCCATCCAACCATCCGGTATATTTGTTAACGTTTGTGTTTGTCTGATTTTTTCTAAACAAACACCTGTGTGGCATTAGTTATAACCAGGGTTCTGGGTCATTACCGACGGGTTGATCTCGATCTGGCTATCTGGTATCGGAAACAGCACATGATGCGCCTGCATGCCCTGTGCGGACAAAACAGTAACTGCCCTACCTGTACGTACGAGGTCGAACCAGCGGTGCCCTTCAAAGGCCAGCTCCACCCGTCTTTCCTGCTCCACGGCGAGCCTGAATGCGGCCTGTGTTGGGACTGCCAGCAACGGGTTGGTATCATTACTTGTCAAACTGACCAGCCCCGCCCTGTTTCTGATCCGGTTCAGGTAAGTAAATGCGGGCCCATCGGCAGCATAACCAATTTCGTTGAGCGCCTCGGCATACATAAGGAGTACATCGGCATACCTGAGCACAATCCAGTTGTTGTCGCTGTCGAGGTTGGCGGCGGGGGTGCCCAGATATTTGGCAACATAGTTATGAGCAACCGTGGTACCATTGAGTACATAACTCGTCCGCATCGAAACGGCTTTGCGGACATCAGCCGCCTCATAAGCCTTGCTGATTGCATCTGTGGGGATATTCTGTCCCAGCGGATTGCCGAGGCCAGACACCACCGTACCGGATCCGATGGGTGCGAACTGGTTGGTATATGGGCTGCCCTCGCCTGACGAGCCCTTCTTGAACTGCACTTCAAAAATCGACTCCGCGTTGTTCTCATTGGCAATACCAAACACGCCCGCATAGGTTGGCAGAAGCTGGTATTCATTCATATCGATTACCTCCTTCAACTTTGCCGATGCCGCCTGCCAGTCCTTTTGTGTCAGGTACACTTTCCCCAGCAGGGCCATGGCAGCTCCTTTGGTAGCCCTTCCGATGTCCGTTCCTGTGTATTTATTCGGTAACGATTGTTCAGCATCTTTGAGGTCCTGAATAATCGTCTGGTATACCAGTTCGGTAGCTTCGCGCTTGTAAGCGTAACCTTCAGACGGGTTGTTGATGATCTGTAAAACCAGCGGTACATCCCCGAATATCCGTACCAGATTGAAGTACATCAGTGCCCTGAGAAACTTGGCTTCTGCGGTATATCTTGCCTTCAGGGTTTCGTCCATGCTGACGGCGGCGATTTTTTCAATGACGATGTTGGCCGACTGTATGCCCTGGTAATGTGCACTCCAGGTGTTGCTGCTGATGGTATTGAACGCGTTGTTTTTAAACTCGTCTACTTCCTGCAGGTTGGCACCGGCATTCGGATTGGGTATCCAGGTATCATCGGAGCGGAGGTCGCCGATGATGTGCATGGACGAATAGTATAGCCCGCCATACTGCAATGCGCCGTAAGTGGCAGTAAGGGCATTTTTCATATCTTCCCCTGACTTGTAAAAATTGTTGCCGTTCAGCTGGGAAATGGGAGCCAGATCCAGAAAGCCCTGGTCACAACCGGTGAGGGAAGCCAGTAGAAAGGCCCCTGAAATCCATATCTTTTTAAAATTTTTCATGATCACTTTTGATTAGAGGCCCAAGTTTAATCCAAGCATAAATGTGCGTGCGAGCGGATAACCTCCCGCGTCCACACCAGGAACCAGCGTACTGCCACCCTGTACGCTCACCTCGGGGTTATAACCCTCGTATTTGGTGAAGGTAAATGCATTCTGCACGCTGAAACTGATCCGCGCGTTGGTGATTTTCGATTTCGTGATCCGTGCAACCGGAATTTTATACCCCAGGGTAATGTTACGGACGCGCAGGTAGGAGCCGTCTTCTATGAATGCAGACGTAACGTTGTTGACCAGGTTGCTACCTGGCAGTGCACCGAAGTTTCTGTCCACCATGGGAGAGGTGCCGTTGCCTGGTTCCTGTTCCGAACGCCATCCCTGCGATGCACTTCTGAGTACATTGTAAGAGCCTGCATAGTTGCCATAATATCTTCTGGCCATGTTCAGTACCTCAAATCCCTGCACACCCTGCAATGAAAAAGAAAAATCGAGGCTTTTGTATGCAAAGGTATTGGTCATCCCGTATGTAAAATCAGGGAACGGGCTACCCAGTTTGGTACGGTCGGTGCTGGTAATTTTTCCATCGCCGTCAACATCCGCAAATTTCAGATGGCCCGGTTTGGACTCTCCGGCAATACTCGGCGAATTGGCTACCTCATCAGCATTTTGGTACACCCCAACAACCTTATAGCCATAAAAACTACCCGGCTCTGAACCTACCTCGGTGATGTGCGTGGGAGCATTGGCCGAAGTGGCCTGCCGGGAAATAATCGGCGAACCGTCAGGTCCCAAAGCCAATACCTTAACTTTATTGGTGGAAATGTTAAAATCCGTCGTCCATTTGAGCTGGTTCACCAGGTTGCGGCTCAGAAAAGTAAATTCGAGCCCTTTGTTACGAATCTTACCAATATTCTGAAGCGCTGTGGCATAGCCTGTCAAAGTTGGGACAGGTACGTTGAGCAGCAGGTCCGAGGTATTTTTGATATAGTAATCCAAAGACATGGAGATACGGTTTTTAAGCAAACCTACTTCCAAGCCGACATCCAGCTGGTTGTTCTTCTCCCACCCGAGCATGCTGTTGGGAATGTTTGTCAGCCTGGTCCCGTTGATGATTGAGCCGCCACTACCGCCAAAAATGTAATTCTCAATACCAGTAAGGCCGATATGCCCGTAGTTGCTGATGAAATTATTTCCCGTCAGACCATAGCTTGTGCGCAGGCGCAGTTCGCTCAGCCAGCTGACGTTTTTAAGGAAATTCTCTTCCGATAACCTCCATCCCAAAGAGACAGACGGAAAAAAGCCCCATTTGTTGTCTGCACCGAAACGGGAGGAACCATCTCTCCTGAAAGTGGCTGTGAAAAGATATTTGTCGGCATAAGAATAGTTAAGCCTGGCAAGGTAAGATATCAGTGCCCATTCTTCCTGGGTTGTGATGGCGCTGGTGATCAGCCCGGCGGCATTCATGGTTTTGATCTGGTCATTGGCAAAATTGGTACCGGCGGTGCTGCTGTAATCGATGTACTCTTTTTGCGCCGTATAACCCACCAGCGCGTTGATAGCGTGTTTCTGGAATTTCTTCTGGTAACTCAGCGTGTACTCCGCCAGCCAGTTTTTGGTTTCAGAAGTAACGGCTGTTGCGGTTGGGACCTTCGTAGCATTGACGCTGTTCGGGTTCACAATAGAAGGGCTGAAAATATTCTCACGGAAGTTTCTGAAATCGGTACCTACCAGCGTTTTGAAAGTCAGGCCGTCCAGAATACTGATTTCGGCGAAGGCCGTTCCGAGCAGGCGCAAGGTACCCTGTTTGTAGTACGACTCTTTTGCCAGCTTCACCGGATTGTCTACTTCGCTCGTGCCTATTCCCAGTCCGGTGATTTTGGTATAATTACCTTCACTGTCGTAAGGTGTGAGGAAAGGGGCTGCTGTAATGGCCGACTGCACGATACCTCCCGCCTGCCAGTTGCCCTCGGCATTGACCAGGTTATTGAAGGTATAGGACGGAGTCAGGTTTGCGCCCACTTTCACCCTTTTATGCACGTCCGACTCCACATTGATACGAAAAGAATACCTTTTGAGATCCGAGTTGATGATGACACCCTCCTGGCTAAGATACCCCCCCGACAGGAAATATTTTGTTTTATCGTTGCCACCCGAAAAATTCAGTTGGTAATTCCGCATGGAAGCCGACCGGTAGATTTCCTTTTGCCAGTCCGTTCCCTTACCCAGCGAGGCCGGATCTTTGATCATGTCTGGCAGCAGGTACATCACATTATTCGTTCTCGCCGAGTTAGGATCCGATGCACTCCTGCCTGGCCCGGAGTTGACCCACGCGTTGTTGCGGGCTTCGTTGAGATAGCTGGCATATTCTGCCGCATTGAGCACATCCAGGTACCGCTCCACTTTCTGGATCCCGGTGTTTATCGTCAGGTCAATTTTGGAGGTCCCGCTTTTCCCGGATTTAGTGGTAATGATCACCACACCGTTGGATCCCCTAGAACCATAAATGGCCGTTGCTGAAGCGTCCTTTAATACCTGTATATCAGCAATATCGGCCGGGTTAATCGTATTGAGTGGATTATTGGTTTGGTTGAAATCGTTGGTTACCGGAAACCCGTCGACCACATACAGGGGATCGTTGCCCGCGCTCAGTGAGCCCGCTCCACGGATACGAACCGAAGAACCTCCGCCTGGCGCACCTGTTGCCTGGCTCACCTGAACGCCCGCCATCTGGCCCGCCATGGCATTGTCCACGGTGAATACCGCCTGGTCCTTTATTTTTTCGGCATTCATGGAACTGATGGCCCCCGTAACGTCTTTCCTTTCCTGCGTGCCGTACCCGATCACCACCACGGCATTCAGGCTCTGGCTATCTTCAGCCATCACGATGCGAAGGGGTGCACCCGACGACACGCGGACTTCCTGCGCTACAAATCCCGTGTAACTGATCATCAGCACGGCGCCTTCATTGAGATCTGCAAATGAAAACATCCCTGCATCATCGGATATCATCGCCTGATCCGAACCTTTCACCCGGATGGCAGCGCCAGGCAGTGGGTTTCCGTTCTGGTCGACCACACTTCCGGTTGTTTCCTTGCGCACAGGTTTGGGTGCGGGTGCCTGCACCGGTTGTATTTTGTTGACAATGATGGTTTTATTGTCAATCGTAAACCCAAACGGCTGGCCGCGGAAACTTTCTTTTAAAGCATCCTGCAGAGTGGCCTTTTTAAGCTGGAGCGTCACCGGATGCGCGTCTTTTATTTCATTGTATTTGTAAAAGAAAAAATGCCCGCTTTGCTTGCCAATGGAAATAAGTACTTTTTCCAGCGGCATATTTTCGGCTTTCAGCGTAATACTCTGCGAAAACCCTTTTGCACTCAGATTGAAGAAACAGGCAAGACAAAAAATAAATGTCAGTTTTACTGCCTTTAAATGACCCGGAGGTGCAGGTCTTTTTGAATTACGAACGCGTCGATAGATGTTTGGCCACATATTCAGAATGTATTGGTGTAAGGTTATTCAATGCGATAGTTAATTGGATATAATAATTTTCCGTCCTTTGATCTGTACATCTACATTGCTCAGCTGGAGTATCCTGAGCACCTTGTTGACGTCCTCATCCCGGTTAATTTCCCCTGCAAACAGATCTGTACTCAATTTTCCCCGATACTCGGCCTCTACGTCGTACCACCGGCATATCTGGCGCATAACGGTCTGTATGTCAGCTTTGTCAAATTTGAAGTACCCGTTTTTCCAGGCGATGGCTTGCTCTGTATCAACAGATTCCAGGTGAATATCAGGCTTGCTTTTATGGACGCTTGCCTGCTGCCCCGGTTGCATGATCCGGCTACCGCGCACATCTGCCTGGCCCTGCGCGGTCAGTTTTGAAATACTTACCTTTCCTTCAATTAACGTGGTTTTCGAGGACGTTTCATCCGGATAGGTGTTTACATTAAACCGAGTGCCAAGTACCTCAATCAGTTGATTTTCAGACTTAACCTTAAAAGGTTTCGATTTGTCGGGTGCAACTTCAAAATAGACTTCCCCGGTTATTTCCACCAGGCGTTCAGCTGATCCGAACGCGGAAGGAAACCGGATAGACGAGGCCGCATTGAGCCAGACTTTTGATCCGTCGGCCAGCAGCAGCTGATACTGGCCACCTTTGGGCGTACTGACCGTGTTCAGAACCGGATTCTCAATCAAAGTTTCCTTCATTTCATAAACCAGCTGCCCGTCCTTTAATTTCCGAACCGAAACCCCCGACTGCTCGCTCAGCACCCCGTTGGCCTGGCTGCCAAGCACAATCACCTTACCATCCGCCAGGGTAAGTAATGCCTGGTTTGTACCGGGCACGATTTTCTCCTGCTTTTTTTGAACAACCGGCGGGGTGGCCATCTGTTTGTCAGCAGAACGGTTGTAAAAGAAATACCCAAGCGAACTGACCATGATCAGCATGGCGGCGGTAAGCCATTTTAGATAATAATTCCCGGAGCCGGGCTCCGTTTCCAAGGAGCGGGTATGGGCAGAAAACTGCACCTTCCTGTCAATTTCCTGCTTGATACTTTCTTTGAGATACTGTTTTGAATCCTTGTCAAGCTTATCCAGTATATCCTCGTTCAGGTCAAAAAGCTTGTAATACGCGAAAAGAAAACTTTCTTCCTCTTTGGACGCTGTTCCCTGATTGTATTTGTTCAGGATGATAAAAAAATCTTCTTTGTTCATCGGATTAAGCACAAGGCGTTTTTTGTCTTATATATGATAAGACCGGTAAAGACTAAAAAATCCCACAAGAACTTTTAAAAAATACTTGTTATCAGATACACAAATAACCCAAAGGAATGCCTGAGCTGCGCAATACTTCTATGGAGCTGATTCTGAACCGTTTTGCGTGTTATATTCAGTTTTTTAGCGATTTCGAATGTACCCAAATCCTCATGATATCTCATCCTGAAAATTTCCTGCTGTGAAGGCGTGAGCGTCCTGATCAGGGCTTCGAAACTGGCCATAAATTCCTTTCCAAGCAGCGAGGCATCCGTCTTGTCCGATGCGGCACTAAGCTGTTCGAGCAAGGTAGTTACGGGCGTATACCGCTGTTCCTTTTCAAGATACTTGAATACATTATTCCTTACCGCCGTATACAGGTATGTCTGCAAATGCTCAATCTGAAGCTCCTCCCTGCGCTGCCATAGCTGTAAAAATATATCCTGCGTAATGTCCTTCGCGTAATCTTCGTCATTCAGTCGTTTATAGGCAGCGTTGTACAGCTTCTCCCAGTATTTTTCATAGATAGCGTCAAAGGCAATACTGCTACCATTCTTCATGCTTTGAAGAAGCAGATGGTCTTCAGCCTTTTGACTACCTTCTATCCTGATCATCGGGGGCGATATCTTCTAACGGTACTGGTTATACTATAAATGTACGATTTGGTTACTCAATCTACCGGGATTTAATAGAAAGACCGCTAAGCCGGAAAAAGTCCCAGCAAACTGCGTTATTTTTTTGATATATTTATAAAATAACGCAGAGAGTTATTCTATTGTGCTGATTATGAATATAATAATTGAGAAAGTGAATAGGTATGCTGGCGTTTTTCAAGCAAGGGGTATCATTCGCAGAATAGCAAAAAGGGCAAACTATTACTTCCCAAATCGGAGAATAGATTGCCCTTTGGCTTAACAAAATACTTGAATTATGTTATTTTACCGCAAGTTTAGCCCCGTTTTTAAGGTCATTTCTTGGGTTGGTAACGATCTTGTCACCCACATGCAGATTACCAAAAACCTCCGTCAGCGTATCGGACTGCTGCCCTGTTTTAACTTCTACGTATTCCGCAACACCATTTTGTACCCGTACCACATATTGTCTTTCTGTTGATGTGAGAATGGCCGAACCTGGAACTGCCAAAGCACCTGCCGTACCATCGGAAGCCATGCTTATTTCAGCGAACATGCCAGGTTTAAGTATTTTTCCGGCGTTGTCCACGTCAATTTCAACCGTTTCGGAACGGAATTTTTCGCTCATATTGCCTGAACGGCGGCTGATTTTTCCATGGAATTTTTTGCCTGGCATGGCATTGACTTCAAACGTCACCTCTTTGCCATTTTTAACACCCAGGCTGTACGTTTCCGGAATGTCAACGACGAGTCTGAGGCGGTTTTGCTGCTGAAGCATGAGCATGGGGCCCGACAGTCTCACACCCGACCCTACCAGTGCACCGGGATGCACGTTCCGTTCTGTGATTACGCCGTCGAATGGTGCACGAACCACGAGATAGGACTTAATTTTGGTCAGGGCGCCAAAATTCGCCTGTTCGCCCATGGCAGCGGCGCTGTCGGCCATCATACGTGCTTTTGCACTTTCCAGATCTAGTGCCGATACTGACCCGGAAATTTTGCTGCCGGATACCAGCCTACGGTAATGTTCCTTACTCCCCACCAGCATAGCCTGTGCTTTGAGGTAATTGGACCTTGCGGCAACGAGTTGCTCTTCTGTTTCGGGGGCCTCCAGTACCATCAGCACCTGGCCTTTCCGAACGTTGGATCCCCGGTCTACCAGTACTTTCTCAACAAAACCATCCGCTTTCGGGTAGATACTCACTTCCTGAAACGGCTGGAATTCCCCTGGTAACTGGATTTCCTGCCCTACCTTCTGGCTTGAAACCGTGCCAAACTGATAGGTGGGTGTAAATTTCTTTTTCTTATTTTTTGAAGCGTTTTCAGCCGATTCCGATGAGGAACAGGAGGAAAAAAAGGCTAAACTTAGAGCCACTGACAAGCCACTAAATAGTATGTTTTTCATAGTTTGACGATTGATCGGGATAAGAGGTTCCATTGGAATGAACGCTGATGTGAGGTACTTGAGCCGGATCAGGTAAAAGTGAAGGGTCTTCAAAAGCAGTTTTGCCTTGCAGCCATACGTAAACCTGAGGGACGATGTAAAGTGCAGCCAGTGTGGACGCAATTAATCCACCGATGACAGCACGGCCCAGAGGGGCCACCTGCTCACCGGCTTCTCCGGTCCCCAAGGCCATTGGGACCATACCGGCAATCATGGCAAAGCTGGTCATCAGTACGGGGCGCAGGCGAAGCCCGGCGCTATCCAAGGCGGCGCGGCCAACGTCACGGTATTCCCAGCGGAGCCGTTCGGCATTGGTGACGATCAGGATCGCATTGGCAACCGAGATTCCGGTGGACATGATGATGCCCATGTAAGATTGCAGGTTGAGGGTACTTCCCGTCAAAAGCAAAAGAGTGATCGAACCTACGATCACCGCGGGCACGGTCGAAAGAATGACCAGCGACAATTTCATGGACTGGTAATTGGCGGCGAGCAAAAGAAAAATGACGATGATCGCAATGCCAAGCCCGAGCTGCAGGCTATCCAGGGTTTCAGTAAGTAACGAAGACATTCCTTTCACCTGGGTGATCAGTCCCTTGGGGGTTTCACCAAGCCCGGCGATCACCTTTTCCACAGCACTTGTTGCCGTACCCAAGTCCGTATGATGAAGATTGGCCGAAACCGTTACAAAACGCCGAGGGCCGAGACGGGCATATTCCCCGGGAAGCGTGTCAATTGAAAAAGTTGCTACGTCGGCCAACACCGGTCTGACCTGCCCTGCTACCAGGGGGATTTCCTGTAACTGCGAAAGATTCCGCATAGCAAACTCAGGTATCTGCACCTGTACCTGATAGGTGTAGGCAGCCTTCTGATCAAGCCACTGATTTTTCTCCGTAAAGCGGCTGGAAGAAGTCGATGCGGTGATCGAACGTGCGGCCTGCTGTAAATTGAGTCCCATGACGGCAAGTTTCTGACGATCCAGTTTGATGTTGATCACCGGAAATTTCAGCGGCTGAACAATGCGTACATCGCGGAGGTGATCTATGGCGGACAAACCATTTACCAATTTGTTGGCATAGGTTTCGATCTGTTTCATATCCCGGCCTGCCACCTGCACTTCGATCGGTGTAAATGCACCTCCGCTCATTAATTTCTCCGTCAGGTCGGCTGGTTCGAAGGACAAAGTGGCTTCCGGCATTTGCTCTTTGACCGCGTCGCGGATTCTTTCTTTAAGATCTTGCATATTGGTATGGTAATCACGGTCCAGCCCCACTTTAATGACCGCGTCATTCGATCCGCTCGTACTCACATACAGGTTGGTGGTGGCATAGTTGGTAGGGACAACGCCCACATAGGCCGACGAAACCGCCAGATGACCCTCCGCAACCTCGTCCACGAGTGTAATCAGTTCGTTGACTTTTTCTTCCGTTCTTTCCAGGCGGGTTCCGTCGGGCGTTTTGAGACGGATTACCATTTGTCCGGAATTCAGTTGCGGGAGCATGTCTTTCCCTATCAGCATAAAACCAGCTCCTGCCAGTGCGAAGATTAGGATCAGATACACCACAACGATCAAACGGTTACTCCGCAATAATCTACGGTTCTGTCTCATGAAGCCTTCGCGGACACGGTCGAAGCGTGTTGGAGATTTGGGTGCCTCGCTGGTATGGATTGTTTCCTGATGCTCTTTGAGCATCCAGTTGGCCAGTATAGGCACAAGGCTCTGCGCAAGAAAATAGGACACCGTCATAGCAAAGCCAATCGACAGGGATAGCGGGAGAAACATAGCCCTCGGCACGCCACTCATGATAAAAGAGGGGGCAAATACGGCGATGATACAAAGCAGGATCAGCAGCAAAGGCAAAGCAACTTCCTGGCAGGCATCATAGATCGCCTGTTTTTTGGGCTTGCCCATTTCCAGGTGCTGGTGAATATTTTCGATTGTCACCGTTGCCTGATCCACCAGTACACCAATGGCCAGTGCCAATCCCGACAGGGTCATGATGTTGATCGTCTGCCCGGCCAGGCTTAGAAATAATACAGCAGCAATAATCGAAACGGGAATGGTGATGATCACAATTACGGATGACCGCCAGTCGCCCAGAAACAACAGTACCATCAGCCCCGTCAGGATGGCCCCGAGACCTCCTTCGAAAAGCAGACTTTTAACGGCATTGATCACAAAAACAGACTGGTCGAACTCGTAGTTAACTTCGATGTCGTCCGGTAATAAACTCTTCATTTCGGGCAGTTTGGCTTTTAGAGCGGTGACAACGTCCCAGGTGGAGGCGTCTGCCGTTTTTACGACCGGTATATAGGAAGAGCGGCTGCCATTGACTATTGCATAACCGGCGGTGACGTCCGAGCCATCCTGTATATTGGCAAGATCTTTTAAAAATACCGTCCGGTGCCCCGAGGTCGTTACAGGGATCTGATTGAAGTCAGCTACCTGCTCCTCAAGGGAATTGAGCGTTGTGATAAAGGATTTATCGCCGATGCGGATATTTCCCGATGGGGTCATGGCATTGTTGGCCGCAAGGGCTTCCACTACTTCATCGGGAGATATGTTCAGGCTGCGCGCTTTTTGAGGGTCCAGGTTGATCACCACCGTTCTGGAATTGGTACCAATGGGCGGCGGCGCGGTGAGGCCTGGTACGGTTGAAAACAAAGGCCTGATCCTGGTTACGGCCAGTTCGTGGATTTCTTTCAGCGAGCGCGTTTTGCTGCTGAACACCAAATCCCCGATCGGTACAGAAGAGGCATCGTACCGGACCACCTGCGGAGGTAAGGCGCCGGGTGGGAAAAATTTCATGGCCCTGTTCACCTGAATGGCCACTTCGGCCGCAGCCTGTGCCATGTCGCTGCCTTCGTAGAAAGCCAGCTTTACCACCGTCAGCCCTTGCACGCTCCGGCTGGAAATTTCTTTGATTCCGCCAATGTACAGGAACTGATCCTGCATACGGGTGGCAAAAAAACCTTCCATCTGCGCGGGCGACATACCCCCATAGGGCTCGATCACGTAAATCACGGGCGAATTAAGTCGCGGGAAAATGTCGATGGGTATCCGTGTTGCGGACATGACCGAGAAAACGATCAGCCCGGCAACCAGTACCAGGATTGAAATCGGCCGTTTTAATGAGATTGATAACATAGGTCTGTTGGGTAAAGGAATTATTGGCGTCGGAACAGAGAGAAAAAGTCTTCAAAATCGCCGGTTGCGTAAGCTCTTTGCAGCCTGACGTTGACAGCTCTTCGCTGGACATTCACCACCTGTTTTTCCACTGTGGTAAGAAGTTGTAAGGCGTCCGTCAGGCCAAGAATGTTTTCTATCCCGTTATTGTAAAGTGAGAGCCGCTGCTGAAAAGCCCGGTCTGCAGAATTGAGGGCGGTAGGCAATTCCAGGAGCGCCATCCTGACCGTTGCCATCACTGAATCTGAGGTTGTAAGCGTATTTTGTAACTGGAATTGCTCTACTGCCAATTGGCTTTGGGCTTGTTTGATACGCCACTGTTGCAGTTGCGAGCGGCTTTTTATCCGGTGAAAGTCGGTGAGGTTAACCGTTGCAGCAACACCGACCAGAAAATTCGTCCGGCTGTATCCAAACCCCGATCCAAGCGGACCAAAATTGTTGTCGATGTCCAGGCTTGTGCCACGTGCCCAGGCTGAGGTAAGCAGTGATACCCTCGGTAATGCGGATTTTCTGATCAGATCAATTTCAGTTGTCTGCCGGTTGATCAGATTGGTCCGATACCGAAGTAACGGGTGATCTGCTTTAAGTTTGGTGTCAACCGGCTGCATCAGAAGTACTTGCTGATGAAAAGTAGTGTCAATAGCCGCAAGATTCACTGGGCGGCCGGTAAGCGTCGCCAGTTTGATTATGGCGCGCTGAAGCTCTTCCTGCATTTGGAAATAATTGAGTTTGGCACGGGAGAATTCCACCGAAGCCAGTGAGGAATCAAGACCAGGACGTATTCCATTATGCACGAGATTGGTGATGATGCGACGAACCGTATCCACACGGGCCAGGTTGCGCTCTTCGATTTTCAGGGTTTGTTTGAGCCATAAGGCATCCAGGTAGGTATTGATAACGGCCAGCCGGATGTTATAGGTTTCATTTTCTACGGCTGCCTCACTTACCATAATATCTGTCCGTGCCAAACGGTCTTCTGCCTGAAATCTTCCGAAATTGAATACCTCCCAGTCTGCGGTTGCCAGAGCAATATTGCCTGAGGCCAGTTCCATGCTGTTCTCCGGGCGCCGGCCTCCGGAAGTAGGAACAATGAGACCCATTGAAAAATAAGATCCCGAAAGACCATTTGCGGTGCCGATATTAATCTGATCGTGGAGGCGAAGGTTGGGTTGCCGGTTGTCTTTGATGACCTGAGCATTCGTACGGACGGCTTCCAGCGCGGCCTGTACCACTGCCATTGACGGGTGATTGGCCAGGGTCGAGTGAATTGCCTCTTCCATGCTAATTGTCTGAGCAAAAAGGGCATTAGGTTGTGTTAAAATAACAAAAATACCTATCAAAAGGCGTGATAATCTGATCATGATCTCGTTACTGGTTTCTCTCGGACATTCATTGCGTGGCAGGTATTCTGGTCAGTCGCCTGCCCCAAAGCTCAAAGTAAACAGGCATCCGGTTAGAGGGTGGTTAGAGGGTTATTAAAATGTGATTAGAAGAGGGGGTTGAGGCAGGTGTTCGCGCCCGGTTGCTTAATTTTACAACCGTGAAGCCAACATGATCAGCAAAATCTATGAATGTTTTAGTCGTTGAAGATGACGTTGAATTAACCCAGTTCATTCAAAAGGGGCTGCTGTCGGAAGGGATCGGAGTCTCCCTGGCTTTCGATGGCGTGATCGGAAGGAGCATGGTGAACGAACACCGCTTTGATGTAGTGATTCTGGACGTGAACCTTCCCGGGATGAATGGGTTTGATCTCTGTCGTTTTATCAAACAAAACTGGCCCGCTATACCTGTCATCATGCTGACCGCCCTGGGAAGTCTTGAGAACAAGGTACTGGGATTTGAGGCCGGTGCCGACGATTATCTGTCCAAACCTTTTGCATTTAAAGAGTTGCTGTTCAGGCTGAAAGCACTGGCCAGAAGGCATCCCTCGCGGGCCCCAAGACCCAAACGCCTGGAGCTGCTGGACCTCGCCATAGAAACTGATTCTCATAAAGTATGGCGGGCCGGGCAGCGGATTGAACTCACTGCACGTGAGTATGCATTGCTGGAATATCTGATGCTTAATCAGGGGAAGGTAATCAACAGGGTAGACTTACTTGAAAATGTCTGGGATGTGCATTTTAACACTAATACGAATGTGGTCGATGTGTATGTCAACTATTTACGCAGAAAAATCGACCGGTTTGAACCACGGCTGCTTCACACAGTTTTTGGTGTCGGCTACATGATCGGGGCTGAGCCATGAGCATCAAACGGAAAATAACCTTTGGTTTCGGCATTCTGGTGGCCGCGTTACTTCTTTTGTTTTCTGTTTTTATATACCACAATTACGAATCCTACAGGAAATCTCTCATGCGGAACCGGCTGCAAAGACGTGCGCTGGCGGGGCAGCTTTTTTTTCAGAACCGGCAGGAATTTCACCGCTCAAGTTATCTTACCCTTCCTGAGCAACACCAGTCCCTGTATGACGACCAGGATAAACTTCTGTACAGTTCGTCATGGAAGGATCATTTCAAACTGACCCCCAAGCTGCTGGTAGAGGCGCGGAAGAAGGAGGTTTATTTTCAGTATTACGCAAAGCCCTGGAATGCTCCCAAAGAAGGCGTTGCGTTATCCTTCAAAATAAACGGGCGACATTATGTTTCGGTAGTAACCGCGTATGATCTTACTGGCCGGCAAGCCAGTGAAAGCCTGCTTTTTATACTCATTTCCGGTAATGTCATCCTGCTGGTCGTTGTCGCTTTCGCAGGATTCTGGTTTGCGCAACGAGCGTTGCGGCCATTCGATGAACTGATCGGACAAATGAACCCGACGGCTGCGAACGACTTCTCTTTTCGCCTCTCCACCGAGGCCAAGGGGGACGAAGCGGCTTATCTGGCCAGCTCGTTCAATGAGCTGCTGGCGCGGCTGCAAGCTTTGGCGATGAGTCAGGAACATTTTGTCTCATACGCTTCCCACGAAATCCGCACACCACTGACCGTTGTAAAGGGAGTTTTGGAAACTTCTCTGGCTTATGATCAAAACCTGGCTGATACCAGACAGAGTATGGAAAAGGCACTAGTGCGTCTGGAGGGAGCCATTGATCTGGCCAATTCGCTTTTGCACCTGGCCGAAGTGGAGGGCCTGCAGGCGGGGCAGCTCCGGGAGGACATTAATATTGTGGACACCGTGCTGGATACAATGACGTATTTTGGTGAAAAACATCCAGGACAGCATATTGAACTGCAACTTACCGACAGTTTTACTGAAAATTCGCCGGCGATCAGGATCATGGGAAATGCAACATTGCTTCGCACCGTCCTGAATAACATTCTCGAAAACGCAAGTAAGTATTCGGCAAATAAGCCGGTTGTGCTCATTGTTGACTTTGATCTCAACCTGGTGATGATCAAAGTGATCGATCAGGGTATTGGCATTCCGGCTGGTCAGCTAAACGATGTTTTTCTGCCGATGATGCGAGCCGCCAATGTGGGTAATCTGCCCGGTTTTGGATTGGGGCTTACCATTGCCCGAAAGATCATAGATATGCATCAGGGGCAGCTTACGATACATTCTGTAACCGGGCAGGGTACTACCGTTGGCATACTTTTGCCCACATTATCTGTTTCCGTTATTTAACCGGATCAACCCTTTAATTCTTGCTATATGGATCAAAACGACAAAGTCGATTTTAAGGCGAATGACCACCTTGCCAATGAAAGGACGTATCTGGCCTGGGTCAGGACTGGCATCGGGATTATGGCATTTGGATTTGTTGTAGTGAAGTTCTCCCTTTTCGTGAAGCAGGTCGGTTTTGTGCTTGGGACCAAGGTCAATATGCCTTCACATGGCTATTCAGCCATCATAGGGATTTTACTGGTCGCATTCGGGGTGCTTGCCATTTCATTAGCTTTCTGGCAGTACCGAAAAACCGACCAGTTGCTCAGAAGCGGTAATTACCGTCCGTCGACCCTGCTCACCAGTCTTTTAACAGGTGTGATTTTGCTGATCGGTATGTTACTCATTGCGTATCTGCTGCGGAGCATTTGAAACAGGCAAACCGGGCAGTTTTACCAAGAGACTTGCCAAGTCAGGAAGACCTGGCAAGTCTGCCTCACGACGTGGTTATCCCGGTTTTCCTGATGAAAGCCATTCAATATTGTTCCTCAGCAGTCTGATTTTTTTATCCTGTTCCATTTTTTTCAACAATCTGGATATCACTTCGCGTGATGTGTTCAGGTCATTGGCAATTTCCTGATGGGTGATGGACAGAATCTGATTCCTGCTATTTTCAAACTGTTTTTTCAGGTAAAATTCGAGTCTTTCGTCCATACCTCTGAAAACCACGTTGTCAAAAACGACCAGCAGTTCCTCGAAGCGGGCGCGGTAGTTGGCGATCACAAAATAATACCAGGTTTTATATTGCTGCATCAGTTCGTCCATCATCTGGATAGGTATCATGATCGCTACCGTATCTTCCACCGTTTTGGCCATAATTTCGCTGGCTTCCTGTTTTGTATTGCAGATCATGGAAAGCGCACAGGCATTGCCCGGTTCCAGGTAATAAATGAACGCCTCTTCACCGTCATCACCTTGCCGGTAAAGTTTTACCCTGCCACTTCCGATGAGCAAGGTATGCTTGATATACTGTCCGGTACGCATGATGACTTCGTCGGCCGGTATGGTTTTCAGAATACAATCCTTTGTCAAACGTTGTTTCAGTTCGGGTTCAAAATCGGGGAAGACCCTGTCCAGGTAATACGAAATACTTTCCATCATAAGATAAACTGATTACTTGCTGGCCGCATTGACTTCAATCAAACCCTTTTCAAAAAGGTTCCGGTTATGTTTTTTATTGGTCGGCGAGTGGGTGGATATTGGTGCGAAAATCAAAATGTTTTTGTTGACGTTGTGTGACTTTTATCACTTTCCGGGCGCTGGACGCTTCCGATTTTTGTGTATTAATTGATAAAAAATGGAAATCATAGCATACATAGCCTCGGTTTTTATCGGTATCTCGCTCGGCCTGATTGGTGGCGGCGGGTCCATACTCACCGTTCCTGTGCTGGTCTATATGTTCGGGATCAGCCCAATAGTATCAACATCTTATTCTCTTTTCATCGTGGGTTCAACCAGTCTGGTGGGGGCCTATGGTAATTACCGGAAAGGTACGGTGAATATCAAGACAGCACTTCTGTTTGGGAGTACATCCATTACAACCGTTTTCCTGACCCGCAAATTTCTGATTCCGTTGATACCTAAGGATCTTTTCAAAATCGGAGGTTTCCATATCACCGAGCCTGTTCTGACGATGTTCCTTTTCGCAGTGTTAATGGTGGCGGCATCTGTGGGCATGATCAGAAGCAAGGAAAGAAAGCCAGGTTGCCTTGAATGTGATCTGAAGGGAAACATGATCAGAATGTTACTGAGCGGAGTCGGCATCGGTCTGACGACGGGCATCCTCGGAGCCGGCGGAGGTTTTCTTTTGATTCCCACCCTGGTTCTTGTTCTGGGCATGCCCATGAAAGAAGCAGTAGGAACTTCCCTGCTGATTATCGCACTGAACTCCCTGATCGGTTTCGCGGGCGATTTGGGGCATTTCGTGATCGACTGGGTTTTTCTGCTGAAAATTACAGCGATTGCCATGACAGGCATCCTGATAGGAGGTATGATGGCCAGGAAGGTGGATGCTGCAGCATTGAAAAAAGCATTTGGCTGGTTTGTGCTGGTTATGGGCGCTTTTATCATTGCAAAGGAACTGATGGTGGCAGTAGGTTAAGTCCGGACGGAGTGACAACGGGTTTTATTTTTATTTCTTTGAGTACCTCTCATTTTTTTGTATTTCTTTTTTCTGAGTGACAAATATCACTGACCAACCAGTTAAACATCCTGAATTTTGTATCATCAGTTTAACCAAGAACATTTAGCTATAAAACAAACATGAAACTAGAACAAATCTATACCGGCTGCCTTGCCCAGGGCGCGTATTATATCGAGAGTAACGGAGAGGCGGTTGTCATTGACCCGCTTCGTGAAGTTGAACCTTACATCAATCGCGCTGCAAAAGACGGCGCTACCATCAAGTATGTGCTCGAAACGCACTTTCACGCTGATTTTGTGTCAGGGCATATTGACCTTGCTGAAAAAACCGGAGCTCAGATCGTATTCGGACCGACCGCCAAACCTGGTTTCGATGCGCTTGTAGCCGAAGATGGTCAGGTGCTTCAGGTGGGTGGGGTAACCATTAAGGTACTGCATACACCAGGACATACCATGGAAAGCAGTTGTTATCTGTTAACGGATGAGAACGGAAAGGAGGTAGCCATTTTTACCGGAGACACATTGTTCATAGGGGATGTCGGCCGTCCTGACCTTGCCCAGAAGGTGTCAGCCGAGCTGACACAACAAAAACTGGCCGAACATCTTTTTGACTCCTTGCGTGACAAAATTATGCCGCTGGCGAATGACATTATTGTATATCCTGCTCATGGTGCCGGAAGTGCCTGCGGCAAAAATATGAGTAAGGAAACGACTGATACTTTGGGAAACCAGAAGATGTTCAACTATGCACTGCGGGCCGACATGACCAAGGAGGAATTTGTAAAGGAGGTAACCGATGGCCTGATGCCGCCACCGGCTTATTTTCCGGAAAATGTGATGATGAATATCAGGGGATACGAAAGTATTGACACGGTAGTGGAACGGGGTACGCACGCATTGGGCGCAGCGGCTTTCGAAGCCGCGGCCAATGAAACTGACGCGGTGATGCTGGACACCCGGGATGCGGCTGTTTTTGCAAAAGGATTTATTCCCAATTCTATTAACATCGGAATCGACGGAAGTTTTGCGCCCTGGGTGGGAACACTTATCCCGGACATCAAACAGAAGATTCTGCTGATCACCGACGCGGGAAGGGAAGAGGAAGTGGTGACCCGACTGGCCCGTGTGGGCTATGACCATACGATTGGGTTTTTGAAGGGTGGAATGGAAACCTGGCTGAAAGCCGGAAAAGAGATTGATCGGATCGAATCGGTGAGCGTGGATCAAATGAGCGGGTTATTGGAGGAGAACCCGGGCATGGTGGTACTGGATGTACGCAAAGCCAGTGAGTTTGCTTCCGAGCATGTGATCGGTGCAGAAAACGTACCGCTCGACTACCTCAATGATAATCTGGCAAAAATTGATAAAAACAAAACCTACCTGGTGCATTGTGCGGGCGGATACCGGTCCATGATTTTCAACTCCATCCTGAAAGCAAGGGGCTACGATAACCTGATTGATGTGCAGGGCGGTTTTAAGTCGATTAAAGCGTCAGGAAAGTTTGAAGTGAGTAATTACGTATGTCCAAGTACACTTTTGTAACACAAGATCATGGGAATTATATCAGCATTATTTGGAAGTGATAAAACCGATTTTAAAAGCCTGGTGGACCAGGGAGCGCGCATTGTGGATGTGCGAAGCCCACAGGAATTCGCATCCGGGCATGTCGAAGGCAGTATCAATATTCCGCTGGATGCAATCAATGCCAAAGTGGCATCGCTCCAAAAAGATGGGAAACCAGTGATAACCTGTTGCCGGAGCGGCACACGCAGCGCCATGGCGGCAGGTATCTTAAGAAATGCCGGAGTTACGGTGTATAACGGCGGGGCCTGGGAAAATCTCAGGAGAAAAATTCAATAAGGATATTCTGAAAGTATGATGGAAGTAATAAAACAGCCCTGGCCATGGTACGTGGCCGGGCCGCTGATTGGGCTTACAGTGCCTGCCCTGTTGATATTGGGCAACAAATCATTTGGGATTTCATCATCGCTCAGGCACGTCTGTGCGATGTGCCTCCCTGGGGAAATTCCGTTTTTTAAATACAACTGGAAAAAAGAATTGTGGAACCTGTTTTTTGTATCAGGTATCTTTTTCGGAGGTGTGATGGCCGTGATCTTCCTGTCCAATCCGGCGCCCATGCAGCTGAATCCGTACCTGGTGAAAGAGCTCAGCGTATATGGTATTTCGGATTTTTCATCGCTGGTGCCGGTTGAACTGGTTAGTTGGGACAAGCTTCTGACCGTTCCGGGATTTATCATGATGGTGGGAGGCGGATTTCTGGTAGGTTTTGGCGCGCGTTATGCAGGCGGATGCACCAGCGGGCATGCCATCATGGGGCTTTCTACCTTACAATGGCCTTCGTTGGTGGCGACAATCTGTTTTATGATCGGCGGATTTGTCATGGCAAACTGGATTTTACCTTTGATACTCATGCTTTAGGCAAATGAATGATGATTTTAAAACACACTGGCAAGAGGTGTACGCAGCCAGGACGGCGGATCAGG
Organism: Dyadobacter sp. CECT 9275; assembly: GCF_907164905.1. Taxonomy (NCBI): domain Bacteria; kingdom Pseudomonadati; phylum Bacteroidota; class Cytophagia; order Cytophagales; family Spirosomataceae; genus Dyadobacter; species Dyadobacter helix. The sequence continues at coordinate 2,433,828 of NZ_CAJRAF010000002.1, read as the reverse complement.
TAAGCTGGACGGAACCGAAGCCAGCGCATTCACTGGCGCTGATCCGGAACACGCAGATTCCCAAAAATAGCCCGATTATAGATATCGGGGGAGGGGACAGCCTGCTGGCAGCTTACTTACTTGAAGAAGGGTATTCGGATATTACGGTTTTGGATATTTCAGCAAAAGCAATCGGAAGAGCTAAAAAGAGGCTGGGGCGGAAATCTGAAAAAATTAGCTGGCTGGTGACCGATATGCTTGATTTCAAGCCCGAAAGGGACTATTCCATCTGGCATGATCGGGCTGCTTTTCATTTTTTGACGACATCGGAGCAAAAGGAGAAATATCGGACCATTGTTGAAAATGCAATGGTAAACGGCCACCTGATTCTGGGAACGTTTTCGCTGACTGGCCCCGAGAAGTGCAGCGGATTGCCCGTGTGCCGATATGATGCAGAGGCACTTGCGAAAGTTTTCAAAGGATCGTTTCAGATGAAGGCGCATTTTTACGCCGATCATATCACCCCTTTTCAAACCATTCAAAATTTCCTTTTTTCGAATTTTATCAGAATAAACAAATCATAATATGACAGATTTACCGACCGATGAGGCAACCCGGAGAGAGCACGATATCCGGGTGATGGACTCAATTTGCATCAACGAAAGCAGGATACAGCACAGGTGGTATTACAATCTCAAGTACCTTGTCGTAGGGCTGCTTTTCGGGGTGCTGTTTGTAAAGGCCGAGGTGATCAGCTGGTTTCGAATACAGGAAATGTTCCGGCTTCAGTCATTTCACATGTATGGCATCATAGGTAGTGCAGTGTTAGTGGGGATGGTATCGGTATGGCTAATCAAGCAGTTTGATATCAGGACCATTTCGGGTGAGAAAATTACTTTTACGGATAAAAAATTTAATAAAGGGCAGATCTACGGGGGGCTGCTTTTTGGGCTGGGTTGGGCACTTACCGGCGCATGTCCCGGTCCTTTGTTTGCACAGATTGGCATAGGAGCCACAGTGGTGATCATCACCTTGGCAAGTGCCGTTGCCGGGACGTGGGTTTATGGTAGGTACAGGGATCAGTTGCCACATTAGGGAGGTTATCGGGAGGTTCATGCAGAGGTACGGCACGTCTTTCCTATCACTCTTGCACACTATGGTGGGGATTCATCTCTGACTCAGGATCACTTTCCAAAAATTGTCGCAGTAACGAAGCCGAACTCGTCTTTACCAGTTCATGACTGTCTTTTATCAACAGTTCGAGCACTTTGCGGCGCATCTGTTCAAATTCTGCTTTTCCTGCTCAGCCTAAAAGTTTTAACTTTTAGGCTGAGCTCATTTTACAGCCTCGCCTGTTTTCGCAACTTTAACAACATACCCTAGGTGAACGATCTGTTTTAATCACCATATTAAAACAGATCGGGCTAAAAGAGACTGTAAATTGAACTCCCTTCGAACCGCCTGCTTCGTCAGCCCTGGTGGTTGCCCCAGATTCCGGACCATTCGGTTCCAGATACTTTGAATTATAATTTCCCTTAATTCAAGAATCTTTTGCAGGCAGTAAAAATTCTCATAATTGTTAGGTTTTGCTCCTTCTCATTAATCTTCCACATCGTCGGCTATCCGCTCCAAGGAGCTCAATTTGTGTATATAATTAAAAAATATATTGATTAAGTTCTGTTATTAATGGTTTGTTAACTATTTCTTAATTGCCTCTGCTTTCCTTTGTTTACGTAGTCTGCCCAGCACTTAGGCCCATAGTTATGAGGGGCTACCGCTTGCTGAGCCACTCTGACAGCCTTGTTATTTTTATCTCAATTAACCTAAATCCCAAAGCCTATGACCCGAACATGACCGCCTAAATCATTCTCTTAAGACAATAGTATCGTTCGTTCAATCGAATTACTCTCACCCAATACTTAATATGGAAAATCAAATTTTACAGACAAACAGTGTCAAGCCTTTTGTGAAAATCTTGCTGCAAATGATTCTGGCCGCAACATTTTTCTCTCAGGCTTTGGCACAAAATCAACCGACCGGCTCCGAAGAAATAATAGTTTCCGGTACAGTAAATGACGAAAAAGACCAGCCTGTACCTGGTGCAAGTGTGGTACTGAAAGGATCAGTGAGGGGAACTGCCACCGATTCGGAGGGCAAGTTTTCGTTTAGCATTCCCAAATCAGGTTCCGTGCTGGTCGTCAGTTTCCTTGGTTACAAAAGACAGGAAATTGAAGTTGGAAACAAGACCTCTTTTCAGATCAGACTGGAACAGAGTACTGATGAGCTCCAGGAAGTTGTTGTGGTAGGATATGGCACGCAACGGAAACAAACGTTGACTGGGGCGATTTCAAACATCGTTTCTGAGGCAATTAAAACTACCACGCACACCAGTCTGGCCCAAAGTCTACAGGGGAAAGTACCAGGGGTGCAGATTCGCCAGAACTCCGGCGAACCGGGCTCGTTCAGCACAAGTATTAACATTCGCGGATTTGGAGAACCCTTGTATGTAGTTGACGGTGTTGCGCGTGATGGCGGTTATGAATTCCAGAAAATAAACCCTGATGATATCGAAAGTATTTCAGTATTGAAAGATGCTTCCGCGGCCATTTTTGGTATCAGGGCAGGAAACGGTGTTGTGATCGTGACTACCAAAAAGGGGAAAAAGGGAAAGCCGAAATTCAGTTACAACGCCGTTTATGGCCGCCAAAGCCCAACCGATGTCCCCCGTATGACCAATGCTTTGCAATGGGCGGAAATGCGGAACGATGCAGCCAGAAACCTGGGTGAAAATCCGGTTTACACCAGCGAGGAGATAGAAAAGTTCAGAACGGGAGCGCCAGGGTATGAAAGTACCGACTGGTATAAGCAGGTCCTGAACAAATCGGCTTCACAGACCCAGCATTTTTTGTCGGCATCAGGGGGAGAAGGTGCCGTAACCTATTTTACAAGTTTCGGCTATCAGAATGAAAACGGACTTTTGAAAAGTAACGACATGGGTTACAAGAAATATACTTTCCGCGCCAACGTGGGTATCGATCTTACCAAAAATCTGAAGGCTGATCTGATTTTGTCAGGCCTCTTTGACAAGAGACTGCAGCCGGGAGACAACTTTTTTAATATTTACAAAGGTACCCGCATTGCCTTGCCAACCGAGAGACCTTTTGCAAATAATAATCCTAAATATCCGTCATTACTAAGCGGAGGTTATAACCCGGTTGCATTGGCGGATGGGAATCTGACAGGTTATAATGAAGAAGTGAACAAATTCTTTCAGTCAACTTTTGCGCTGATGTATTCGGTGCCTTTCGTTCCCGGGCTTAAAGTAAAAGGGTTAGTCGCTTATGACAGCAATAATTACCGGGGGAAGTCAGTTTCCAAAAGTTATAATTTGTATACCTATGACGCCGCGACGGATAAATATACAGCCCATCAGCAACGAAACCCATCACGGATCGGGAATAATTTTTCGGATAATAACCGGGTTACTTTCCAGGGGCAGTTGTTATACAATACCGTTATTGCAAAAAATCATAACCTGGGAGCAACCCTGGTATATGAACAGCAGGAATCTAAAAACCGCTGGGCAGGCCTGGGCAGAGAGTATGCATTTTTTACCAACGATCAAATTGATCAGGCAGGGCTGAACAATCAGACTACAAATGGTTCGGAAAGTGAGTATGCGAGCCAATCTTACGTTGGCCGTTTGAATTACGACTTTAAAGAAAAGTATCTGCTTGAAGTTGCTGCCCGCTACGACGGATCGTACCGCTATCACCCAGATCGCAGATGGGGTTTATTTCCGGTTGTATCCGCCGGGTGGCGCGTCACAGAGGAGGATTTTATGAAAAGTATTCCCTTTATCTCAACCCTTAAATTGAGAGGCTCGTATGGTCTGGTGGGGGCCGATGCAGGTGCTCCTTTCCAGTATGTTCCCGGATTTTCACTGGTAGGCGGTGGTGGTTATGAATTCACCAACGGCAATTACACGACCGGTGCAGCCTCTCCGGCAATTGTAAATGAAAAACTCACTTGGTTTAAATCCGTTATTCAGGACGTTGGAATTGATGTCGGGCTTTGGGATAACAAGATCGACCTGACTTTTGATATCTATCAGAGAGATCGCAAAGGGTTATTAGCCAGGAGAAATGTATCACTTCCCAATACTTTTGGCGGCACGCTTCCTGATGAAAACCTGAACAGTGACCGGGTACGGGGGATAGAATTTTCTGCCGGTTACAACGGACAGATCCGCGATTTCAAATATGGAATTTCCGGTAACTTCAATTTTGCCCGTACCATGAACCGTTATGTAGAAAGAGGAGATTTCCTGAGCAGTATGGATCGCTGGAGAGGCGGAGCGGCAAACCGCTGGAACGACGTGGTATGGGCATACCAGCTGGAGGGACAGTTCCAAAACAAAGATGAAGTGATTTATGCACCAATCCAGAATGGAGATCTGGGCAATACGAGAGAGCTTCCCGGTGATTTCAAATACAAAGATGTTGACGGCAACGGCGTGATTGACGGCAACGATGCTATGCCACTATTCTTTGGCGGGGATCCGAAAATGTATTACGGCGTAACCCTGAATGCTTCTTACAAAGGCTTCGATTTTACAGCCCTGTTCCAGGGATCCGGGAAATATAGTGTCCGTTTCCGTGAAGTTTACGCGGAAGTATTTGCATTCAGAGGAAACACGCCTGAATATTTCTACGACAGATGGCATTTATCGGAAGATAATCAATGGATACCGGGAGCCTGGCCTGCTTCACGTTTCAACTATAATGTTGGGGCGATGTATGCCGAAAGCTCCGCCTGGCGTAAGGATGCCTCGTACCTACGATTTAAAAGTGCGCAATTGGGCTATACTGTCAAACTGGGCTGGCTGTCGAAGATAGGTATTGAAAATGTACGGATTTATGGAAATGCACATAACATTTTCACCTGGGCAGATCCTTTCGTAAAACCGTTCGATCCCGAGAAAATAGAAGGTTTGTTTGGTGCCGGGCTCACTTATCCGGTAACAAGAAGTTACAACTTTGGTATTAACGTCACATTCTAAGCGTAGAAAAAATGAAACTATTCAGATATATATTACTGCTGCCCCTTTTGTTTTCTCTGAGCTGTGCAGATGTGCTGGACAAGCAGCCGCTGGACAAATTGCAGGGCGAAAACCTGTTCTCAAATCCGGAAGGCGTAAAGCTTTACATGGCAAATCTTTATTATCAGCTACCCATAGAAGATTTTACATTTTTCAGACAGGGCTTTAACTGGAACACAGGCGATCCTAACAATGGTGGTTTTGCTCCTGCAATGGTAACGGACGAGGCCGTTCATACCGAGTTTGGTGATTTTATCGGTAACGATGATTTCCAGTGGTGGGACCAGGGCTATAAGCTGATCCGTGATACCAACATTCTTATTGATATTATACCAACACTTACTGTTTCGGAAGATGAGACGAAAGCTTTGATTGGCGAAAGCGCATTTATCCGTGCATACGCCTACTTTGCTTTGGCAAAACGCTACGGTGGTGTTCCCTTGATCACGTCTGTTCAAATGTATGAAGGGAATGTTGAGGCACTTAAAGTACCGAGAAGTACTGAAAAGGAGACCTGGGACTTCGTATTGAAAGAATGTGATTTAGCGATCCAGAATCTGGCCGAGTCGTGGCCAGGTGGAGAAAGACGCGCCACAAAATGGGTCGCCTATGCACTAAAAGCCAGAGCAGCATTACACGCCGCTTCCTTGGCAAAATACGGAGACAGAGCACCGATTTCCGGAACAGCGGTGGACCAAAAGCTGGTAGGGCTAGACAAATCAGCTGCTGCTGAATATTATAAAGCCGCCATTGAAGCTTCGGAAGCGCTGATTAATTCAGGTAAATTCTCATTGTACAAGCCAACGCCAGCATCTCCCGAAGAGGCTGCGGAGAATTATAGAAAGTTATTCGAAGACCCGAACATTGCGCCTAATGAGGTGATTTTTATTAAGGGTTTTGCAAGACCGGGCTCGGGTACAGGGCATAATTATGGTATCTGGTATCAGCCAAACCAAACTGCAAACGGCTGGCCGCATCCGGGGCGTATGAACCCTACGCTTGATTTGATCGATGCCTATGAAAGTTATACGGATCCTGGTAAAAGTGCCCCGGTTGTAACAACAGAGGCGGGCAATGATATCAATGACTACAACGGTTTTAGTGCTTCAAAAAATTACAAGCGCTACGACGACCCCGCGGGAATTTACAAAGATAAAGATGCGAGGCTTTGGGCTACCGCCATATTGCCGGGAACAGCCTGGAAAGGACAGAAAATCATTATTCAGGCCGGATTCATCAAACCGGACGGAAATCCGCAGCTTTACGGAGGCGAGCCGATCAATGCAAATGGGAAAACTTACTATCCTTACGGAGCGGCTGACCGTACCCAGTATTCCGGATTTGATACCTGGGGCGGCAATAATACCCGTACTGGTGTGAGTTTCAAGAAATTCCTGAATGAAGGTGTTAATGTGGCTCCGGGCTGGAATCAGACTGTTTCGGATTGGGCAGATTTTCGTTATGCCGAAATCCTCCTGATTTATGCAGAAGCGATTGTAGAAAGCGGAACGGGATCATCACAAAATGGGGCGAAAGCTTTGAATGACGTTCGTCGCCGTGCAGGACATACCAAGGATATTCCGCTCACCATTGATAACGTGATACGTGAAAGAAGGGTAGAGCTTGCTTTCGAGAACAAGCGGTTCTGGGATCTGATCAGAAGACGCGAATACCATACCCTGTTCAATAACACCGTCCGCCATGCACTGGTACCGGTTTTGGATCTGAGGGTTTCGCCGGCTAAATACATTTTCATCCGCCAGGCCATTCAGCGTATGAACCCGGCAACTTTTGATTACCGGCAATATTATCGGTACGTGCCCGGAATAGGAGCAAACGGCCTGGTTCAAAATCCTCAGTATTAATGTAATACAAAGATAAATTTTTGATTATGAAGAATATTAAATCATATATATCAGCCGTGCTGTTAATTTTTGCGGCAACAGCCTGTTCAATAGATAATTACCCCTCTCCGGATTCTCAGCTGTACGGAACGTTTCTGGACGTTGAAACAAACGAGCCGGTTGAGCAGGATATCATTCGCGGGAGTACAATCGAATTCATTGAACATGGATATGCCTCCCAGACCAAACAGACGATGATCGTCAAAAACGACGGTACTTACCGCAACAACCTCATCTTCTCTAATACCTATACGATTACGCCGGTCAGAGGTAATTTTGTACCTGCGGAACCTCAGGAAGTAGCGGTGAAAGGGGAAACAAAGCTTGATTTTAAAATACAGCCTTACATCAGGGTGAAGGAAGCAAAAATCGAAAAAGTGGGTAACAAAGTGGTTGCAACTTTCAAATTGCAGCAAACGGTCATCAATAACGTGAAAAAGATCGGCTTGTATGCCCACCCCGAGCCATCAGTGGGTGAACCCATGCGTACAGTCCTGGCAGATCAGGAAATTAATGCGGTTGTCGACCCCAATAAGGTGTACATGCTCGAAATCGACATTCCGTCAAACAGCAGTAATTTAAAAATCGGTAGTCAGTATTTTTTCCGTGTCGGAGCGATTATCGACGCCCCGGAATCAAAGTACAACTACGCCAAAGCAGTCAGACTTATGCTCTAATATCATCGGATCTTCCACGATGAATGCCATCGCGGAAGATCTGTACTTCTCTCAATCCTAACTTACTAAATTTTCTGTGGATGAAAATGCTCAAATTCCTGTGCCTCTTCTCTTTTCTTTATATAAGTTGTGCAGTTGATGAAGATAAAAAAACAGAAATTCCCAAACCTGTTAAGGAAGTTGCTTATGATCAGACGGGCATTCTTTTTCCAAGCTACAAAGGGCTGGTGATGGCGGGCTACCAGGGCTGGTTCACTGCGGAAGGTGACGGTGCCGGCCGGGGGTGGCATCATTATCAGAAGGATGGCAAATTTGAGCCAGGCTTTGCATCCATAGATTTCTGGCCCGATGTTTCTGATTATTCCAAGACGTACCCAACCGCATTCAAATATGCAAACGGAGAAACCGCCAAAGTCTACAGTCCGTACGACGAAGAAAGTGTGGACCTGCATTTCAAATGGATGCAGGAACACGACATAGACGGTGTTTATATGCAGCGCTTCGTGAGTGAGGTAAAAGGAGAAAGTGGCAAAAGACATTTTAACAAAGTACTGGCCAATGCCTTGAAAGCCTCTAAAAAGTACAATAGGGCAATCAGCGTCATGTATGATCTGAGTGGCTCTGCTTCTTCGGATATGGATTTTATCATCAAAGACTGGGAAGAACTGCAACGTACTTTCAGCCTTTATGACAATAAGGAAAATCCAACTTATCTGCGGCATAATGGGCGCCCGCTGCTTGCAATCTGGGGGGTGGGTTTTAATGATGGCAGGAAATATACCATTGCCGACATTCAGAAGCTGGTTGACAATATAAAAGGTCCTACCAAAAAAGCCTCCATTTTATTAGGTGTTCCGTACTATTGGCGGACGCTTACCAATGACACCGAAAATTCTCCGGCTCTGCATACTCTTATCAGGACAGCTGACGTCATTATGCCCTGGGCTGTTGGCAGGTACAATGCTTCCAACTACACGTCGGTTGCCGGTATTACCCTGCCGGGCGATATAACATGGTGCAAAGCCAATAAAATCGATTACGCCCCCTTGGTGTTTCCGGGTTTCAGCTGGGGTAATCTGAAAAACGACAAAACGCTTTACAATCAAATTCCAAGAGGCAAAGGCGATTTTCTCTGGCAGCAAATTGCCGGGGCGAAAATGTCCGGAGCCGAAGCGTTGTATGTAGCCATGTTCGACGAAGTGGATGAAGGAACGGCCATTTTTAAAACAAAAAAAGAAGGAGCTACTCCCCTCAACGCCGATGGTAAGTTTGTTGGGATTGAGCCGGATCTGGACTCCGACTACTATTTATGGCTTACAGGCGAAGGGGCCAAATGGTTTCACGGAACAAAAGAATTGGGTTTTCAAAAACCTAGCCGTGTGAAGTAACAGCCTGGCGTAATGCTGAGAAGATACTGTTCCGTTATACCTGCCGGAAGTTTTTCAGGAATGTAAGACTTCCGGCATATCCATTTGGAAATCCTCGCCGTATATCCGGCTGTATTCTCTGGCAAAATTTTCATAAGTAGCTTTTGCCAGAGAATGTTTACCCAGATGAGCCAGTGCTTTGCACTTGATGATCATGGCCTCCTCATTCACCGGATCAAAGTAGAATACATAGTTTGCAAGCTGGACCAGGAACTCAGGATCTGCTGAGATTTTTATGGTGGCGGCAAAACCCAGATAGCTATCTACAATCTCATTGGAGATTTCGGATTTGAAAGAATCCAGCCATTCATATTCTGTGTTAGAAAGGAAATTCCCGCGTTTGGTAATATTGGCCAGCTCCAGAATACGCTCCTTGTTCAGCGCCTTTTTATTGCTGATCAATGCCAGGTAATGCGTATAATCTACATGGATTTTCTCATAGTCGATCTTGATCTTCCAGTATCCTGTTTCTTTTGAAACCTGGCAGTATTTCATCTTTTCCAATATTCCTTTCAGTTTGGCAATATTTACAGACCGGTTATTACGGGCACTTTCGGAAGATTTGTCAGACCAGAGCAATTCTTTTAGTTTTTCGGAACTGATACCTTCCCATCGGATAGAATAAAGGAGGATTACCAGGAACAGCTCCTTCACCAGCGGGCTGAACTGCTTTGTAATCTCATGCCCTCCTTCATCAAATAATTGCAGGTTGCCAAACAAAAATATACTGCTATGAAGCGGCTGCATGGGTGTTTCATCAACTTGCTGAGGAGGTAAAACCAAAGTTATTTCCTGCAAATTTGTTGAGTCGGCGTCCGCAGAAACGGGTGATGCCGTTTTTTTCTTCTGAACATATCTGAAATAGGTATACCCAGCCGCTCCGGTAAAAAGCAAACCCGCTATCAGCCAGAAAACGGTACCTATACCCGCTTCGGCCGACACAACCGACGGAACAGATTCCAACGGAGGAGCATTCAGGGAATAAACCGAAACTTTGGTTTGGTCATTTTCTCCACGATTAAGCGCAACAGCTACGAACCTGTTGCTGGCGTAATCAAAGAAAAGATCTGCGAAAGAATGTATATCTGTAAATTGGTAGGGGATTTTGGATCCGACTATTTTGAAGTCGGGCTTGGTCAGCGATCCTTTTATAAGCTGTAAATCCGAATTGAATTTATCCTTCGGGAAAATAAGGGTATAAAAAGAATTGTCCTCTTCGCTGACGATCATCGAATTGCCAAAAACAAAGTCCTCCTTTGGCAGGTTGAGTTCGTATCGCTTTGTGAAAGTTCGTGTTTTGGTATTAAAAAACAACAGGTCATACCAGTTTCTGGGATTCAAAATTTGCTGGCCGGTTACACTCCCGTACCCCCCAAGAACATACGCTCCCTCTTTGACAGTACCCAGTGCGGCCAGGTATCTCGGCGTGAATGCCGAATCCTGGAAATAACTATCACACCATGTTTTGGAGGGCAGATGATAACGCTGAACGTTGTTTTTGTACTTCAGATGCCCGTATCCGCCCAGCAGATAAATGGAAGAATCGGATTCAGAATAAAACTTGTTTGCGTGTAAAAATTGCGTTTTTAATACTGGTTTTGGCCCGTTTTTATCCCAGCTGTTTGTTCTAAGATCGAAAGTCGAAACTTGTTGTTCATTGATGTAAATATGGTAAAGCTTATGATTTACATTGTCAAAAAGTACCTGATCGTCAACGTATACCGGCTGTGTACCTTCTTCGTGTCTGAACGAAACAGACTTGTTTGCTCCAACGTTGTAAATAATTGTGGAATCTCTACATACTATGTACAGCATTCCTTTCTTATCGTCGAAACCTAGCCGAACGTAACCCCTCAGCGTTTGTGTTCTTGCTAGTTGCCATTCGTAGTGCAGTTTTTTGATCCATACCGCATTAGAAGCCAGCGCACTTTTCTTTTGAATCTCTTCTGTTGCCGTTACGCCATCCGTTTCATTGAGCGGCCAGCTGAACTGGGGTTCATCATCCTCAGAAATGACAATGTTCCTGATTTTCATTGGCGGGACGTCTGTGGATTTAAAATCTTTGTACCTGTTTGCTCCGAAGAGAATTTTGAAACGCCCCTTATCTGATAGCGTATAGGGTTGGGAGAATTTCCTGTTACCATAAACGACAAGGATATTTTTCTTTTCCTTATTGAATTTCAGTGTGATTTTATTCCACTTTTTATAAAGGTCGTCGTTGGGGAAGTCGAAAGAAAAGGACGAAAACTGATCTCCGATGACCAGTTTGAAATGCGGTTTGTCGGTGCTGTTGTCACAAACCAGATCTACGTTCTGTTTGTCGTTTTCAATAAGCCTGACGATATATCCGAAATATATTTTTTTGCTTGCCAGAAAGGAAACCTCGAAGGAAAGTTCAAAATTTTTGCCGAAATAGAAAGTATGATCGGGGCTCAGGTCCAAGCCGGTTCTTTTATCCTGTACCATTTCGTAGCTATCAAAACCAAGCCCATACGACTGTGCATAGCAGCGAATTCCGGAGCAAACAAGAATGACGAAGGCCAAAAAAACAAGCAGGAATTTCAATTTCATAGTGGCTGTTGAGAGGAATAAATAAATTGCCCAACGGGAATCATCTCAGCTTTTGTTAATCTATTATTAATCGTTTCTTAATCGGACGATGATTACTTCACCGGTTTATTTCCAATACCGAATATAACATTATGAATTTAAAGTTAAACAATAGTTAGTGTTTTTGCTCATGCGAATAACGTGGTGTTTCTTTTCAAAATCATAGATATCTAATTATAAGCGACATAGTAACCAGAAATTTATCAGAGAATGATTTCATCCTTTAAAATCTTTATAAAATTCCGCCTCCTGTTTTTTTATTGCTGCGTTGCTTTTGTGGCGAAGGCCCAGGAAAATCCATCCGGAAACCTCCAATATGTTGATTTGAGAATTGGAAGTGTGGGCCAGTTGTTAGAACCTACGCGCCCAACAATTCAGTTGCCGAACCAGATGATCAGAATGTTTCCCGAACGTAAAGATTATCTGGATGATCAGATCAGCAGCTTTCCGCTTATTGTGGTTTCGCACCGTCTTGGCCAGGCATTTTCGGTTAAGCCTTTTAGCAAGCCGATGGCGTCTGTGGATTATAACGAAAAGCTTGCTTACGATCATGACCTGGAAGTTGCCCGCCCATGGTATTACTCCACCTATCTGATTGACTGTGACGTGCAGGTTGAATTTACACCCGGCAAAAAAACAGGGATATACCGGTTCCGCTTTCCTGAAAAGGCCTCGAAAACCCTTTTGTTCAATTTTTATAACCGGGGCGAAGGATCGTGGGAATTTATTTCTGACAGGGAGATCGTGGCTACTGAAACATATCACGATGATGTCTTGGTTTACATGTACGGTTTTTTTAGCGAAGGGGGTAAAACCGGGATTTCAGACGGCTCAAAGGCTCTGACCGGGCAATCGGCTAAGGGGGAAAAAGTAAAGGCCTGGATCAATTTCGATGATAGCAAGGCAGAAACAATCGAATTCAAATATGCCATTTCGTACATCAGTGCCGAACAGGCAAAAAAGAACTTTGAAAGTGAGTTGGAGTCGGCAGGTTTTGAAGATTTAAAACGTAGCGGTGAAAAAACATGGTCAGGAGTGATGAACCAGATTCGGGTGGAAGGTGGTACGGAAGCGCAAAAACGAAGCTTTTATTCTTCGCTGTACCGTACCTACGAGCGCATGACCGACATTACGGAAGACAGCCGGTATTACAGCGGCTTTGACAAAAAGATACATACCAGCAACCGTCCTTTTTATACCGACGACTGGACCTGGGATACCTATCTGGCACATCACCCGTTACGTATCATTCTGAATCCCGCACAAGAGGAAGATATGCTCAATTCATTTGTGAGCATGTATGAACAAAGTGGCTGGATGCCTACTTTTCCCGTACTTTTTGGCGATCATGCATGTATGAACGGATTTCATTCGTCGGTGACCTTTTTGGATGGATACAGAAAAGGGCTGAGGAATTTCGATATCTCCAAAGCTTATTCCGGGATGTATAAAAATGCCACAGAAGCAACTATGCTGCCCTGGAGAAATGGACCCAAATGTGAACTGGACGATTTTTATCATCGAAATGGGTATTTTCCTGCACGGCGCATGAAAGAGAAAGAAAAGGTATCCCTTGTGGATCCGTTTGAGAAACGCCAGGCTGTTGCGGTGACACTCGGTGGTAGTTATGACGACTGGGCCGTAGGGGAATTGGCAAAAGATCTTGGTAAAAATAGTGACCATGAAATCTTCAGGCGCCGTGCCTTGAACTACAAAAATCTCTGGAATAAAGATAAAAATATGTTCTTGCCAAAAGACAAAAAAGGCCAGTGGATTGCCATTGATCCAAAATTTGACGGCGGCATGGGGGGGCGGGATTTCTATGACGAAAACAACGGCTTTACCTACAAATGGCAGGTTCAGCATGATATCGGCGGCCTGATTGATTTAATGGGCGGAAAGGAAAGTTTTGAGAAAAACCTTGATCAGTTGTACAGAGAAGACCTGGGACGCAGTAAATATGAATTCTGGGGGAAATTTCCGGATGCAACTGGCCTGGTTGGGCAGTATTCGATGGGCAATGAGCCAAGTTTTCATATTCCATACCTTTATAACTATACTAACGCTCCCTGGAAAACGCAAAAACGCATTCGTTTTTTGCTGGACGTATGGTTCAAAGACAATATTTTCGGGATTCCCGGAGATGAGGATGGCGGAGGTATGACGGCATTTGTTGTCTTCTCCTCCATGGGTTTTTATCCGGTCACACCCGGCAAACCAGAGTACACCATTGGTAGTCCCGTATTTGAAAAGGTAACCATTGATCTTCAGAATGGGAAGAAATTTACCATGATCGCGAAAAAATGCTCAGTTGAGAACAAGTACATCCAGCGCGCAACGTTTGATGGAATACCACTAAACGTACCTTCATTTACACATGAGCAGCTGGTAGATGGTGGAACATTAGAGCTTGAAATGGGGCCAAAGCCAAATAAAAACTGGGGACTCGGTAAATAGGTTGTAGGTTTCCATGTAGGGCGTATAACTTCCTTCTCTCAAAAACTGCTATACCATTCCTGCGGGGACCTGCAGGAAAAAGGCTTTGACAAAAGCCGAAGTTCTTAAAATTATAACGGGTGTATTTCAATTCTTCGTACCTAAACAAACCGACAGAATTTTCTTCTGCGGGAATGCAGCGGCAGAGCGAATGGGGAATAAAATCTGTCAGCGACAGTCCTTTATGATGCCGAGTACTGAGGTAGGCGGCAGACAAAATTGAGTCACTCATTTGCAATTATACTTCTATAGTCAGAGGCTCCAATTGCGTTCATATCACAGTCGATATGGCATCAGAACATTTCGACTACACCGGCTTATCTTGTGTCGTTTGATGATGAAAAGATGAAGCAGTATCTTGAGGCATTGATTTAGTAGTATTTCCTTTTTTGACCGCTCTATTTTTGGCTATTTTTTAATAAGCCTGCAACTGTCAATTAGAGGGTCGTAGGTTCGAGTCCAACTTCGGAAGCTTGAAAATAGAGTACTTAGAATTAATTTGCTAGGTGCTTTTTTCTTTGGTTGCAACATTTGGATCAAGCGGATATAATCTGTCAAGCGATCTTTGAACCAGATTGCAGGCTGCTTCCACAATCTTCCTATGCTAGACTTTTGCAATTTTTACAGTATAGCCTAGTTGTAAGATATTCTTGATAGCGACATTGAAACTTATCAAGCTGAAAAACGGAAGAATTTTTGAAAGCGGTCCCTTGCGATTGCATAGCAACACAATATAGTAAATCGTCTCCTCACTGGTAAATGATAAGTCGGGCTTTAATAGATGTTGGTCGGAGAAGTGGTCCTTCATCGTTTTCAAAATCCAGGGTTTAATCTTAGGATCGGTAGCCAGAAGTTGAGCAGATACTGTTGTCTGCATTAACAAGTGACTACTTAGTGAGGACCGCGAATATTTTTTGACATGAATGATGTTTTTTTGATATAGCAGGTCGCAAAATTCTATCTGATATCGAAATTGATCAGAAGAATAGAATAATCCATCCCAACATTGTCCCCGTATTTTCTTTGCAGCCTTCTTGTTATACACTTCTTCGTCGTCCTTGCCATTCCAGGCAGGTAATAAACTATCTGTCGACTCAAATTCATCAATAAAACTTTTCAAAGTTTGTAAATACGCATCGTCAATATCGTACCACTTGCCTTTGTAAAGAATACTTTTAGTTAGAGAATCTGTGTAGAAGATACATTTATAGAGCAGCCAGGTTTTTAAAACTTGTCCATTAGTATCTAATGCGTATATGTGCCTGGATTTCAAGTATTCGACTTTGATCTCTGTGTAAGTACCAAATTTTTCCAACACGTTAGCAGTATTGATTTCAGATAGCTGCTCACCTTTTTCGGAAAGTTTATAACTCTCTACGTTTTCGACAGGTTCGAAATCGACAACGTACAAGATTGATGATTTTATCCTTATGGCTTTACAAAGATTTTCATCTAATGATTTGATCGTTTTATTATCCTTTATTCTACGCACGGATGTAAGAGCCTTGAAACTTTCGTTTTTGATGGCGCGTAAGTATGAATCCAGACTGGATTCACATAGTTCAATAATTTCCTTCAACGAATCAGGAGCAAGCGTTGAGAAAAACTCTTTTCCCTTTATGAGTGTCCTTCGTTTATCTTGTGAATAGAATCCTGCTAGTTCCGTAATGTTTTCAAGGAATCGATCTACATTGAAATTAAGTCTGTTTGTTGGCAAGGTCGTGCTTCTTGTATTGGTCTGAGGGTTGTCTGCTAAGGTCCAGGCTTGGATTGATTTCGTCTGATCCGGCCTCATCTTGTCAAAAGCTACACCTAGCCCAAAATCTGTTTCAATATTGTTTTTATTTATGTTTGCCACTGAAGAGCCGAAGCAACAACCAAGGATTCGTTTCCCTGTTTTTAAAAACAAAATAGCCCCTGATGAAGAAGTTTTCAAGTTAAATGGCCCCAATGCTCCAAAATTAGAAACGTTGCTTACCCATTCAGGTAGTGAAGGTTCAGCTTCTCGTATGAAAAGTTCGATAGCATAACCATCGGGATTTATGGTCGGAACTGATTGTAATTTACTCCCAACAATTAATTCTGATTTATTGAATTCCTTAATACTCTCATCAAACAGACAGATCGCAATTCTGGTCGTGGACATTTTATTTACATCTAATAGTTGAGGTTTTATTGAAAAGTATAAATATTTATTGTAAAATCAATATGTTTTCCAAATCAAGCTTAGTTTAGCTTATAGCGGGTTTCAAAATCTGGCTTTGATCAAATGGCAGTTTTTCGCTAAAAGTATTGTTGTTAGATTCACAAATTGGCTTTAAATAGCTATATTGACCAAACCCTCAATCCTGAATAATGTATGTCATTCTCTGCTAATGATTTAAATATCCAGCTCCGAAATCTGTATTTTGATAGACTACCAGATTTGTATAAAACCATCAGAACGTATGCTTCGGATGAACAATTAGGCGATATGCACGGTCCCTTCCTGATGGATGTGCAGCCGGAGTATCTTAATGCTCGAAAAAAGATCATGTTTGTGGGGATGGAAACACATGGGTGGAGAAAATGCGATCTGAATGAAGACTTACCAGTTTTTTATGAGAAATTGATACAGTGCCATCAGGAATTCATGGCTCAGGAAAAGCCTATCAACTCTCCTTTCTGGTGGTTTATGCGTGATCTGAACGCGGTTTACCAGGAATCGGATTTACGGAAAACGGTGCTTTGGACAAATCTGTCGAAAATTGATGTCGGTAAAAACAGACCAGTTGGTGACTTGTACGATAACACAATGGCTGGTTTTATTGATTTGTTATTGGCAGAAGTCGATATCCTGAAACCCGAAATTGTTGTTATCATGACTTCAAGTCCCAATTATCAATGGCATCTTAACCAAAACCTTGGGCTGACTTCGGGAGAAGCTTTGCGGGAAGAACTTATTCCGAAGTTATTATACAAATGGACTTCCCAAAAATTGCCGGAGAATACTTTCCAAATCTGTCATCCCAATAGTCTTCGTTTTCGCAAAGGCGGCTTTAAGCAAAATGCCGAGACTATTATCCGGAACATAAGCGAACACACGCTTTAACTGTTATAATTGTACCTCTTTTTTACCTTTACACGAATATTAGTACCTGTTAATAAACAATGGCAATCAAAAAATCTGAACTATATAGCTCATTATGGGCAAGTTGTGATGAATTGCGTGGCGGAATGGATGCAAGCCAGTACAAAGACTACGTTCTGGCGTTGTTGTTTGTCAAGTATGTTTCTGATAAGTATGGTAATGATCCTGATGCACTGATCGAAATTCCGGAAGGTGGAAGTTTCCAGGACATGGTCGCTTTAAAGGGGACCAGAGAGATTGGCGAGAAAATGAATACGATCATTGGGGTACTTGCGGATGCAAACAACCTTGCTGGGGTATTTGACGCGGCTGACTTCGATGATGACGATAAACTGGGTAAGGGCAAGGAAATGGTTGACCGGCTTACCAAGCTGATCGCCATTTTTGAAAACCCGGCCCTTGATTTTAGTAAAAACAGAGCCGCCGGTGATGACATACTCGGTGATGCATTTGAATTCCTGATGCGCCACTTTGCAACGGAAAGCGGGAAAAGCAAGGGTCAGTTTTACACACCCAGCGAAGTAAGCCGGGTGATGGCGCAGGTTTTGAATATCAAACATGCCACCAATAATACGACGTTCTACGACCCGACGTGCGGTTCCGGATCGCTGCTTTTAAAAACCGTAGACGAAGCGGACGGAAAAGGTACCATTTATGGTCAGGAAAAAGATGTGGCTACGGCGGCCCTGGCGCGCATGAACATGATTTTGCACGGGCAAACCTTCTCCGAAATTCACCGGGGACAAAGTACCCTTTCCGATCCGTTTTTCAAAGATGACAAAACCGGCGATCTCAAAGCGTTCGACTTCGTTGTAGCCAATCCGCCGTTTTCGCTTAAAAACTGGTCGACCGGTTTTAATCCGGCCGATGATATTTATGCACGCTTTGAAGCAGGAACGATTCCTCCTGACAAAAATGGTGATTACGCCTTTTTGCTGCATATCATTAAATCACTGAAAAGTACCGGAAAAGGTGCTTGTATTTTGCCACACGGCGTGTTAACAAGCAGATTAAAGTTGAAAAGTTCAGCCGTTTGGTAAGTATTGATGAAATCAGCGATCCGAAAAATGACTTTAACCTGAACATTCCCCGCTATATCGACAGTCAGGAAACGGAAGATATCCAGGACATTGCCGCGCATTTGATGGGTGGAATCCCCAACGCAGATATTGAAGCGTTGAATGAATACTGGACGGTTTACGAAACACTGAAAGCCGAATTGTTTGCGCCGGGAAAAAGACAAGGATACAGTGAACTGAAAATTGGTAAGGACGCCATTAAACAGACCATTTTCCAGCATCCTGAATTTGTAAGTTTCAGCCTGGAAATGGACAGCCTGTTTGGTGACTGGAAAACGCGGAACACGGAATTGCTGAAAAACCTGACCGTTGGCATCAAACCCAAGGAAACCATTTTCCAGGTTTCCGAAGACGCGTTGAAAACCTATACGGGCAAAGCGTTGATGGACAAATATGATGTATACCAGCATTTGATGAACTACTGGAATGAGACAATGCAGGATGACTGTTACCTGATCGCGGCAGATGGCTGGAAAGCCGAACCCTACCGGATTTTGGTTAAAAACAAAGCCGGAGCGGATGTGGATAAAGGATGGGACTGCGACCTGGTACCTAAGACGCTCGTCATAGACCGTTATTTTGAGAAAGAAAAAACAACCATTGAAAAACTGGAAGCGCGCCGGGAAGATATTATTTCTCAACTCACCGAACTGGAAGAAGAGCATGGTGGTGAAGATGGCTACTTTGCAGATATGGAAAAGGTGAACAAAGTTTCTGTACAAAAGAGACTGAAAGAAATTAAAACGAAAGATAAAGTAGCAAAAGGGATTTTCCTTGAAGAAGCTGAACAGGAAGTTTCTCAGGGCGAAGCTGCGGTTTTGGAAAAATATTTAAAACTGGTGGAAGACCAGGCCGATTTGAATAAAAAAATAAAAGACGCCATCACCGACCTGGATAAAAAGGCATTAAACCATTACAAAACCCTCACCGAAGCGGATATCAAACAGCTGGTGGTGGATGACAAATGGATGAGCAGCATTGAACGAAGCGTGAAAACAGAAATGGAACGTATCAGCCAGCGGCTTACCCAACGGATTAAGGAACTGACGGAACGTTATGAATATACGCTTGGTTTTTTGGCGAAGGATGCGGAAAAATGGGAGGTAAAGGTGATGAGTCACCTGCAAAAAATGGGATTTTGAATCTTGTCGCAAATATTTACTAAATTTGCGACAAGGAAGATCTAATTTTATGACAGAAAACATTGAAATACAGGTATTTAACAAAATAAAAAAAGCAAGACATGGCTCGCTTTTTTTTGTGGATAGTTTTGCTTCTATTGCCAACCCAAAGGCGGTAAACAAAGCATTGGAAAGGCTGGTAATATCCGGAGATCTAACCAGAGTTGCTGCCGGAATATATGTACGTCCGGTAAATGACAAGATACTGGGTCCGATCTTACCAGGAATTGAAGAGATTGCCAGTGCGATTGCAAAAAGGGATAAGGCACGGATTCTCCCAACCGGCAGTTATGCGATGTATAAGTTAGGGTTGACAACACAAGTTCCTATGAACATTGTTTATTATACGGATGCATCTGCGCGAAAAATCAGGATTGGGAAACAGGTGATCACCTTTAAAAAAGCAAGTTCCAGAAATGTATCGGGCATTGGCGACATTAGCAAGCTAGCCATACAGGCTTTGCGGACCATTGGAAAAGATAATGTTAAAGCAGACGAGCTTAATAAAATTAAAGAATTACTAAAACAAGAAAAACCCTATCATTTGCAGCACGATTTAAAATTAGCGCCGGTATGGATAAGAAAGCTAATTGAACCAGTCAAAACAGATTTAAATAAATGAGTGAGTTTTTACACTTGAAAGAGTGGTTACGGTTGCCAGATAGCACCAAGTTAAATATATATACTGAAACAGGCAGACAGATTCCGTTACCTGCCGTTGCTGTTGAAAAGGATTGGTGGGTGGTACACACACTGGCTCTCATTTTTTCTATGGAATGTGCTCCGTCACTTATTTTCAAAGGAGGAACCTCATTGAGTAAGGCCTGGAACCTGATAGATCGCTTTTCAGAGGATATTGATCTTGTGCTGGACCGGGAGTTTCTCGGATTTAAGGGGGAGTTAACCAGTGGTGATATCAAAAGATTGAGACGGACATCCTATGCATACCTCACTACTACTTTCACCGAGGAGCTTAAAGCTAAATTTTCAGAGGCAGGATTTTCAGAAGTGGAAATAAAATACCGTGAAGTTGTAAATCACGATCAGGATCCGATTATCATAGAAATATATTACAAGAAACTTACCGAAACGGAAACCTATTTAAAGCCAGGGCTGCTGGTAGAAGTGGGTAGCCGTTCCTTGAAAGAGCCCTTTACGCAAAAAACTTTTAACACGCTGGCAGGTCAAAACTATGCAGACCGCCCATTTGCCGACAAGGCCATCACCATCCCGGTTGTAAACCCTGAGCGAACATTTTTGGAAAAAGTCTTTTTATTGCATGAGGAGTTTCAGCGTCCTAAGGAGAAGATACGGGTAGAGCGGCTTAGCCGGCATCTGTATGATATAGAAAAACTGAGCAAAACGGAATTTGCCAAAACCGCTCTGGCCAATGCAAATCTATACACGACTATTATAGCGCATCGTAAAAAGTTTGCACACATCTCAGGGGTAGACTATGATAAGCATGCCCCTGAACATATTAATTTCATTCCTCCGGATGATCTTTTGCCATTATGGGAAGCTGATTACAAGGAAATGCAGGAAAACATGATTTACAGAGAATCATTGCCTTTTGTTGCTCTCATTGAAAAGCTTTCAGAATTACAAAATCTAATAAATTCCACGAAGTGGGATTCGGCTCAGAGTTATAAACAGACGGAGGTTGGGCTGATTCCGGTGGATTGGGAGGTAAAAAGGTTAGAGGAAATTGCGACTTTTTCGTCCGGAACCACGCCAAGAAGAGAAATGCATGATAGATATTTTTTGAATGGAAATATCTTTTGGGTTAAAACTTTGGATTTGAATAATGGAGAAATAGTAGATACCCAGGAAAAAGTTACGAGTACTGCTCTTAAAGAAACGAGCAGTCTGAAAATTTTACCTATTGATACTGTACTTGTTGCAATGTATGGTGGTTTTAATCAAATAGGTAGAACAGGGTTGTTAGCAATAAGCGCGTGTGTAAATCAGGCGCTGACGGCAATCAAACTTGATCAAAAATATCATAGTCCGCTATTTTTAATAAATTTTCTTAATTATCGAATTGATTATTGGAAGGATATAGCTACAAGTAGTCGTAAAGATCCCAATATCACAAGTAAGGATGTCAAGAAATTCCCAATCTCTCTTCCTCCCACAATCGCCGAGCAAACCGCCATTGCCACGGCTCTTTCCGATGCGGATGCCTTGATAAGCAGTTTAGAAAAACTCATTGCCAAAAAACGCAATATCAAACAAGGAGCCATGCAAAAATTGCTGGAACCGAAGGAGGGTTGGGAGGTGAAAACTTATGGCGATATTTTTGATTTTCTATCTACCGCATCTTATTCAAGAGCAGAATTAACTGAGATTGATAGCATTGGATATGTGCATTATGGTGATATTCATACCAAATGGAATTCCTTTTTGAATTTAGATAAAAGTAATTTACCTACAATCCCTCATAATCAGCTCAAAGGTTATCATTATTTGCAAGAGGGTGATCTCATTATGGCTGACGCTTCGGAAGATTACGAAGGAATTGGTAAAAGTGTGGAAGTTCTCAATTTGGGTTCAAGAAAGATAATTTCTGGTCTTCATACCTTTTTACTTAGAGATAGAAATGAAGAATTTGTAAATGGGTTTAGAGCCTACATTCACAATAGTAAAGTAGTCAAATCTCAGCTTGATAGGCTAGCGACCGGGCTTAAAGTTTACGGAGTGTCAAAAGCAAATTTAAAAACGGTCAAAATTCCAATTCCTCCCAAAAAAATTCAAACGGAAATTACTTCGATACTTTTCAGTATGGACGCCGAAATCAACGCATTAGAAACCAAACTGGCAAAATACAGGGATGTAAAATTGGGGATGATGCAGAATTTGCTGACGGGGAACATCAGGCTCGTTTAATTGAAAATTGACAATCGAGAATTGAAAATGGCTGTCCGGTTGATGTAACTTGGTTTTTGTAGATATGGGTTCGGAAATTGCTAACATACAACTTGTTACCGTCGGGGTAAAGCGGCTCATTGAGCAAAGCAGGCAGAATGTGGCTGTGGCGGTTAATGCGGAGATCACGCTGTTGTACTGGAATATTGGCAAACGCATCAATCAAGAGGTTCTGAATTTCAACAGGGCGGAGTACGGTAAGCAAATTGTCGCTACGCTGTCTATGCAACTTACTACCACTTATGGCAATGGATGGAGCAAACGGCAGTTGCATCATTGCATGCGTATGGCAGAGGTTTTTCCTGAAATTGAAATTGTGCACGCACTGCGTACACAATTGACATGGACGCACCTTCGACAGCTTATTTCTATTGAAGATGCTGTAAAAAGAAACTTTTACATCGAAATCTGTAAACTGGAAAGGTGGTCGTCCCGGCAATTGCAGGAAAGAATAAACCCCATGCTCTACGAACGCACCGCCATCAGCAAGAAGCCGGAACAAACGATAATCAATGACCTTGAACAGCTAAAAACAGAACAAAAAGTAAGTCCGGATCTGGTTTTCCGGGATCCTTATTTTCTGGATTTTTTAGGTTTGGCAGATACCTATTCTGAAAAGGATCTGGAAACGAGCATCATTGTGGAGCTGCAACGTTTCATCACGGAAATGGGAAGTGATTTTGCTTTTCTGGCCAGACAAAAAAGAATCACCATCGACAACCGGGATTACTACATCGATCTGCTCTTTTACCACAGAAGATTAAAATGCCTTGTAGCCATTGACCTGAAAATCGGGGAATTTGAAGCCGGATTTAAAGGACAAATGGAACTGTATCTGCGGTATCTGGAAAAGCACGAACAGGTGGAAGGTGAACATACACCCATCGGCTTGATACTCTGCACCGGCAAAAACGAAGAACACGTAGAGCTGCTGCAACTGGATAGAAGCAATATCCGGGTAGCGGACTATCTGACCGCACTGCCACCAGAGAAATTACTTCGCGAAAAATTACATAAAGCAGTAGAAATTGCTCAACAAAGACTAAGTCAGAGAGACCATGAGTAAACCCGGAGAAGAAGAGCGCATTGCCCAGGATCGTATTGTCAAATTGTTTCAGCAGCAATTGGGCTATCGATATTTGGGAAACCTGAAAGATACGGAAGAGAATAGTAACGTAAATGTTGCTTTGCTCACCGCATATCTTACCAGAAAAGGGTACAATGCAACGCTTATCTCCAAAGCACTTTTCGAACTTAAAAAAGCAGCGACCATCAATGCCGGTGATAATCTCTACCCGGCGAATAGGGCGGTGTACTCTTTGCTTCGTTATGGAATTCCTGTAAAAGAGGAAGCGGGTAAAAACAAGGAGACCGTGCATCTGATAGATTGGGAAAACGCCTCAGAAAACGACTTTGCCATTGCCGAAGAGGTATCTGTGAAAGGAGCAAACAACAAACGTCCTGACATCGTGTTGTATCTGAATGGTATTGCCATTGGCGTTTTGGAATTGAAAAAAGCGGGTACTTCCGTGACTCAAGCCATTCGCCAGAATCTGGACAACCAGGCGCATTTGTTTATCAAGCCTTTCTTTACAACGGTCCAGCTTGTGCTGGCTGGTAATGATAGCGCAGGTTTGTACTACGGCACTACGCTTACGAAAGAAAAGTACTTTTTAAAATGGAAAGAGGACAATGACGTTTACAATCCGGACGAAAATGTGCTGGACAAACACCTGATACAGTTTTGTAGTAAAGAACGCGTGCTGGACATCATCAATCACTTTGTGATTTTTGACAAAGGCACCAAAAAGCTTTGCCGTCCTAACCAATACTTTGGTGTAAAAGAGGCGCAGAGAAGCCTGTTGCGACGGGAAGGCGGAATTATCTGGCACACACAAGGCAGTGGGAAAAGCCTGACGATGGTGTGGCTGGCGAAATGGATACTCGAAAACAAACCACTTGGCGTAGAACAGCGGGTGCTGGTGATCACGGACCGGACCGAACTGGACGAACAGATAGAAGGTGTGTTCAACGGCGTGGGTGAAACCATTGTCCGTACCAAAAGTGGTGCCGATCTGATTCAAAAACTGAACGTGAATGAAGAGCGTCTGTTATGCAGCCTGATACATAAGTTCAGCGGGAGAGAAGACAGCGAAACAGCCAGCTACATTGCTGAACTCAAGATTCCAAAGGATTTCAGTGCCAAAGGCCAGTTCGTTGTCTTTATAGATGAATGTCATCGTACCAACAGCGGAGATCTGCACAAGGCGATGAAAGAGCTACTGCCGGAAAATGCCGTTTTTATCGGGTTCACAGGCACGCCGTTACTCAAAGCTGACAAAAAGAAAAGTATTGAGATCTTCGGGAAATACATCCATACCTACAAATTTGACGAAGCGGTGAAGGATGGCGTCGTTTTGGATTTGTTATACGAAGCACGGGATGTTGACCAGCATGTACTGGATCAAAAAGGTGTAGATCAGTGGTTTGAAACCGTAACGAAGGGAATGAATGATCTGCCCAAGGCTGAGCTTAAACAGAAATGGGGAACCATGCAAAAAGTACTGAGCACAAAAAGCCGTCTGGAAAAAATTGTTTTTGATATCAGAAAAGACTTCTTATTCCAGTCGCGGTTAAAAGATGGCAAGGGTAACGCCATGCTGGTAGCCAGAAGTATTTATGAAGCGTGCCGGTATTACGAGATCTTCCAGAGTACGGGTTTGAAAAAGTGCGCCATTATAACGAGTTATGTTCCTACGATAAGCTCCATCAAACTGGAAGAAACGGGAGAAGGAGAAACGGAGAAAAAGGAGCAATATGAAACCTATCAAAAAATGCTCCGGGACTATGGCTACACCAATGCCGAAGACTTTGAAAAGTTTGCCAAAAAGGAATTCAAGGATCACCCGGCACAAATGCAGCTGCTCATTGTGGTGGATAAACTGCTGACCGGATTCGATGCCATTCACTGTACGTACCTGTATATAGACAAACAAATGCAGGATCACGGGCTTTTCCAGGCAATTTGCAGAACAAACCGGCTTGGTGCTGAAGAAGAAGGAGATCCACATTTTAAGGAGTTTGGCTACATTGTCGATTATAAAAATCTGTTTGGCAAGCTTGAAAAATCCATATCAGATTATACTTCGGACGCATTCGACGCTTTTGAAGAAGAGGATATTAAAGGCCTGTTGACCGATCGGCATCAAAAAAATAAAGAGAGGCTGGACGATGCGCTGGAAGCATTACATCAGCTTTGCGAACCTGTGGCTATGCCAAAGCACAATCCGCAATACTTTCATTATTTCTGCGGGAACCCTTCTAACAAAGAAGAGCTGAAAGAGCGAGAGGAAAAACGCCTTACTTTCTATAAACTGGTCGTTGCGCTCATCAGGGCTTACAATAATATTGCGGGTGAAATGGCAGAGGCAGGATTTACACCAAAACAAGCGGCCACAATTAAACAACAGGTTTACGAATACACGCAGCTACGAAATAGCATCAAGGAATATAGTGGCGACTACATTGATCTGAAAAGATACGAACCTGATATGCGCCAAATGCTGGACATGTATCTGACCGCCGATCCAAGCAGGGTCTTATCGAAATTGGGAGATGCTTCTTTACTCCAATTGATTGTTGAGAATGGAATCGAATATGCAACGGGTCGGCTCTCTGACGGAATTAAACATGATAAGCAGGCGGTGGCCGAAACGATTGAGAATAACATGCGCAGAACCATTATTCAGGAAATGCCAATCAATCCGGCCTATTATGAAAAAATGAGTGTGCTACTTTTAGAGCTGATCCGTTTGCGAAAAGAAGGGGCGATTGATTATGAAGAGTCTTTGAAAAGGTATGAAGATCTGGCAAAAGAAATCCAGCCTGAAGCTAAAAAGGACAATTACCCGACGGGCATAGACACGCAGGGGAAGCGAGCACTTTACGACAATCTGGACAAGGAAGAAAAGCTCGCCCTATTGATGGATGAAGCAGTCATTTATGGTAAACACGACAATTGGATAGGTCATTCTCAAAAGGAAAAGCACCTCAAAAATCAGGTTGTGAAACCGTTATTAGAGCAATATCACAAAACCGAAAAATTGGATCCGATTATCAAAATCATCAAACAGCAGACAGAATATAAATAACCGTGGAGAAAGTATCTGTGATGCAAATAGGCTCAAAACTGACGATTGATATTGTCAGAAAAGACATTGAGAATATTCACTTGTCGGTTTATCCACCAACAGGCCGGGTACGTATTGCCGCGCCATTACAGGTTGAAGACGAAACGTTGCGTCTTTTTGCTATTTCCAAACTTGGCTGGATCCGGCGTCATCAGCGTAATTTCGAAGCGCAGGACCGACAATCTCCACGGTTATATAAGAATCGTGAAAGCCATTATTTTCAGGGGAAAAGATATTTGTTGAGGATAAATGAGCACAACGCTCCGCCGAAAGTGATATTGAAAACAAAAAGGTATCTGGACTTATTTGTAAAACCAGAAGCGTCGGTCGAACAAAAACACCTGGCTCTTACCGAATGGTACCGAACTGAGTTAAAAAAAGATGTCGAACCTCTGATCAATAAATGGGAAAAAGTGATAGGAGTATCAGTGGATGACTGGCAGATTAAACAAATGAAAACCAAGTGGGGAACCTGTAATATTGAAAAAAAACGAATCTGGATTAATCTGGAATTAGCCAAGAAGCCTTTGATCTGCCTGGAATATATCATTGTGCACGAGATGGTTCACTTACTTGAAAGAAACCATGGAGACCGGTTTGTTGGATTAATGGACAAGTTTTTACCGCAATGGAGATTTTATCGGGAAGAGCTTAACAGGCTGCCTGTCAGTCATGGTGAGTGGAGTTACTAGGGGAATGAAGGTGATTAAAGCTTTGCAGACTAAACTCATATATGTCTTACCATAGAGAACCTCTGATAAATCGTAAGCATCAGGAAATTCTTCCCAACGGTGATACTTTAAAAAGGGCGCCCTTTATAACAATAAGTAATTGATTAAAAGGTTTTTATAGAAATAATTAACCCCGAATATGTCAAAAACTGGCATAATTCGGGGTTTTTGCTTACCTTAAGGTTACCACACGTTAACATAAGCAGATGCAAATTACTCTATTTTCTCCAGATTCGTACAATTCGCCAAAATTGCACATTTTCAAGAATACGGAACTTGGTCGCATCCATGACTGTATCGATTGGAATGGTTTGACCGATCTACTTCCTGAAAAGAAAACGTTACGAGGTTCTCCATCATGGTTACCTCCGAAAGGTCTTTTCGGAATGATGTTTTTAAAGCATTATACGGGGTTAAGCGACCAAAAGCTTCTGGATCGGTTTAATACCGATTGGGGCATGCAGCTATTTTGTGGTATTCTTTTACCTGATAATGAGTCGATTAAAGACAACTCCTTTGTCTCAAAGGTAAGGAGCTACCTGGGACGTCATGTCGATATGCAGGCAGTACAGAAAGTGTTGATATCTAATTGGAAGGAAGAAATCCCGGACAAAAATGTGCTTCTGATGGATGCCACCTGCTACGAAGTCCATATGCGTTTCCCTACTGATGTCAAGATCTTGTGGGAGAGCTGTCAATGGATATGGGAAAAGCAAATTCCTGCACTTTGCGACCTTCACTACATTGCCCAACCACGTTCCAAGTACAAGCAGCAAAAGCAGAAAACAAATGTGTATAGCAAACAAAGAAAAAAAACTTATCGAAAAACAAGAACCAGAAGAAGCGCTTTGCTGAAATTACTGCTGAAAGGTATTAACTCATATCAACAGCTTCTCAATCAGGTGAAGGCATGTGGGCTTACTGATAAGGATGCTGCCACTTTTAAGACCATTAAAATGGTTTATCAACAGCAGTCTCACCATTTCCATTATCCAAAAGTTAAAATAAAAGAAAGAATTGTCAGTATCTACAAGCCTTACATCAGACCGATTGTTCGCGGTAAGGAGAATAAGCCCGTTGAATTCGGGATTAAAGTTCATAAAATGCAAGTAGGCGGCATAAGCATCCTCGAACATGTTAGCTATAAAGCTTTTAACGAATGTAAGAGACTTAAAATAAGTACATTAAAGCATAGAAATCTGTTTGGAGAATGCTCTCATTTAGCAGGAGATGCCATCTATGCTACGAATGAAAATCGGAAATTTGCCACCAGGGAGGGGATCGTTACCAATTTTATAAGAAAAGGGAGAGGAAAAGACGACAAGCCCTCCAAGAGTATCAAAGCCCTGTTAAACAAGGAGAGGTCAACTCGCCTGGAGCCGGGCGGCCGGTGCCGGCAGCTTCGGCAACGAAAAGGAGCAATATCTACTTAGAAAAATAAAAGCCCGAAATCCTGAGACAGAACAGGTTTGGCTCTTTTTTGGGGTACTAACGGCCAATTGCGTATTGATAGCAAAACGCCGACGAAAGCAACAGCAACAAGAGCTCAGAAGCGCAGCCTGACCCAATCATATCAAATCTAAACTTGACACTCTTCAAATTGTAAGAGCCCGGCAATCTATGCTCAGTCAGCACCCATTTTCAATAAATACAAAAATAGCCGGCATATAATTTGGACTATTCCAAGCTTACGCCGACTACTGACAAAAAATAGAAATTTAGCTCAGCAAATATCCCTGCTAAAATGTCGTTCCTAATCGAATTTCCAAGGTCGCCCTAAAAAAAGTACTTGTCAGAAGTAGATATTTGTTGTTTAAACATCCTGATAAATAGTCGGCTTCGCAAGTTTTACGGTCCAGACTACTTTTGAGCGCTATCCGGTTGTCTACCAGGCGTACCGCTTGACAACAGAATTAGGAGCGATCTTCCGGACTTGTAAATTGAAAGAACAAGCCTTCAAAAAGCCCGCCCTTTGGTACAATGCAATTGAAAATTGCGGTTTAAACTCATTCAAAAGCGTTGCCAGATCCATTCAAACACATTATTATCCGGAAATCTTAAATTTCTTCAAAAACAGAAGCATTAATGCCTCTGCGGAGTTATTTAATGCCAAAATTGAGGCTTTTAGATCATCTTCAGAGGTGTTCGGGACATTCCTTTTTTCTTATTTCGGTTAACTAAACTTTATGCTTAACTCTCCCCAAGAATTCGGCTTGATCCCAACAAATTTGTATTGCTCATAAATGAAAAAGGACTTATCGAATTTCTCTAAGTCCTTGATTTTCAAGTGGGCCCACCTGGGATCGAACCAGGCACCTACTGATTATGAGTCAGTAAAAATGTGGTTTTTCTTCTTATCGTCTATTTGTCTATTATTGTTTAATGTACTGATAATTAGATATTTGTAAAATATTTTTGTTTTTGATTGTTGTCTGTTTATCGTCTAATCCGTAAATTTGTATTGCACATTGTATTGCACAAGAAATTGAATGAATGTTCAATCAAAATTGTAGTATCATGAAACAGGCCACGGTCAATTTGTTCTTCGATACCAGAAGAGACGATAATAAGATTAAGCTTAACGTCATTTTTGAAAGAAAGCAGAAACTGTTTTCAACAGGCATCAAAGTTAGCAAGGCTGAGTGGGAGCGGTTAAAGAAAAACGCTGAGAAAGAATCTCCGGATGGTAAAATCAAGGATGACAATTTTCTTGATGTTTGGCACAAGTTGTGGAGCCGGGAGACTGCCCCATTAGGAATTGTTCCATTTGCACGTAACATCACCAAACAGCTAGGTCCGAATTTTACATTTGATCTGTTTCGTGAATCATTTGAAAATTACGGGAAGGTAGAAGCTCCGCCCGAACGGATTGAATCAGACGACGTGATAAGCATGCTTGATTTAAAAGCAAAGGCGATGGAGAGTGAAGAACGTCTTGGTTCAGCTGCGAGTTACAGAGATACGGGTATTTCCTTGCGCCGATTTATTTCGTCGTTCAATGATGCTGATATGAGCAGATTTCTGAACACTCCAAAGCCTCCTAAACGGAATACACAGAAACCTGCTACAATTTTAAGATTTGAGCATGTCACTCCCGATTTTTTAAAAGCGTATGAACAATGGATGCTTCTGTATGGTCGTGCTGCAAAAAAGAAGAAATTAAAAAAGGGGGAAGCTGTTGCCATTGATACACCGGCAACGCTTACAACGGTGGGAATATATTGCCGGCAATTACGTAGTGTTTTTAATGATGCGATCAGAGACAAGGTTGTAAGCTCAGATCTATATCCTTTTGGAAAGGGTGGATATATTATTCCGGCTGGTGCAAATATTAAAAAAGCACTGTCCAAAGTTGACGTGATGAAGATCATCAGCTACCAGAGCGAGCCTGGTTCCTATGAAGAGCGAGGCCGTGATCTTTGGGTATTTTCATATCTGAGTAATGGGATGAATATTACAGATATCTGCAATATCAAGTGGAAGGATATTGATAGGGCAGGCAATAGCTTATCCTTCGTTCGGCAGAAAACAGCAAGAACGAGAAAGGGCAATCAAGTCCGGATAAAAATAAACCTGTTTGCTGAGAGCTGGAATATCATAAACAGGTATACCAACAGTACCGCGCCAGAATCATACGTATTTCCATTTTTGGATTCCGGCATGACCGCAAAGCAGAAGAAGAGTACGGTCTCTCAGATAGTGACGATGACCAACCTGCATATCCGGAGTATCGCTAAGAAATTAGACATAGCGATGGATATCACAACTTATGCCGCCCGACACTCATTCGCTACTATACTCTTGCATTCTGAGGCCCCAATTGCGTTTATATCCCAGTCGTTAGGCCATCAGAATATTTCGACGACACAAGCCTATTTAGGATCGTTTGATGATGAGAAAATGAGGAAATATCTTGAAGCCTTGATTTGAGCTAGATTAAAATGGAGAATTAGATTGAAATATGATGTTTATGATATCAATTGATTTGAATTTGAGTGATGTAGAATCCGGGAATTAATGAACTTTATTTACTAACTCTGGATAATTTGAATTGCCTATACTGGTAGTCAGAGGTGCGTTTGTTTGAGTTTAACTTTTGGAGCTAGAAATAAGAATTGTTAATAATCAGCAAGTTGACATAGTTTTTTTGTTGATATCTAATTCTTTCTGTTACTTACCTTAATTAAATATATGAAAAATCCCTCATGGCTTCTAAATGAGCTTATGTTAGCATAAGATCTATATTTTTCGGATTCATAAAATTACCTTGGTGTTACGCAACCAAAGGTAATCTTAATCAGCGAATGAAATTGCTACCAAGAGGAGTAGAAGGCATTCGAGCAATCAGCCACGGCTAACAGCCCACCGCATAGGCCGCTCTGCTATTTCGAAAATCTGACTGTAAAATGGTTCAACAATTATGAATAATGATATTCTTAAACTTGATCCACTATACTTTTAATTTAACCCATTAATCAGTAATTTCTGTGAAACCTACTTTTGACTATAATTTCAATGAATTGATATTTTCATTTCAACCAACCTAATCGATATTCTCAAATATCAATTTTAAGATTTAATGGTTTTAATATTCTATTTGCCATGTTTACTGAATTATCCCATGAGCCGCAACATTCGGGACTTAGTGCAATAGTTATTATGTCAAATTTATCTTTGTTTTTCAAAAGCCATCCCGAAAAATAATCAATCAATTCTACGCTAAATAATTCAATGGTTGAGCGGTAATCTCGCATGAAAAAGTAGTCAATATCCAAGTTCAAAATTTTCCTGTTCTCATATTTATCCCACGGTGTCGAATCTAAATCCCAGATATTAAGTTCCTTAAATTCAAGGTTGCCAGGTACGGATAAATCTCCAATACCCTGAGTAACTGATATAAATTCATTTATTAGATTGGGTGGGTATTTCGGAGAAGTTGACCACCTGATTCCGTGGCAAATTGACCACCTAATTAACTGGCGGCCGGTAGTAGAAAATGCTAGTAGAAGCGATTCAAAATTAGTAAATAAAAGTTATAATTATTCGTAGCTGGTTTCGAGCTCCGTTTTTCGTTTTCTTCTCATTGATTCCCCCTTTAATTCAACCCGGTGTGCATCATGTACTATACGATCTAAAATGGCATCAGCAATGGTTTTTTCTCCTATTACTTCATGCCATTTGCTAACAGGCAACTGAGAAGTAATTATCAGGGATGTTTTTCCGTGCCTGTCTTCTATGATTTCCATCAGTGCTGCCCGGCTCTGGGCATCGAACGGCTGGATACCAAAGTCGTCCAGGATAAGAAGTTGTTGCCGTTCTATTTTTGTAATTTCTTTGATATAGGATCCATCCGCCTTGGCCATTTTGAGTTTGGCAAACAATTTGGGAGTACTGGCATACATTACGCGGTAGCCAAGTATACATGCCTGATGACCAATCGCAGATGCTACATAGCTTTTACCGATTCCGGTACTGCCTGTGATCAGTAGGTTTTCATTTCGGCCAATAAAGGAGCATTCTGCTAGGCGCATGATCTGATTACGGTCAATACTTCTATCAGCATGATAGTGGATATTTTCGACCATGGCCTTATAGCGGAACCGTGCGTACAAGATCTGGCGTTCGACCCGACGGTTATTTCTGTCATCCCATTCAGCGTCAACTAGATGAGCTAAAAGCTCATCCGCCGTGTAATCATTAGTCTTTCCACTTTCCAGGCTACTTTTAAAGGCATGGAACATGCCGTAAAATTTTAGCTTGCGTAACTTTTCCAAAGTGTTTGTGTTCATTTTTATTAATTGTTTAAAGGATTATTGATAATAGTCTTCGCCTCTGATATTATCGTGTTTGGGCATGGGTAATTCGTCTGCAAACAGGCTGTCTTCATATTGATCCATATTTTTTTCCAGTATAGTCTGGATTGTTTTATAGTTGTAGATACCATAGCTTAAAGCCCTTTGGCACGCGCTGATCAGGCGTTGTTCACCAGCTTTCTTCGCAAAAGAGAGGATACCAATACAGGAGCGGTAGGCCTGTTCGGGATGCTGTTTGCGATCCAGGATTTTAAGAATATACAACCTGACATCTTCATGGATCGAGGAAGCCCACTCCAAGAATCGATCTGGTGTCCAGTCTGTTACGAAGCGGTGTGTACTGGCCAGATGTTCTTTATCGGTAGAATAATTATAGGGACTTTTAAGCCTTTTATGAAGGGCGATACGTTCGTAATGATAATATGCTTCAACCACAGAATTGGAATACAACAACTTGACTTTCTTGCCGATAAACCGGTATGGGACACTATAATAGTGCTTGTCAACGCTCAGGCAGACATGTCCGTTCTTCATTACAGTGGCATGTAGCTGTTTTTTGAACTCATAATGCAGGATCGGAAGCGGGGCCAGAGCACTGCGCTCAATTTCTTCAAACTGGAGTCTGCGACTGTAATTACGGCCCCGAAGCAGTTGGTTATTATGAGCCTCGAGAGCAATCAATATAGCTGCGTTTAACTCTGTCAGTGAGTTGTAAACCTGCTTTCTTAAAGGCGCATAAATACGGCTGTAAACGATTTTGACAGCACCTTCCACCAACGCCTTATCTCTTGGCCGGTAAGCGCGTGCAGGTAATATCGTAGTCCCATAATGATCAGCAAAATCGGCAAAGGCCTCGTTCAGCGTAGGTTCGTATTTATTGCTTTTTATAACAGCAGCTTTAAGGTTATCCGGAACAATTGCTGCCGGCACACCACCGATATAATGAAGTGCATTCTCGCAAGCTGCGATCAGATCTTCTTTTTGCTGGCTACTGACTGCTTCCACGTAAGTGAGTTGACTCGCTCCCAGGATAGCCACAAACACTTCAACCTCAGTTAATTCACCAGTCTCTTTATCTACAATACTTAATTTAACACCTGCAAAATCGATGTACAGCTTATCGCCGGCCTTATGGTCCTGATGCATCACAGGGTTAACGCGGGCCTTCCATTTGGTCAGATGAAAGCAAAACTGGGTATAAGCAAATCCTTCCGGAAATTCCTTTTTATAGGCTTCCCAAAGCATATGACGGGTAACACCTGTCCGTTTTAATTCTTTGTCTATTTGCGGAAAACAACGTTGCAGATTCAACAATCTGTCTTGCGGTGGCTGCTGTTTAACCGTTCCGAAAAAGTCATCCAGCTCTTTATCATTCAGGCTGTTGATCTGTTCAAAGGTAAGTCCGCTCGCATCAAAAGTGGTCATGTACTTCTTAGCGGTATTGCGGGAAACACCTGTCTGTTCCGCTATCCAGAGCTTGCTGCGGCCCTGGCTGTACATCCGTAAAATCTGTCTTATTTTGCTCATGCTGATTGTCGAATTGGCCATACCTTTTACACGATTGGTTCGTGCCAAAAATATGGTTGATTCTACAGCATTTTCTAATCTCTCAGGTGGTCAGTTTACTCCGGAATCAGGTGGTCAGTTTGATCCGAAATGGGGTGGTCAATTTCGCCCGGAACAGGTGGTCAGTTTAAACCGAATTGGGGTGGTCAGTTTCACCGAATTTTCCACATATTAGGCCTGGTGATTGCGGTGGTGAGTATTACAGGGAGCATTATCGTCTACAAGCCTGAAATTGAAAAAGCGATGATCTCGGAAATTTCCCTCGTTAGCCCGCTTGCCAATACAGTGTCACTTGATACACTATACCAGATGGTGCAGCGCAGCAGGCCAAAGGATAAAATACAAAGTGTGGCCATGTACGGTGGACCAACAGCTGCATGGAACTTCCGGTGCGTACCAAAAGATGGCGGCAGGATGCAGGTTTACGTAGATCAGTACCGCGGAAAAATCCTGGGGGAAGTTGACTTTTCAGATTCCTGGTACCAGTGGATCTATGACTTGCATGCAGATTTGTTGGGTGGGAAAAATGGAAGGGTTGTCAATGGTATCATCGGGCTGCTCTTCGGGATGATCTGCCTGACAGGCCTTGTGATCTGGTGGCCAGGAGCACCAAGGGTCAAGCATGGTTTTACTTATCACAAAGCGGGTTCGTGGAAGTCAAAAAATTATGATGTTCACAAACTGGCAGGTTTTTACGGTAGCCTGTTGCTGATCCTGGTCACAGTTACAGGTGCCTATTTTCCCTTTAAGCAGCAGTATAATAACATTGCCGCAGCAATAACTGGTACAGCCCACACAATCCCAAGCCCAAAAATTGCCAGGCCCGACACGCTTGCCAGCATAGCATCTTTTGAAACTGTGTACCGGAATGCAACCAGGGCAGCTGCTGACGCTGAAAATAGCCTGCTTCGTTTTCCGCAGAAACCCGAAGAAAACTTTTCAATGCGAAAGCTCAGAAAGGGCGACTGGGGAAGGATCGGGGATACTTTTGTTTATCTGCATCACAATTCTGGTCAGGTAATCAGTGTAAGGCTATGGGATAAACTGCCAGCAGGGGTGAAGTTGATTGAAAGTATGTTCCCCCTACATTTTGGGACATTTGGAGGACATTTCACCAGGATATTATGGGTCATTTTAGGGCTATTGCCAGGCGTGCTTTATTATACCGGATTTGTAATCTGGTGGAATAAACTCGTCAAGAAACAACGTAATATCACGTAAAAATATTTAGTTTTCATTGAGACAATACTTTGGGATATCTAACCAAACATACAATTTTCCAGCTGCTTCATCAAACGCCTTTACAGTGGAAGGTATGCTTGTGGTTTTGATCGGGTCCTTACTGATGGATGCCTGACCTGATTGGTCACTGGTTGAAATTACTGCCGCAGCTGACGGTTTTCTTAGCTTCAGGCGGATTTGCTCACTTTTGATTTCGCCTTTTGCAGGTTGGTCAGCAGATCGTTACGGACTTCCTAACATCTACTCAGGCTCTATTCTACTAATTTGCCTGGGTTTGCTGCTTGCGACAAACGGCTGGGTGCTGAGTGGATTGATCTTAGTATTTACGTTTTATAATGTTAATTCGTCCCTGGCCGCTGGCGCGGCATCCGTTGGGAAAGCCGACGTAACGCGCGCAGTTTCAAATAATGCAACTTTCAGGGATGCGGGTTCTGCTTTCGGAGCGTTGGCTGGTGGGTTTCTGCTAGCTTATGATCACCTCGATCTGATATTTACCTTGCTCAGTTCCATCCTTATATTACTTACCTAGATTTATCACAGGCAGGCGAAAACATCGCTCGTATAGGATTGTCTAAAATTTTGCCTGGGTTGAAGCTTCAATTTGCCTCCGGTCAAATTTATTCATAGAACGTCAGTAAGTTCTGGTGATGGGATTCAACCTCATTTTCCAGCTTTCGTCTGATGCTGCCCAAAGGTGGATCTGGATTTGATCCGCATACTTTGAAGCCTTTGGCTTGTTTTAGTGAGTTCTAGATGATTATTGTCATCGATAGAATTGATAATCAGCACATATTCTTCGGTTAATGCCTGGTATATTTATGGTGCCCGGTTGAAACTTATCAGTTGGAGATTCGCCAAAGCAGCAACTGATAAGCCGCCCCGCCAGATTATGACACAAAGTTCAATGCCAAAAATGACAGACAAGATCACACCATACCAGGTTTTTACGGGTAAAGGCGGAGTAGGTAAGACCTCTCTTTCTTGTGCCACAGCAGTTAAGCTAGCCGACGAAGGCAGAAAAGTGCTTTTGGTAAGCACGGATCCCGCATCCAATCTCGAAGACGTCCTGGAAAGCAAGGTCTATGACAAAATCAGTCCGGTGAATGGAATAGAAAATCTTTTTGCCATCAATATCTATCCGCAGGTTTCGGCGGAAGAGTATAGGGGCAGGGTTACCGGGCCATTAAAAGAGATTCTGTCTGAAACCGAGATCAAAAAGATCAACGAAGGACTCTCGGTGCCTGCACAACAGAAATAGCTTCATTTGCCGAGTTTTCCAGATTTATATCCGGAGAATCCGAAGGCGGTAACTTTGATGTGATCATCTTTGATACCGCGCCAACAGGGCATACATTGATATTACTCGAACTACCGGGCGCCTGGGCAGATTTTACTTCGGAAAATCCGGACGGTGCTTCTTGTCTGGGTCCTTCTTTCGCCCTCAAAAGCAATCAGCAGCGATATAACAAAGTAGTAAGCCGCCTTCGGGATTCGGCCCAAACGACTTTTTACCTGGTATCCCGGGCAGAAGGGTCGTCGCTTAAAGAAGCCGCCCGCTCGAGCGAGGAATTAAACGAGCTGGGGATGAAAAATCAAAGGCTGTATATAAACGGGCTTTTTAAAGCTTTGGATAAAGGTGACCTGTTTTCGCTGAAAGTTCAGGCCCTGGCAGACGAGCAGCTTAGCGCCATTCCTGCGTATCTTCGGAAGCTGCCACTGGAAACATTTCCGTTACTGCCTTATAACGTATTGGGTATTGAAAAACTCAGGTCACTGCTGCATCCCGAGCTCCAAAAACAGATTTTAGGTGCATTGATAAACAAGGAAGCAAAATTTGATCCGGGTCTGGCTGGCCTGGATGATTTAGTAAAACAAATTACCGATCATCAAAACCATGGGCTGATCATGACCATGGGGAAAGGCGGTGTAGGAAAAACGATCGCTGCATCTGCAATCGCTGTTTTACTGGCCAGAAAAGGATTTGAGGTTCATCTGACAACCACAGATCCTGCGGCACATGTTCAGGATTTCATCAATCAACTTAGTGATTTACCTGATCATTTAACGATAGACCGTATTGATCCAAAAGTGGAAACGCAGCGGTATATTGATAAGGTTCTTTCTCAAAAAGACGAAAAAATGGATGATGAAGGCAAAAAACTTTTGCTTGAGGATCTCAAATCTGCCTATACCGAAGAAGTTGCGGTTTTCCATGCTTTTTCAAAAGTCATTAATGATGCAAAACGAAAATTTGTGGTCATGGATACTGCCCCGACCGGACATACGCTGCTCTTACTGGACACTGCCGGAAGTTACCACAGGGAAGTTTTGCGGAACACGACTCTGAATGCAAGCCGAATCAAAACCCCTTATATGGCTTTGCAGGACCATGAACTATCGAAGGTATTATTGATTTCGTTACCGGAGACCACGCCCATGCGGGAAGCGGCTTCCTTGCAGGAGGACCTCAAAAGGGCCGGTATCGTCCCCTATGCATGGATAATCAATCAAAGCCTTTCAATGCTGCCAGCTATAACCGACCCATTGCTCAGAAGCCGCGCCGCTGCCGAAGTAGAAATAATTCAAAAGATAGAAAACACCCTGGCTGAAAACACCTTCGGGATACCTTTTATACCTGAGAAAAACCTGCTCCCGGCATTACATGATATGCATACCACGGTTTTAAATCAAACCTGAATAAGGTTCCGGCATCAGTTAATCTACTTTTTATCAACAACTTCTGCGAGCGGCTGTCCTGTTGTGCCGTTCGGATTGGAGAATTCGGAGCCATTGATCACGTCAATTTGGAAATTAAGATCATATAATTTCGGGCGGAATTGATAAGGCTAAATGATTGATTAGTTGCATAGTAACTCCGAAAAGAATAAAACAGGTTGTGGTCAATCTGCTACGGAATCCAGTAGTCAAGCTATCCGAATCCTCCACTATGGATCACTAATGCACCATATCGTACACAAAGCTTACAAAAAAATGGTGCTCGTTTTGTTTTTACCTGATCAAGTATTTTAGTAACTCGATGACGATAATCAAACTGTTTTTGAGGACAATATAAATTGTAAAGCAGGTAGTTTAGAAATTGTAACTAAAGTCTTCATTCCAGTGATTTAAAATAGGTTGAAGAGCAGGGTCGGATAAAAGGAAACAACCGAGGGTGAGAATCCCTGCTGAGTCTTGTATCAACCAGATTAGTAGCGTTTTTAGTTAAAGACGAGCATATTATTGGATTACGTCGTTTTGGGGGTAGGGAAATAATGGGAGGGTTAATTTATTGATTTTGAGTTAGTAATTAGGTTGGAATCCCTCTCTGAAATTATCCTCGTTGGCTCCAATGTTGTAATATAAATTATGTGATATGACTGGCTTCATGGTACAGTAAAGCCGTTGGGTGGCCCGGAGACAGACGGGCCACGGGGGATTATTTCGTTATCACATACTTTGCTGTTTAGATTTTTTGTTTGAGACTGTCCCAAGCGCCGCCATTGTGTGCATCAACACCAGCTGATTTAAGTATGTCCGCTGCCATGCCACTTCTTGTTCCACTACGACAACAGGTGATCACCGGCTTTGCTTTTTTTAGCAGCATATCTGCTTTTGCTCCGATCTGATCCAGTGGAATATTGGTACTTCCCGGGATATGACCGCTGGCAAACTCCTGCGGGGAGCGAACGTCAACTAGGAGAGCACCTTGCTGTATCAGTGTCTTGTAGTCTGTATTTTTTAATCCGAATAATGATGATAGGATTCCCATATTTTTTTTAGTAGTTATCCGCTGAATCAGGTAAAGCGGGCAATAATTTATCAATCAAGTCAAAAGTGAAACGGCCAGGGGCTCAATCCAAGGGATTCCCGTTATGGCTGATGTTACACCTGTAAAATGTAACACCGCAGCAGCATCGTGAATAGCCAATGGATGTTTTATCCGTATTTCCAAAATTTAACTTTGTTACACCTGTATTTAACTTTTTTAATTAATCATTACAACATTGTACTTGCACATACGTACTCGCTTATCTTCACAAGACCGGCCTCCTTGATGGCCTTAAAACCGCCCTGTACATCAATCAGATGGTCGTATCCTCTGGATTTGAGAATGGAATTGAAAATCATTGAGCGGTAGCCTCCTGCACAGTGGACCAGATAGGTTTTATCCTTGCTGATCTCCGTGAAGTGATCATTCAGATAATCCAATGGTATATTTTCCGAGCCGACTACATGCTCAGAAAAATGCTCACTTGCCTTACGTACATCAAGCACAGTCAGGGAAGGGTTATTTTTTATCCGCTCCGCCATTTCAGTGGCAGTGACGGACTCGATCTGATCGATTTCCTTCCCCGCATTTTTCCAGGCTTCAAAACCACCTTTCAGATGCCCGATCGTGTAATCATACCCAACGCGAGCCAATCTGGTGACCACCTCTTCTTCCCGGCCTTCGTCGGTGATTACCAGTATTTTCTGTTTGATATCAGGAATCATCGCACCAACCCAGGGAGCAAAATTTCCGTCAATGCCGATATTAATTGAATTTGGGATAAAACCCTGGGCGAACATCCGCGCTTCGCGGGTATCAAGCATAACTGCATCAGTTTCGTTGGCGGCAACCTCAAAGGCATCAGGATTAAGCGCATGGTTTCCGCGTTCGAGTACTGTGTCAATACTGTCATATCCCCGGATGTTCATCATTACGTTTTCCGGGAAATACGCAGGCGGCGGCATCAGCCCATCAGTTATTTCTTTTACAAACTCCTGTTCAGTCATATCAGCACGTAAAGCATAATTAAACAACTTTTGGTTGCCCAGCGTATCGGTTGTTTCTTTGCTCATATTTTTACCACATGCACTACCGGCGCCATGCGCAGGATATACAATGATATCGTCGTGAAGAGGCATGATTTTGGTCCGCAGGGAAGTAAATAAATGCCTGGCCAGTTTGTCCTGGGTTAGCTCTGCCACTACTTTTTGTGCCAGATCTGGGCGTCCTACATCTCCTATAAATAAAGTATCACCTGTGAAAATGGCTGTATCTTTTCCGTTTTCATCAGTGAGCAAAAAACAGGTGCTTTCCATCGTGTGACCGGGAGTATGCAGAACTTTTAGCGTAATATTACCAACTTTCAATATTTCGCCATCCTGAGCCACATGGGCTGCAAAAGCTGGTTTAGCAGTTGGTCCAAATACAATCTCTGCACCGGTTTTCTCTGCCAGATCAATGTGACCAGAAACAAAATCAGCATGGAAGTGCGTTTCAAGCACATACTTGATCCGGGCCCCATCTTTTTCGGCACGGGTAATATAAGGTTCTACTTCGCGAAGCGGGTCAATCACGACTGCCTCTCCATTGCTTTCAATATAATATGCGCCTTGTGCAAGGCAGCCTGTATAAATTTGTTCGATTCGCATAGCCTTTTTGATTTTGATTTTCTAAATGAACAATACAAATTTCGCAAGAAGTCAGAGCTCCGTCAGTGATAATTGTCACGTAGGGAAGAAATTCTTTACCCCAAACGAACCTTGCCGTTTATCGGCAGGTGATGCTCAAATAGCGCTATGTGCACATTCATCATTTTAAGGAGGATGTATTTATGGATAATGAGCCTTGTAACTAGCATTCAATGTGACAAAAGTCACGAACAATTACATCCCGGATACTATAATTTGCAATCTCACAGATACGGGCCACAAGCTACATCTTATGTTAGGATATGGAAAAATCAAAAAATAAGTTACCGGTATTTTGTCTTGGCATGTATCCTGCCTGCCGGGAGAACGAGCTATTTTATATGATTAAGCTTGAAGAATTGTCAAAAAGCGTAAAAGGTGTTGATCGGCCACATTCCCATTCTTTTTATATGCTGATGATTGTCCTGAATGGTTCTGGTAAGCACCATATCGATCTTCATAGCTATGATATTGAAAAAGGTCAGGTATATTTTCTGAGTCCGGGCCAGGTCCATAGCTGGGAACTGAGTGATGACATTGCAGGATACAGCCTCTTTTTTGAAAGTAATTTTCTTACCAATCAGTATCCTGAGCGCCTTTATACCTATTCTTTTTTTAATTCAAAGGGCTGGTCTCCGCTTATAGAGCTGGAAGATGAGGCGGAATTAATTTCACTATTGTTTCACCAGGCTTACAGTGAATTTGAAAACCATCAGGCGCGTAGAAATCAGGTTATTTTATCTTTCCTTAACATACTGTTGGAAAAGGCAGACCGTATCTATCTTAGACAATTTTCGGATCATACATACCTCCCGGGGCATGCGCTTGTGCAGCGTTACGAACAGGAAATTGATCGGCATTATCGAAGTCATAAAGAGGTAATGTACTATGCCGGACTTTTGAGTGTTTCGCCAAACCATCTTAATTTCCTTTGCAAGAGCGTCCTGGGTAAAACCGCAAGCCAGCTGATTTATGAAAGAATAGGAATGGAAGCGCAGCGCTTACTGGTTCATACCGGAGTAGCAATTAAAGAAGTTGCCACAGCGCTTAATTTTGAAGACCCGTCTTATTTTAACCGTTTTTTCAAAAAGCAGTTTGGTATGTCTCCTTCTGAGTTCAAACAAATTTCATGATATCGTTGATCTGTCCCGATGATGCCCTGATTTTACTATATGATCACGGTACTCTGCCAGGTAATTTTGACCTCTCTTTAACCGATAAGTCAAAAAATGGAGAATCCAGACAACATTCCCGTAAGTGCTCAGATAACAGATCACCAAATCGAACATAGCCAGAGCTTTTGGACGAAATATATTTTCAGCACAGACCATAAGGTCATTGCCAAGCAGTTCCTTTTTTCCGGAATTTTCTGGGCACTGATTGGAGGCGCTGCTTCTATGGTCATCAGACTCCAGTTAGGTTTTCCTACAATGAATCTGGGGTGGCTAAGACCAGTTTTAGGGAAATGGATTAGCGACGGCGGGAAACTTGATCCCTCTATGTATTTGGGACTGGTAACAATGCATGGAGCTATTATGATGTTTTTCGTTCTGACGGCAGGGTTGAGCGGGACATTCAGTAATCTTCTTATCCCGCTTCAAATCGGAGCACGCGACATGGCTTCCGGGTTTATGAACATGCTTTCCTACTGGTTTTTCTTTGCGGCCAGCGTTGTCTTATTTTCTTCTTTTTTTCTTCAGACAGGTCCCGCTATGGGAGGGTGGACGGTTTACCCACCTTTAAGCGCGATGCCGCAGGCCATTTCAGGCTCAGGCATGGGGATGTCTCTTTATCTTCTATCGTTCGCTCTCTTTGTGATTTCAACACTGTTGGGATCCATAAATTATATTACGACCGTCATAAATCTGAGAACAAGGGGAATGTCTTTTAATCGGTTACCGCTGACAATATGGTCTTTTTTAATTACGGCTGTTATAGGATTGATGTCCTTTCCTGTTTTGTTATCTGCGTTTTTACTTCTTTTCATGGACCGAAGTTTTGGGACAAGTTTTTTTCTTTCGGACATATATATCAATGGACAAGCATTACCTAATGTGGGAGGATCTCCGATATTGTATCAGCATTTGTTCTGGTTTCTTGGTCA
Source organism: Dyadobacter sp. CECT 9275 (assembly GCF_907164905.1). Classification (NCBI taxonomy): domain Bacteria; kingdom Pseudomonadati; phylum Bacteroidota; class Cytophagia; order Cytophagales; family Spirosomataceae; genus Dyadobacter; species Dyadobacter helix. Next base: position 2,390,213 of record NZ_CAJRAF010000002.1, on the reverse strand, counting down.
TCCCGAGGTTTATATTATTTTTCTGCCTGCACTTGGGCTTACGTCTGATATCATTGCGACCAATTCGCGAAAGCCGATTTTTGGGTACAGGGCGATGATCGCCTCGATGATGGCCATCATGTTTTTATCGTTTATTGTCTGGGCTCACCATATGTTTGTAACCGGGATGAACCCATTTCTTGGATCCGTATTCATGTTTCTGACACTTATCATCGCGGTCCCGTCCGCAGTTAAGGGATTCAATTACATTACGACGCTGTGGCGTGGGAATATTATTTTTACGCCAGCGATGTTATTTTCCATAGGCATGGTATCATTCCTGTTTTCGGGAGGTGTCACAGGTGCAATACTTGGAAACTCGGCACTGGACATACAGCTGCACGATACTTATTTTGTTGTAGCTCATTTTCACCTGATCATGGGGTCTGCGTCTTTCTTTGGCATGATGGCAGGTATCTATCACTGGTTCCCAAAGATGTTTGGCCGGATGATGAACAGAACACTGGGCCAGATTCATTTCTGGATTACTTTTGTTGGTGTCTACATGACTTTTATTCCGATGCATTATTTGGGCATAGCCGGATTTCCGCGCCGTTATTATGCATTTACCAGCTATGATTTCACGACCAAATTTGTTGATATGAATGCCTTTATCAGTGCGGCCGCCATTCTGACTTTTATAGCACAGTTTATTTTTCTGTTCAATTTTATCAAAAGCATCTTCCTGGGAAAGAAGGCATCGCTAAACCCATGGAACTCGAATACATTGGAGTGGACTACGCCATTGTTGCCAGGTCATGGAAACTGGCCTGGAAAAATTCCCTTTGTTTACCGTTGGCCGTACGATTATAGTAAGCCTGGCGCCGAGCAGGATTTTATCCCGCAAAACATCCCTTACTCTCAGACGCCAGGTTCAAACTTTCCTCATGAAAACGAGTTGATCAGCACACAGGAGCCGTTGATTACTAATTTTGTGACCAAAGAAAAACATTAGAGGTTGGTTTTATATTTTATTCGAGATATCCGGAGAGCACTTTTGTCGCCTTCGGATATTTTGTTTTATCCATGTTCTGGCGCGCCGGCTATAATAAATGGCCTATGTGACAAAAGTCACCTTATCGAAGCAGTGAAAGTCCTTGCTTTGCATGATTAAAATATTAATATGGAAATTTTAGCTTACGTAGCGTCGGTACTTATTGGAATTTCACTGGGCCTGATCGGCGGGGGAGGGTCAATTTTGACTGTACCGGTACTGGTGTACTTATTTGGGATCTCGCCACTTTTGTCGACGTCTTATTCGTTATTTATCGTAGGTTCAACGAGTCTGATAGGTGCATTCAATAGTTATAAAAAGGGGGCTGTAAGTGTGCGGACCGCACTTTTATTTGGCGTATCCTCCATAACGACTGTGTTTGTGACAAGAAAGTTTCTGATCCCGTTGATTCCAAAACAGCTGTTTAAAATTGGCGATTTTCAGGTAACTGAGCCGATCTTAACGATGATCCTGTTTGCATTATTGATGATGGGAGCCTCTTTTGGCATGATCAGCAGGGAGGTACAGAAAACACAGCACCCGGATAAAGCAGGCGATAACTATATCAGACTTTTTGTATTTGGTGTCGGAATCGGGTTGACGACAGGTCTTCTTGGTGCGGGTGGCGGTTTTTTATTGATCCCCACACTTGTCCTGCTTTTGGGGATGCCCATGAAAAAGGCAGTGGGTACCTCACTTTTGATCATTGCGTTAAATTCCTTAATCGGCTTTGCAGGAGATATCGGGCATTTTGAAATTGACTGGCCGTTTCTTCTGAGAATCACTGGAATTGCCATCGCTGGCATCCTGTTTGGTGGCATGATAAGTAAGTATATCAATTCAGATCAGCTGAAAAAAGGGTTCGGATGGTTCATACTGGTGATGGGAATCTATATTATTACACATGAGATCATAGCGCTGTAATCTGGATGAGAAAACTCAAAGATATGGTCTTTGTCAGCGTTCAACTTGTTTTGTTTGGGTTGTACACTTTTATGCCTTCTCTGCTGACATTTTCAGTGAACAGGGTTGGCGAAATTGCAGGAGGACTACTGGCACTGGCAGGTCTGATTGTAATACTCATATCGGTATATCAGATCAGAAGGAGCCTGACCCCTTTTCCGTCTCCTGTAAAAAACGGGCAACTTATCACCTCCGGATTATACCGGTACATACGCCACCCGATTTATTCAGGGATCATTATGGCCGCCGCCGGGTATGGACTTCATACCGCTGATACAATTAAAGTAATCATTGCCCTGTTTCTTTGGCTGCTTTTTTACTTTAAATCAAAATATGAAGAGAGAATGCTGATGGCTTTTTATGATGATTACAGCCGGTACAGCAGCGGCACCTACCGCTTTTTTCCATTTTTATAACCAATTTTCAAAAAACAAAAACAATATGTTAGAATTGATAAGACAACCCTGGCCGTGGTATATCTCTGGCTTTGCCATCAGTCTGATCATGGCCATGCTTTTATACTTTGGAAAATCCTTTGGGTTTTCTTCTAATCTGAGAACGATCTGTTCCATTTCCGGAGCGGGGCAGAAAGTCAAATTTTTTGATTTTAACTGGCGCAAGGAAATATGGAACCTGTTATTTTTAGTGGGGTCGGTTATCGGGGGCTACATTGTTTCCCAATGGTTAAGCACCCCCGATCCGATGCAATTGTCGGCCTCTACGATTAATGACCTGAAAGGGCTGGGGATTCACTTTGATGGCGGACTTAATCCCTCCCAGCTCTTTGGCAAGGATTTCGCCACATCTCCAAAAGGATTTTTCATCCTGCTGACCGGAGGCGCGCTCGTAGGTTTCGGCTCACGGTATGCCGGGGGCTGTACATCCGGACACGCCATCAGCGGGCTTTCTAATTTACAGGTTCCTTCCCTTGTTGCTGTGATTGGTTTTTTCATCGGAGGCCTCGTGATGACGTATTTTCTGTTCCCATTAATTTTCTAAGATTATGAAAGGTTTAAAATTTATTTTGACTGGTATTCTATTCGGGGTGATCATGGCCAAATCTGAGGCTGTTTCCTGGTACCGTATTCAGGAAATGTTCAGGTTCCAATCCTTTCAGATGTATGGGATCATTGGAACGGCAGTCGTATTAGGAACCATTTTTGTATTTCTGATCAAAAAATTCAACATCAAAGATTTCAGTGGGGAACCGATAGAATTTAAGGATAAAGACAAAAACTGGTCGCGTTATTTGATTGGCGGATCGATATTCGGATTGGGCTGGGCATTGACAGGGGCATGCCCGGGACCGATGTTTGTCAATCTGGGTTACGGTTACTGGCCGATGCTCATTGTTATTGCAGGAGCCCTTGGCGGAACTTATGCCTATGGAATTGTTAAAACATGGCTTCCACACTAAAAATAGCATAGTGAGATCTGGTTTTTATCGTATTATACTTTAAAAAATTTATATTGGCTTATGTGACATAAGTCACTGTTGAGCGATCAGACCGTTGGTAGATTTGGAGTATAAACTAATCCAACGACAATGAAAACGAACATGGGAGTATTTGACCGGGTTTTCCGCATACTGATTGCAGTCGCTATTTTGATTCTTTATTTCACCCATATCATTTCTGGTACCGTAGCGGTGGTTCTGCTGGTTGTGACCGGCATTTTTATCCTCACGAGCTTTATTGGTTTTTGCCCGTTATATAGAACATTCGGTCTTCACACCAACAAATCAAACGATTAATATGATGAAAAATCACTTTCAGATTTTGGTTGTCGGTGGTGGCAACGGGGGAATTTCAGTTGCAGCCCGGTTATTGAACCATGACAGTAAGCTCGATATCGGTATCATTGAACCGTCCGATAAACATTATTACCAGCCTGCGTGGACGCTTGTAGGTGGAGGGGCTTATGATATAAAAAAAACGGTCAGGGATCAGGCAGACTGCATTCCCGAAAAGGCGCATTGGATCAAAGACCGGGTTGTGACTTTTGAGCCGGACCAAAATGCACTTACCTGTGCGGATAGTGGTAGAATTACCTATGATTATCTGGTGGTAGCACCTGGTATTCAGCTGGACTGGGGCAAAATCAAGGGGCTCCAGGAGAATCTGGGTCAGTTTGGTGTATGCAGCAATTATACTTTTGCGTCTGCGCCCTATACCTGGCAGACATTACGCAGTATCAAGCGCCCGGTTAAGGCCATATTTACGGCACCCAATACACCGATAAAATGCGGCGGAGCTCCGCAAAAAATTATGTACCTGGCTGCGGATTACCTTAAAAAACAGGGTCTTCTATCAAAGTCTGAGGTGCACTTTTATAGTGGCGGTGGCGTAATATTCGGGGTGAAAAAATACGCTGATGTGCTAAATCAGGTGGTGGCAAATTACGGAATACATACGCATTTTAATCACAACCTGACTGAAATAGACGGCCGCAACCAGATGGCTTTTTTTGAAACCAGGGATCAGGACGGAGAAATCCGGCAGGTGGTCCAGAAATTTGATATGCTCCATGTAACGCCGCCGCAATCAGCACCTGATTTCATAAAAAACAGTCCTTTGGCAGTTATTGGTAACCCTCTTGGCTGGGTTGACCTGGATAAGGATACTTTGCAGCACAATCGTTTCAGGAACGTTTTTGGTCTGGGGGATGCAGGCAGTACACCTAATTCCAAAACCGGCGCAGCCATTCGTAAGCAGGCACCCGTTCTGGTCAAAAACCTGCTTGCGCTGATGCAGGGACAGGCATTGGGGCAGGTTTATACTGGGTATGGTTCTTGTCCGCTTGTTACCGGTTACGGAAAGCTGGTTCTGGCCGAATTCGACTATAATAACAATCCCATGGAAACCTTTCCATTTAATCAGGCTAAGGAAAGATATAGTATGTGGCTTCTGAAGACCAAAGTACTTCCATGGCTTTACTGGAATAAAATTTTAAAAGGAACAGCTTAATTGCAAAAAAGAGTATTTTATGAAGATCCAACAGTTTGAAGATAAATTTCTGGCGCATTACAGTTATGCCATTCTGAGCGAGTGTGAATCAAAAGTGGTATTGATCGATCCGGGGCGTAACCCGGAGCCGTATTATGATTTTGCAAAGCAGCATTATGCTGAGATTATTGCCGTTATAGAAACGCATTCCCATGCTGATTTTGTGAGTAGTCATCTGGAGATTGCTCAGACGACCTGTGCTGCCATTTATGCGAGTAAAAAAATCGAGGCTAAATATGAACTAACACCTTTTGACGAGGGAGATGTGCTGGCCTTTGGAAAGATTGTTTTGAAGGCCATCAACACGCCCGGCCATTCGGATGATAGTATATCGGTTCTTTTAGAGCATGATGGTAAACCCAAATATTTGTTCAGCGGGGACACCCTGTTCATTGGAGATTGTGGCCGACCGGATCTGAGAGAGTCTGGGGGAAACATGGACGCGCAAAGAGAAAAGCTGGCGGCCAAAATGTATTATTCACTTCGAGACAAACTGATGCTTTTGCCTGACGATGTGATCCTGTATCCGGCGCATGGAGCGGGCACTTTATGCGGAAAGGCTTTAAGTGATGCCGCCACCAGCACGATGGGGGAGCAAAAGGCAGGAAACTGGTCACTTCAACCCATGAGCGAAGAGGCTTTTGTAAAGGAGCTGACATCTGACCAGCCTTTTATCCCAGCCTATTTTCCTTTTGATGTTGAATTGAATAAAAAAGGGGCGTCCGGATTTGTTGATAGTACCGCTCAGGTAAAGGTTTCGGATTCAAAAACTGATCAGCTGGAAACTGGTATATGGATTGTAGACAGCCGCAGCCAGCAGGATTTTAAAAAGGGTCATCTGTCCGGATCGATCAATATCATGGATGCAGCCAAGTTTGAGACCTGGCTGGGAAGCATGATAGATCCTTCGGAGGAGTTTTATCTGGCTGCCCAGGATAGAGAAACCTTGGAGAGGCTTATAGGGCGCACGGCATCCATCGGGTACGAAACCAAAATCCGGGAAGCTTTTGTGTTAACAAGTGGAGAGCAAATCATGCAGCCCTTGGATCTGGAAAATTTTAAAGAAAACCAGGAACAGTATACGATTGTTGATATACGGAACGCCTCGGAAGTATCGGCGAATAAAATTTTCAGCAGTAGTCTCGCGATCCCACTGGCTGATTTAAGAAGCAGGATTGACGAAATACCTCTTGATAAACCCATCGCTGTGCACTGTGCGGGCGGATACCGAAGTGCGATCGGCAGTTCGTTGATCGCTTCTTTGGTCGGAGCGCATATCCCCGTATTTGACATCGGTGAGCACATTAAAGAATTTGATCAGCAGCCGGCAGCTCATTAACGGTAATATTTTTCAGGAATTTTTTCTGAAAAAACTATTTTGATTCACTAAAACCCGATCGTTTGCGTTAATAAGATTAAAGCAAACGGTCGGGCGGTGTAATCAGATACTTTTTCGTCTTGCATTATTAATCTTTTCAGTGAAACAATACGACAAAAAACATGAGATAAAGGGATGCAAGCCTGTCAGGGCGGTTATCTTTCTGTTTTTTGCTTTGTTTTTGTTGTCTAACTGTCAGGTCAAGAAAACGCTGAGTACTGCGCTTTTAAATCATTCGGGCGCAGGGCACACATCGGAAAGAATTGATAAGGGATTACCGGTTTCAGTAAAACTTTTAGAAAACGAGCCGTGTGCTTATCAAAAAGGCTCAGCGTATTCCGATCCGGATCTACATATGGTATCAGCGACTGTCACGCTGCCATCCGCTTCACTTTTTTTACTTTCCTATTTACCATTTCTGCTGATTTTTGACGGATTTTCAGGTGACAACCATGTCCCTTTGACAAATCTGTTTAAAGTTTTACCTGCCGCAAGCGGCAGTCCTATCTACATCAAAAACAGATATCTTCTGATTTGAGCCTTCTTGTTTTTCTGATTTAATACGCATGTCCGGGTTGTCTAAGCCCGTGCCTGTTGTCGTTACATTTTAAACAGATTAAATATGATAAGGCATAAGCTTTGTCTGTCAGGCCTTTTACTGGTGCTTGTCAGTTCTTCTTTGCATGCACAAACCGGTCTGAGACTCTCCGAAATCTGGGACATGACTCTTTCGGACTACCCTGTTATCGATTTGAAAGAGGCGCAATTGGAAGAGTCCCGGGTTGTAAAGCAGCTTACCAGAAATAATAACTTTTTGCCCTCCGTGCAATTGCAGCTCCAGAATTCTATGGGAAGCTACCAGAGCAGCAGCGGCTCCTTTTTTCCATTGCCGGGCGTGATCAACACCAATGGCAGGGCTTCCACGCTGCCCGGACAACCTGTGGCAGCTTTCAATACCTTCGGTTCGGTAGTGGCAGACTGGAAATTTTTTGAATTCGGCAGAAAAACTTTGGCCATGAAGGCCGCTGATCAGGGGATTGAGCGTGCAACAAGTGATCTGAATGCGCAGCAGCTGAAACTCAGAGCCCGGTCTACACAGCTGTATCTGAATATACTAAACAGTAAAGTTAATTTGATCTGGGCCTTGGAAAACGCAGCGCGGACAAAGCAGATTTTTGAATTGTCAGCAAGTTTATCAGCAGCCGGCTTAAAACCGGGGGCGGATAGTTCTCTGGCGCTTTCATCGTATCAGCAGACACTTTCTGCTCAGGAGCAGTGGACGGCAAAGCTTGGATCGGATCTGACGGAGCTGACAGCGCTTGCGCAGAAAGCCGATACTGCGCAGGGGCTGGCTTATGGACCCTACTTAAATGCTGCGACTTTCAGAGATGACCAGATTCAGATTAGCGCGAATCACCCGTATTTGCAGGTGCTGGAAAGTACTGTCGAATATGGCCGGACCCAGGCAGCACTGGCGGGTCGCCGGGGACTTCCGACGGTTTCAGCAATCGGAGGACTTGCCCTTAGAGGCAGTGGCATTGGGCCAGATGGGCTCGTCGACAACCGCCTGGCGGCAGGCTATAACAATGGGGCTGCGAATTATCTGGTGGGTCTTGCCGTAACTTTTAATATTACAGATGCATTTAACAGCAGTCTTGAAAGTAAACGTATAGCGCAGAAAGTCAGGGCTGATCAGGCAAGTTACACCATCCAGAAACTGGATCTGGAAACAAATTTGAGCTCGGTAACCAAGCGTATCGCGGGGCAAAAGAAGCAGATTGTCAACGTTACGGCAGCGGTTAAAAATGCCAGGCTTGCTTACGATCTGTATATGTCAAGATACGAAAGCGGACTGATCAGCCTGACCGAATTATTACAGATACAGTCCATTTTACAGCTGGCCGAAAAAAACAATATTGATGCCCATCAGCAGTTGTGGGAACAGATCCTGGTGGAATCAGAAGCGACCGGCGATTTTTCCTATCTGCAAAACCAATTTAATTAGATACTATGAACCTTATAAGGCTTGCTTTGCGAAGACCTTTATCAATAATGGTAGCTGTTATTGGTATTGCCTATTTTTCCTTCACAGCGATCAGAAAGATCAACGTGGATATTTTCCCGAGCGTCGAACTTCCGGTGATATACATTGCTATGCCCTATGGAGGGCTGTCGCCAGCCTATATGGATGGGTTTATGGCCAACGAGTTTCAGAAAGTCCTGATTTTTGTCAGCGGGGTAAAGGATATAGATTTTAAAAGTATTCAGGGATTTACGCTTATGAAGCTTACTTTTTACCCAGGTACAGATATGGCGCAGGCCTCGGGTGAGGTTTCCACGCAGGTATCCAGGGCGATGGGGTTTCTGCCACCGGGCGCGGTCCCTCCCCAGGTGGTGCGTTTTGATGGCAGCTCAATCCCGATCGGACAGCTGGTTTTTGAAAGTCCGCAAAGATCGATCACGGAACTTCAAACGATGGCTCTGACCAAGATCAGGCCTATGTTTGTTTCCATTCCGGGCGTAACTGCCCCCGCGCCATTCGGAGGAAATATCAGAACGATGGTCGTCAAGGTCAATGCGGATCTGATGCAGTCCTATGGGCTTTCAGCGGAAGAGGTGACAACAGCTATTGCAAAGAATAATTTTCCGGCGCCGGCAGGAAATATCCGGATCGGCAAACAGAATCTGATGAGCCCGCTCAACTCGATTGCCAACGATCCGCAGGAATTTCTGGATATACCCGTGCGAAAAGGCTCAGGCACTAACGTGTATGTCAAAGATATTGCCAGCGTGGAAGACGCGGCCGACATCACGACGGGTTATGCCATTATCAATGGAAAGCGTTCTGTGTATTTGCCTGTGATCAAAAAAGCAGATGCGTCTACGCTGAAAGTGGTGGAAAACCTGAAAGCGGCCGTACCCATGCTCAAAGCGGCATTGCCGGAAGATGTAGAAATACGTTACGTTTTTGACCAGTCGGGTTATATCGCGCGTTCGCTGGAAAATCTGATCCATGAAGGCATATTGGGTGCCCTTCTGACCGGACTGATGGTGTTTCTTTTTCTGGGTGATTCCCGCGGTTCGCTGATCGTGGTGATGACCATCCCGATCGCGATTCTCTCCGCGGTGATCATGCTATATATGCTCGGGCAGACGATCAATGTGATGACTTTGAGCGGACTTGCGCTGGCTATCGGAATACTGGTAGATGAAGCTACGGTAACCATTGAAAATATTCACCAGCATTTTGAAATGGATAAACCCAAGAAAAGGGCTATTCTGGATGCGCTGCTGGAAATATCGGTTCCAAAGCTTCTGATCCTGTTATGTATCCTGGCGGTTCTGATCCCTTCTTTTATGATGAGCGGCATTCCAAAGGATATGTTCATGCCGCTGTCGCTTGCAGTGGCTTTTGCAATGATTGCATCCTTTGTGGCTTCTCAAACCTTTGTGCCGATCATGGCCAACTGGCTAATGAAACCGGAAAATTTAAAAAGCCATAAAAAGGTAAGAGGAGCAAAGCGGGCACGGTTTGACTCTTTTAAGACCCGTTATTTATCGCTGACCCGGCGCTTGCAGGCGAGACCAACAGCGGTTATTATGGTTTATGTGATTCTGGTTGGCGTTATGGTAACGGGATCGTTTTTGACGGTCGGTACTGATATTCTGCCAGCTAGTAACAGCGGTGATATCCAGCTCAGGATTGTAGCCCCCGAGGGAAGCAGACTTGAAATGACTGAGGCGTATCTCAAAAAAGTGACCAGCATCATTAAGAATGAGCTTCCGGAAAAAGCCATTAAAATAAGCTCCGCTTTCGTAGGGCTTCAACCGTCCGCTACGGCCATTAATCCAATTTTCCTTTTTACAAGCGGATCGCACGAGGCTGTTTTACAGGTATCGATCGACCAAAGTATTTTCAAAGAGCCCATTGCCGGTCTGAAGGAGAAAATCAGAAATCAGGTAAAAAAGCAGTTTCCTGAGCTGAAAATCAATTTTGAACCCATGGAACTGGTCGAGAAGATCATGAGCCAGGGAGCTATGACACCGATACAGATCAAAGTAGCGGCGGGGCAGTTGAAAGCGGCGAATCAGTATGCGATGAAACTGAAAAGTGAGATGGGCAAAATACCTTTTCTGCGGGATATACGCATTGCTGAGCCAGTCAATTATCCGAGCGTAAAAATCAACGTGAACAGACAACTTGCAGCCCAGTTCGGGCTTACCATGGACGATGTTTCACGGGCGCTGGCGATCGCAACTTCATCCACCCGTTTTACAAATAAAAACCTTTGGGTCGATCCCAAATCGGGTCTGGTTTTCCAGGTGCAGGTACAGATTCCCGAATCGGATATGGGATCGCTGGACAAACTTCGGTCATTACCTCTTAAAGCAGGAGAGCCGCGTCCGGTACTGGAAGATGTTGCCACGCTGGAAATGGTCAAGCAGGCAGGACAGGTGAATCGTCAGGGAGCGAACCGGTATGTGACGATCCTGGCCAATACAGATCACAAAGATCTGGGCAGTGCGTCGGCAACGGTCAGAAAAGTTTTGGTGGATGCTGGTGATGCGCCCCGTGGCGTGATCATTTCGACCGAAGGTCTTATGCAGCTGCTGGATGAGACCATGTCAGGACTTCAGACGGGTCTGGTGGTTGCGGTCGTTGTTATTTTCCTGATGCTTACGGCGTATTATCAGTCCTTTAAAATCTCTGCGCTGATACTTGCGGTGGTGCCGGCTGTGATTGGAGGAAGTATCCTGATGCTTCTTTTATTTGGCAGCACGCTCAATCTGCAATCTTACATGGGCATAATTATGTCGGTGGGTGTGTCGGTTTCCAATGCGGTGCTTTTGATCAACCAGGCCGAATACAATAGACTGACCCTGGGTATGCAGGCCCGGCAGGCGGGACTTGCCGCAGCTTCTTCGCGCCTGCGGCCAATCGTGATGACAACCCTTGCCATGATTGCTGGTATGGTACCGATGGCTTCCGGAATGGGAGAAGGCGGCGAGCAGGTAGCCCCGTTAGGACAGGCTGTTATAGGAGGTCTGCTTTTATCCACACTGACTGTTCTTCTGGTGATGCCGCACCTGTTTACAAGCGTGATGCGCAAAGCAAGCAGGGATAGTCCATCGCTGGACCCGGATGATGTGGATGCCCAATTAATTGAACTTACTAAATGAATCAATCAAAAATGATGCGTATAAATAAAAATTCACTGGTTCTTTTTCTGGGCGCGCTGCTCAGCATGGGTATAAATGGCTGTGGCAGTAAACCAGAAACCGAAAATCAGGCTAAATCAGAAGTGAAAGGGCCTGCGGCAGTACAGGTGGTCATGCCCCTAGAAGACCAGCCCGACTACAAGCTGACGCTGCCCGGCGAGCTCAAACCATATGAACAGGTCAGCTTATTTGCAAAAATAAAAGGGTTTGTTAAAACTATTTCGGTGGATCGCGGAAGTCTTGTCAGAAAGGGACAGGTACTGGCTGTTTTGGAAGCACCCGAAGTTTCACAACGCTTTCAGTCTGCCAGATCGGATCAGCAGAAGTTTTACGAAGATTATATGCTAAGCCGTCAAATGTATGAAAGGATCTTAAAAGCTACCCGTAAGGATGGGTCGGTTGCAGCCATTGAGCTCGACAGGGCTAAAAGCAAATTAAGAAGCGACAGTGCTGCTTACCAGTCAGCTATATCCAATGCGCAATCATTGGGACAGCAAGAGCAATACTTAAAGATTATCGCGCCCTTCGACGGGGTTGTTGTGGAAAGGAATGTGTCCGTTGGAGCGCTGGTAGGTGAAAATAATACCATGCCGCTGCTGGTAGTTGCCCAGAACAAAAAGCTGAGATTAACCGTGGCAATCCCGGAAAAACATGCACAGTCGCTCGGGAAAAATACCAGAATCGATTTTACTGTTTCCAATCGCCCGGGAAAAATATTTCATTCGGTTTTGTCCAGAAAAAGCCAGGTTCTCGAGCAGCAGAACCGCTCGGTGACAGCAGAGTTTGATGTTGAGAATCAAGATGGATCGCTCGACGGTGGAGAATATGCTCAGGTGACCATGACCCTGCGGCGGCCCGATTCAACCTTATGGGTTCCTGCCAGTAGCGTGGTACATGCGCAGTCAGGTACCTTTGTGCTTGTCGTTGAAAACGACAGCGTAAAAAAAGTAGATGTTTCAGAAGGGACCCGAAAAGATTCACTTCAGGAAGTTTTTGGTTCCCTGACTAAAACAGATAAGGTTGTCAGAAGTGGGAATGAAGAGCTGCTGAATAGCGGGAAAGTTAAAGTCAATTAATGTACCTATTCAAATAAGATAAAATATGAAAAAGAAATGGTTTTCAGTATCCAATATCATTACGGCAGTGATGGTTGTATTTTTAGCTGCCATGGTCATAAGCCCTGAAGTAAAAGCATGGACAATCCAGGCGCTGATGAAGGTAGGCCTGTTCCAGCCCAAAATCGATAAACAGCCAGGTGAAGCTTCGGCTGAGGCTTTGCCGAATGTTTACTTCCGGAAGGGCGATGGAAAAACGGTTGATCTGGCCTCGCTGAAAGGAAAAGTCGTTTTTATGAATTTCTGGGCAACCTGGTGCCCGCCCTGTATTGCCGAAATGCCCTCGATCAATGCTTTGTATGGCAAATTCAAGGATAACGAAAATGTCGTCTTTTTAATGGTTGATGTGGATGGGAATTATCAGAATTCGGACAGCTTTATGAAAAAGCACCATTACGATTTGCAGGTCGTAAGTCCGGCTGGGGAGATACCGCCGGTGTTTATGCAGGGGGCTGTTCCTACCACGGTGATCCTGGATAAGGAAGGAAAAATGGTTTACCGTCAGGAAGGGGCAGCGGATTATAACAGTCCGGAGCTGGTGGATATGATCAGTAAGTTGGCTTTTTAGTGTTCTGTGACAGATGTCACCAATTTTCTTAGCTGATTGGGTGAAATTTAAAAAGCCAGTTCGGCTCGATTGATTCCTATAACATCTTAGATTAAAATGTAGATTATGAATAATTTACGAAAAAGTAAATCGCCCACCGCCAAATGGATAAACCGCACACTGATCATCTCTTTTTTAGGTATTTCCGTTTTCATTCTGATGTTTCCGGCCGTGTTTAGTTCAGGTAAGTTTGGGGGCAATCAGCTGAAAGCGCACACGCTGACAAGGCAGCAAACGCCTGCTATTCAGCAGACATCCGATACCGATGATATGAAATTGATCCTATATGGTAAAGATCTGATCGCCAACACATCCAAGTATTTGGGCCCGAAGGGCAGCGTCATGCACATTTCGAATGGGATGAACTGCCAGAATTGTCATCTGGATGCAGGGACAAGGCCAATGGGCAATAACTATTCGGCCGTTTACTCAACCTATCCTAGGTACCGTGCCAGATCAGCAGGCACAGAGACAATCGTGAAGCGGATTTCGGATTGCTTTGAAAGAAGTCTGAACGGCAGAAAGCCTGATAGCTCCAGTAGAGAAATGAAGGCCATGGTGGCTTATATGAAATGGGTAGGGAGGGGCGTACCGAAAGGGCGTGCTCCCAAAGGTGCCGGAATGACTAAACTTGCTTATCTTGACCGGGCGGCCAACCCGAATACGGGTAGCATGCTTTATCAGGAAAAGTGTGCGGTTTGCCATGGGGTAAAAGGGCAAGGCATCATCAATCCGGATGGAAAGTCTTTTATCTATCCGCCTCTTTGGGGCGCCAGAAGTTACAACGATGGGGCAGGGCTATATAGAATTTCGACCTTTGCTGGTTTTGTGAAAGACAATATGCCGTTCGGTGCCAGTCATGACAACCCTATTCTGACTGATGAGCAGGCCTGGGATCTGGCCGCATTTGTAAACGCGCAGCCGCGTCCTCACAAAGATCAGAGACTGGACTGGAAGAATATTTCTGAGAAACCAATAGATTTTCCGTTTGGGCCCTACTCGGATGGATTCTCAGAAAATCAGCATAAATATGGTCCATTCAAGCCCATTGCAGCAGTCAGAACAGTTAAATAACTAATATTTCAATCTAAAATAATCCAAAAATGAAAAAGATCGCATCCATTCTATTTGCCGTCTCATTACTACTTTCAGTTTGCGTCCATGCTCAGATTAAGGCCGTAAACCCAGCAGAATTTCATGGGGCTGTCGCTGATAAAAAGTTGTACAAAGTCGTTTACCAGCTCAATAGTGACGATGACAAAGTTATTAAAGCCACGATGAAAAACATGATGAACGCACTGGAGGATCCACGTCTGAAAGGGAAACTGGAAGCAGAGCTCGTTGTCCATGGAGGCGGCGTGGCTGTCTTCAAAAAAGATGGTCCTTATGAAGCGCAGTTAAAGGCATTGCAGGCGAAAGGGGTTATTCTGGCAGAATGCGAAAACACGCTTAGAGAGCGCAGAATCAGCAAAGATGAGCTCTTTGATTTCATATCCTTTGTTCCCAGCGGCAATGGCGAGCTTATCATCCGTCAGCAGCAGGGATGGGCAATGGTGCATCCTTAGAACCCACCATGTTTTGTAAAATAAATGGCAGTACATTCTCAGATTCTCGCAACTTTCGAGTCTGAGGGATGCAATAACGAATTGTTTTAAGGTCGGTGACATTTGTCACCAATCAAGCCCTTTGAATATCCGAGATTTGTACATGCTGATGCTGGCAGTAATCATTGCCTGGCACGGTTGACATTTTATAACATTAGATCAAATGGAAAATCTCGAAAAGGAATCACGTATGCCTCGTATTGGCGATCAGGCACCAGATTTTGAATCCATTACCACCACTGGTAAATTAACATTTTCTGACTACAACAAAGGTAGCTGGGTGATCTTGTTCTCGCATCCGGCAGACTTCACTCCGGTTTGTACCACAGAGATGACAGGGTTTGCCAAAGAGAAGGATTTTTTTGCGGAGCACAATACCAAATTGATGGGGTTGAGTATTGATAGCATTCATTCCCACATTGCGTGGGTAAATGCAGTTTACGATAAAACCGGAGTTTTATTTGAATTTCCTATCATCGCTGATCTGGATATGAAAGTTGCAAAGCTGTATGGGATGCTGCAGCCTGGTGAAAGCGAAACGGCAGCTGTGCGCGCGGTCTTTATTATTGATCCATTGGGGAAAGTAAGACTGATCATGTATTACCCTTTGAACGTAGGCAGAAATATGGAAGAAATCAAACGATCGCTGCTTGCTCTTCAGACTTCTGATGAATACAAGGTCGCAATGCCGCTCGACTGGAAACCTGGTGAAAAGGTAATTATCGGCGCGCCAAAAACGGTTGAGTCACTTTTGGAAAGAAAGTCATCTGATTTAGAGATGGTAGACTGGTATTTGGCGGTCAAATCCATTTAACCGGAGAGGTAGATTAATTGATAATCCAAGGCTGTGGTTAATTCTAATGATGAAATGCAGCAAAAAGCATTGATCGCAGCCTTGAATATTTTACAGATATTTTGAAAGCAATTGAAATTTCTGTCCATAGGTTATTATCTGTAATAGAAAAGTATGAATCAGTTTTGGGATGAACGGTACGGTAGTAATGAATATATCTACGGAACAATGCCGAATTTATGGTTTAAGCTGAATTTGGGCATATTGAGGCCCGGAAGTTTGCTTTTGCCTGCCGAAGGTGAGGGTAGAAATGCTGTATTTGCAGCGACGCAAGGTTGGAATGTCACCGCGTTTGATACCAGTGAGGTTGCCAAAAAGAAAGCACTGCTGTTGGCTGGCAATAAAAAAGTATCAATAGATTATAGAGTAGGGGTTCTCGAAGATGTTGTCCCCAGGAATGAAAGATACGATTGTATTGCTTTGATCTATGCCCATTTACCCTCGCGGGAATGGTCTTTGTTTGCAGAATATTTGATCACCCTGCTGAATCCCGGGGGTAAAATTATCTTTGAAGGATTCTCCAGACAACAGCTCGAATATCAGGAGCGCTATCAGTCCGGCGGTCCGAAGGATATTGATTTTCTTTTTTCAAAGGAAGAGATTGAGTCCGGTTTTAAAGAACTGACCATTACCTACCTACGGCAAGAAGAGATCGTTCTGAAGGAAGGTAATTATCACCAAGGTAAAGCGTCTGTGATCAGGATGTTGGCAGCAATCTAACCAGACGATCTTGTAAACTGTTAGAAAAAAAATGAAAAATCCGAACACAAAAAATCACTGGGAAAAAGTTTATGAAACTAAAAACCCAGATCAGGTAAGTTGGACGCAGCAAATTCCCAGAACTTCGCTAGACTTCATTTCTTCTTTTGGTCTGAAAAAAGATGTTAAAATCATTGACGTTGGTGGTGGCGACAGCAAACTGGTGGACTACTTGCTTGACGAAGGTTTTGAACACGTAACCGTTTTGGATATTTCCGAAAAAGCACTTGAAAAGTCCAGATTCCGTCTGGGCGATAAGGCCGAAAAAGTTAATTGGGTGGTTAGTGATATAACAGAATTTGAACCAGACACCACGTTTGACATTTGGCACGACAGAGCAACATTTCATTTTTTGACCACAGCTGAACAAGTTTCAAGATATATGGAAACAGCCAGGAAATCTGTAAATGGATTTATGACAATCGGCACTTTTTCTGAAAATGGACCCGCAAAGTGTAGTGGACTTGACATTAAGCAATACACTGAACAAACTTTGACAAACGAACTTAAAAATGGTTTTGACAAAATTCGTTGCGTAAAGGAAGATCATACCACGCCATTCAACACGACACAAAATTTTCTGTTTTGTAGTTTTAAAAGACAGGTAAATTAGAATGTTAAGTGGACAGGAGCAAATTGGGTAAGAGCCGTGTGCTGATAAATTGAATTAAGTGCAAAGCTCGGAGCAAAATTTTAAGCAAGTCAGTTGCAATAGTGAAAGTCTGGCCGCGATGGGGTTGTTGTTCCGTATTTTGAAATAATGCAAAGGTAAGACAGCCGAAGTGATAAGCTTCATTTATAAATCTATAATTTTAGCATGATTATTGTAGTCCTTATACGGACCGGTCGGTAATGTTTTACATTGTCATGATACTGATCAAAGGCGCAACTATGCATAAGGATAAGAAGTTGTTTTATTGCCAGGGGCATCAGTTTCTATGCCGGAACCAATGATAGAAAATATAACCATTGATGAATTTCTGCTGTTAACCGGCGTTATAGCCCTGGTTGATGTCCGGACACCCGCTGAATTTGCCCATGGCCATATTCCGGGAGCCTTCAATATACCTTTGTTCAGTAATGAAGAAAGGGTTTTGGTAGGCACAACTTATAAGCAGATCGGGCGGGAGCAGGCCATTTTGCTGGGTTTCGACCTGACAGGGCCGAAATGGTCGGATTTTATCAGGCAGGCATTGGTGATAGCACCTGATAAAAAAATTGCGGTTCATTGCTGGCGGGGAGGCATGCGCAGCGGGGCCATGGCCTGGGCACTGAATCTCTACGGTTTCAAGGTATATTTAATTGAAGGAGGTTATAAAAGTTACCGTAGATGGACCCACCGTTTGTTTGCACAGCGTCGGTCGGTCCGGATACTCGGTGGCATGACAGGATCAGGAAAAACGAAATTACTGCATGAGCTCCGAAAAATGGGAGAACAGGTAATAGACCTTGAAGATCTTGCCCGGCATCAGGGTTCTTCCTATGGAACGATGAATAGCATGATCCAGCCGTCCCAGGAACAATTTGAAAATAATCTGGCAGAACAATTAAAAGACCTGAATTTTTCCCGCCCGACGTGGATTGAAGATGAAAATCTCAATATTGGTAGATTATCAATTCCAAGAACATTTTGGGAGCAGATGAAAAATGCCGCCCTGATTAATCTGGAGATTGCGCTGGATCAGCGTGTCCGTGAGTTGGTGGTCGATTATGGAGAGTTGGACAAGGATTTTCTGGTAGCCTGCACCGAACGGATCCGCAAACGGCTGGGGCCGTTACAGACGACACAGGCAGTAGCCGCGATCAGAGAAAACCGGATGGCTGATTTTATCCGGCTGGTATTGGTTTATTATGATAAAACCTACCGGAGCAGTTTGCAGAAAAGAGATGTAAACCGGCTTTTTACCCTGGAGCTGGCTGGTGAGGACAAATCAGAAAATGCAAAAAGGATTCTTAATTTCGCCAGTTCGATTGCTGAAACGCAGCAGGAATTATAATTTATGGAGACGATAGACATACAGTTGACGCAGTATTCCCACGGTGCAGGATGCGGATGTAAAATAAGCCCGGCCATTTTAGATAAAATTTTGCATAGCCCGATCTTACATCAGGCAGATCCGCGGCTTTTGGTGGGGAATGACAAGCGGGATGACGCCGCCGTACTGGATCTTGGTAACGGCACGGCACTCATTTCGACAACGGATTTTTTTATGCCCATCGTGGATGATGCCTATGACTTTGGTCGCATCGCATCAGCGAATGCGATCAGCGATGTTTATGCAATGGGTGGCAAGCCGGTATTGGCTATAGCGATCCTGGGATGGCCTATTAACAAACTTCCTGCTGAAGTAGCCCAAAAAGTGCTTGAAGGTTCCCGGGCGGTGTGCGCAGAAGCGGGTATTACGCTGGCAGGAGGCCACAGCATCGATTGTCCTGAGCCAGTTTTTGGACTGGCCGTAAGCGGCATGGTGGATATAACATCGCTCAAACAAAATTCCACAGCAACAGCAGGTTGCCGTTTGTACCTGACCAAACCATTGGGCGTAGGGATTTTATCGACAGCACAGAAACGAGGGATTCTGCTTGAAGAGGATGCGGCAATTGCGTTAAAAAGCATGGTAACGCTCAATAAACTTGGTGAGGAATTTGGCCGGATGGAGGCGGTAAAGGCGATGACTGATGTGACCGGGTTTGGCTTGCTGGGACATTTGTCAGAGATGTGTGAAGGTAGCGGATTATCAGCAGTAATTGAATTTAACAAAGTGCCGGTTATTAAATCTTTATCATACTATATTGAACAAGGTTGTTTTCCTGGCGGTACTCAAAGGAACTGGGAGAGTTATGGTCATAAAGTTGGAGACTTAACGGATTATCAAAAATACATCCTCGCTGATCCACAGACCAGTGGCGGTTTGTTAGTCGCTGTTTGTAATGAAAAAGCAGGATATTTTGAGAAGGAACTCGCCTTGTTGGGTCAAGAGCTGACTTGCTTCGGCTATTTAAAATCGCCAGATAGTGGATCCATTATTACAATAGTTTAGCCATCATATTATCATAGTTGTCCTCGACGACTTTTTTGATTTAACAATTAACAAACAAAACAATGATACGTAGAAAAACATTATCGATCATTTTGGGATTTCTTTTCATGGCATTGTCATGGTTGACAACGCTGGCGCAAACCACTGCCGAGCCTTGGACAGATTCAGAGCTGAAACCTACCCAGGAACTTGCTGACCAGATTAACGACAGTGGAAAAAAGAAACCGCTGATCATTAATGTTGGGCCGCAGGCTGTTATTCCTGGCTCATTGGATGCAGGCCCCGGAAGTGAAAAGGACAATATCAAAAAACTGGAAAAGATTCTTTCGACCCAGGATAAAAACCGCGAGGTTGTTATTTACTGTGGTTGCTGCCCGTTTGCTAAATGTCCCAATGTCAGACCTGCATTTAAAGTTGTTAAAGAACAGGGCTTCACGCAGGCCAGATTGTTGAATATCCCGAAAAATATAAAAACGGACTGGATCGATAAGAATTATCCGGTACAATAAAAGGATTTTGAAATGCGTAATATTAAATTATTTATTGGTTTTGCAAGCTTGCTTTTTTTACTGAATCAGGAAAGATCATTGGCTCAAAAACCAATAGAAGTAGGGGATCTGGCACCCGAAATCGTGCTGCCCACCCCCGGTGGTAAAATGGTATCTCTTTCGTCCCTGAAGGGTAATTTGGTATTGATCGATTTTTGGGCATCGTGGTGTGCCCCGTGTGTTCAGGAGCAACCTGAGCTCAAAAAGTTATATGCAAAATACCATTACCCATCTCAAACGGGTACTAATCTGGATATTTATGCAGTTTCTCTGGATAGTAAAAAAGATGCCTGGGAGAGGGCTATTAAAAAACTGGACTTGCCATGGACACAGGTAAGCGATCTGAAATTCTGGACATCCCCGGTCGCCAAAACCTATCAGCTTGAAGGGATACCTTTCAACGTGTTAGTGGATCAAAAAGGATATATTATTGCCCTGAACCTTCACGGAGAACAGCTGGACCAGTTTTTAAGCAAAAGGGTTGGTAAGTAATTCGGCTATCATACTGGGGAATTCGGAGCCATTGATCACCCCAGTTCGGAAATTGATAACAGGTAGTTTCGGTCGGAGTTGACAAGTTTAAGCAAGTGATAATTATTTAGCACATGGCTAGTAATCGTCAGGTGATGGTCTGCTACGGAATCATATGGTCGACGCGTTCGAATTCTCCAATATGCAACGTAACCGATTCCTGAGGGGTTGTTTTGCAACAGTTTCCTTTCTGGCTTCCGTTTTCTTTCAGTGGAAAATTCATTGTTTTGGACGACCTGATTCCGTGTAGATGGTCAACCAGAAGTCATAGTGTGAGGTTACCGAGATAATTCGTTGGCGAAAAGAAAGACTATGGTGTTCAATCTGAACCAAAATGATTTGTTCAGCCCGGAACGTATTCACCTGGTCAATTTTACCGAATCTACACATCTGTATGTTTTCTGACTGACGGTGATCCATTAGATATTGAAATTGGCTTGCTTAAGATAATTCTCGGTTGATAAAGGGAATGTATACCTGAAATTTTTTCGATTAATACGGTCCTGTGCGCCGTTCTCTGGAAAATTTTCTGTTAATTTTCATATTAGCCGGAATAATTTCTATTAACGTAATAACCCGCCTGGTAAATATGACCAGGTATTGGCTCCGGTTTTTGGAAGGCTTGGCAGCAGAAAAGATAGCAATCCGTTAACTGATTTTCCAGATCATAGATTTCAATCCGAAAGCGCATTATCTTCAATAGCATCCTGATATGAGCTTAGTATTTTGGAGAATTAACTTCTCCCATGATGCTAGTCAACAGGTTTTGATGGATTTTCAAATCCCCAGAGAATATCTCGAAGGTATCCGATTATCAAATCAATTTCTTTTCCGGTTTCTTTGGCAATCAACTGAGTAAAAATACTCTCTTCTCCAAAATTGATATGATCAATTAAAATTCTTTTCGATCGATCTATCAGGTTTGCATTGGATAAGACAATCTTTTTTATTTCCCTACCTAGCACGATTCCTGATATATTTTCTAGTGTACGTTCTTGTTCATCAAACATGTCAAGATGATTGGAGTATATTAAATCTTGATGCATATCGAAAAAATTTACTAAGATGTTGCCAATATCCGTGGCGTCCTTCTGTCTTCGTTCAGGTCTGTCATCATATGCGACAAGTTTCAGAAGAACAATTCCAATTAATGTAGCGGCCTTGAAGGTGTTTCCTGTTTCAAGGTTAACAATCTCTGTCCCGTTTTCATAAACTTCTTTCATCCCGCTTATCTGGATTGTGGTCATACCTATCCCTTCAATCTTTACACTTCCCTGGGATTCAATTTCCCCGAATGGAAGTAGGTCAACCTGAAATCCGTCTGGCGATATCAGTACAAATGCATTTTCCCTGATTGGTAAGTAATTTTCATTTTTGATTAGGTATTGCTTAACAGTTTCATATTCTTGATGACTGCCTACCAGAATGGCGTAATCTACATCTCTGGTTGTTCTGAATTTTATTTGAGCTCTTTCGTACCATATCTGTCTTGCTAAGGCTCCAATCAGGTAATAGTCAATGGAAAGTTCAGTAAAAGCTTTCTCTAATGTGTCAAAGACATTCTTTAATTCTGTGTGTTTCATGGCTGATCAAATATCCTACTGAGCTTTGTTTCGTAAATAATATTTGCTGTTTCAATGCATCTTGCATCTCCGGTGATCACCAAGTCAGCGTAAGTTATCAGTTCGGGAGTCACAAGGTTGTCTGGATACACGGCGATGTCCATCCAAAACTTGTTGTAGACATTTAAGTTACCATCAGGCTTGGGGGCAAGCCTTAGGATTTTTACTAACTCGAGCTTGGCTTGGGCAGTATAAATAGTCCATTGTTGGGGATTCAGGTGGGCGGTTTCAAGATCGCCTGCTGGTTCACCACCCCAAACAGCTGTTGCAGGCAACTCCAGTTGCTTCCATTGGTCGCTTGCTGCGAAATGGTAAGTTCCTAATAATAAGGAAGGTTTTAATATATTTTGATATCCTATTATCCAATTATCGAGCAACTCTCTTTTGTTACTGAGTACCATGCGGTTTTTATTAACCTGCACAATATGCCCGGTTTCTTTCAAAGACAATATGGCTTCGTTTATTGTTGCCAGTGCCACCTTGGCAAAACTAGCAATCTCACGGTACGTGAAATTTACAGCCTCTGGATTTTGTAAGAAAGCATAAACTACTTTAAGGCCGGCTTTGGTGAAGGCCCGATTTGTTTTTGTATCGGCGCCGATATGCACTGGTTTTTGACCATCCAGCCATAACAGTAAATTGCCGTTGGAGATGTAAATATTCCCTGCAGTATCCAGATAGGCAATTCCGTTTTCGCGCAAACGCTGCTTCTGCGCCGGATAAATCTTATCTGCAATAAGCATAAACGGTCTATTCAGTTCAGCTTGACGAATTAGCTTGTCTAGCTGGTAGTCGCGAAATTCGCGTTTTACCTCGGTATTAAAAGTAACCGTGGTTTCTTTCATAGTTATTCTTGTTTCACCATCGGTCTCGGATATATGTGGGTTTTGCACAGAAGTCCAATGACCAGTAATACCGGTATTTTCTTCTAGGTTTCTCAGTGCCCTTCCGACAATCTCATTTTCTGCAAGAATCATTTGTTCGTTTTATTTAGGTGTTCGTGTTCAGTGAACAATCAAAAATAGCGAACAAAAAGATCAATTAAAAATTTGTACGCTGAGAATTTTAGCTAAAAATCTCAGTATCGATTAACCACAGGCTCTGTGTGTCGTGCCGAGGACAAAAATATCAATAAGGCATTCAAAAAAGATTGGCAAAAGGACCCTAAATAAGTCTACCAGTAAACTATTAAAGTGAAGTTTATTATCGAATCAAAAAAACTCGTGGAATAAAAATATATCAGTGCACTCAATTTATCCTATGCAAATAACCAAATTTGTATTGCACATTGTATTGCACATAAATGAAAAAGGACTTAGCGAAATTCGCTAAGTCCTTGATTTTCAAGTGGGCCCACCTGGAATCGAACCAGGCACCTACTGATTATGAGTCAGTTGCTCTAACCGAATGAGCTATAGGCCCTATTTAATTATTATAACCAACCATCATCCAAATGCCACTGCATTGCGGGCTCTTGGCCTGTTCGGAGTGCAAAATTAATCAAACGAATTGATTTTGCAAGAGATATTGGCGAGATTATATTCCTTCATACCGGGTCTGTTTACTATTTTTACAGAAAAAATAGTTTTGAACAAAAGAAAAATCATCAACGATCCCGTTTACGGTTTCATTTCCATTTCCTCGGATTTATTGTTCGATCTGGTAGAACATCCTTATTTTCAGCGGCTAAGGCGAATTAAGCAATTGGGGTTGGCGGATGTGGTTTATCCTGGTGCGCTGCATACACGCTTTCACCATGCCCTGGGTGCCATGCATTTGATGAGCCAGACGCTCCGGGCACTTCAGGAAAAGGGGCATTTGATATGGGGACCTGAAATTGAAGCGGCACAGATTGCCATTCTTTTACATGATCTGGGACATGGGCCTTTTTCGCATGTACTGGAGAGTGTGTTAATGCCGGGTGTGAAACATGAAGCCATCACCCTTGCCCTGATGAAAGACCTGAACCGGCAAATGAACGGCAGGCTGGATATGGCCATTCAGATGTTTGAAGGGACTTATCCCAGGAAATTTTTTCACCAGATGGTTTCCAGCCAGCTGGATATGGACCGGATGGATTATCTCAACAGGGACAGTTTTTATACGGGTGTTATCGAAGGCTCAATCGGTGCCGACAGGCTGATCAAAATGTTTGATATCAGCCACGACCAGCTTGTGGTGGAGGAGAAGGGGTTGCTCAGTATAGAGAATTTCCTGCATGCCCGGCGGCTCATGTACTGGCAGGTTTACCTGCACAAAACGTTGCTCAGTGCCCAGGCCATGCTCACACAAATCCTGCGCCGGGCCCGGGAATTGTCGAATGACGGGAGGGTTTTGTTTGCGACGCCCGATTTTTCCAGGTTTATTGTAAATACTTACAGTCTTGCAGATTTCGAAAATAATCCTGATTTATTACAATCTTTCAACGCTTTGGATGATAACGACGTATGGGCCTCTGTGAAGGGGTGGGCCAGTCACGAGGATCCGGTTCTGTCAGCACTTTGTAAAGGATTGCTGGATCGTAAGCTGTTCAAAATAAGCTTCTTTGATGCGTTTCCGGCTCCGGAGATTCTGGAAGCAAAAAGCCGGGAACTGCTGGAGTCAGGGATCAGAGAGGAAGATCTGTCGTATTTTCTTCTGACGGGTGAAACCACCAACTGGGCCTATGAAAAGGAACAGGACCCCATCCGCGTTAAAATGAAAACCGGAGAATTGCTTGATATAGCCGATGCATCGGACATTCCTACCATAGAAGCACTCACTAAGATTGTGCGCAAGTATTATGTATGTTGGGGTAAAAATGTATCTTTGCGTGGTTCATAATGTGGGCATTCTTTCAGGGGCCAAAGCATGGGCGCCACATTAATAATCGCTGTAAACACCTGTTGGTACGTTATCTGAATTTAGCCTAAGAAATATGAAATTTACTGTCAGCGAGATTGCTAAAATGCTTGATGGAACAATTGTTGGGGATGAAACAATTATAATTAATTCGGCTGCGAAAATCGAGGAAGGACAGCCGGGATGTATTTCTTTTTTGGCTAATACCAAATATGAACCGTATATATATAGTACCGGATCTTCGGCTGTAATTGTCAACAAAGATTTTAGTCCGAAAAGGGAGATCCAGGCAACGCTGATCTACGTTGAGAATGCATATACCGCTTTTACAATCCTGCTTGAAGAGTATCAGAAACTGATGGCCGGTGGAAAGTTTGGCGTGGAGCAGCCCAGTTTCTTTGGAGATAACAGTTCCATGGGGCAGGGCGGATACCGTGGTGCTTTTTCTTATGTAGGTAAAAACTGCATAATTGGCAACAATGTGAAAATTTACCCTAGTACCTACATCGGCGACAAGGTGGAGATTGGGGACAATACAACCATTCATCCAGGTGTAAGAATTTATGATAATACAATTATTGGGAAAAACTGTACTATTTTTGCCAATACAGTAATTGGTGGTGATGGTTTCGGATTTGCTCCCCTGGCCGACGGATCCTATAAAACCATTCCTCAGCTGGGCAATGTGGTGATCGAAGATGACGTGAGCATAGGTTCCAACACAACCATTGACTGTGCAACAATGGGTTCGACCATTATCAGGAAAGGAGTGAAGCTGGATAATCTTATTCAGATAGCTCATAATGTAGAGATCGGGAAAAATACCGTAATTGCTGCGCAATCAGGAGTTTCCGGATCGTCGCAGATAGGGGAACAGTGTGTGATTGCGGGGCAAGTAGGAATTACCGGGCACATATTTATTGCAAATAATACGAAAATAGGCGCGCAAAGCGGGTTGGGCAAGTCTATCAAAAAAGAGGGGTTGTCGCTTTCGGGGTCACCTGCCAGGGATCTTACAGAACATCTGAGATCTATGGCGCTTACAAGAAGATTACCGGAAATGGAAGAAAGATTGAAAGATCTGGAACGGAAACGGGAACACTCGGAAGTTCAGGAAAGAGATTAATTATTTAATTTAAAAATACTCAAGTAAGCCACTCAGTTTGATGAGTAAGACCCCGGCGCCTTAAAGTAGATAAGGAGAATATAATGAACGAAAAACAACAAACCATTTCCAAGTCCGTATCAGTAACGGGAGTAGGTTTACACACCGGTGTGGTAGCAACAATGACCTTTGTGCCAGCGCCAGCCAACCATGGATACAAATTTCAGCGGGTTGATTTACCGGATCAGCCGATCGTCGATGCCGATGTTGATAACGTTGTCGACTTGTCGCGGGGAACTACCATAGAACAGAACGGAGCCCGTATTCATACTGTTGAGCATACACTGGCAGCACTGGTGGGCCTACAGATTGACAACGTACTGATCCAGCTGGATGGCCCTGAGCCGCCGATCATGGACGGCAGTTCCATCCGGTTTGTGGATGCACTGATCGACGCGGGAATAGAAGAGCAGAATGCCTACCGTAACTATTTCGAAGTACCGGAATACGTTCATTATAAAAATAAAGAAAAAGATACCGAACTGGTAGCCCTGCCGTTATCGGACTATCGCCTCACGGTGATGGTGGACTATAATTCGAAGGTCATCAGTAGCCAGCATGCCTCTTTGAACGATATTACTTTGTTCAAAGACGATATCGCGGCCTGCCGTACCTTCGTTTTTCTGCACGAACTGGAAGCGCTTTACAAGCAAAATCTTATCAAAGGCGGAGATCTTACCAATGCCATCGTAATTGTTGACCGGGAAGTGGAAGATGGTGAACTGGACCATCTGTCGCAACTGCTGAACAAGCCCAAGGTAAGTGTTGACAAGTCCAAAGGCATTTTGAATAATGTGGATCTCCACTATTCAAATGAAATGGCGCGGCACAAGCTGCTAGATTTGATTGGTGACCTGGCACTGATAGGCCGGCCTATCAAAGCACAGATACTTGCCGCCCGTCCGGGACATGCGGCCAATGTAGGGCTTGCCAAAAAAATCAAGAAACTGATTAAGTCAGGAAAGGGTGATATCCCTCAGTATGACCCCAAAAAGGCACCTATCTTTGATATTAACCAGATAGGCCAGCTGCTGGCACATCGTTATCCATTTCAGATGATCGACAAGATCATTGCACTGGATGAAAATAGTGTGGTGGGGGTCAAAAATGTTACCATCAACGAACAGTATTTTCTGGGTCATTTCCCGGGCAATCCTGTGATGCCAGGTGTACTCCAGCTGGAAGCCATGGCACAAACGGGAGGCATACTTGTACTGACAAGTGTCCCTGATCCTGATAATTACTGGCCCTATCTGATTGGCATTGATGCTTGTCGTTTCAGAAGAAATGTTTTTCCGGGTGATACCGTAATTTTTAAATGTGAATTTACTTCCCCTATGAAAAGAGGGATCGTAAAAATGAGTGGCCGCGGATATGTTTCCGGTCAGCTGGTATGTGAAGCGGATATGATTGCAAGCCTGGTAAAGAAAAAATGACACAATCGTTATCATATATCCATCCTGACGCTCGGATCGCTCAGAATGTAGAGGTAGAGCCTTTTGCTATGATTCACCAAGACGTTGAGATTGGAGAGGGATCATGGATAGGCTCTCATGCCGTAATTAATTCCGGTGCAAGGATTGGTAAAAACTGCAAAATTTACCCGGGAGCGGTAATTTCGGCCACGCCTCAGGATCTGAAATACAACAATGAGTACACCCTCACGATCATCGGTGACAATACCACGATCCGTGAATATGCAACCATCAGCCGCGGTACCGAAGAGCACTGGAAAACGGTAGTAGGTGCCGACTGTCTCATTATGGCCTATGCGCACGTAGCACACGACTGTCGGGTCGGAAGCAGTTGTATCATAGGTAATAACGTGCAGATGGCCGGGCATGTCCACGTGGGAGACTGGGCCATTATCAGTGCATTAAGCGCTGTTCACCAGTTTGTTAAGATAGGTCCGCATGCTTTTGTTTCGGGAGCTTCACTGGTACGTAAGGACGTACCACCCTTTACCAAGGCCGCAAGGGAGCCTATTTCTTATGCAGGTATTAATTCGGTAGGATTAAGACGCCGTGGTTTCAGCAATGAAAAGATCATTGAGATACAGAATATCTATCGCTACGTTTATATGAAGGGACTCAACAATGCTGAGGCCATGCAGAAAATTGAGCTGGAACTTCCTCCGTCTGACGAGAGAGATATCATTATAAATTTCATAAGGAATTCGGAAAGGGGAATTATGAAAAGTCCCTTTCAGGCAAGCGGTTCTGCCGAGGGCGAGGCGCAGTCCTGATCAGAAGAAATTAATGAAACGAAAAAACCTGTCTTGCATGGCAGGTTTTTTCGTTTTGAGACCATCACTTTCACAAAATGGTAAAAGGTAAAATCATTACCCATTCGATCAGTGCCCGCGCGTAGCCTTTACGGTAAAGCGAATGTTTCCCTAATGTAAGCATATACTGAAAAGCCGAGGTGAGCATCAGTATCCCGAATAGCCGCTGAGCGAAACGGAAAGTTGTAAAATAACATCCGGCAGCCCCCAGCATGAGTATGATTACAGTAATGATCCTGATCAGGTTCCCGGAGCTATCCCCTTTGGTCAGCCCTTTTCCTGCACCGGCATACTGAACATAAAGCGCTCGTAATAAGGTATTCTGGAAGAAAATAAGCAATAATATGGAGCCTGCCAGTATACTTTCGGACGGGACATCGGTTCCTAGCCAGGTGATACACCAGCTGCCGGCGCAAAAAATGAGCGAGCGGGCCAGCTTTCCGATTGTACCTGCCTCAGAACCCGTCAGGATTTTTGAAAATAAATAAAAATAAAGTCCACTCACGCCAGTGAGTGCAATCCCGAAAATCCAGATCTGACGATTTTGGAAGAAGCAAAAAAGAAGGGCTATCAGAACGGCCACAGCCGCGGATCGTACCAGCACAATCTGATTAGATTTAAAGAATGCCTTTCTCCTGGCAAAAAGGGCGTTTGTTTTAGGTAAAACAAACTCGCTTACGATTCCGGCAGCGTATACTGCAAGACCTAAAATCAGTGCAAGCTTATAATCCGGTTCCGATTTTCCTTCGGGAAGACGACTGGCTATAATGAAAAATACAAGCGAACAGGCAACCCGTTCTAAATTAAGATATTGAAGGAAAGATACATCTTCCCGGCTCCCGGAAGAAAGCAGGTGTTTGACGGACTTGGTTTTTACTGCACGCATATTTCAGTGCAAAACTAAAACAGAATCCCCTTCCTGCACAACTCCTTCCTTGCTGGCGACAAGATTTTGTCCAAAAAGTACCTTGTTATTTAGGCGCCGGTAAGACGCAAGTGTTTTTAAAGGTTCGGAGCCTTTATCGGCCGTTACGGGGTCAATGGTGGTAAGGACACAGCGCGAGCAGGGTTTAACCAATGAAAATTCAATACCTGAAATGCTTATCTTATTAAGCTCGTCTTCCAGGTAAGCGGTAGCACCGGCCACAACAAAGTTGGGACGGAAGCGGAGCATGGTAACGGGTACCTGAAGCCTGGTATTTAAATCGTCCAGAGACTCCTGAGATATCAGCAGAAATGGGAAGCCGTCTGCAAAGCTCACATGCTCATTGTTCGGGGCATATTTCGGATCAGCTTTTCGATCACAAGCTTCCGGCATTTTTACAAGCTTTACAGGCAGCTGCAGGTACCGGCTCAGCCAGTTGCTGGCTTCTTCGCTTACGACCTCCGCGGATACTTCATCGTCCCACACGGTAACTTTTATTTCTGGTCCGGATACCGTTTCATACGGTATTGTCACAAATCCTGATTCGTAAAGGCGGTCTGTAATTTTTAATCCGTGCTGTTCAAGAGATACATCCAGTAAGGCCATTCTGGGCTGGGCCCTTTGCGTAAGGAACATTCCGTTTTCATCTACAATCATCCACCGGCGGTCAAATTGCAGCCCTCTTTCTTCCACTTTTGCTTCTTTCAGCCGGATTCCGCCGAGTGATTTTACCGGATATATCCATATTTCTGAGAGTACCATTGCTGTATGCTGATGTAATAGGCTGTAAAGAAAATCATAAGGCCCAGTTTTATGAAATCCAAACGAAGAATTTATTCAGTTACCGTTTCTGAAATTCTAAAATTTTTCGCTGTTAGGAGCATCATCCGTTTTTGCCTGCGGAGGTTTCAGAAAATAGGAGATACCTGCCAGTAAAACAACCGCAAGGCCGGCAAAACTTTCCAGAGGTTTGTCAATTGCTATAAATCCCAGTACACAAATACTAAAAATAATGTAGGTCCATTGAAGCCAGGGGCGAAACGGGCTGGGATAATCACCGGGTTTTCTTTGGGAGCCCAGCAAGCTTGCAACAGCCAGCGTGCCCATCAGCTGGAGTACGAAGGAAGTATAAAGCAGTACCTGTTCCAATGTCCCGGAAAATAAAAGCAGACAGGTAATACCGATCTGTAACCATATCGCCCGGACCGGAATGTCCCGGCGATTCATATGGTCAAAATATTTCCAGAGAGGATAATCCCGAGCCATGCGCCGCGTGATACGGGAGCCAATCCACACATAAGAGCTCATGGTGGCAATTAGCTGTACAGAGATCCCGACACTGATCCATTTTATTCCATTGCTTCCGAAGAGATTGGAAAAGGAAATAACGGCTACATCGGCCTTGCCTTTCAGTTGTTCGGCGGAGGCAAATTTTAAGAATACCAGTTGCAGTAATATGTACGTCACGGTGACTGCCAGGGTAGCCGTCAGTAAAGCTTTGGGTAAATTTTTTCTGGGATCTTTGATTTCTGAAACAATGTAAGCGGCAGCGTTCCACCCCGTGTAGGCATAAGTAACATAAAGCAGCGAAACGGCAAAACCGGAGGTCAGGATTTCGGACCTGTAGCTATTGTCCAGCCGTATGGCGTTTCCCGGCAGAGAGGAAAAGTAAACGCCGCAAGCCAGGATCATAACAATAAAGAGTACTTTAATGGTCGTCGAAAAATTCTGAAAAATGCCGCTGTGTTTAAGGCTAAAGGAATGGATGAATCCGATCACCAGGATGATGGAAACGGTGAGGATACGGGGATGTGAAATGTGAAACGGGGCCAGATAGGCTTCCATGGCAATTCCCGCAATGGCAACTGGCGCAGAAAACCCCGCAACCATAGATACCAGGGCCGACAGGTAACCGAAAAACGGGTGAATACCTTTTGAAATGAAAACATAGTCGCCACCGTTTTCATTGGCATAGTGTGTCCCCAGTTCAGCAAAAGTAAAGGCACCGATGAGCGCCAGGATACCTCCAAGCGTCCAGAGCAAAATGATGGACCACGTATTTTGAATGCTATCCAGCTGAAAACCGAGGCTTGTGAAAACTCCCGTTCCAACCATATTGGAAACAACCAATGCGCAGGCAGTAAGCCAGCCGATTTTGTGTTGTGAATTCTGCATGATGAACGAAGTTTTTTACGCTGGTCCGTCTCCGAAGCCAGGCAGTAATGTTTTATTCTATTGTGATTTTCCGGATACGATTATTGTAAGAATCACTGATATAGAGGTTTCCGGCAGGGTCAAGTGTGCTGCCCTGTGGGTGATAAAATAAAGCATCCTGTCCTTTTCCTTCTGCATACCCCGATTTGCCCGGCTTACCTGCCAGGGTGGTTACTGTCCCGTCAGGGTAAATAAGCCTGACGCAGTGATTGTACAAGTCTGTGACATACATCATACCTAGCTTATCTACCTGGATATTACTGGGCTGGTCAAACTTAGCGGCATTGCCTTTCCCATCGGCGTACCCGTTTTGGGTAGGTTGTCCCGCAATTGTAGAAACCTGGCCCGCAGGGGTGATCAGCCGGATGCAGTGATTATGTTTGTCGGCAATGTACATGTTTCCGGCTTCGTCAAAGGTAAGATAAGCAGGCATTTTGAATTTGGCCTCTTTTAATGTACCGTCGGCATATCCCTCCGTACTGCCGGCATAGGTACTGACATTTCCATCCGGAGTGATTTTCCTGATCCGGGCATTCTCCGTATCACACACCCACAGGTTTCCTGATTGATCAAGTTTGACGCCGTATGGCGTTTTAAACTTTGCATGCTGCAGCGACCCATCCTCATAACCCGAACGCTGCGGGTTGCCCGTGTAGGTGGTCAGTGTACCATCGGTAGTCACTTTCCTGATCGCACTGTTGTAGGCATCTGCCACATAAATAACTCCATCGGGTGTGATGTCCATACCAATCGGAAATTTCATGAGCGCCTCATCCCCCTTGCCATCTTGAAATCCTGAATGAGGCGTACCCACGATGGTTGAAGTGGAGCCATCCAGAATGGTTTTCCGGATCATACAGTTGCCCAGATCAACAGTATAAATGTTTCCCTTGTCATAAAGAATGTTATAAATACCGCTAAACTTCACGGCCTGCGCTGGTCCATCGGCATATCCGCTTTCACCTCCGGAAAAATAGCTGACCGTCCCGGAATACAGGTATCTGAATTTTTCAGTCGTGGTAAAAGTTTCACCGTTTATTTTAAGCTCGAAATTTCCGTATCCCGACTTCCCCGGTACTTCTGCAGTAATGGCCTTGTCGGAGACGGAAATAATCCTGGCATCCATGCTGTTCAGTTTTACGGAAACTTTGGATACATCGGAGCCGAAGTTTTCACCTGAGAAGGTAACTACGGTCCCTTTTCCGCCGCTTGCCGGGCTGAAGGAAGCTAAACTCGGCTTGGAAATAATTTCTTCCGTCCCTTTTTCGGAGCATGCAACCAGAATAACCAGGAGGAGTATCAATCGGAATTTCATCTGCTGATCAGAATCTTTTTTGTGAAATGATGACGGGCGGTAATGGTCTGGATAATATAAATACCGGCTTGTAGACCGGATACATCCATTTCTGCATAACCGGTCACCTGCTGCGGCAGGTATGACAAAACCTGTCTTCCGGTGATATCATGGATGTATATGGCAGATATTTCGTTCAGGCCCGGTCCTTCGAGGAAGAGTTTGTCCGATGCCAGATTGGGATACACTTTGAAGGCCCGAGACTCAGGATCTGTTCCCGTGATGATTTCCTGAGGAAACGTTATTTCCCATATCTGGCCACGTTCTTCCAGTATATAGATTTTATTGCCGTTAATTTCCGAGTCAGTAGGTTCCTGGAAACCCTCGGCGATCTGAAAGGCATGAAGTTCATAGTTATCACCGGCAAGGTTCTTTTTTAAATCGAGCATCAGCAGATCTTGCCCGGTCTCTTCCAACGGCCCGTATCCGTCGTAGCCTTTCTGGTAACTCAGCATAAACCCTTTGCCGGTGTACATGCCTTTAAGAGCGTTTTTTGTATCAAATGATAATCCAACGGGCGATCGATGTCCGGAAAACGTCGTGATGCCGGTACCTGTATCACTGGCGTCTTTTACGATGCCCGTGACAGGGTCGCGAAATTTATCTGCGTCCGGCCCCAGGTTCACCACTGGCGTCCGGTAAACAAGGCCGGCCGGTTTTTTTGGATACGCCGGGTCGTCATAAAATGCTTTGGTTTTGTAACCGGTATACTGGTGATTGAGCAATTTGTCGGCTTCGGGGTCGTATCCCGCAAACTGCATCGGATTATCGTTCCCGCCTATTTCCCATGGGAAACCATAGTGTGCTCCCGGCCTGATCCAGTTCATTTCCTCAGGGTCATCCCGTTCACCGGAATTTTCCACACTGAAAAGATCACCATTGGCGGCAACCGCAAGGCCAAATGCATTCCGGACGCCTCTGACAAAAATGTAGGGAGCCAGTGAAGCGGAGTCGTTGGGAAGGAACAATTTTTCGGTACCGGCGGGTAATTTATAAATGGCACTGGTTAACGCCACTTCCCGGAGATTGGGGTACAGGCCTTCGTTATTCTTGACCTCTCCATGATCGGTTCGTGAACCGCTTGAGATGTAAATATCTTTTCCGTCGGCGGAGAAACAAATGGCACTGAACGAATGGTCGAACAGTGTTTTAGATGATGCGTGTGCCTCGGTACGGAATATTTCAACCCATAAAAACGGAAGGCCGGGTCGGATCTGAGCTTTTACTGCCTTTCCATATCCGGAAACCCCCTGTTGGATGACCACATTACCAGCCAGGTAAATCCAGCCATCCCGGATGGCCAGCCCCTGCAGATAATTGATACCATGATCCTCAACCCCCGAGACTCTGCTGTTCTGAAACGTCCCGTCCGCATTTTTAACGAGGTGATGTAAGCCTCCGCTTAAATCAATGGTGTAAAAGGAATCGTTTGTCGGGCTGTATCTTAGCCTCACTTGCAGGTCGGTATTTTCTATCTTGTGTACGGCACGGATTTTCAGGTCACTTTTCAGCACATGGGCGGACTGTGCTTTAAGATCCGGGCAGATAAGCAACCCTGTTACCAGAAAAAAAGGATATAAATGTTTCACAAAATCTTTAAGAAAGAATTATTTCAAAATGCCATTCTCGCCATCGGACTGACCGTCTGATCACAAAAATCATTGTTAACGTATTTATAATATCCGGCTATCGCAATCATGGCCGCATTGTCGGTACAGTATTCAAAATGAGGTATATATATGTTCCAATTCAACTTTTCCCCTAGCCCGGACAATGCCTGGCGAAGCCCTGAATTCGCAGAAACACCGCCTGCTATGGCAATTTCTGTGATACCGGTTTCCCTGGCCGCTTTTTTTAGTTTTTTGAGCAATATATCAATGAGGGTGTATTGAACACTGGCACAGATATCGTGCAGGTTGTCGCGAATAAAATCCGGGTTTTCACGAACTTGTTTTTGCAGAAAATATAAAATAGAGGTTTTAATACCACTGAATGAAAAATCGAGGCCGGGCATTTCCGGCAGCGGAAAAAGGAAGGCAGCAGAATTTCCCAGTTTGGCATATTTGTCAATCAAAGGCCCGCCAGGGTAGGGCAGGTCTAATAATTTGGCTGTTTTGTCAAAAGCTTCTCCTACGGCATCATCCTTTGTTTCTCCGATGATCTCCATTTCCAGAGGGCCTGTTACCTTTACGATCTGCGTATGCCCTCCGCTTACGGTAAGGCACAAAAACGGAAACGAGGGTTTGGGGTCATCGATAAAATGTGCCAGAACATGGGCCTGCATATGATTTACCTCGATCAGCGGGATATTCAAAGCCAACGCCATGGCTTTGGCAAAAGAAGTTCCGACCAACAATGCCCCTAATAATCCCGGTCCTTTGGTAAAAGCGATAGCATCCAGGTCATTTTTTGTTACTTTTGCATCTTTCAAAGCCTTGTCCACCACCGGGAGAATATGTTGCTGGTGTGCCCGGGAAGCTAGTTCGGGTACCACGCCGCCATATTGTGAATGAATGAGTTGCGTGGCTATAACATTGGAAGCAATCTTTCCGTTAGTAAAAATGGCAGCCGAAGTTTCGTCACAGGACGATTCAATAGCTAGAATATTCATAAGGTTTTGAGAATTATTTTGCAAAAGTAAGCATTTAATACTTGGTGTCTGTTCCCATAACGCAGGCACGGAGTGTTATTTACCAAGCCTTACCCAGAGAAGGGATATGATAGGAGTACTGAAGGCGATCATCAACGGTCTTGTAGTGGTATTAATCTTTGCGCTGCTTGCGCTGGGGATTTGTACCATAGCACTTCAGTTTCCGTCCGTACAAACCAGTGTGGTACAAATGGTTACCACAAGCATCTCCGAAAAGTTAAAATACCCGGTAAGTATAGAGCGCGTCAACATCAAATGGTTTGATGTGGTATCTCTTGAGGGCGTGGCGGTGAAAGATACCAACCAGAAGAATATGATTGATGTGGGACGGATTGATGTAAACCTCAATCTGAATAACATCATAGAAAACGCCGCCAAAGAGATCCATCTGGATGAAGTGAATATATACCAGCCAACCGTGCATCTGGTTGTTGTTCCTGAGGCAGGGATGCTCAATATGGATGGCTTTATAGAACGAATTGGTGAACTTACAGCTCCTGCTGTGCCCAGGCCGCCAAATGTCCCTGAAAATAACACTCCTTTTACCATTGGCCGGTCAAAAGTAATTGACGGTACTTTTACTTATGACGATCCGCGGGAGGGAAAAAGAACAGGCAGCCGGACGTTTGATTACTATCATTTCAGGCTGAACCACATCCATGGTGATCTGAAAGACTTTCTTGTACAGGGGGATACTATTTCTTTTGTCGCCAGAAACCTGCGCACGGTGGATCACCAGACGGGCCTGCAGATGCACGAGCTCAGCACCCGATTCCTGTTCAGTCAGAAAAAGATGGAGCTTAAAGAACTGGACGCCCACATAGGCAAGTCGCATCTGAAAGACCAAATCGTTTTCCTGTATCAGCGGTCGGGTGAGCTGGGTGATTTCAACCATAAAGTATTTATAAAAGGGCATTTGAAAGATAGCCAGATCAGTTCCACCGACCTGGGGCTTTTCTCTACCTACGTGGATGCCCTGCATGAAAACTGGAAAGTATCGGGTGATTTTAACGGGAAAGTAGATGATTTTGTACTTTCCAATACGGACCTGCACTTTGGAAAGGGGAGCAGGATCATCGGAAGTCTGGGTTTTAAAGGCCTTCCCAAGCTGGAAGGGGTGTGGATGGACCTGCAGCTTTCATTATCCAAAATCCAGCCTGAAGATATTGTTCAGTATTATCCCGAATGGGACATGCATCCGACGCTGGATAAATTTGGAGTAACGCTTCTGGATGGATCTTTCAAAGGTACCCTGGAGGATTTTGCGGTTAAGGCAGACGTTTCCTCGGCCCTGGGCCAGCTTGCCTGTGATCTGATGTTCCATGTTTCGGGCAATGAGTTTACTACATACGCGGGTAAGATAAGTTCTGCTGACTTTGAACTGGGAAAATTGCTGGACGATGAGGAAACCTATCAGAGGATTGATATGGACGGGACGATCAGCGGAAAAGGTCTGGAAGTTAAATATGCCTCCACCAATCTGGACGCAGTGGTAAGCAGGATAGGCTTTAAGGATTACAATTACAGGAATATCAAACTGAAAGGGAATCTTCAGAACCAGTATTTTAATGGGGAGGTCAGTGCGAGGGACAGCAATCTGGTTCTGAGCCTGGACGGGGAATTTGATCTTTCGAAAGCAAGAAATTCCTTTGATGTGAACGGTGTAATTCAAAGGGCGAACCTCCGGGAACTGGGACTGGTGAAAGACAGTATTACACTGAAAACGGATCTGGATATCAAGCTTTCCGGAAATAGCGTGGATGATCTTACGGGAAATGCGAAGCTGTTGAATACTTTTTTGCTGCATTCCCGCAAAGACCGTAATCTGGTCGTGGATACGCTGATCCTTTCCTCGGTGATTAGGGAAGACCGAAGGTCCGTTCTTCTGGCGAGTGAATTCTTAACCGCGAAACTGGAAGGAGATTTTTTGCCCACTCAGGCCTGGAAAGATATCAGCCGGGTGATGCAGGAATACAAGCTCTATTTCTTTGAAAATGAAAACAGCCGTGCTGCCTATTATGCCAAAAAACCGTTGGAGCAACTGACCAGCCGGTATCAGATTGATTATGAAGTAGAAGGACGGAACCTGCCAAGGTTCTTTGCTTTTTTGAGCCCCGACTTATACTTGTCCAGAGGAGCAAGAGTGGAGGGTACATTCAAGATAGATAATACCGCCTTTCTTACCTTAAACATGACGGCGGATACCGCCCGGTACGGCAAAAATGAATTCCAGCATTCGGAGGTGGATATTACTACTTCAAAGTTTGTAAACAATGCAGAGGTACTGGCTTCTGCTCTTGTAACTTCGGAAAAACAGCAGATCAGCGTATTGGTCCCGACCGAAAAACTAGAACTTGAGGGTACCTGGGATGAGGATCATATTGATTTTAACGGAGGGATCAGGCAGGTGAGCAGTACCAATAAGGCGAATTTGAAAGGAGAAATAAGATTTCAGCAGGAGGGCCTTGACATCAGTTTTAAAGATTCAAAATTGAACCTGCTGGAAGAAGAATGGAATGTACCGGATAACAGCCTCATATCCATTGCCGGAACCGAAGTAACCCTAAGGAACCTGGGGCTTGTCAGCGGGAAGCAACGGATTGCGCTCAATGGATTGATTTCGAGCGACCCCGATAAAAGCCTGAACCTTGAGATCAGAAATTTCAGACTTAACTCCATTAATCCTGTTTTTAACATCAAACTGGCAGGGATCATGGACGGCTCGGCCAAAATCCGTGATATTTATAAAAGTACCGGGCTGGATGTCAGTTTTAATGTCGAAAGCCTGGGGTACGATAAGTACGAGTTCGGTAACTTTTCGGGTTCGGGGGATTGGGACCAGGTGACTGGAGCCCTGGAAGTGGATGCGCATCTGGATAAAAATCTGAGCCGTGTTTTCAACCTTACAGGATCTTACAGGCCCACGTTGCCGACCAATACCCTCAATATGAAAGCGGTCTTTAATCAGATCGATTTCAAGTCACTTGAACCTTTTACGCAGGGATTGGTATCGGACATCTCCGGCCGTGCCCAGGGAACTGTGACCATCAAAGGGGTAGTCAATGCTCCGGTACTGGAAGGTTCCCTGATGGTGGAAAAAGGGCGGATGAAATTTGATTATCTGCAATCGGTATTTACTTTCAGTGATAAAATTAACTTTAGCGAGAGTGAAATTTCGGTGAATAATATCCTTTTGACGGATACAGATGGCAATACGGCCACCGTACGTGGCGGGGTTTTTCACGATGGCTTCAAGTTATTCTCTTTGGGTTTTAATGCAGATCTGCGGAGTTTCAAAATTCTC
This sequence comes from Dyadobacter sp. CECT 9275, assembly GCF_907164905.1. Classification (NCBI taxonomy): domain Bacteria; kingdom Pseudomonadati; phylum Bacteroidota; class Cytophagia; order Cytophagales; family Spirosomataceae; genus Dyadobacter; species Dyadobacter helix. The sequence goes on along the minus strand of NZ_CAJRAF010000002.1, from coordinate 2,351,197 downwards.
AATACCACCGCACAGGATAATGACATGTTTTATGGAACGGCCTTCGTTACAGGCCCGGTGAGTGTGTATGGCCCTATCGACAACCTCAATATTGAAGCCAATGCAACCAGCAATAAGGGAACTAAAATATTCATTCCGCTGGATGGCGCAACGGAGGTAGCAACCCAGGACTATATCCAGTTTGTGAGCCAGCTACCCAAAGAGGATACTTCCAAAACAGGGGAAAAGAGACGTCAGGAAACGTTGGCAGGAGGGATAAAAATGGATTTTAATTTTAACCTTACCCCTGATGCAACCTGCGAAATTATTTTTGACAGGCAGACGGGAGATATTATCAGAGGGGTAGGAAGCGGGAGGATCAACATGAACATCGATACCCAGGGAGATTTCACCATGGCCGGTACCTATGAGATTGAAAAGGGGGATTATAATTTTACACTTCAGAATGTCATTAACAAAAAATTCACCATTAAGCGTGGAAGCAGGATCGTATGGTCGGGTGATCCTTATGGTGCCCAGCTGGATGTGAAGGCCGGTTATACTCAGTCTGTTTCCCTGCTGGGAGTATTGAATAATCAGGGTACAGGTACCACAACCAATGATGTACTGTCCCGCAGATATCCCGTAGAAGTCACCATTGGTCTTTCAGACAAACTTATGTCTCCCCAGATCAAGTATGATCTAAAGATACTCGACAACCCTACGCTGAGCTCCAACAATTATCAGGGATACCTTGAGGCATTTCAGAATAAGCTGAAAACGGATGAGCAGGAACTAAGCCGCCAGGTAACAAGCCTGCTGGTTATGAACCAGCTCTTGCCGGAAAGCAGTCTGGCCAGCCAGGCCACCGGGCAAAGCTTTCTGGGGAACAGTATAAGCGAACTGGTATCCAACCAGATCAGTCGCTGGGCTTCCGAGATCAATGAAAATCTGGAGGTAGGGGTTTCAGGATTGTCGCTGGACCAGAATGCTCTTAACAATCTTCAGCTGCGCTTTTCTTACCGGTTTTTGAATGACCGTTTCCGGGTAACACGCGACGGCAGGATCAGCAATGGTACCGTCGGCGGAGCCACGCAGTATGATGCGGCCAGCATACTGGGTGAGTGGACCCTGGAATACTGGCTTAACAGGACTGGCTCCGTCAGGGTGAAGGCATACAACCGGAACATCCAGAATAACTTTCTCCTCAACGGCTCCTTCACCACGGGCGGGGTGAGCATGCAGTTCACACACAGCTTCAACAGGTTTGTACCCATGACGAAACCGGGTGTAAGAATACCGTTTGTTCCGGTGGATACTACCCGCCAGGATACCGCAGCGGGAAAGCTGATTTCCACTAAAATAATACCCGATTAAACTTCCGTAGCAAGAGATTGTTTAATGGCATGAATACGGCTGTTGAACTCAAGCGAAGGAAAATCCAGTCCGGGTACACAGGTGGCTTCCAGGTAATCCATCACTTCCTTCGGGTGAGGCGTACGTTTGCCATCCGTAATGCTGATGTGCTTGGATGTGGTCCAGAGCACTGTTTTCAATTGGGTACGATGGTCGTTCGTCATGAAATATTCAGTCACCATGGTATCCTCATTGAAATAGATCACCCGAGAGGTGATCCTGACCCATTCACTGATCAGGGCCGGACGCACGTAGGCGATCTGATGCTGATACACCACCCAGCTGGTACGCAATTCCCGGAACATGGCTTCGTAGCTGAAACCGTATAATTTGGAAACCTGGTCTTCGCGGGCGTTAAAAAAGTATTCAAAGTATTTGGAGTTGTTCAGGTGCATGAGCGGGTCACAATCCTGAAAGCGTATAATCACTCTGGACTCCGCCTCTATCGGCATATTTGCCAGGTCAGCTGTAAATAACATTTTAGGTTGGTAATTGATTTGGAATGACAAAGTTAAACCTTCCGGCCGGATTTGTTTGTTATTCTCCGCGATACCGCACCGCAAGGCCCGACAGCATATATCCTTCCTTGCTGACCGACGTATAGTACTTATATTTTACATTTACCAGCGCATCAGCTCCTATTTTTTGTGCTTTTAGCACCAGTTTGGCCATCAGCAGCTCTTTGGTTTTGGCATCATTTCCGCGCATCATCATCCGGTTATCGCGGGTCTGATCGCTTGTAAGGGTGTCTTCACTGCCGATTTCCACCATACCTATCTCAGAGTAGGGACGTTCAACCGGCTGGCCTTCATACATGATGTCGATGGGATACTTGGTGTTCGTAGAAATGGGAATCCCGCTGGAACACCCTGCAAGTAACAGAAGTGAAAGCCCGATAGCCACTTGGATAAGTTTTGTGTTTGCAGACATTGTTGTAAGAATTCCTAAATATGATAACTTTTCAAGATACGAAACGGTAGCCGTACGCAGACAATACCATGATACAGGACGTAAATGTTGCAAGAAAATGTTGAAAGTGGTAGATATACCCGAAATCTTGCGATTCATTTGCCGTTTATCACGAAAATGATTGACTTATGCCTATCCTTACGTTATTTTCATAAATTATATTTTATCAACTAATGCAATCAGGCATGATCAGCAAAAAAATTGGCTCAAAGGCACTGGGTATAGTGCTTATTTCTGCAATGCTGTCCAATTCTCTTACCGCCCAGGATTTGCCCAGGGGAGTGAAGAAGATTACCTCCGTGGAAGGAATTACAGAATACAATCTTGAAAACGGGTTAAAAGTATTGCTGTTTCCGGATCCCTCCAAACCCACTGTCACTGTTAACATCACTTACAACGTAGGGTCCCGGCATGAGGGTTACGGTGAAGCTGGTATGGCGCATTTACTGGAGCATCTTGTTTTTAAGGGAACGCCCAAGCATCCGAATGTACCACAGGAACTGACAGAACATGGTGCCAGGCCCAACGGTACCACCTGGTATGACCGCACCAACTATTACGAAACATTTTCGTCCTCGGAGGAGAATCTGAAATGGGCGCTGGACCTGGAAGCGGACAGGATGGTAAATTCCTTCATCGCCAAGAAGGACCTGGATACGGAGTTCAGTGTGGTGCGTAATGAATTTGAATCCGGCGAGAACAACCCATTCAGAGTACTGATGCAGCGGGTTGCGGATGCGGCATACTCATGGCACAATTACGGAAAATCGACGATCGGCAACCGATCAGATATTGAGAAGTATCCGATTGAAAACATCCAGGCTTTTTACAAAAAATATTACCAGCCAGACAATGCCGTGCTGATGGTGGCAGGTAAATTCGATGAAAGTAAAACGCTAGGCATGATCAGCGAATACTTTGGTAAAATTCCAAAACCGACAAGGATATTACCTGCTACTTATACCCAGGAGCCGGTTCAGGATGGAGAAAGAACAGTGACTGTAAGGCGCACAGGAGATGTACAGATGGTGATGGCTGCCTATCATATTGCACCAGGTTCCCATGCAGACTATCCGCCGACGGAAGTACTAAATGAATATCTGACAGCAGAGCCTTACGGTAAGCTATACAAAAATTTGGTCGAGAAGAAAAAAGCCACCTCTGTTTTTAACCTTACCTTTCAGCTTCATGACCCGGGATATGCCATTTTGGGTATGGAAGTATTGAAGGAGAAGTCGGTGGAGGAGGCAAAAGCGGATTTTCTGGCTACCCTCGATTCGGCAGCCAAAGTGAAACCTTCTGCCGAGGATGTGGAAAGAGCTAAAACCGCTCTCCTGAAAAACTGGGACCTGACTTTCCGTAATTCTGAAAGGGTAGGGCTGGGCATCAGTGAGTTTATTGCTGTGGGTGACTGGCGGCTGGCTTATTTATTTAGGGATCAGATCAGGAAAGTTACGGCGGATGACGTTTTCAGGATTGCACAGTTGTATCTAAAACCCTCCAACCGAACCGTTGGGGTATTTATTCCCGAGGCCAACTCGTCCCGAACCGAAGTGCCCGAAGCGCCGGATGTTGCCGCTCTGGTAAAAGACTATAAAGGAGAGGCTCAGGTAGACCAGGGCGAAGCCTTTGATCCGTCGCCGGCTAATATTGATACCCGTACGGTGCGTGTAGAGAAACCGAACACCATTGAACTGGCCCTGTTACCAAAGAAAACACGTGGTAATGTGGTGGTAGGCCGGATTACCCTGCGTTATGGCGATGAGAAAAGTCTGATGAACAAAGGAGCAGTTCCGGCACTGACTGTATCGCTGCTGAACAAGGGTACCAAAACCAAAACTAACCAGCAGGTGAAGGATGAATTCGACAAACTGAATGCCCGTGTGGGTTTCAGCGGTGGCCCAAACCAGGTGATCGTAACCATAGAAACAACCAAAGCTAACCTGCCCGCTGTTATCAAACTGGTTACCGAAATATTAAAAGAGCCACGCCTGGATGCCGGAGAGTTTGAGAAAATTAAGGAAGAAGAAATCGCCGGTATAGAGTCGCAGAGGAGTGATCCCCAGGCTATTGCTTTTACGCAATACCAGCGGGCGGTTACACCGTTTCCAAAGGGTGATCCCAGGTACGTAGGTACTTTTGACGAAGACATTGCGGAGATAAAAGCAGCCACCATTGACCAGGTGAAACAGTTTTATAAAGATTTTTACGGGGCCAGTAATGCAACTGCGTCAATCGTGGGAGATTTTGACAAAGATGAAATTCAGAAACTTTTAACGAGCGGATTGGGAAGCTGGAAAAGTGCTAAACCTTTTAAAAGACTGGTGTCGCCTTTCGTTGCTGCAAAGCCCGAGAACACATCCATTGAAGCGCCGGACAAGGCCAATGCCTTTTTTGTAGCCGGTTTTCCTATGCCGTTGCAGGATACCGATCCGGACTATCCGGCTTTGATACTGGGTAATTATATGCTTGGCCAAGGGGTACTCAATTCCCGCTTATCCACCAGGATACGTCAGAAGGATGGTCTGAGTTATGGTGTATATTCACAATTATCCGCCAGCCCGCTGGATAAAAATGGGTCTTTTATGGCATACGCCATCTACGCACCGCAGAATGTAGAAAAGCTGGAACAGGCGTTTAAAGAGGAAGTGGAAAGAGCGGTTAAAGATGGATTTACAGCGGAAGAAATCAAAGCTGCCAAGTCCGGCTATCTCCAGTCGCGTCCGGTAGGCAGAGCGCAGGATGCGTCTCTTTCGGCCACGTTGAACAACAATCTTTACCTGGACCGTACCATGAACTGGGACGCGGATTTTGAGAAGAAAATCGAATCTCTCACACCTGAACAAATTAAGGCCGCTTTTAATAAATACATCGACTATAACAAGCTGGTGATCGTTAAGGCAGGAGACTTTGCCAAGGCTAAAAAAGGTGCAGCAGAAGCAACACCACCGGCGGCGGTGGGGGGCAGCGGTAAAAAGTAAATAAAGCCGTCAGGATATTAAACAGGAGGCCGGAACTTAATAAGTCCGGCTTTTTGCATTTTAAACCATGGTACATCTTTACATTTGTAGCGTATTGTAGGGAGGCGATGATTAATTTTTCGTTATAATCATTCCGCAAATACCCGTCGGGGGGCTATTACTTCCTATATTGATTTTTATTATCTCATGTCAATAAAAAAATGAAAGCACCACGCTCATTATTCTGGCACTTTGCACTGGCCTTTTTCTTATTGGAGGCTGGGCAGGAGGCTTTTAGCCAGGCCGCAAAAAAAACTGTTCCGCAATCTTCAGCCTTGGCTCGTCCCAAACTTGTTGTAGGTATTGTGGTGGATCAGATGCGTTATGATTATCTGTACCGATATTACGATAAGTACAAAGAAGGAGGCTTAAAACGGCTTATGAATGAGGGGTTCAATTGCCGGAACAATCACTATCACTACGCCCTGACCGTTACGGCTGCCGGTCATTCCGCAGTTTATACGGGGTCGTTGCCGGCAATCAATGGTATTGTTGGGAATGACTGGTATGATAAGGCAAAAGGCCAGAACGTTTATTGTACCGATGATCATTCGGTGGCTACGGTGGGCAGCTCCAATGTGTCGGTCGGTAAAATGTCACCCAGGAATCTCCTGGTCACTACCGTAACCGACCAGTTGCGTATCGCCACCAATTTTCGATCCAAAACCATCGGGGTAGCCATTAAGGATCGTGCGTCAATCCTTCCGGCGGGTCATGCTGCCAGCGGGGCTTACTGGTTTGATTCCAAAACCGGAAACTTCGTGACCAGTACCTACTATATGCAGGATCTTCCGCAATGGGTGAAGGATTATAACGCCAAAAAAATGCCCGCCGCCTATTTGACCAAAGGCTGGAACCTGCTGCTGCCTCTTGACAAATATACCCAAAGTACTAAGGACGATGAACCCTGGGAGGCTAAGCTGCCGGGTGTACAAAAGCCTGTTTTTCCATACGAACTGGCTGGGACGTCCGGTGACGCTTATGGCGTGGTGACATCAACACCCTGGGGAAATACCATGACGAAGGATATGGCCATTGCGGCTATCAAAGGGGAAAATCTGGGAAAAGGTGGGGACACTGATTTTCTGGCTGTAAGTTTCTCTACCCCTGACCGTATCGGCCACGCTTTTGGCCCTAACTCTGTGGAGCAGGAGGATAACTATCTGAAACTGGATATGGAATTCGCTGATTTTTTTAGTTTCCTGGATACCTGGGCCGGCAACGGAAATTATACGGTATTCCTCACTGCCGACCATGGCGCAATGGACGTACCGGCGTTCTGGCAGGAGCACCATCTTCCGGCAGGTCTGATGCACCCTACCACATTGACCAGAACCATTGTGAAGGCCATAAACGATGCATATGGAGAAGGGGAATATGTACTCTCGTTTGAAAACTACCAGTTGTATCTTAATAATAAGTTGCTGGCAGAGAAGAAAATAAAGGTTGAGGATGTTTATAACGTCGTGAAAGAAGCGCTTGTGCCGGTTCAGGGCGTAGCAGATGTGATTAATCTGAAGGATATGGGACGCGCTCCTTTGAATACCTATCAGCTCGAAATGTTTAAGAATAATATCAATGCCAAAAGGAGCGGAGATATCCAGATCATCGTGCAGCCGGGCTGGTTTGCTTCTAGTTATGACACAGGTACCGACCATGGTACGCCTTATAATTATGATACCCACGTACCTTTCATACTATATGGATGGGGTGTAAACAAAGGCGAAACCCTGAGGAGAACAACCATTGCCGATATTGCTCCGACTATCTCGGCCCTGCTGCACATTCTGCCGCCCAGCGGAAATGTTGGTAATCCTGTGCCGGAAGCATTGAAGAAGTAAGCAGTCAAAAGCAGGCAGCCATAGGTAACGAAAAGAAAGAGTTAAAATAAATTGTAAATCAAATTCCTGAACAGTGAGAAAAATTTCATTATGGATTTTGGGTGTGATGGCCGCGGGGGCAGTTGCCGCACAGGCGCCCAAAAAAGTTGTTTCCAAGTCAACGGCACTTGCCCGTCCGAAACTGGTGGTTGGTATTGTGGTAGACCAGATGCGCTTCGATTATCTCTACAGATATTACGATCAGTATACCGAAGGTGGTTTTAAGAGAATGATGAACGAGGGCTTTAACTGCCGGAACAATCATTACAGTTATGCCATTACCGTCACCGCGGCGGGGCATGCCTCTGCTTATACGGGCTCCATTCCGGCGATTAACGGGATTGTGGGGAATGAATGGTATGATGTGGCCAAGGGTCAGGGTGTCTATTGCGTGGAGGATACCACGGTTAAAACGGTGGGTAGCAGTAACGTCAGTGCAGGAAAAGCCTCTCCTCGGAATCTTCTGACGAGTACCGTTACAGATCAGCTCAGGATTGCAACCAATTTCCGGTCTAAAACGATCGGAATTTCGATTAAAGACAGAGGATCAATCCTTCCTGCGGGACACACCGCAAACGGATCGTACTGGTTTGATTCCAATACGGGAAACTGGGTTACCAGTACCTATTACATGGAGGAACTGCCGCAATGGGTGAAAGATTATAATGCAAAAAAAATGCCCTCTGCCTATCTGAGAAAAGGATGGCAATTGCTTCTTCCGGCCAGTGAATACAAGCAAAGCTCACCCGACGACGTGCCTTGGGAGGGGAAATTGCCGGGAGCGAAGAAACCCGTTTTTCCTTACGAACTGGCGGGCCTGGCCGGAGATGCTTTTGGAGTAGTAACCAATACTCCGTGGGGTAATACCATTACAAAAGAACTTGCAATAGAAGCCGTTAAAGGGGAAAATCTGGGCAGAAACGGAGAGACAGATTTTCTGGCCATCAGTTTTTCTACACCCGATAAAATCGGACACAGTGCCGGCCCCAATTCTGTAGAACAGCAGGATGATTTCCTTCGCCTGGATCGTGAGTTTTCAGAATTGTTTAGCTTTCTGGACGGATGGGTTGGCAAAGGTGAATACACTGTTTTTCTAACGGCTGATCATGGCGTGGTAGACGTACCTGGTTTTGCCATGGAACATAAGCTGGCGGCTGGTCTGGCTAACAGAGGTAATTTTACCAAAATCCTGAACAAGAGCCTGGAAGAGTCTTTCGGGAAGGAAAAGTTTGTGATTGCCTATGAAAATAATCAGTTGTATCTGGATCACAAATTGCTGAGAAGCAAAAAGATAACCATCGCTCAGGTTACGGAAGTAATCAGGGAAGCACTGCTGCGGGAGCCCGGCATTGCAGACGTTGTGGACCTATCGAATATGGGTACTTCGCCTTTGAACACTTACCAGCTTGAGCTGATCAAAAACAATGTGAATGCGAAGCGGAGTGGAGATATACAGATACTTACACAGCCCGGCTGGCTTTATGGTGGCAGTACGGGTACTTCGCATGGTACGCCCTATAACTACGATACCCAGGTACCTTTTGTTCTTTTCGGATGGGGGGTTAACAAAGGAGAAACATTGAAGAGAACTTCCGTTTCGGATATTGCTCCCACCATTTCTGCCTTGCTGCACATTCTTCCTCCAAGCGGGAACATCGGAACACCGGTGATAGAAGCATTGAAGAAATAATAGCCTTCTGATCTTTCAGTAACAGGTGAATGGCGGCTTAAAACGCTGCCGTTCACCTGTTTTTGTTTTGGAAGATACTGGCCTGAACTCAAGGTATTCAATACGGGATAACCGTTCTGGTGTGTTTTATTCGGGGAGGAATATGCTTTCAGGCAATGATTTGTCATCCACCACCATCGTGTCGGCCCATTTGTCGTGCCATCCCTGAGGATTTTCCCTGAAAAAACTGAATATATCAAGAGGGACAATCCGTGAAAAACTTCGGATCAAAAATTGTTTGGCAGTTGGCTTTCTGCCATCGGTCCCGATCACCCTGGTTTTTGTCAGCATTTTACCCAGCGTTTTACCCGAAGTGATATACTCAAATGCGAAAAAATATAGCATGAGCAGTATACTTGAAATGATCCTGTCCAGGAAGGAGTTTTCGGACTCAAATAAGTTTAAAATATTTTCCGCGAGTTCCGGATCAATGGAATAGGTAATGGCAGAGACTACTGACATTGTCATTACCAGCAGAATCAGGAAAAGGATGTAATCAACAATACAATTAATAATTCTTTTGCCAATGGTTGTGGGAGAAAGGTTGAACCGATACAGATCCGCTTCATCCAGAAGGTTTTCCTGCTGCATACATTTAGAGGTTGGTTATTACAGGAAAAGATGTAACCACTAGAACCTACTGAAATTATTTCAGGATTCCTCCACAACCAGTACAATGCCTTCGGTTTTGACAATGACAACCTTACTTCCGGCACTGATCGGCGTTTGGTCAGAAGAAGTGGCTTTCCACTCCGCTCCGCGGTAATAGATCTTTCCTTCATGGGATGCCGGAATGTCCTTAACCACCATGGCGGTTTCACCCACAAATTCATTATACTCATGATGTTTGCCTCGATTTCCCAGAAGCCTGCGGGCATGTTTGCGCAGTGCGATCATGGAAATAAGCGAGATGGCGGAAAATGACAATATCTGCATTTCAATTCCCTGAAGAATACCCAAGCTCGCCAGCAACGCTGTGGCCAGTGCACCCACCGAGAAAAATACAAAAACCAATAGTACGCTTACTAATTCTATAACGAGCATGATCAGCCCAATGATGAGCCAGATCTGCGGCAGGGATAAGTCCATTTTTATTTCTTTTGTTCTGATTTTACAACAGTCAGGGCAGTGGCGATTAATGAACCCATATCCGCCAGATTTGCCGGCAGGATGAGTGTATTACCCGCTTTTGCCAGTTTGCCAAACTGTTCAACATAATTTTCAGCCACTTTCAGCTGCACCGCTTCGGAACCGCCGTCCTGCTGTATAGCCGCTGCCACCAACCTGATGCTTTCGGCCGTAGCCTCCGCCACTGAACGAAGTGCTGCGGCTTCGCCTTCTGCTTCATTGATCTGCCGGAGGCGTAGACCTTCCGACTCCAGTACTACTTTTTGCTTTTGACCTTCTGCTACATTAATGGCAGCTTGTTTTTCACCATCCGACTGCAAAATCACGGCACGCCTTTCCCGTTCTGCCTGCATCTGCTTTTCCATTGCAATCAGCACGCTTTGTGGCGGCGTAATATTTTTGATCTCGTAACGTAGAACTTTAACCCCCCAGCCTATAGCAGCTTCATCAATACTTTCCACCACCGCACGGTTGATGGTCATCCGCTCTTCAAAAGTCTTGTCGAGATCCAGTTTCCCTATTTCGCTCCGCATTGTGGTCTGCGCCAGCTGTATCACCGCAAAAGTATAGTCGGATATGCCATACGCAGCTTTTTTTGGATCAATCACCTGAATGAAAATGACGCCGTCCATGCGGACCTGCACATTATCTCTTGTGATACAAATTTGTTCGGGTATGTCAATGGCAGCTTCTTTGAGATTGTACTTATATGCCACACGATCAAAAAAGGGAATGATGAAATTAATCCCTGGCTGAAGGACAGCATAAAACTTCCCTAGCCGTTCCATTACATAGGCACGTTGCTGCGGAACGACTTTAACAGTCATCAGGATGGTTAGTATCACCAGAACGAGAAGTACTAAAAGAGGGGTCATGGTTAGTCAGGAAATGGTTGATTACGAAAATACTGATATCTTGGAAAGGTTCCTACTCTTCTTTGACTAACGTACCAGACGGTTGCTCACCGGTAGTTGCAGGGTATGGATGGCAGGATAGCGTCAGCAGCGAAGAATTTCTTTGGAAATCACCAGTTTCTGAATCTCACTGGTTCCTTCGCCAATGGTGCAAAGCTTACTGTCGCGATAAAATTTTTCCACCGGATAATCTTTGGTGAAACCATATCCTCCGAAAATCTGAACCGCTTCGCCTGCCACCCGGACGGCCGTTTCGGATGCATGGTATTTGGCAACCGAACTGGCGAGCGTAACCTTTTCACCCCGGTCTTTACGTTCGGCAGCATGGAAAGTAAGCAAGGTAGAAGCCTGGATATCGGTATACATATCTGCCAGTTTGAAAGCGATTGCCTGAAAACTGGAGATCGCCTTCCCAAATTGCTCGCGCTGCCTGGCATATGCCAGCGCAGCTTCGTATGCACCTATAGCGGTACCCAGGCTCAGAGCGGCAATGGATATCCTGCCGCCGTCCAGTACTTTCAGGGCCTGTATAAAGCCGTCGCCTATTTCCCCAAGGCGTTGAGCATCAGGAATGGTACATTCCTCAAAGATCAGTTCAACGGTCTCGGAGGCCCTCATTCCCAGTTTGTCTTCCTTTCGGCCTGCGGAAAATCCCCTGGTTCCCATTTCGACAATAAACGCGGTAGCGCCGTGTTTGTTACCCGGCTCTCCTGTTCGTGCAATTACGACCGTTACGTTACCGCTTTTGCCGTTGGTAATAAAGTTTTTAGAACCGTTGATCACCCAGTTTTCTCCCTCTTTTCGGGCTGTGGTTCGCATATTCCCTGCATCCGAACCTGTGTTGGGTTCTGTTAATCCCCATGCACCGATCCACTGACCACTGGCAAGCCTTGGCAGATACCTTTTTTTTTGTTCATCGCTACCGAACAGGCATATATGGTTGGTGCATAGCGAATTATGGGCTGCCATGGAGAGGCCGATGGAGGGATCGGATTTTGAAAGTTCAATGATGGCGGTTACGTACTCCTGATAACCCAGTCCTGCACCACCATACGATTCAGGTACAAGCATACCCATTAATCCCAGTTCTCCAAGCTCATGGAATATCTCTACCGGGAAAATCTGTTTTTCATCCCATTCCCTTACATTCGGGGTTATTTTTTTTGCTGTAAAATCATGGATGGATGCTTTGATAAGCAGGCAGATTTCGTCACGTTCATCCTTCGTTGCGTGTGTCATAGCTGGTTTTAGTTTCTGTAAATCAGTTGTTTTATTCAATAATAAAAAGAAAAAGACATATTTCCAGAGCCGTTGACGAACAAAATTGAAATAGACCAAGACTGATTCGGTGAAAAAAATTACTTTTGCGAAAGTGTTGTTTTGCGGATATTCCAATAGTGCAAAATCCGTGCTTCTTCAAGCCTTTTATCAACGTAGCTATTAATTATTTTACACTATTATGAAAATTGCAGTTGTAGGGACCGGATATGTTGGTTTAGTGACGGGTACATGTTTCGCTGAAACCGGTAATCAGGTCGTTTGCGTCGATATTGACGTTAAGAAAGTAGAACGCCTTCAAAATGGGGATATTCCAATTTACGAGCCGGGGCTGGACGTCCTGTTTGACAGGAATGTTGCCGAAGGAAGGTTACAGTTTACGACAGATCTGGCCGAAGGAATTAAAGAAGCACAGGTGATTTTCCTGGCTCTTCCTACCCCTCCAGGGGAGGATGGTTCCGCCGACCTTAAATATATATTAAAGGTGGCCGATGACCTGGGGCATATCCTGGATCATTATGCAGTAATTATTGATAAAAGTACCGTTCCGGTGGGGACTGCGGAAAAAGTGACGGCCGCTATTGCCAAAAATGCAAAGGTAGAGTTTGATGTGGTTTCTAACCCTGAGTTTTTGAGGGAAGGAGTGGCTGTTGAGGACTTTATGAAGCCCGACCGTGTCGTGGTGGGTACTTCTTCTGAAAGTGCCAGGAAAGTAATGGAGAAGTTATACGCTCCGTTGGTACGTCAGGGCAACCCCGTTATTTTTATGGATGAGCGTTCCGCAGAAATGACCAAATATGCGGCTAACTCGTTTTTGGCCATGAAGATAACCTTCATGAATGAAATTGCTAACCTTTGTGAGAAAGTAGGTGCAAATGTGGATGATATCCGCAGGGGTATCGGAACAGACAGCCGTATCGGCAAACGTTTTCTTTTTGCGGGTATCGGTTATGGCGGAAGTTGTTTTCCCAAGGACGTGCAGGCTCTTGCAAAAACATCGGCTGATTATGACTATGATTTCAGAATACTGAAGTCGGTTATGGCGGTAAACGACGATCAGAAGAAAAAGCTTTTACCTATGGTGAACAACTTTTTTAATGGTGATTTAAAAGGAAAGACCATAGCAGTTTGGGGGCTGGCATTTAAACCCTATACGGACGACATCCGTGAGGCACCTGCTTTGGAAAATATTCAGGTACTCCTGGATGCAGGTGTGAAAATTACAGTTTACGATCCGGAGGCCATGGATAATGTGAAGAAGATACTGGGAGATAAAGTTACGTTTTGCCATACCCCCTATGCAGCGCTGGATGATGCCGACGCCCTGATGATTTTTACAGAATGGCCGCAGTTCCGTACCCCTGAATTTGAGAAAATGGCAAAGCTCTTAAAGAACAAAGTGATTTTTGACGGAAGAAATCTGTACGAACTCGACCAGATGAAGGAACTCGGCTATACCTATTTCAGCATCGGGCGTGATATTGTGAAGGAAGGTTAAGGCAGGCTCTATTTTGCACAGGGTATTAAAATACGCTGTGTTTAAAGCATAAATAAGAGTTGATTGAATATATTGCAGTACTCAACCAGTAAATAATAAAACTCTAACAATATCATAACTACATGAAACGTGTACTAATTACAGGAGCGGCAGGTTTCCTTGGTTCGCACCTTTGCGAGCGCTTTCTGAGGGAAGGTATGTATGTGATCGGTATGGATAACCTGATTACGGGGGACATGCGGAACATTGAGCATTTAATGCCCAATCCTAATTTTGAATTTTATCACCATGATGTTACCAAATTTGTGCACGTTCCAGGTGAGCTTGACTATATCATGCATTTTGCATCACCTGCAAGCCCGATAGATTACCTTAAAATTCCAATCCAGACGTTGAAAGTGGGCGCTATGGGAACCCATAATCTTTTGGGACTTGCCCGTGTGAAAAAGGCTCGTTTCATTATTGCTTCTACCTCAGAGGTTTATGGAGATCCGCTCGTGCATCCGCAAACGGAGGATTACTGGGGGCATGTTAATCCGATTGGCCCCAGAGGGTGTTACGACGAAGCAAAACGTTACCAGGAAGCGATCACGATGGCCTATCACCGTTATCATAATCTGGAAACCCGTATTGTTCGTATTTTCAATACCTATGGCCCCAGAATGCGCCTGAACGATGGACGTGTGTTGCCGGCTTTTATTGGCCAGGCATTACGTGGGGAGGATATTACGATATTTGGCGACGGCTCGCAGACGCGGGCATTCTGTTATGTGGATGATCTGGTGGAAGGTATTTACCGTTTGCTGATGAGTGATTATTCGCTGCCGGTAAACATTGGAAACCCAGCTGAAATTACCATTAAGGAGTTTGCCGAAGAAATTATCAGCCTGACGGGGACAGACCAGAAGGTGGTTTACAAACCTCTTCCGCAGGACGATCCAAAACAGCGCCAGCCAGACATTACAAAAGCCAAGGAAATATTAGGCTGGGAACCCAAAGTGAAACGGGAAGAAGGCTTGCGTATTACTTATGATTATTTCCGTAGTCTGCCTCAAGAGAGACTTTATGAAGAATCCAATCACAGAGGTTTCGAAGGGTTCAGCCAGGGGAAATAAATATTTTGGAATGGCATTAAAACATAAAAACCCGTCTATTGAGACGGGTTTTTATGTTTTGTACTGTTAACTGCATACTTTAGACTCTAAGACCGCAGTCTGGTACTACACCTCCATAATCTCCTTCTCTTTGGCAGAGTATATCTGTTCAATTTTTGCAACAAAGCTGTCGGTCAGTTTCTGAACCCGATCTTCACTGATTTTAACCAGATCCTCCGCCACACCTTCTTTCGTTAATTTACGCAGTGAATTGTTGGCATCCTGACGGATGTTGCGGACATTTATTTTGGCCGTTTCGATCTCATTTTTTGCGCGCTTGGCAAGTTCCTTGCGGCGTTCTTCGTTAAGCGGCGGAACTGATATCCTGATCATTTCCCCGTCATTGGAAGGAGCAAAACCAAGGTTCCCGTTACGGATCGCCTTTTCAATATCATTGATGATTTTCTTTTCAAACGGCCTGATCGCAATCGTACGGGCATCCGGCGTATTAATGGTTGCCACATTTTGAATGGGGGTCATAGAGCCGTAATATTCAATCTGGAGACCTTCAAGCATTTGGGGTGTTGCCTTACCAGCACGTATTTTCCCCAATTCAATAATAAGGTGTTTGATCGCGCCCTCCATGGTATCCCGGGCATCTTCCAGATATAATTCTATTTCTTCCATTGGTTTTGTAATATTATATTTCTGTTAGTTCGATATCAGCGTTCCTACTTCACCACCCATGACAAGGTCATGCAGGTTGCCGGTTTTGTTCATGTCAAAAACGATGATGGGTAAATTGTTTTCCTTACAAAGTGTGAAAGCCGTAAGATCCATGATTTTAAGGTTCCTGGATAAAGCCTCGTCAAAAGTAAGTTGGGTATATTTGGTGGCGGTAGGATCTTTTTCCGGATCTGCTGTGTAAACGCCGTCTACACGGGTACCTTTCAGTACCACATCTGATTCGGATTCGATAGCCCTGAGGCCGGCCGTGGTGTCGGTTGTGAAATACGGATTCCCCGTACCTGCACCAAAGATTACCACACGACCTTTTTCCAGATGGCGTACGGCGCGTCGGCGAATCAGCGGCTCACATACCTGCTCCATTTTAATGGCGGACATCAGCCTGGTTCTAAGGCCATGCTTTTCCAGGGAGCTCTGTATAGCCATTCCGTTGATAACAGTAGCCAGCATCCCCATGTGGTCGCCCTGGACGCGGTCGATTCCCGATTTTTCCACTGAAGCTCCACGGAAGATATTGCCACCGCCGATCACAATGGCTACCTGTACACCTTCTTCCACTACTTTTTTAATTTCGACGGAATACTTATCCAGGATATTAAAATCGATAACCTGTGTTTTATCTCCGCCATTGAGCGCTTCTCCGCTGAGTTTGAGAAGTATACGTTTATACCTTGGTTGGGGCATGATTTGTGATGTAGGTGATTTGATCCGTAAAAATAAGGGGTGGATTGCCAGATTAACAAGTTATTTAAAGAAACTCCAGCAATACCTGGTTTTTTTCAACAATTTCTCCCGCCGCAACCCTGATGTTTTTTACCTGTCCGCTCCCGGACGATTTGATAACATTCTCCATTTTCATAGCCACCAGTACCAGCAGCGTGTCGCCTTTTTGTACTTCATCCCCTTCACGCACCATAACCGACTGGATCAGTCCGGGCATGGGCGCTTTAATGTTATTGATTTTCTGCCCGTCATTGGCCTGGATACCCATTCCTTCCAGCAACAGGTCGAACTGGTCTTTTGCAGTTGCCAAAACCTCCTTGCCGTTGATTATGAGCCTGCATGTTTTTGTCTTTTCATCTCTTTCCGTAATTTCCACATTATAGGACTGATGGTTCCAGATCACATGAAAATGGTTATCAGAAACGGAAACGATATCACCCGTGAACAAAAGGTTATCTATTTTGGATAAACCATTGTCGCTCGTTATTTCGAAGACAGTACTTTGTTCGGAGCCGGGACCTGTAACCTGCACTTTTAACATACCGCTTCACTGAAATGATGGGTGATTTCTTCCAGAATTTCGTTCAGTTCTTCAAAGCGCATGGCTTCTACCAGCCGCATGCGGTAGGGTTTAAAATGTTCGAGCCCCCTGAAATAATTGGTATAATGCCTTCTCATTTCAAAAATACCCAGCACCGGTCCTTTCCATTTAATCGAAAACTCAAGGTGGCGGCGGCAGGTATCAACACGCTCGGATATTGTGGGCGGAGCCATTCTTTCACCCGTCCTGAAATAGTGTTTAATGTCATTAAAGATCCATGGATTACCAATGGTTGCACGCCCGATCATAATGCCATCCACGCCATACCTGTTTTTGTATTCCAATGCCTTTTCCGGAGAATCAATATCACCGTTGCCAAAAATGGGGATGTGCAGACGTGGATTTTCCTTTAAGCGGGCTATGAGCGTCCAGTCTGCCGCACCTTTGTACATTTGTACCCTTGTTCGTCCGTGTACTGTCAGCGCCTGGATACCAATATCCTGAAGCTGCTCTGCCACCTCCAGAATATTTTTGGTGGTATCATCCCATCCCAGTCGGGTTTTTACTGTTACCGGCAGATGCGTTGATTTCACTACGGCCTCTGTCATTTTTACCATTTTGGGAATATCCTGAAGCAATGCTGCTCCGGCTCCCTTGCAGGCCACGTTTTTAACCGGGCAGCCATAGTTGATGTCGATCAGGTCGGGATTTGCCTGCGTGGCTATGGCAGAGCAGGCACCCATGGTCTGTACATCACTACCGAATAACTGAATGCCGATAGGTCGCTCATATTCAAAAATATCCAGTTTCTGCCTGCTTTTAGCTGCATCCCTGATGAGCCCCTCCGAAGAAATGAACTCCGTATACATCAGGTCGGCACCATTCTCCTTGCATACCGCGCGAAAGGGTGGGTCGCTTACGTCTTCCATGGGAGCAAGAAGCAACGGGAATGCACCCAAATCTATATTTCCGATTCTGACCATTTTCTGTATTGTTGTACCCTGGAAGTTTCCGGATAAAGTATTTCCGGCTCAATCCTCCATGGTTGTCCTGGCATCTTTGTTGTTACAATTAAGAATAAGCTGTAAATTTACACCAATTATGCTAAAAAATAATCCGAATTTGGTGGAGCCCCGCGTAGCAGGAACTGGGGGAAGCTTGTTAATTCTCGTTGGTTTTACGTTGATTGGTATGGCAGTAGGAAATCTGCTGGCAGTATTTGCGCTCACCAGCCTTACTTCGTCAGGGGTAGGAGGTACGGCAAATATCATTAATCAGCTGATGAACGACCCCGGAAGCATACCCGACGGCTGGTATGTGATGATGATTTTTCAGGGAGTTGTCCATCTTTTCTCCTATCTGCTCCCTTCCCTGCTGTTTTGGTATCTGATCGAACGGCGCCCTTTGGCAGCTTTTAACTTCCGGCCTTTCCCGAAACCTTACGTATGGTTCATGACCTTCGCGGTGGTTTTATTATTTATTCCCCTCAACGGTCAGATCATTGAATGGAATTCGGCTATGAAATTACCCGGTTTTTTGTCTGAGGTGGAAAACTGGATGCGCGCAAAGGAAGACCAACTGGCCGTTATGACGAAATTTTTAACTTCCTATCAGAGCATAGGTCAGTTGCTCATCGCTCTTGTTGTGGTAGTTTTGCTTCCCTCCCTGGGCGAAGAGGCGCTGTTCAGAGGGGTTATTCAGCGCAAACTATCGGCGCAGATGAATATCCATGCGGCGATCTGGATATCGGCTGCGATTTTCAGTACCATTCATTTTCAGTTTTACGGATTTTTCCCCAGAATGATGCTTGGCGCACTTTTTGGGTATCTCTATTATTGGACAGGTAATTTTTGGATAGCAGTTCTGGCTCATTTTGTGAACAACGGCTTTGTGCTTATCATGATGTACCTGTACAATATGAAGGTGCTGGATATCAATATTGAAGAGACTAAAACCATGCCGCTCCTGAGCGTTTTGCTTTCTCTGTTTTTTACCGGGCTTATTTTGCTGAAAATCAAACGGGCTTCGGAAAAAGAACAAATTCTGAACTGACACAATTATAAAATTAAATGAATAACGATTCTATGGGAGATAACTGGATTAAGGCGTTCCAAAGTACGGAGATGATCCGGGCTGAAATTGCAAGAGAGAAACTTGAGGAGCACGGCATTCCGGCTGTTATTCTAAATATAAAGGACAGTATCCTTTATCCCTTTTCTGGAAAATATGAAGTACGGGTTCCAGCTCATGACTTGTTGAAGGCACAAACTATAATATCTGATGAAGCAACGTTTGAACAACCTGAATAACCTTCAGCAGAGGACTATTACAGGGCTTGCGGGTGTATTTGTAATTATAGGGTGCATTGTTTATAGTGACTGGAGTTGTCTTTTGCTGTTCTGTGCGATCAGCTCCCTTACCCAGCTTGAGTTTTACAAACTCCTGGGGCTTGATGGAAATCAGCCGCTTACTTATTATGGTACCTTCTGTGGCACAGTTATGATGTTACTTGCGTATCTGATAGAACAGGATATTGTTTCTTTCGAGAACTACTTCCTGATCAGCCCGCTGCTGTCCATGATATTTTTTATCAAGCTTTATAAAAAGAATGATCTGAAACCTTTTACAAACATCGGATTTACATTTCTGGGGATTATTTACGTAGCCCTGCCGTTCTCGCTGATCATCGTGATGGCGATGCGCGGAGGTACCTACAATTATGAGATTGTCCTGGGTAGTTTATTGCTGCTTTGGGCTTCGGATATAGGAGGGTATTTTGCCGGTACAAAATTTGGCAGACGTAAATTGTTCGAGCGGATATCGCCCAAAAAATCCTGGGAAGGTGCTATGGGAAGTGCTGGTTTTGCGGCGGTTATTGCTTTTGCTCTGGGATTTTATTTCCGTACCTTCGAACCCTGGAAGTGGTACTGCATCGGTGCAATAATTGTAGTGGTGGGAACTTACGGGGATTTGGTGGAATCATTATTTAAGAGAAGTATTGCCATTAAGGACTCAGGATCCAGTATTCCGGGGCATGGAGGTTTCCTGGATCGCTTTGACGGATTGCTGCTTTCAGCTCCGTTTATTGTTACCTTTATTAAATTGTTTTCATAAAAACGGGAAATAGTCTGGAACGAGCAGGGTTTTGATGTGGCTGTGCTTTTCAGGGCGGGGAACAGTTTTTTAGAAAATTTAAAACCTGACTTTTAACAATATTTGTTAGGATTGGTCTTTAGAATATTATAATATTTATTTCTAATCCCTTATTCAGTTCCGGTGTTCCGGATTGGACAGGAGCTAAAAAAGAAAAGAATGAAAAGGAGCGTATTCGTACTATTATTAATGATAGCCGGAATTTCAGGGGCCGGTAACCTGTATGCACAGGGCGAACAGAAGGCTATTATTTTTAGCGGTATTGTTGTTGCCGGTAAATCCAGTGAACGCTTGCCGGGTGCTTATATATTCATACCCAGGGCAGGAAAAGGAACCTTAGCCGATGGGGGTGGAGCCTTTACCATACCTGTTTTCCCTGGTGACAGTATTGTTTACAGTTATGTAGGTTTTAAAAACCAGTACCATAAAATTCCCCGTAACTATAATTCCGATTCTTACTCAGCCATTGTGGCGATGCAGGAGGATGTGAAGATGTTGGCGGAAGTAAAAATTTATCCGTATGCTACTGAGGAAGAATTTAAAAAGGCTTTTTTGGCGCTGAAACTGCCCGACCAGGCTGATAGGGATGCCCTGGCTAAAAGTACGGATATTGATTACATTAACAGGATGGCCGCGCAGGTGCCCAATAACGCCCAAACTAATTACCGCTATACCATGGATCAGCAGATGTTTGGGAGGGAATCTGCTGCAAACAAAAGTTTTGCTACTACCTTTCCGTTCCTTAATCCGTTTGCCTGGGCCAATTTCATAAAGTCGGTGAAAAACGGAGACCTGAAGCAGAAAGACTATCGTAAAGATCTAGGTAATACGCCTCGTGAGAACATTACCCGACAGGATTTTTTGCCTGTGCAGGATGATGAGAAAAACAGCCGGAAGAAGGGGAATTGACAGTTAAGAGTTCACAGTTGGCGGATGCGATGTTTCTGGGGTGCAGCGAAATTGGATCAACTCTAGTTGGCTCCCGTCAAAACTGGCATAATGTTGCTGGCTTACCCATTCACCCAGGTTGATGTACCTGCTGTTTTCTGACACCGCAAGGTCCAGTACAAGATGCCTGTGGCCGAAAATATAATAGTCATAATGCCGGTGGCTTTCCACCTCTTTGCAAAAAGTGAAGAGCCATTCGCGGTCTTCGCCCATAAATTTTTCTTCACCTTTATTTACATTGGCAATCCGGCTTCTCCGGGACCATTCCTTAGCGATCCAGATACCCACATCGGGGTGTACAAGATGAAAAATTGCTTGAAAAAATGAGTTTTCAAAAATACGTTTGAGTACTTTGTAAACCTTGTCGCCTGGCCCAAGCCCGTCGCCATGGCCAACCAGCAGGCGGGTAGTGTTGCCCACGCTGTTTTTAATTTCAAATTCTACGGGGTTTCTGAAAATGGGTGCACCAAGTTCCTCGGTGAGGTAACCCGACATCCACATATCGTGGTTGCCTGTGAAAATGACGATCTCAATGCCGCTGTCGGCAAGTTCAGCAAGTTTCCCCAGCAGCCTGATGGACCCCTTTGGCACGGCATGACGGTATTCGAACCAAAAATCAAAAATGTCGCCTACCAGGAAAATAACCTGCGCATCATGTCTAATATCTTCCAGCCAGCGGACAATTTTCTGTTCCCTCAACCGGCTCGCATCGCTGGAGGGGACACCCAAATGGTAATCGGAAGAAAAGTAGGCGCGACGGCCCTCACCCAATACAACTGATTTTTTTTCGAAGTTGAAATTCATGCTATTTGTCCTAATCCGGTGCAAGTTACGATGTTCCTGACAAATGCCTCAGAGATACCGGGTGATAATATGGCGGACACCTTTGGACCTGCAGGAATTTCCTTTTAAGTTTATTACATCATTATGCCAGCGCCGTGATCCGTTTTGACAGGATAAAGTGTTTTTTGAAGCAAATTCGCTGGCTGAAATCGAAATGTATTAAATCCTGATAATAAGATATGACTGAGCAATTGAAAGCTTGTATTTGCCGAATGAACAGAAACGGAATGGGACTAACTGTGTTTTTGGGAATCCTGTTTTGGTCTCAAATAGCGGCCGCACAAGTGAGTAAGAAACTGGTGCCTGACAAGAAGAGAGCGCTACAGTGGAAACCGGATAAGGGGCAGTATTATTTTAGCCACAAGCTTGTTTACGACTACCGGAATAAGGCAGATAAAACTAACGGTACGCTGGAGATTGGGCTGGATCCGGTAACGGGTGCCATGTGTTTCAGGAAGGAAAGCAGCTTTGGCAAAGCCGGATCGTATGAGTTTATTTTGGCCTTCCCGGATGGGAAATACATTTATTGTGGCACCGAGGATGGTAAGAAGATCAGGATTACGGAGCTCGTCAGCAGGCTCAGACCGGATAAGGAAACCCAGAGTCAGCGCCAGGAGGATTTTGCTACTTATTGCTTGCCAACTGGAAATAGCCGCGAGGACTTCGGCTGGCCTAGTGTTGAATATCAGCTGTCCTATGCATCGTCCGAGGCTAAGGACAAGGTATGGCTGACCCAAACACCATTTGCTGTATATCCGCTGTATGGTTTTGAATTGATTGAAGGAGCGGTTAGTCTGCCTGTATCATTTGATTACATGCATTTGTTTGGCCCAAACCAGCTGATCACCGAGCTTGACTCGGAAGATCTGAAACTGAAATTGATACGAATAGATGCGGATCCGTTCCTGGCCCTCACAAGGGATTACAAGGAAGTAAAGATAGCCGATTGAGGAGCAGAAGAACAGCTATTTCGGGAAGCTGTTCTTCTTACTATTGATCTTTCTAAATATCTTCGGTAATATGCTGCTCGGCCCTTACCTCTGAAAGTGGTCTGAAATTCGCAGGTATTTCCACCTCCTGATCTTCTTCGGCCGTATATGGGAATACATCCAGAATAGGCGTCAGGTTAATGTCCGTCGTTTCATAAGGTATCAGCATCGTCCGAAGGCTTTCGGTAATCCTTTCAAGCGCCTGTTCGATCCCGTCCGCATTAACCAGCATATAATTGACTACTTTTTTCTCCTTGCCGCTTTTTTCATCAACGGAAAAGTATATCACCTTGGCTTTAAACCACTTTTCACCCTCTTCGTAGGCGAACAAATCGGCTAGCCTCATTCGCGTTATGCTGGTTACACTAAAATCACTTGCTCCGGTCACAATCTGCTTATAAAGCCTTGCTTCCGACTCTGTATAAGAAACTGCGTCAACCAGATAAGCTTCATTAATTGTTTTCAAACTACCGGCGTCGTCTTCTTTTTGATAACGGATTTTTCCTAAATACCAGCTTGCCATTCGATATATGCTTTAATAAATGTGAAGCCGCAAAGGTATACGCTTCAAGGAATGCAACCAAACGCAGGTCAGGCAAAAACCTACTTTTCGGTATAGGATTTTTCTTGAATAATTCCGAACAAAGTTTTCTACAAAATTTTATTTTTTTAAGATTTTGAATTCGAAGTTTTATGGATGAACGGGTGGTGTTTTATAGGCTCATATCTGGTCGGCTGACGGAGGGAACAATAGCTTCGGGGGGATGAATTATCAAAAGGGTAGAGAGTATTGTTTTGTATCTGTCTGATTAATAGATTTTTAAACCTGAATTTTTCTAACCAGTATATTTTTTCTGATGTTTATAATGTATCATCGGTATGGACGTTGTGATAGATACTCTATATATTGCATTAAAATTGATAAAGACAATGAAAAAAAACATTTGGATATTTGTGATATTTGCATGCACGGGTTTCATGACAGGGTGTGGCGTTAGCAAACAGGTTTCGGATGCCAAAACCTTTGGAGACTGTAAATACGATATTGCATCTGTGGACAGTGTCTATTTGGCTGGAATGGATATCCGTGAATTCCGCAATATAAAAAGTTTCAGTGACCTGGATTTGGCCAGGTACCCTCGCCTGGGACTAGCTATGCTTCGGAAGGATATTCCGCTGAATCTCCGCGTGAACCTGGATATTACGAATCCGACCAAAAAACGTGCGGCTATCAATCAATTGGAATACAAGGTTTTACTCACTCAAAATGAAATCTTCAGTGGTTTTTTGAGCCAGTTGATTGAAGTAATGCCTGGCACAGGAAGTACCAGGGTGCCTGTGAGGCTCAATGCCAATGTTTATCAATTGATTAACAATGACCAGACGCGCGATGAATTCATCAACATGGTGATGTCGTTAACTGGTAAGGCGGGTTCAAAGCCGTCCAAATTGATCGTGAAAGTAAAACCGACACTGGACATAGCAGGAAAGCAGGTTAACTACCCGGGTTATATCACTTTTGAAAAAGAGATAACCGCGGAGATGGTCACAGGAATTAAATAGAGCTGGGACATCTGTCACCGTGAGGGTGATGTTTGTCTTCTTTGCGGCGCCACTTCACTCATAACGATTGTAAGAACTTTTAACCCTCTGAATTTGAACAGTACTTTTGTTGAAAATCCGTTGTTCCCGCAATATGTGGAACTAGTTTTGCTATTTGTATGCCTGTTCGCGGTTTCCTTTTTTTTGAAAAAGGGGAGCTGGGTGACAAAGGTATCGGGAGCCATTTTGATTTTTCTTCCGATCCGTTATTTCTATCTGCTTCTGCTGACCCACGCGATTAACGTACCTTTTACCGACGACTAGAACTTACTGGAGACGATTTATAACCTGCAAAAGGCGTCGGGATGGTATGAAACCCTTAAGATTCTCTTTGAACAGGTTAATCAGCACCGGTTTGGTTTTGAAAGGATCGTTATGCTTCTGCAGCTATGGATAACCGGAACAATTGATATCAAATGGCTGATTGTAACCGGAAACCTTTTTATGTTCGGAACGGCTTATCTGTTTTATAAAACTTTAAAGGCTGAACAGTTATCCTGGTATTATTTCATTCCGGTTCCTTATATTTTGTTCAATCTGGTTTACAGCGAGAACGCGTTTTGGGGAATAGCCGCTATTCAAAATACGCCGGTCATTTTCTGGGCATTGTTAGCGGTTTATGGTCTGGGCCGGGATAATCGGGCTGGGTGGTACATCGGATTTTTTAGCGCCATAATTGCGACCTTTACCAGTGGAAATGGAATGTTAACCTGGATCGTAGGTGTTGTTTTCCTGCTATACCAGAAAAATTTCCGGTTTTTGGTGATTTGGATACTTGCTGCTGCTGCAGTTTTATCCTTCTATTTTCTGTTTGAATACCAGCTCGTACCGCCCCCCCCTGAGAGTGCCCTGAGCAGTCCTTTGTATAATGCGCTGCTTTTTTTCGGTTTTTTAGGAAATGCACTGTACCTGGATATCCCTCATCCGCTAGTCCCAGGATTTTACAAGGATATGCTGGCGTGTGCTTTGATGGGCATGTTCATAGGTATGGTCGCCTTGTTATGGCTGGTGAGGTTTATCTTCTCCCGTAATCCTAAATGGTCTTATTGGTTTCTGTTGGGGGCAATAATGTTTCTGATGGGAACTGGTGCCATGTTTGTCCTCAGCAGGCCGGTTTTTAGTTATTTTATGTACGGCGGTGATATTTTTTCACGGCGCTACCTGATTTTCGGCGTTGTCCTTCTGGCTGCTACCTATGTCTGTGCTTTGATTCTGATCAAAAGAAGCCTCATGATTTCCAGGATTATTGCAGGAACTTTTTTTGCAGTATTCCTCTGTCTGAACTTTTTGAGCTATTATAACTCAACGGCCACATTGCGCAAACTTCATGCTGCACTGGAGCTGGATGGGTACTTCTGGACAAACTATCACGCGTTCCTTACCCAGGGAAATGAGTTTTATGACGTGCCATTCTGGAATCATCCTACCAGGATGAAAAATCTGATGAGCAATATTGAAAACACCGGTATCAGTAAACCATTTGTCCCGGAAGAACTGGCGAGCAGGAATCTGATCATTCCTGCGTCAAAAAAAGGTAATCTTTTTAAAGGCAAGCTGGATATAGGTATCAGTTATCGTGTGGGCGGTTACAATCAGAAATTTAAATTTTTAACTTTTAAAATTATCCCGACCAGTTCTGCGGATTTAAAATATGTGATTTTAAAAGGCAAGGAAAGGATTATCGTTCTGCCGCTGGTACCTGTTCCTTATGACTGGCAGGAAACGTTTGCGAAAAACACCTATTACAGCGGGGAATATCAGTCAGAAATATTCAGACGGAAATTGCCTGTTGACGATTACGAAATTTGGGTAATGAGCAAACCCGTTTCCGGAATTTCTTCGACAACCCTGTTTACCGGAAAGGTTCTCAGTTTGAAATAGTGGCTGTATTTCCGATTATTGCAGTATGGAAATACTAACCTATAATGTAAACGGAATCAGAGCGGCCATCAAAAATGGCCTGATCGATTGGCTGAGTGACAAATCTTTTGATATTTTATGCTTTCAGGAAGTGAAGGCAACCCCTGACCAGGTAGATCTTGCCGTTTTTAAAGCGCTGGGCTATGAACTGGTTGGCTGGCACGCGGCTGAGAAAAAGGGCTATAGTGGCGTAGCTATTTTCTCGAGAACAAGGCCTGATCTTGTTTCGGCGGGAGTTGGGATGCCTGTTTACGATTCGGAAGGGCGAGTCCTCAGAGCAGATTTTGGAGATATTACAGTACTGAACTGCTATTTCCCTTCAGGAACCAGCGGAGAAGTCAGGCAGGATGTGAAAATGCGCTTTCTGGATGATTTCTATGCCTGGATTGCTATTTTGCGGACGGAAAGGCCCAATCTTATTATCTGCGGGGATTACAACATTGCGCATACCGAAAGAGATATTCATGACCCGGTCAGAAATAAAAACTCTTCCGGTTTTCTTCCCGAAGAGCGGGCCTGGATGACCAAATGGTTTGGCAGCGGATATACGGATTCATTCAGATTTAAGAATCCTGACCTGATCGAATACAGCTGGTGGACCTACCGCTCCGGTGCACGGGCAAATAACAAAGGCTGGCGTATTGACTACATTTCTGTTACGGAATCCCTGAAAGAACGTATTGTTGCCAGCAGACAATATAATGACGCTGTTCATTCCGACCATTGTCCTGTATGGCTGGAGATAGCATGAGTTACTCAGATTGTTTTAGTATTTTTGATACAGAGCACACCTTTGGCGTGAAATTGTCTCGCGGGGAGATACTTCCCTGGCTATGAACTTGATTTAGCCGTCATTCTCAAATAAGCAATGGGTCGTCAATAGCTGACACCCGTAAACTATACCGATTTGTTCCGTTATTTTCTGATATATAAGCCGTTTGGTATGTTATCCCAGTTCAGCCGTGAAGGGGAACACGCTACGCTGGCGGATCTCAACTTTACATTCCCAAAAGATGTATACCCGGTAGGAAGGCTTGATGCCGACAGCGAGGGGCTTTTGTTGCTTACCAATGACAACCGGTTAAAAACACGGCTGCTCGACCCGAAAAATAAACATCCCCGTACTTATTACGTACAGGTGGAAGGGAATGTTAATAATGAAGCTTGCGAAAAATTAAGAGCGGGTGTTGAAATTTCGGTGGATGGTAAAAAATACAAAACACTGCCGGCAGTAACGAATACGATTGAGGTACCTGAACTGCCTGAAAGAAACCCGCCCGTTCGGTTCAGGAAGAGTATCCCTACGTCCTGGCTGGCACTGTCTCTGTACGAAGGGAAGAACCGACAGGTACGCCGCATGACCGCTGCCGTGGGTTTTCCAACCCTTCGCCTGGTCAGGTACGCGATCGGGAAAGTGAGTCTG
The DNA here is from genome assembly GCF_907164905.1 of Dyadobacter sp. CECT 9275. Classification (NCBI taxonomy): domain Bacteria; kingdom Pseudomonadati; phylum Bacteroidota; class Cytophagia; order Cytophagales; family Spirosomataceae; genus Dyadobacter; species Dyadobacter helix. Next base: position 2,323,403 of record NZ_CAJRAF010000002.1, on the reverse strand, counting down.
GCTGATTTTGAAGCCATTGAGCCCGGGGGAGTGGTGGAGTTTGATCACAAGGACCTCCCCTTGCTTTATTAAAGGCAATTTCAAACCCATTATAAACACATTCTGTTCTTGCCAAACCGGATAGAAGGGTTAATTTTGTAGTTATCCATTATCAAATCCGCGATTACTTGGCAAAGGCACAAAAGGAAACACCGCTTAGCAAACAATACAATCAGATCAAAGCAAAATATCCCGGAGCATTATTGCTTTTCAGGGTTGGTGATTTTTATGAAACCTTTGGTGAAGACGCAATCAGGGCATCCAAAATACTGGGTATTGTACTCACACGACGTAACAACGGCGGAGCGCATGAAGAGCTGGCAGGTTTCCCCCATCATTCACTGGACAACTACCTTCCCAAGCTGGTAAGGGCAGGCGAGCGTGTGGCTATCTGTGATCAGCTGGAAGACCCGGCCGCCGCAAAGGGTATTGTGAAACGCGGTGTTACGGAGCTTGTTACACCTGGCGTTTCACTCAACGATAATGTACTGGATGTAAGGAAAAATAATTACCTGGCCGCTGTTCACATCGGTGGGGATAACCTGTTTGGAGTGGCATTTTTGGATATCTCCACAGGAGAGTTTATGACGGCCCAGGGCAATGCAGCCTACGTTGATAAAATGCTCCAGGGGTTTACGCCGGCGGAAGTTCTTTTCTGTAAAAGGAGCAAACAGGAATTCAATCAGCTTTTTGGGGGCAAGTACCATACCTTTCAGCTGGAAGACTGGTGTTTCGGATACGACTATGGGTATGAACAGCTTACCAGCCATTTTCAAACTACGACTCTGAAAGGATTCGGAATTGAAAACCTGCCGTTGGGGATCATTGCTGCGGGCGTGATTCTTCATTATCTGCGTGAAACAGAGCATAAAGAGGTAAGTCACATAGGAAGAGTAACGCGGCTTGAAGAAGAAAAATATGTGTGGCTCGACCGGTTTACGATCAGAAACCTGGAACTGGTATACCCACAGCAGGAGGGAGGAGTACCGCTGATCCAGATTCTTGACCAGACCGTTACACCCATGGGCGCAAGGTTGCTGCGGAAATGGATGGTGCTTCCGCTGAAGGAAAAGATCCCGATCGAAGAAAGGCTCAATACCGTGGAGCATTTTTTGGGCAACCCGGAGCTTCACGAAGCCATGATGCAATGCCTGAAACACATAGGTGACCTGGAAAGGCTTATTTCCAAAGTGGCGGTGCGCCGGATTAATCCGAGGGAATTGGTGCAGTTGAAAAAGTCGCTGAAACAGATAGGGCCCATCAAGGAATTGCTAATCAAACTGGGAGAAATGGAGTTGGGGAAAAAGACTTCCGTTTTTGCCCGGTCCATCTTAAATAAATACATCGACCAACTGAATCCATGCAGTCTCCTTGCCGACAAGATAGAACTCGAAATCAGGGAAGACGCACCGGTGCTGTCCAATCAGGGGAGGATGATTAATAGTGGGGTGGATCCTGAACTGGATGAGCTGCATGCCATATCGTATGAAGGGAAAGATTACCTGCTCAAACTCCAGAACCGTGAGATTGAAAGAACAGGTATCGGTTCTTTGAAAATAGCTTACAACCGAGTGTTTGGTTACTATCTCGAAGTTACCCATTCACATCGTGACAAAGTGCCGGCTGACTGGATACGCAAGCAGACCCTTGTAAATGCAGAACGGTACATCACGCCCGAACTGAAAGAATACGAGGAGAAAATTTTAAATGCGGAAGACCGGATATCTGCCATTGAGTTCAGGATATTCAGTGAACTGGTACAGACGGCCTCCGAATATGTGGGTACGATACAGCAAAATGCCACGGTAATTTCCACTTTGGATACCCTGAGTTCCTTTGCCATTGTTGCACGGAAAAACAAATATGTGAAGCCAGCCATCAGTGACGGAAAGGAGCTGGACATCAGGGATGGGAGACACCCGGTAATTGAGCAGCAACTGGCCGTAGGAGAAGCCTATGTCCCGAACGATCTTTTCCTGGACGATGCCAGCCAGCAGATCATTATCATTACCGGGCCCAATATGGCGGGTAAATCGGCGCTGCTTCGCCAGACGGCCCTCATTGTATTGATGGCACAAATGGGTTGTTATGTGCCTGCCAAATCAGCAACAGTGGGTATTGTGGATAAGGTTTTTACCAGGGTTGGAGCCAGTGATAATCTTAGCCGTGGGGAAAGTACTTTTATGGTAGAAATGACGGAAACCGCAAGTATCCTCAACAACCTCAGTGACCGGAGCTTGGTGCTGATGGACGAAATTGGAAGAGGAACCAGTACTTATGACGGCGTTTCCATCGCCTGGGCCATTACAGAATATTTACATAACCAGCTTGAATGCAGACCTAAAACCCTTTTTGCAACGCACTATCACGAATTGAATCAGCTTGCTGACGATTTTCCAAGAATCAAAAATTTTAATGTTGCCGTTAAAGAGGTGGATAATAAGGTGATATTCCTTCGCAAGCTTAAGCCAGGCGGAAGTGCTCACAGTTTTGGTATTCATGTAGCGCAGATTGCCGGGATGCCCCAGCCCATAGTACTCAGGGCGAGTGAAATTATGCAGCATCTGGAAAAGGATCACGTAACCGAAGCTCATAAAACGAAAGTGAAGGAAATTCCTAAAAATAATTATCAGCTCAGCATTTTTGAACCGGCCGATCCCAGATTGGAGGAGCTGAAAGAAAAGTTATCTCTGCTGGATGTTAACACACTTTCACCGATTGAGGCCTTGTTGAAGCTGAATGAATTTCAAAAGCTGGTTAGAAAATAGGACACTGTTTGAGTCCGATTTAATCGCTTCAATGCTAAACCTGAATAACCTTAATTTTAATTATACCAATTCTTGAAATGAAAAATTCAACACGTTTCCAGCTCATGGCCATGATGTTCCTGCTTTACTTTGTGTGGGGGTCGTGGTATGGCCAAATGAGCAAGTACATGTTTACGCAGCTTGGAGCCACTGGTGCACAGGTCGGGAATGCCTATGCAGCTTTCTCAATTGCGATGATCATTGCTCCTTTTTTTGTCGGAATGATTGCTGACAGGTATTTTGCGGCACAGAAAGTCTTGGGTGTGTTGAACCTCGCGGGTGCGGCCATACTCTATTTTCTGACGGGGGTTAAAGATGCTGATACCTTCTTTTGGGTGATATTGCTTTATTGCATCACTTTCGCTCCGACCATTTCCCTCACAACCTCTATTGCGATGCAGCAGGTGAAGGATTCGGAGAAGGATTATCCAACGATCAGGGTGATGGGTACATTGTCCTGGATTGTAGTATCTAATATCATAGGATATTACAACTTCGGCGACAGCGTGATGATCTTCAAATTTTCAATGTACTCAGCGGCCTTTCTGGGTGTCTTCTCTTTCTTTCTGCCCAATACGCCTCCCAAGCCCAGTCTTACTACATCCTTTTCCGACATCCTGGGTCTGGACGCGTTTAAGCTGTTTAAGGACCGCTCTTTTGCTATCTTCTTCGTTTCGTCGTTACTGATCTGTATTCCCCTGTCATTTTATTACGCTATGGCCAACCCATCGCTAACGGACTCCGGTATGACTAACGTAGAAAACAAAATGTCGTTGGGGCAGATATCCGAAGTGGTGTTCATGCTGCTGATTCCCTTGGCTTTCAGTCGTTTGGGGGTAAAATGGATGCTGATCGTTGGTCTGATTGCCTGGATCGTTCGTTTCATCGGTTTCGGCTATGGTGATGCGTCCAGCGAATGGCTGTTATTCCTTGCCATCATACTACACGGTGTTTGTTATGACTTTTTCTTTGTTACCGGGCAGATCTATACGGACAGCAAGGCGGGAGAGAAGTACAGGTCCTCTGCCCAGGGTTTGATCGCAATAGCCACCTACGGTATCGGAATGGGTATCGGATCCTGGCTTGCGGGTAAAGTGGCCGATATTTATACAGTTGACGGTGTTAAAAACTGGACCAGCATCTGGATGGTTCCGGCGGGTATCGCAGCTGTGGTACTGATCTTATTTGTGCTTTTCTTTAACGATAATAAGGTGAAGGCCGCCTCATGAAATCGATCCTTACCATCGGATTACTTATTTTGTCCAATGCCTTTATGACCATGGCCTGGTATGGTCATCTCAAATTTAAGGAATTGGGCTGGTTCAGTAAGCTGGGCTTGGTTTCCGTTATCCTGATTAGCTGGGGGATAGCTCTCTTCGAATATTGTTTCCAGGTTCCGGCCAATCGTATTGGCTTTAAAGAGAATGGAGGGCCCTTTTCGCTGGTAGAACTGAAGGTTATTCAGGAGGTGATCACACTGGTGATTTTTACGGTATTCACCCTATTGTTTTTTAAGACCGAGACGTTCCGCTGGAATCACCTGATCGGTTTTCTGTTTCTGGTACTTGCGGTTTATTTTATATTTAAAAAATAAAATTGGCCGGATTTTCGTCCGGCCAATTTTATTATACATATCTGTTTGGAGAGGGTATTAATGCTCAATACCAATCGTCATCATCATCGTCTCTGTTTTTGCGGAAGTCGGTTTTCTTGGAGCCTCCGCCGCCCTTCTTAAAATCGCCTCCTCGGTGTGGGCCTTTGTCGCGTCCAAAATCCCTTGACTTTCCACCACCGAAGCTATCCCCATATCCGCCCCCTTTATTAAAACCTCCTGAACTTTTGGATGGAAGGTCATTGGACGGCTTTTCAAAACTTCTTGTATCTTTGTATATATCTCCACCTCCCGTATTCGTGTTTTCCGGTTTTTTTACGTACCTGTCGCCGGAAAATGTATTAGGCCGGGGTGCAAATCCACCTTCGGTTCGTGGAGGACGGCTTTCTTTCTTCTGAGATTCATTTACAACCAACGGGCGACCATACATTTCTGCCCCGTTAAGCTGGCTTATTGCCAGTCTGGCCTGTTCTTCATCCGGCATTTCTACGAACCCAAAACCTTTGCTCTGACGTGTAATTTTGTCAATGATAATCTTAGCGGATGCAACTTCTCCGAATTTTTCAAAAGCTTCCCGCAGCTCACTTTCCTTCAGTTTGAAAGAAAGACTCCCTACAAAAATGTCCATAGAAAACGCCTGTTTTATTGATTTAGATTTTAGTTGTAAAGATATTTATTTAAGCTGGTAAGCCACAACACTGTTTTTCATAAATGTAGGAACATAAACAATTTTCTTGATACTGTCATATCCTATATCGGCAGAATTGACTTTATCTCCCCTTGTATCAATCAGCTGTTGGGTTGTACCATCCGATTTGACATAATAAACAACCCCGGCCCAGCAGGAAACAAGGTATTCTCCCGGCCTCACCTGTTCAATACCATCCGTACTTTTATCCATTCCTTCCGCAATTACAGTGATTTTCTTGTCACTGCTCAGTTTTTTCAAAGTTCCTGCATCGGCAACAAGCAGGTCGGAGCCAACGGCTAATAAACCATTCGGACGGTTAAAGTCTTCGTAGTAGGTGGATACCAAACCGTTTTTAATAAGGTGGACTTTCTTGGTGTCAGAATCAGAAACGTATACATTCCCTTTGGAGTCAACGGTTACGTCATTTAGGAATTTTGCTCCCGGTACTTCATACTTTTTTAGAATTTTGCCTGTTTTGGTATCAATCTCAACAACCTCTGTCACATCGGCTACATAGAATTTATTACCGATTTTCCCCATTCCTTTTGGAGCATTCAGGCCAGTAACCCAGTCGTTGGTCATGATTTTTCCATCCAGTCCAACCTTTGCAATACCACCCTTTCCGTCTTTTTCACCTGGTTTTCCATCGATCTGAGCCACGTATAAGAACTTGCCAGCTGCATTATAAAGGACAGATTCCGGGATGGGAAGTGAGGCTTCCGTTTCCCAGATACGTTGCAATGAATGCTGTGCCTGTGAGTACATCACGGAGAATGTAGTCAGCGCAGCAGTCAGGATTAAGTGTTTGCCTTTCATTTTGATGTGATTTTGCCGTAAATAACTGTAAAGCTTAGAGACACACTGTTTATACTATCAAAACTAAATAAAAAAAGCCCCAATCTGAATGCCTGAGGTGTTTTATTTCAGTTTCAGCCTTACGTCGTATACAAAATCCTTCACTTCTACAATCTGGAAATCGGAACTATGCGGATGAAGAGGATTCAGCAAATAATTAAATTCTTCGGGAACAATGGCAGAAGGAACCCTGATAACCAGATGGCCTGGCTTTTGAAACAAACGGGAAATGAAGTCCTTTGTGGATACGGGGACCGGAGAGAGGGCCCAGTCGCCCGGAAGTTTGGCGTGTGGGATTTTTAGAATATGTTCATCGGGTATATCAAAAGTAGTGATACTTAATGCTCTTGGGATATCTTCAATGTTAACATTCGCGGTGTACTCAAGCAGCGCCAACGCTCTGCTGTCCGAGGTATAGATACAAGGGACCAGCTTATGATTCCAGCGTCCGCCGTGCAGCCTTGCCCCCTCGCCAGAGACATCATGAGCAAATTTGGTGCGTCCGATTCTGTGAACTATCATCTGGTGTGTAAGTGTGTGGCAGCTCGTATTGAAATTCAGGAAAAGGATCCTTATCAGGAATAAACGCCGTAATCAATGCGGCCTATAAGATCCTTAATTTCTTCACGGCCATATTGATTATCAAGAAGATCATAAGGAGGAATCCCCCCCAGCGCCTGATTGGGGCGAAATATCCATTCATTAAAGCGTTTGTTATCTTCAAATACTTCGTAGCCATAGGAGTAGATGTCAGCCAGGCTCATGATTTTTTCACTGAGTGTCTGGTTAAACTTTTCTGCACCTTTTTTATTGATGAGGGTAGCCCTGGCAACAGACAGCGTTGCCGCAAGCTGGTCATAATCCAGGCCCGCTTTTTGTTTGAAATCTTCAAAATCCCTTTTACTTATTCCCTCGCGTATGAGGCCTATTTTTTCAAAGGTTGTCATCTTTCTTTGGGGTTTTGATGTGTGCATAGGGAAAATCAAGCCGGTTCCATAAGACAATGCAGGTTCTTTGAGTGTGAGAGCCGCTCTGTCCTCTGTGTCAGTGTATTGTTTTGATTTGGCAGCGGATTTTTCCTGAATCTTTTTCATAGAACAAATATATACTATATCTAATATAAATTTATACTTTTATGAAATAAAAAAAGAGCCTGCGCAATGTGTCGCGCAGGCTCTTTTACAGGTACTCCCAAACTTATTTTTTCTTTTTCGATTTTTTCTTCGGTGTATCCACTACTGCCGGGGCCTCAGGTACCTTGGTAAGATCCAGAACGCGTATGTTTCTGAACCGGAGCGAATCCCCATGCCCAAGGTATCCGATATGGCCTGAAGTACGGCTAAGGCCAGGGTGCTGCTGATGATCCGCAGTACCGTTTTTACTGGCTTCGGCAAGGTCTCCATCCAGGATTACCGTTCCGTTTAAGGTAACACGGAGTTTGGAACCTTTAAGATATACTTCCTCAGTGTTCCACTCCCCAACTGGTTTCAGATAACCGCGTTTAGCAGGAATAATGCCATAGGCCGAACCGTGGTACTGGTATTCTTTCAGGTCTTTATATTTGTCGGCGTCGTTATCAAGGATCTGGATTTCCGTGCCTGCGTATGCGCCATCTCCTTCCAGCGGAGCACGAATGCCCAGTCCATTATTAGCGCCGGGAGTCAGTTTAAAATCAAAACGATATACAAAATCGCTGTATTCGTCTTTGGTGTATAAGTTACCTTTTCCACCTCGGCTGGGGTCAATGACGAGTTCTCCGTTTTCTATGAAATAGTCGGTTTTGTTTCCAACCCACTCAAAGGTATTGGTCCCGTCGAAGAGTACCTTATATCCTTCTTTTTTCTCTTCGGCAGATAGCTCAAAAGTCTGGCTTGGTATTTCCCTTACATAAATGTCTCTGTAATAGATAATGTTCCCATGTGCCTGAAGTTCGATCTGTTCCTTGGCGAAAATGGGGAGTTTACGGTCCCAGAAGTTTTCGAGCGTTACATTATTTACTACGTTTTCACCGTTCAGGTCTACCGAAACCCGGTCGCCCACCATCGTGATGTGGAAAGTATTCCAGTCGCCAATGGCATTATCAGCCAGCTTGGTAGGTTTGCTCGGGTTTTTCTGATTATTGTAAAGCCCGCCGGAACCCACCTGCGCTCCCACATCCACACGGGAAGTATCCCAGATCTGCACCTGCGGCGTACCTCTCAGATAGATACCCGCATCCCCATTTTTTTCGATTTTCCAGTCAACATACATTTCAAAATCAGCATATTGTTTTACCGTACAAAGGTTGTCGCCATGTCCGCTGAAAATCAGGTTGCCATCTTTTGCGTACCATCCGGCTCTGGCTTTCTCGTTCGCTTTTTTCTGTTTGGCGGCAAGGGTATCCGCGCTCATTTTGCTGCGTTTGATAGGGTCTTCTACAAGCCCTTTCCAGCCGGTAAGGTCCTTTCCGTTAAAAAGAGAAACAAACCCTTCACCAGCAGGCATTTCGGATAAACGTTTGCGGATAGACGCCCTTTGATTTTCACTTTCCGGGCCTTTCAGTACTGATTCCGTTTTGGTAAGCAAATCATGGATTTCCTTACCAAAAAAGTTTTTGTTGGCAAGAGCTATACTCATTACTGCCTGCGCCGCAGCTTGCTGTAAAGGAGCTTCGTCGAGGTATTTTCCTGCGAAAAAGAGCGCATTAAAGGTTTTATATTTAACGAGTTCTTTTAATATCTGTTCTTTCTGAGCATCTGTTTTAGCCAGGTCCATGGCATTGCGGAGCATGATCACATTATTCACGGGAGTTTTACCCGACTTGCTTACGGAGGCTACATAGCCGGTTAATGCCAGATTAAATTCTTCTGCATCAGTCGTTTTCCCAGCAATAGAAAGCAATTCTCTGGAAGCACTTGCATCAGACCAGGCAGCGAGTGCGGATATAGCTGCCCTTTTGGTAACGGCATCACCCGATGAATAGGAAGAAACGATGGTATTCAGCGCCTTTTTTCCTCCAATGGATGACAGCACACCCAGATATCTCGACTGCTTGTCGGCAGGAGCATTCGGCATTTGCTTCAGGATGATATCCGTCTGAGAAGAAACATCACCCGAACTGGTGATTACGGCGCTAACCGCCTTCTGCACATCGGCAATTTCATCTGCACTGGTCACGTTGTTAAGCAATTTATAAAGCTGAGGTAAATCATTTTCGGTTGCCAATGACTGCAGAGATACGAAAGCAGCTTTTTTAACCTCAGTATTTGTACTTTTCAACAGCGGAGTAACCACCGGAAGTTTGGCACTTGCTGCTCGTGCTGCGAGTACCTCGATAGCAGCAGGCTTGGCGGCTGCCGGCAAAGCGGGCAGTGCTGCGGCCAGCTGGTCTGTCACACCATTTCCTTTAATAGTCAGCAAACTGTTTTTTACTGCCTGGATTTCTGGCGCGTTTCCGGTTTTTAAAACAGGGATCAGACTTTTAACACTGCTCTCTCCACCAATTTTTCCCGCCGCCCAGATTGCCGCCAGCTTTACACTGTTCTCTTTTGAATTCAAAGCTTTCAATACGGCAGGTAATGCATCTTTTGATTCAGCTCGTCCGAACATAGTAATCATTTCTGCCTGTACTTCTGGCTTCGCCGTTTTCAGGGCCGCAAGCCAGGGTGCGGTACCGTTGGCCATGGTGTATTTCTGTCCCAGTTTCAGCGCGGCCGCACGATATTGTGGATCCGTACTTGCCATAGCCTTTACCAGAACAGGGACGCTTTCACGTTTTTTGATATCCGAGTAAACCTTCAGTGCAGAGGAACGGGTAGCAGATTGCTTTGGGTCAGGCGTATTTTTAATGAGCTCCATAGCCGCTTTTTCGGCGGCCGCTGTTGAGCCATTTTGCGCCAGACGCACCAGGTACTTAATATAAACAGCGGTGGCGTCGGCCTCATCATAACCGTAAAAGGCTTTTTGAGCGGCCAGCGCCAGAATGCTTTCTGAGGATGGCGCGCCAATTTCCGAAAGCGCGTACAGGCTAACTTTGCGAAGGTTTACATTATCGCTGGTCGCCGTTTTTTCAATGAAGGAGGCAGAATCCTTATACTTTGCGTCTCCGAGCGCTTCGATGATAGCGATCTGAGTACTGCCGCTGGCGCCGCCCAACGCCTGAGCCAATGCAGCTCCGGCAGAAGCAGTTCCAATCCTTGCCAGCGCACGTGACGCGGGGCCGGATAACTTCTCGTCTCCGAGATAAGATTTCAGTACATTAACGGATTCGTCTTTGCCTACTGTCTGAAGCTGATAGATCAGAAATACCTTGCTGTCGGGGTCGGTTACTTTGGAAAGCGCTTCACCATAGGCTTCGGCGGCCAGTTGGCGCCACGCTTCCCTGCCTGACTGCATAGAAGCGAAACTAAATCCGCCCAAGGCATACTGGATTTTTGAATTATCACCTTTGCCAGGAGGCGTTAACATGGCGGCGATCTGTACAATTCCTGATTTGCCAAGTGCAGCCAGGTCTTCCATGCTTTTGTTCAGCTTGGCAGAATTATCTGCGGGAAGGCGGGATAGTAAATCCTTGATTTTACTTTGATCCGTTTGTGCCCAGGCAGAGGAAGCCAGCAGGCACAGGACCAGAAAAGAATAAATATGTTTTCTCATGTTTATATTGCTGAGAGCCATAAGCTCTTTACGATTAACTCAGATAATTAAAAAGTAAAACAAACGTCATACGGGCAAGCCGGTTTATTCCCCGCCTGCTGCATACGCTCCTGAACTTATATGGTCCAGGGGCCGCGCATCGGCTGATTGATAAGCCTGTTGGCACCTTCGTCATCAATAAATTCTTGCTTTTCAGGGTCAAATTTTAACGAGCGACCCAGGCGGAGTGCGGCGAGCCCCATGTTAACGATGGTACAGGAGCGGTGTCCGTTTTCTTCATTAAGCGCAAATTTCTTACGATTTTTAACAGCATCCACGAAATCTGTTACCTGTGGTTCGGGATCGGGGAAAGCAGCAAGTTTCTTTTCAAGGTTTGGAATATCCGAACGGAAGCCCGGGTAAAGCTTGCCTTTCGGGCCTTCTATGTAGGCAACGTTCTCGTCTTTTGCTTCACCATCCAGTACGATCTGGCAGCCATCCGCATAAGTATAAGTAATTCGTCTCCAGGTGCCTACTGCTTCCGTATGTTGCTGCGGAGCATCTATTTCAACACTAACGGGGCTGGTGTCGTCCTTTCCAAGGAAATATTGAATAGGGTCAATATAGTGCTGTCCCATATCTCCAAGTCCGCCGCCATCATAATCCCAGTATCCACGGAACGTCTCATGGACGCGATGGGCGCTATAGGGCTTATACGGTGCCGGTCCGAGCCACATGTCATAGTCCAGTTCCGGGGGGACGGTTTCCGGCGCATTATTGGTTTTTCCAACCCAGTAGAACTTCCAGTCGAAACCTGTGTGACGGCTTACCGTGACTTTCAGTGGCCATCCCAGCAAGCCACTTTGAACGAGTTTTTTGATGGGTTTTACAGTTGTTTTCATTCCATAGAAATTGTCCTGAAAACGGAACCAGGTATTGAGACGGAAAATCCTGCCGTGCTGCTGTACTGCTTCGAGTAATCTTTTGCCTTCGCCGATGGTACGGGTCATCGGTTTTTCACACCAAACGTCCTTGCCCGCGCGGGCAGCATCTGCTGCTATGATCCCGTGCCAGTGCGGAGGCGTAGCAACGTGCACAATGTCCACCTCGGGAAGCTGTATCAGTTCGCGGTAGTCTCCAAACGTTTTAGCGCCCGTACCAACCATGTCGGCAGCTCTTTTTAGGTGAGATCTGTCTACATCGCAAAGTGCCACCACCTTGGTACCTGCCAACGGAATATGCCCTCTCCCCATGCTGCCTAATCCTACGATTCCTTTTGTAAGGGTATCACTCGGTGCAAGGAAGCCTTTGCCTAAAACGTGGCGTGGAACAATTGAAAATGTGGCCAGCGTGGCAAGAGAGCCTTTGATAAATTTCCTCCTGGACGCCGAGGTGTCTATCTTTTCTGTCATTGGAAAATATATTGGTTTAGGATAGTAAAAATTTTAATAAAATATCCCTGAAATTATCACAATATTTAGAATGTACCAACGTCTGGCGTTTTGGCTTATTGATAATTATGATATTCCTTGAATTTGATCTATGAAATCCCGCCACATTGCTATCTGACAATTAAAGCGGAATATTACCATGTTTTTTTCTGGGAAGCTGTGCCACCTTATTTTCCAGCATTTCAAAAGCGCTGATGAGCTTCTCCCTGGTCTGTTCCGGATAGATCACCTCGTCGATATACCCGCGGTGTGCAGCTTTGAAAGGATTGGCAAATTTATGGGTGTACTCTTCTATCTTCTCTTTCAGTTTCTCCCCGGGGTTTTCGGCTTCTGCAATTTCCCGTTTGAATATTATTTCGGCTGCACCGCTTGCGCCCATGACTGCAATTTCTGCCGTTGGCCAGGCGTAATTCAGGTCTGCCCCAATATGCTTGGAGTTCATGACATCATAGGCGCCGCCATACGCCTTCCGGGTGATGACCGTCACACGGGGAACTGTGGCTTCACAAAAAGCGTATAACAGCTTGGCTCCGTTGGTGATGATCCCGTTCCATTCCTGATCGGTCCCGGGCAGAAATCCCGGAACATCTTCCAGTACCAGCAGCGGAACATTAAAACAGTCGCAGAAACGGACAAAACGTGCAGCTTTCTGGCTTGCATGAATGTCAAGAACCCCCGCCAGCACGGCAGGCTGGTTTGCTACAATACCAATGCTTCGCCCTGCGATTCGGGCAAAACCTACCACGATGTTTTCTGCAAAATTCTGATGTACCTCAAAAAACGTATCGGTGTCAGTAATTTCGGTGATGATATCCCGCATGTCGTACGGTTGATTTGGATTGTCGGGTATAAGTACCTCCAGCTTTGGCCGTAATTCCCTGCCGGGCTGGTACGAGAGCCTGGGCGCATCGTCCTCACAATTCTGGGGGATATAACTCAGTAGCTTTTTAATAGCCAGTAGGCACTCCACTTCGTTGGGTGAAACAAAGTGGGTCACACCCGACTTTGTGGCGTGCGTCATGGCACCACCGAGTCCTTCCGAAGTTACTTCCTCATGGGTAACGGTTTTCACGACATTGGGCCCGGTTACAAACATGTAACTGGTATTTTCAACCATCAGGATAAAATCGGTGATGGCCGGGGAATAAACAGCTCCGCCGGCGCAGGGCCCGAGTACCGCAGAGATTTGAGGGATAACCCCTGAGGCGAGTGTGTTTTTATAGAATATATCGGCATAACCGGCCAGAGATAAAACGCCTTCCTGAATGCGCGCACCACCCGAGTCATTCAGGCCTATGACCGGCGCTCCGTTTTTCATGGCAAGATCCATGATTTTGCAAATTTTTTCGGCATGGGTTTCCGACAGAGACCCGCCGAAAACCGTGAAATCCTGAGCAAAAATATAGGTTAATCTTCCGTTGATCTTTCCATACCCCGTTACGACACCATCACCCAGGTAATGTTCCTTATCCAGCCCGAAATCTTTGCTGCGGTGTAACACAAACCGGCCAATTTCGTGAAAGGATCCCTGGTCCAGCAAAATCGATATCCTTTCTCTGGCCGTCAGTTTTCCCTTTTGATGCTGTGCTTTAATGCGTTTTTCTCCACCGCCAAGATCGGCTTCGGCATTTTTTCTATCCAGTAATTCTTTTTTTGAGCTTGCGGCAGATTTCGATTCCATGAATTAAGACTATATGGTTACTTTTGCTTCCGATCGGGTTATAAATATAGTGTCATTTTCAGGATAAAATATTCTTTTTAGGAGAGGTATGCGGCAGATCAGGCGGAGTCTTTTTGTATTAACGGGGTTTGTGGGCCTTTTTCCGTTTCTGTCCATGGGGCAGATCGCCGGTGGGAGAAGTACCCTTAACTTCCTGCAGCTTCCCTCGCAATCCTTCAACACCGCTTTAGGCGCTAATCAGGTAACATCCAATGGGAGTGATCCAGCCCTGTATATTCAGAATCCTGCGCTGCTGGATACCGTCCAAACAGACCGGGTTTCGCTCAACCTGATGCCTTATCTGGCGGATACTAAATTTGTTAATCTGGCTTATGCCCGCCAGTTAAAAAGGACGGGAGGAATATGGTCGGCTGGGCTTCAGTATCTGAACTACGGTACGATGGCTGAAACGGACGATATCGGGAATGTGATTGGGGAGTTTCGGGCTGCGGATTACAGTATTTCGGCAGGGTACGGGCACCAGCTTGGCGCATTTACGATAGGCGGGGCGGTCAAATTTGTAGGTGCTGCTGTTGAAGCATACCAGGTTTGGGGGCTGGCAACAGACTGGGGAGCGAGTTTTAAACATCCCGAAGAGGATTTTACAGCCGGTTTTGTGGTGAAGAATATAGGTTTTCTGCGGCGGAATTATTCAGGTGGAGAGGAGCCGGTTTTGCCACTTGATGTCCGCGCCGGTGTTACTTTCAAACCTAAGTATATGCCTTTAAGGTTTTCTTTTTCGGTACATCATCTCAATAAATTCGATATGGTGTACAATGATCCGGCACTTTTTTATACTTACGATGCCGATGGCAATAAAATATCCAGAAAGGTTGGTTGGGCCGAGAAAGCAGGGAGGCATCTTTCACTGGGTGCAGAGGTATTGATCCATCCACAGTTCAGGTTGCTGCTAGGATACGATCATCTCAGAAGGCAGGAGCTGAGGCTTGTAAACAAAGGTGCCCTGGCCGGTTTTTCTTTCGGGGCCTGGTTACGGATCAAGCGGTTCGAGGTCGGGTACGGCCGGGCTCAGTATACCCCCGGCTTTGGAAGCAGCTCCTTGTCTCTGGTAATGGATTTAAGGAAACGGAGGTAATCTCGCACCGTCTGACTTTTCTTAAAGTCAGGAGAGAGAATTACTTGTATGGTTCGGTTAAGCTGGCTCTGAGTACATGGCGATGCGGTCTTTCAGGAGGATTAATCCAGACGCTCGATTATATGATGACCAACTTATGTGTAAAAGAGATACGCCTATCGGAAAGATCCCAGCCAGATGTTTCCTGATTGATTAAATCAGGGAATTTTTTGCTGATATCTCTGAGTGAATTCCCTACGGATTTCCGTACATACTCACTGGCATCTGCTTTGTGTTGGCTAATCAAATATACGGCAACCTCAGGATGCTGTTTGAAAAATGGCCGGCTGGTCCAGATTCTCAATCCTTCAATGACAGCACGTACCACATTTGGATTGTCACTTTCAAGCCAGCTTTGTAACGTCGGAAGAGCTTCTTCGTATCCGGTTATCCTGGCGTATTCATCGATAGCCTTGGCAAGCATTTCCTGTACCCGCCAGTTCGGGTCTTTTGAGACAGTGTCTTTTAAGATGCTCAGTGCTGCCGGGTTTTCTGGAGATAATACCCCCAGCATATAGGTGCCCAGCATCCGGCCCTGATAACTTTCATCTTCAATAAGCTGCCGGGCAAGGTCAAAATGATGCGTCCCGGGTTCTTTCAGAAGCAGGCTTCCGGCGTCATTAATGTGTTTGAAGCCGTGTTCAATGGATTTCAGCTGAACCAGAATATCTGATATATCTTTCAGGTTTCCAGGCATTTATAAATTAGGTTATGGGTGAACTCATTTATTCGGCGTCTGGCCTTACCAGCAACGCCAACTTTTCGGGCGCCACTGCACAATAGGCACAAGTGAGTAGTTCCAAAAAGACATTTTCCTGAACTTTATCAAGAGAAACGAGTGTCCAGCCTTGTTTCCCCCATTTGTTGGGTACCGGAAAGATAATCAGTTTGTCCGAAAGGCAAAATAAGTCTTGGTCCCGTTCCGATAGTTTCACACAGGCCTGGTTTTCTTTGTCGTTGTAGGTAGCAAATATTTTCTTCTTTATCCTGAAAGAAGTTTTTTCAAAATGAGGCTCTTCCGTTGCTTCCGGGAAGCTGAGCGCAATCTGCCTGAAAATGCTTATATCCACCATATTTACAAAGGAAATTATTTTCGGCCGACCAACTGCCCGTAACATGTTTCTGGAAAAGGTTTGAAGGCAATGATACAATATTTCTGCAAATGAAGAACGAAACGACGGATATTCTTTCAACGTGTCTGGGCGACAATCTCGTTGTGGACAATGGAGACAGAAACGTTTTCGGATAGCAGTATAATTTTTGGAAAAACTGCCTGAAGTTTTGGCTGCTGATCAGGACTTTTTGGCATTAAATTTTATTAAATTCAAACCGGATCAGTCATAATTTCCGGTTTTTAGGCCGGGTACATGATTTTTGAACATCCTGATACTGTCAACGAACCACATAAACGATATGAATTTTAACCAATATACCATCAAGGCGCAGGAGGTGATCCAGCATGCTGCGCAAATGGCACAGGGCAATCAGCAGCAGGCCATTGAAACGGGCCATGTGCTGAAATCCATACTGGAAGAGGACCCTAATACTGCGCAGTTTTTATTGAATAAGCTGAACATCAGTGCTGACGTTTTGACGAGCCGACTTGAAAAAGTGATAGACGCTTATCCAAGGGTAAGTGGAGGGCAGCCTTATTTGGGGAATGACCTCGCAGCAGCCACGGGTAAAGCACAATCGTTTCTTAAAGAATTTGGTGATGAGTTTGTAAGTATAGAACTTATACTCCTGGGTATATTGAGCGGAAAGGATGCCGCGGCTTCGCTCATGAAGGAAGTGGGATTTAACGAAAAGGCATTGATTAGTGCCATTAAAGAACTTAGAGGAAAAAACAACCCTGTGAAAGATCAAAATGCAGAGGCTAAATACCGCTCACTAGAGCGCTATAGCAAAAATTTGAATGAGCTGGCAAAGGCCGGCAAGATTGACCCGGTGATCGGAAGGGACGAGGAAATCAGGCGTGTACTACAGATCCTCAGCCGGAGGACTAAAAACAATCCGATTCTTTTGGGAGAACCTGGTGTCGGTAAAACGGCCATTGTGGAAGGCCTTGCGCAGCGGATTGTACAGGGAGATGTACCCGAAAACCTCAAAACCAAAATTATTGTCTCCCTGGATATGGGGCTGCTCATTGCGGGAGCTAAATACAAAGGAGAGTTTGAGGAAAGATTGAAAGCGGTTATCAAGGAAGTGACCGATTCCGATGGGGAACTGATCCTGTTCATTGATGAAATCCATACCCTGATCGGCGCCGGTGGCGGTGGTGAAAGTGCTATGGACGCTGCCAATTTACTCAAACCGGCACTGGCCCGCGGAGAGTTACACGCCATTGGTGCAACCACGCTGAAGGAGTATCAGAAATACATGGAAAAGGATAAAGCGCTGGAGCGTCGTTTTCAGGCGGTGATGGTAGACGAGCCTACTGTACCCGACGCGATCAGTATCCTGCGGGGTATCAAGGAAAAATACGAGCTCCACCATGGCGTGCGTATCCAGGACGATGCCGTCATTGCGGCCGTAGAACTTTCCAACCGTTATATCAGTGATCGTTTCCTGCCCGACAAGGCAATTGACCTCATGGATGAAGCGGCTTCAAAGCTTCGTTTGGAAATGGACAGTGTCCCCGAAGAACTGGATGAACTGAACCGGCGTATCATGCAGCTGGAAATTGAGAGAGAGGCTATTCGCCGGGAAAATAATAAAGACAAGGAAACGGTTCTGAACAAGGAGATTGCAGATCTCAGCGAAAGCCGGAACACTTTAAAAGCACAATGGGAAAATGAAAAAGGGAAGGTAAATGAAGTGCGTACCCTTAAAGAGCAGACGGAACAGCTAAGGCTCGAGGCCGAACAGGCGGAGCGTGCCGGTGATTTCGGAAAAGTTGCCGAAATACGCTACGGACGTATACCGGAAGTGCAGGCAAAACTTCAGGAACTGCAAAAGGCAGAAGGAGAAGCGAGCCTGATGCAGGAAGAAATCACGCCGGAGGATATTGCGGAGGTGGTAGCCAAATGGACGGGTATCCCGGTGAGCAAAATGCTTCAGAGCGACAGGGAGAAACTCTTACAGCTGGAAGGGCATCTGCATCAGCGTGTAGCTGGGCAGAATGAAGCGATTGAGGTGGTATCCGATGCGGTGCGCAGAAGCCGGGCCGGGTTGCAGGATGCAAAAAAACCGATCGGAAGTTTTCTGTTCCTGGGACCTACAGGTGTTGGTAAAACCGAACTGGCCAAAACACTTGCAGAGTATCTGTTCAACGATGAAAACTCAATGGTGCGTATTGATATGAGCGAATACCAGGAGCGTCATGCAGTAAGCCGTCTGGTGGGAGCACCTCCGGGATATGTGGGTTATGATGAAGGCGGGCAGCTTACCGAAGCCGTGCGCAGAAAACCGTACAGCGTCATTCTGCTGGATGAAATTGAAAAAGCGCATCCCGATGTTTGGAATATATTACTGCAGGTACTGGATGAAGGACGGCTGACGGATAATAAAGGACGTGTGGCAAATTTCAAAAACACGATTATCATCATGACGTCTAACATTGGAAGCCACATCATTCAGGAGAAATTTGCGGAGGATGAAGGCTGGAATCATACTTTGGTTGTGGAGGAAACCAAGCAGGCCGTCCTGGATTTGCTGAAAGCTTCGGTGAGGCCCGAGTTCCTTAACAGGATCGATGAGATCGTTCTGTTTGAACCGCTCACCTTGAGAAACATCCGTAAAATTGTGGATATCCAGTTCAAAGGGATTCAGAAACTTTTGCAGGAGCAAGGAATTACATTGGACGCAACGGATGAAGCACTCACCAAGCTGGGCGAAGACGGATTTGATCCCGCGTTTGGAGCGCGGCCACTGAAAAGGGTTTTGCAGCGTAAGATACTCAATGAGTTATCGAAAGGTATACTCAGCGGACACGTGGCGAAGGATTCTGTTATCATGATGGAGATCAACAGCAACGGTGACCTCATTTTTGAGAACGTAGGAAATGTAGAGATATAACAGGCAATGAGGTTCAGTAGGAGAGCTGGTCAGGAACGACCAGCTCTTTTTTTATCATTTTCATTCCCGGATTTTTAAGGAATTCCAGATCGGTCAGTATGGATGCATTGTGACAGCCTTTAATAAGGCTAGTATGATTTTTGTATGAAAAATTATAAATAATCTTTACTCTCAACGCTTGATATTATTGATATGGAACAGTCGTCTGGTATCTTCAAAATTGCAATCCTGGTCGCAGATGGTTTCGAACAGGTTGAACTCACTTGCCCGGTAAAGGTTTTAAGCCAGACGGGGGCAACTATTCATGTAATCTCCCCTCATAAAGATGCTGTTAAAAGCTGGAATAAGGTTGACTGGGGTGAAACACATCGTGTAGATGTGCCGCTAGCAATGGCCCGCCCGGACTATTACGACGCGCTGTTACTGCCAGGAGGTATGATGAGTACTGATGCTTTGAGAACGAATAGAATCGCTGTGGACTTTGTCAGGCATTTTTTTGAAGCCGGGAAGCCGGTAGCAGCTATTTGCCACGGACCGCAAATACTCATTGATGCTGACGTGGTTATTGGCCGGATGCTTACTTCCAATGCCTCTATCAGGCTCGATCTGGAAAACGCCGGGGCTATATGGCTGGATGGCGAAGTGGTTGTGAACAACGGCTTAATTACCAGCAGAACAACCGACGATCTGCCCGCGTTCACCAGGCAGATCATGAAAGAATTTAATCTGGAGGTGCTTCCATCCGCATGACAGTTGGGATTTTTTAGCTATTCTTTAAAAGTTAAACGAAAGCATTCACAATCGTGTAATTATTCCAAAGTAGCCATGACTGGGTAAAAAGGCGCCTTTAAACGGGTGCTTTTTCTTTTGACTTCTGCATAAACTTCCAATCTTTGCCTGCTCAACAGTTCAGCGCTTATGTCCTTTGTATCTTTTCAAAACGTATTTGTCCGTAAGTATGATTCGATTGTCTTGTCTGATCTAACCTGGAATATAGAGGATGGTGAAAACTGGGCAATTGTAGGCCCGACAGGCTCAGGTAAAACCACTTTACTGGAAACATTGGTGGGAAAATGGCCGGTTTGGAAAGGTAAAATTGCGTATGGTTGGGGAACGGCTTTAAGGGAAACTGTTGAACTGGTTGCCAATGACTATTCCTTCAACCGGATCGTGAGCGCAGGTGCGGAGTATTATCAGCAACGTTTTCATGCCTATGAGGCCGAGCGTGCCCCCAGCGTGCGTGCAATCCTGACAGACCAGCTGAAACCCGTTGGTACTATTGATGAAAATTCCGTGACACTGGCTCCATCCAAAGTAGACCCAGCCTCGCTTGAACGGGTAAGTGAATTACTTTCGATTACCCATCTGCTGGATCATCCGTTTGTTACCCTCTCCAATGGGGAAACCCGCAGGATGTTGTTGGCCAAATCGCTCTTGAAAAGACCAAAACTGCTTTTACTGGATAATGCCTTTGCAGGTCTGGATGTCCATAGCCGGGAGGTGTTGCGCGAGGCTTTGCAAAAACTTACAAAGGAAGGCGTTCGTGTGGTAATGGCCACCACCGCTACGGAAATACCGGATTGTATCACAAATGTGCTGGAAATCACGAAGGGGACCGTCAGTCATGTTTATACGGCGGAAAAATATAAAGCAATTGCCCAAGGGACAGAACACCTGCCTCAGCCGGATTTGGTAAAACTGAAGGATTTTGGAGCCCCTGCTCATTCCGATTTTGAATACGCGGTCGACCTGCGGAATATCACGGTTAAATACGGGGAGGATGTTGTGCTCCATGATGTAAGCTGGAAAATCAGTAAAGGAGAAAAGTGGGCGCTTGCAGGGGCCAATGGCTCAGGAAAATCTACCTTATTGAGCATTATTACTGCGGATAATCCCCAGCGTTTTGCAAATGATTTTGATCTGTTTGACAAAAAACGGGGCGGTGCAGGTGCTTCCATCTGGGATATCAAGCAAAAAATCGGCCATGTTTCGCCTGAGTTACACCTATACTTTCCGAGGAATACCGCTGTTTTCAAAACCATCGCTTCTGGCTTTTTCGATGCTACCGGTGTTTTTTTTAAAAAGCTGAATGATGATCAGATCACCAGGGTACATGAAGTGGCTGAGCTTCTCCACGTTCAGGAGCTGATCGGAAAGGACTTTTCACAGTTGTCAAAGGGGCAGCAGAGAATGGTACTTCTGGCAAGGGCGTTGGTCAAAAATCCCCCATTGCTGTTGCTGGATGAACCCTGCCAGGGACTGGATACGCCGTCCATCGAATATTTCAAATCTGTGGTAGATACCATTTGTGCCTCCGATCAGCGCACGCTGATTTATGTTTCTCATTATCCTCATGAAATCCCCGATTGCGTAACCCATTTTTTTAGACTGGAAAAGGGAAAAGCAGTGGTGTAATCCCGCTTATAGCCTGTTTCATTTGTTTTGTTACTTTTTGTCTTGGATTCGTCTAACGATGACACTTCACAACAGACAAATAAAATCATGGCTATTTATAAAATGCAGGTGCTTTGGCTCCTGTTTTCTACTGTGGTCCTGCATGACTCTTCCGCTCAGATCACCTATTTTGATCAGGATTTTAATGGTGGCGGCCCTTACACCAATCCCAGTCCGGATGTTGGGCAGTTTACAGATTTAATAGAGACGGTACCCAGTGCTTCCTTTGCGAAGTTTGAAAATGGAAGTATGGATATGATCCGAACGCTTTCCAGTGGCGGCGGTTCAGTAAGGGTATTGCGAACCGTGCCATTTTCGCCCAATCCTGAAACCTTATATATTCAGATTTACATGACGGTAAAGGACATCTTAGTATCCGGTAACCCTGCCATGTATTTTTATATAGGAGAAAACTTCAGCAGGTCAACTTTCCCGAGTAATAACTCTTTATTTTCCCGGCCATCCATCACACTTAATGAATCGTCATTTATTGTTCGTGACATCAAAACCAATAGCAACAGCAGCAATATTGCACTCAATACGCCTGTACTGATTACCTGGGTATTAAATAACTCGAATTCTTCCACAGTATATAAAATGCCCGAATCAGCTGCGGTAGCCAATCATTCGATCGGCTCCCGAAAGTATGATTTATGGATGAACGATGAAAAAGTTGTTTCCGGAGGAGACTCCTACGACAGTTATTCTCCCAATAAGCTATCAAACTTTGAAATCCGTTTTTACCAGGGTGTCGGTACGATTTCGATTGATAAAATCCTGATCCGTGATATTGATGGCGTGCTCCCGGTTCATTTTAAGTCTTTTGAGGCTAAACTGGTAAATGATCAGGTAGATCTTTTCTGGGAAACGGAGCTGGAGCAGGAGGTGAGTCATTACATGGTAGAGCGCAGTACAGACAACATCAATTTTACAAAGATTGGGGAGTTGCCCGCCGCCGGAAACCTGTCCGGTTATACTTACGCATACCGGGATGAGTATCCCTACCAGGGTAATTCTTACTATCGCATCAGTGAGAGGGACCGCTTAGGTAAAGCAGGTATCACAAGTAACAGCAAGGATATTATTTATTATGATGCGGGGCATAAAGCATTTGTTTATCCCAACCCAAGCCGGGACGGGGTGGTTCACCTGAAAGGGCTGCATAAGAATTTTAAGGATTACAGGTTCTCCAACCTGTTGGGGCAGGAGATACCGCATCAAGGCAGAAAACTGTCTGATTATGAAATGGATATATATCCGGTTGTGCCGCTCCGGTCAGGCCTTTACTTTATCAGTTATCACAAAGGAATAGAGACCGAAACCATTAAAATAGTAGTGTCCGAATGAATCGGCCGGTAAAGCCGGACTGCGCTGAAAAGCTGGGGGAGCTTTATTTATTTCAGATAAATAATTAGTTGTCAGTCGTTTAGAATTAGTTTAATTGTGATTTTGACAAGATATAATTTAAATTTATTTGGTATATTGTCTTGTGATTCCTGAAGATTTTATGTTATTTGACGGTTTGTTTTATTGATTATGAACCAGTCAACTCACTCATCAGAAACTCCGGACACCGAACTCCTCTGGCAACGCTTTCTGAATAGTGATGTAGAAGCGTTCGAGCTCCTGATGAATTCCTACTTCCGGGATCTCTTTCATTACGGAAGCAAATTTTCCAAAAATCAGGAGTTTGTAAAGGATTCTATTCAGGACCTGTTTCTGACTTTATGGGAAAGGCGATCCAATCTCAGTACTAATATTGCCGTCAAAGCCTACCTTATGGCTTCCCTCAGGCGGATGATGCACCGCAGTACCCTGGTACAGAACCGTCTGCACGGAGAATCTGCTGACGCCACGGATGAGATATTTGATGTTGAATTTTCGGTAGAACAAAAATATATTGAATCCGAGTCGACTCATCTGCGATCGCTCCGCATCAGGCAGTCACTGGAAGAACTTCCTAAAAGACAAAAGGAAGTCATATATCTCAAATATTTCCAGGAAATGGACCGCACCCAGATCTCCGAGATCATGGGGGTTTCGCCGCAAACCGTTTCCAATTTACTGCAGATAGCACTCGGCCAGCTCAAAAAGCATTTTAAAGTCGAGTTGTTAACACTTTTTCTTCCCTACTTTTTTATCTGACGAGTCATTCGTTCGCATTTTTATATTATTTGAAAAAATAATTCAAAAATTATTGGTATCCCGTTCAGCAAAATGTCTATCGTTAGTTGAATGCTTTCATAATTTATGAATAAATATAAAAATTACAGGATAGAGGATTTCGTTTGGGATACCAGTTACCGGCTCTGGATATTATCTCCCACCAGAGAGAGTAACCTCGTTTGGGAAAGGTGGATAGAAGAGAACCCGGGCATGTCCGAAACGCTCCTGGCAGCGAAAGATATTATCCTTTCCCTGAAGGTATCAGAGCCAGAGATATCGGATGAAGCCATCAGGCAATCTGTTCAGGCGGTTGTGGGTCAGGTCAATGCGGAAACAAAAGAAATTGCTTTCGAACCCCGGTTCTCACAGCTCCATTTCTGGCTTCGGGTAGCGGCTTCCGTCACGCTGATTTGCTCGCTGGTATGGTTTGGTAACCGGTTTTACGGGAAGAAACCAAAAACTGAAGTTGCTGCTGTAGTTAAAAAAGATCCTCTACCTGCCCCGGCTTTTGTTGAAAAAGTGAATGAAAGGAAATCGACGATCAGGATTAATCTGGAAGACGGCAGTGTGGTAACACTGAAAAAAGGAGGAAAACTGAGATATGAAAAACATTTTGCGAAGGACAGACGGGAGGTATATCTCACAGGCGGGGCTTTTTTTGAAGTAGCCAAAGATCCTGACCGTCCTTTTCTGGTCTATGCCAGTGAGCTGGTAACAAAGGTTTTGGGCACCAGTTTTTCCATTGAGGCAAACGAGGGTTCTGATAATATTACTGTGGAGGTGAAAACAGGGCGGGTATCTGTTTTTGCCAAGTCTGACCCTGAGGTGAAGCAAAAGGCCACCAACCGGGAGCTAAGCGGGGTGGTACTCACACCCAACCAGAAAATTACCTACAACCGCGGCGAGGTGAGGCTGGTGAAATCTCTTGTCGAAAACCCGGAAGTTATTCTTCCCAAAAGCAAATCTACTCAATTTGAATTTGAGGAAACACCCGCCAGTGAGGTATTTGCTGCGATCGGTAAGGCTTATGGTATCGATATTCTTTACGACGAAGAGTTGCTGAAAGACTGTCCGTTGAACGCCACTCTTGATACGCAGACGCTCCACGAAAAGCTTACCATTATATGCAAAGCGGTGGAATCACGATACGAGATTCTGGATGGGCAGATCGTGATCTACAGCAAGGGCTGCCGGAATTAATCATGTTATTCAATAAATATAAACCTTAAACTCATATAAACTGATCCAGGAAAAAACAATACATACAAAAAAGAGCCGGTAATGTTCCCGCATTACCGACTCCGAGAATTTATCCCAATTGGTTGTCGCCATTATCTCCTCAGGAGACAGGGATCGTTTTGCCAATTTTTGACCTTAAACAAAACAATCAAATCTATGAAAAAACCTTTAAAATACCGAGAGGTATTACAGTGGACGATGCGAATAACAGCAACTCAACTTATGTTTGCCCTTCTTTTTATAGGGACAGGTTATGCGCGTGAAGGCAGTGCGCAGTCGCTGCTTGGTAAAAAAATCTCCATTGTTGCCAATGGAAGCGAAGTAAAGAAAGTACTCTCTCAGCTAGAAAAGCAGGTGGAGGTGCGTTTCGTTTTTAGCTCCAAATTAATTAAATCAACCCGGAAAGTTACGATATTAGCTGAGGAAAAGCCGTTGTATGAGGTATTGGACCAAATACTCACGCCACTCGGGCTGCAGTATGAAGTGTCGGGGAAGATCATCATATTGAAACGGTCGGACATTTTGCCGGACATACCTCTCCCTTCTGGTCAAGCCCCCAAAAAGAGTGTCTCCGGAAAAGTGCTGGATGAGACCAATTCAGGGATACCGGGTGTAAGTGTTGTTTTAAAAGGCACCCAAACCGGTACCACAACCGACAATGAAGGCTTCTTTCAATTGCAGCTTCCTACAGAGGCAGGCAGTGAAGCAGTACTGGTATTCAGTTTTGTAGGTTACAAAACCCAGGAGATGGCTATTGGCGGGCAGACCGTATTTACGGTTAATCTTGCACCGGAAAATAAAATGCTTTCGGAGGTAGTGGTAGTAGGGTATGGTGTTCAGAAAAAGGTAAATCTTACAGGTTCTGTTTCGGTAGTGACAGCGGATGAACTGGCGAAACGCCCGGTGGGACAAACCTCATCAGCGCTTCAGGGGATGGTGCCTGGACTTACCGTAACGCAGCGGTCGGGGCAGCCCGGGCGGGATGGCGGTAATCTTCGTATACGTGGCGTAGGCACCACCGGCGATTCCAACCCACTGGTGATTGTGGATGGGGTGGAATCCAATATCAATAACATCGATCCCAATGAAATTGAAAGTATCTCGGTACTTAAGGACGCCTCTTCAGCAGCTATCTACGGATCCAGGGCGGCCAATGGCGTAATCTTGATTACGACCAAACGCGGGGGAAATGAAAAAGGGCTCAGTGTCAATTACAATATGTATGCAGGCTGGCAAACGCCGACCGATTCTCCTGACAATGTGAACGGGCTGGATCACATGAACCTGATCAACGAAGCCTATACCAATACAGGCCGTAGCCCGCTGTATTCGCAACAGCTCATTCAGGATTATATTACAAAGGGGCCTTCCGACAGGGATCAGTACCCGGATACGGACTGGCAGAAACTGACTATGAAAAACAGCGGTTTCATGCAGAGCCACTATATCGGAATGAACGGAGGGAATGACAAGGTAAGGGTTTTGGGATCGTTCAGTTACCTGAATCAGGATGGTATTATTCCCAATACCGGATTTAAACGTTACAATCTCCGGATCAATACGGATGCTAAACTGAGTGATAAATTCAGTACCTCTATGGATATCTTCCTGCGCCGGACCGATTTAACGGAACCTTCTTCAGGAACAGGATATATTTTTCACTGGATGAGGCGTATCCCTGCCAACCAGGCCGGGGTTTTGTCAACAGGGCAATATGGAGAAGGATGGAACGGAGACCATCCGCTGGCAAGGGCAAAAGACGGCGGGATCAATCAGGAATCTTCGCTGAGCTCAATCATTAACCTCAACCTTAAATATACGCCAACCAAATGGCTGACGGCTAATTTGATTTACGCGCCAAAATTCAATCTGCCCAACAACAAATCGTTTTCGAATATTGTACAGACCTACCGTTGGGACGGCTCTCCAAGTTATGCAGTACCTGCACGTAATTCACTCACCGAAAGTTTCTCGAGAGAATGGTATAATAACATCAGGGCAACAGTGGCCATTGATAAAAAGATTGCGGGGGACCATCAGCTGAATGTATTGGCGGGTTTCCAGCAGGAAAATCAGAGAAACAATTGGATATCAGCATATAGAGAAGTCTTTATTCTGCCGGATTATCAACAAATCAATTCGGGGAACCGGGAAAATGAAAGAACAGGCGGGTCGGCGGAACACTGGGCGCTGCAGTCGTTTTTTGGCCGCGTGAATTATAACTATAAAGAAAAATACCTTTTTGAAGCTAATGCGCGTTACGACGGTTCGTCTCGGTTCGCGGCAGGGAATAAATATGCCATATTTCCTTCTTTTTCGGCGGGGTGGAGAATTATTCAGGAGCCTTTCATGACCAGCCTGTCTGATGTCGTAACGGACCTTAAACTGAGGGCTTCATGGGGTAAGCTGGGTAATCAGAATATTGGGCTCTATCCTTTTGCGGCTTTTGTGGGTATTGGTAATAGTAACTATGTGTTTGATAACAAGAATGTTACCGGAGCTTCCCTGAACGAGATGGCTAACTCAAATATCCGGTGGGAGTCCACCACGGTTTCCAATATTGGAGTTGATCTTACCCTTTGGTCCAAATTCAATTTAACGGCAGAATATTACCAGCGCAGGACAAATGATATCCTGCTGCGGCTGGACATCCCAACGATGATCGGCCTTACGGCTCCTTACCAAAATGCCGGAGTGGTGGATAACAAAGGCTGGGATTTGTCGATGGGCTATCGCGACCGTGTAGGTGCTTTTAACTACAATGTAACCGTGAATGTCTCAGATGTAAAAAACAAGGTAATTGATATGCGCGGAGTATTAAGGACCGACAGGCAGGTTAATAATGAAGGGTATGCTGTAAGCTCTTTTTACGGGTACGTCGCAGAAGGTTTTTTCCAGACAGCCGAAGAAGTGAAGAACCACGCCAAGCAGTTTGGTAACGTGGCTCCCGGAGATATCAAATACAAAGACCTGAACGAAGACGGTATCATCAACAACCTGGACCAGCAGGTGATCGGCAGCCCTATTCCACGGTATACCTACAGTACCAATGTTGACCTGAGCTACAAAGGGATTGACCTTTCCATATTCCTTCAGGGGGTGGGGAAAGTGGATAACTACCTGACGGGGCACGGTATCATGCCTTTCTTTGAAGGAAGTACCATGCAGGAGAGCCAAAAGGATAGCTGGAGGCCGGACAATACCGACGCCGCTTTTCCCAGACTGGCCTTTAATGAAAGTAACAATATTCAGAATTCATCCTTCTGGCTTAAAAACGGATCCTATTTACGGGTCAAGAATATTCAGCTGGGTTACAATTTTCCCCAGTCTCTGCTGAAAAACAAAATTCAGCGTCTGCGGATTTACGCCGGAGGGCAGAACCTTTTCACATTTGATAAATTCTGGCCGGGTTTTGACGTGGAAGCACCCGTTGGAAATGTAGGCTGGTACCCGCAGATGAAGGTGTATACCGTTGGACTGGACGTAAGATTTTAAATTGACTAAACCATTAGTAAGATGAAATTCATAAAACATATACTTATTGTAACCTGCTGCCTGGCGGGCTTTTCCTGTCAGGATTATCTGGAAAGATTTCCCCTGGACAATCCTTCTGACGAAACCTTTCTCAGAACAGAGGCCGAACTTGAACTAGCCGTAACGGGCGCTTACAATACGCTCTGGTATGGCGGCAGCGGAGATGTAGCCGGGCCGTTTTTTCCAATGCTTGAAGCGGCTTCGGACATAGGCTGGGACCGGAATACCAGTGCATTGCAGAACCTGGGATTGGGCATTGCCAATGCAGACAATGCCTGGGTATCCAGTTACTGGGCTGCGTTTTACCGTGGGATTGGACGATGCAATTATATCCTTTCCAAGTCGGAACCGCTGGCGGCAAAAATGCAGGAAGCCAAGTATAACCGGCTGATGGGGGAAGTAAGGTTTTTAAGAGCCTACTATTATTTCTTTCTGAACGAAATGTACGGCGGTGTTCCTTTGCTGACAAAACCTCTCACCCTGGCCGAAGCACAGCTTCCGCGGAATACCAAGGCCGAGGTTTCCGATTTCATCCTGGCCGAGCTGGATGCCGTGGTACCCTCTTTGCTGGCAGAAACCAACACTACCAACAAAGGACGCGTAAACAAGGGCGCTGCGCTGGCACTTAAATCTCGAACGGCCCTTTACAATGGTAAGTGGGAAATAGCTGCCAAAGCAGCGGAAGATCTGATGAAGCTGGGAACCTATTCTCTGCATCCCAGCTTTCCGGAATTGTTTCAGTATGCCGGGCAGAACTCAAAGGAGATTATTTTTACCGTCCAGTACTTAAAAGGTACCACGGTACATTCGCTGCCCCGTTTCTTTTATTCGCGTATCGCATTGGGGCATTCCAACAAAATACCGGTTCAGGCATTGGTCGATTCTTACGAATGTACTGATGGGCTCTCTATTGATAAATCACCTTTGTTTGATCCGAAAAAGCCGTTTGCCAACCGTGACCCCCGTCTGTCGCACACGGTGGTGTTGCCCCAGACCCGTTTCATAAACTACATGTTCGAAACCCATCCGGACAGTCTGATGACATGGGATTACACCACAACACCTGCCCGCAGGGTGCAGAATGTGGAGGCCACACATGCTTATGCTACCTTCTCGGGTTACCTGTGGCGTAAGTATGCCGATGTTGCTGATTTTCCAGATATCAACAACAGCGACCTGGACGTGATCCTGTTCAGGTATGCCGAAGTACTGCTCAATTATGCTGAGGCAAAAATAGAACTTAACCAACTGGATGCTTCCGTATACGAGGCCATTAATGCGGTGAGGGGAAGGGCCACTGTTAAAATGCCTCCTATTACAGCCGGAAAAACCCAGGCTGAACTGCGGTCGATCATCAGAAAGGAAAGAAAATATGAATTTGCAGGAGAAGGTCTGCGGTTGTTCGATGTTCACCGGTGGAACATTGGGGAAGATGCCATGAAAGGTCCGCTGAGAGGGAGAATCCGTAATGCCTTTTTGTCAAACGCGCCAAGAATAGACGAGAACGGTACCCCTCACTACGAAAATGTGACGAATGCAGCACAGATGAGAGTAATTGAAATTCGTACCTATAATAAGGACCGCGATAATTTCTGGCCAATCCCGCGCCTTGAAAGAGAGGTAAATCCTACCTTGACCCAAAATCCTAATTATTAAAATACACTGCACAGGTAAAATTCAGAATGATTCTGCCTGTGCAGTACTTGCATCCCTTTGGCCAAAATGAAACATAAATTAATATTCCTGACCCTTATCTTTTTATCTTTTTCATGCCCGTCTGTTTTCGCAGAAAAAGATACAGAAGTAGATATTTGCATTTACGGCGGAACTTCGTCGGGTATTATTGCGGCCTATACGGCCAAAAAATTGGGGAAGTCTGTTATTGTTATTGAGCCCGGCAATTACCTGGGCGGACTTACAACCGGTGGGCTCGGGGCAACGGATATCGGTAATAAATATGCCGTGACGGGGCTGGCAAACGACTTCTACCGGCGGATCGGAGCCTATTATGGCAAGTTTGAGCAATGGACGTTTGAACCGCATGTGGCTGACCAGGTATACGCCGACCTGATTAAAGAAGCCGGTCTGACAATTGTAAAAAATTACAGGCTGAACAGCTTAAAAAAGGATGAGGGCCGAATAAAGGAGATCATTGTTGAAAATGCTGATAAACCTTCCAAATCGAGTAATCGTGCCATTCGGGCTAAAATGTTTATTGACTGTACCTATGAAGGGGACCTTATGGCCCTTGCAGGGGTTTCCTATACCATTGGCCGGGAAAGTAACAGCCAGTATGGAGAAACCTATAACGGGGTGCAGCTCTCGGATTTCCATCAGTTACCCGACGGAATTGACCCTTACAAAATAGAGGGGAATGCCAAAAGCGGCCTGGTTTGGGGTGTTGCTCCTGGCCAGATGCAGGCTACTGGAAGTGGTGATCGGAAAATCCAGGCTTATAATTTCAGATTGTGCCTCACGCAGGACAAGCAAAACCTGATTCCATTTGCAAAACCGGCCAACTATGACCGCGAACGTTACGAACTGCTGAGCCGGATTCTGAAAAAGGAAAACTGGACCACCATTCACAGCAGTGCCAAAGTGAATACTCTGCCGGACGGCACAAAATCGGTTGACCATAAAGGAGGGTTCCTGATCAAAAATATGCCCAACGGTAAAACTGACTTTAATAATTTCGGGGGCTTTTCTACAGATATGATCGGCGCTAACTATGATTATCCTGAAGGGAATTATGAAACTAGGAAAAGGATATGGAAGGAACATGAAAATTACACAAAAGGACTTTTATATTTTCTGAGCCACGACGAGGCAGTACCGGCACACATCCGTGCCGAAATGAAAACATGGGGTTTCCCCAAAGACGAATTCAAAGATCTGGGCGGATTCTCCAATCAGCTGTATGTCCGTGAAGCGAGGCGTATGGTAAGTGAAGTAGTGATGACCCAAAAGCATTGTGATGGGGTAGAAGTTGTCAACGACGAAATCGGGATGGCTGCTTATCAGATGGATTCGCACAACTGCCAGCGGCTGGTGGTCAACGGCATGGTTAAAAATGAGGGTGATGTTGAGAAGGGAGTGAAACATCCGTTTCCGATTTCTTACCGTTCCATTGTTCCCCGGTCACAGGAATGTAAAAATCTGCTCGTACCGGTCTGTTTGTCCGCCTCACATATTGCCTTTGGTTCTATCAGGATGGAGCCCGTGTTTATGGTACTCGGGCAGTCTGCCGCCACGGCGGCCTCCGAAGCGATCAATTCAGGGAAGGATGTGCAGCAGGTGGATGTGAGCAAACTGCAGAAAATATTACGCAGTGATCCTCTGGTCAACGGCAAGGCGCCCGAGATTCTGGTAGATAATGATGATGCAAACAGGGTGAGCGTCAGCGGCTCGTGGAATAAAAACGGCGGAGGTTATGGGCGCAACGTACTGGTATCATCCCTTCCGACAGAAAAAGAAAAGGTTCGCTATACGCCGGACCTGCCACAGGCCGGGCAGTATGAACTTTATGTCTATTTCCCCCATTCGGAAAAAGGCTCAACAAAAACATCCTTTCTGATTCATACGGGTACGGAAAAAATTGAAAAGACTATGTCTGCCGCGGATATTAAGAAAATTGGCCTGCCCTCAGGAGAATGGGCTTCATTGGGCAGATACCGCCTGGAATCCGGTAAAACATCTTTTGTGGAGATATCCGGTAAGGGTGCAGACGGTTCTATTTCAGCCGATGCGATCATTTGGAAACCGGTGAACTAAATACGTCTCAATCATGAAATGTAGCCGATTTTTATATCTGGTATTCATTTTGCTCCTGCAAGTCTCAAGCCTGCAGGCTGATCATCGGAATATCCAGGGGAATGTTAATCAGCCGGAGTATGACCTGGTGGTATATGGAGCCACCGCCTCAGGGATTATTGCAGGTATTACGGCTGCGCGGGAAGGTGCAAAAGTGATCATCATTGAACCCGGGAAGTTTATCGGCGGGGTGGTAACCGGTGGGTTGTCAAAAACAGACATCGGGAATCAGGCGACCATAGGCGGTATTACCCGGGAATTTTTCACAAGGGCCAGCCAGCATTATAATGGGAAATATATGTGGATAGCCGAACCCCATATCAATTCAAAGATTTTTGAAGAAATGCTGGCAGAAGTGAAGATTGACGTGATCCGACAGGAAAAAATCAGATCAGTAAACAAAAAGGATGGCCGGATAACGGGCTTCACCACCCTTTCAGGTAAGCGTTATCAGGGCAAAATGTTTATTGATGCAACTTATGAAGGAGACTTGATGGCTGCTGCCAAAGTTTCGTATGTCGTCGGGAGGGAAAGTAAGGGTACCTATCAGGAAGAGTATGCCGGGTTTTATCCGGATGTGATCAGGAATCTTACCAACGATGTAATGCTGGAAGGGTATCCCGGAGTGGGAGGAGAAGGGCCGGGGTTTGTCCATGGTACCCCGACAAAAATTTCGGGTTTGCATAAGGACGGTACGCTGGTGGACGGTGTTACCAGGTCCGCCGCCATCCCCGGTTCGGGCGACAACCTTACCCAGTCGTATACATTCCGCCTGGCGGTAACGAACAACAAGGACAATCTGCTGCCGTGGCCGAAGCCTGCGCAATATGACCCCCGGAAGTACGAATTACTACTCCGTCTGGTACAGGCTTATCCGGGTATTCCGTTCGTGAGGCTGGTGAACCTCAGCCAGATCGCCAATGATAAATATGATCTCAACGCGCAAGGTTTTTTTTCCACTGATTATGTCGGCGGAAATACGGATTATCCCGACGGGGATTATGACACCAGAGACAGGATCTGGCAGGACCACGAGGATTATGTGAAAGGATTTTTCTGGTTTCTGGCACATGATGAAAGGATTCCCGCAAAGCTCGGTGCAGAAACCCGGGCATGGGGCCTGTGCAAGGATGAATTCGTGGATAACCATAACTGGCCCTATCAGCTCTATGTGCGGGAAGCACGGCGCATGGTAGGAGAATATGTGATGAACCAGATGGATTGCCAGGAAAATATCCTGAAAAAGGATGTGATCGCGATGGGTTCCTTCATTATGGATTCACACATTGTTCAGCGGATTATCCAGCCGGATGGTTCCGCTCTGGTAGAAGGGGCGTGGGACGTCCTGGCCAGGGCGTATAAAATTCCTTACCGCAGTATTATACCTAAAAGGCAGGATTGTCTCAATCTATTGGTTCCTGTATGCATGTCGGCTTCACATGTAGCTTACGGGTCGATCCGGATGGAACCCGTCTACATGATGATGGGACAGGCGGCGGGACTGGCTGCTGTACATGCCAATCAGGAAAAGGCCGCTGTTCAGGACGTTGACGTCAATAAGCTACAGGAAAAACTTAAGGCGCAGAAACAAATTCTGTCATTGGTAAAATGAGTACTTCCGGCAGTTAAAATCTTTTATTATTTAAAACAGGACAACATGACAGGAAATAGGATTGGAAAAATATGGATCTACCCGTTGGCATTGGTAATGCTTTGTGTGCTTCCTGCAAACAGGCCGTCTGTTAAAGCAGACCAAAAAAGCAAGGTGGATATCTGTGTTTACGGAGGAACAGCAGCCGGTGTAATTGCGGCATATACAGCCAAAAAAATGGGCAAAACCGTCATGCTCATCGAACCCGGGATACACCTGGGGGGAATGACGTCGGGAGGATTGGGACAAACCGATATTGGGAACAAATATGCTATTTCAGGAGTGGCACTGGACTTTTATCGACGTATCGGAAAACATTACGGCAAATTTGAGCAGTGGATTTTCGAACCGCATGTCGCAAAAAAGTATCTTCAGCAATATCTGGATGAGGCGGGGATCAAGGTAACTTACAACCGCAGAATTGTGTCGGCAGTCAAAAACGGTACGGATATTAAATCGATCGTCCTTGAAAACAGCCAGTCGCCCGACGCTGCTACCAATTTGACGGTGGAAGCGGCCATGTTTATTGACTGTACCTACGAGGGTGATCTTATGGCCCGCGCCAAGGTATCCTACGCCGTAGGGAGGGAAGCCAATGCTGATTATAACGAAACCATCAATGGCGTTCAACTGATGAAAGGGCATCAGTTTCCGGATGGTATCGACCCTTATAAAATTCCCGGCAAGCCCGAAAGCGGACTTTTGTGGGGAATTTCCGCTGAAAAACTATTGCCGAACGGTACCGGCGACGGAAAGGCGCAGGCCTACAATTACAGGATTTGCCTGACTTCGGACCCAAGAAACCAGATACCCATTTCCCGTCCGGAAGGCTATGACCCTGCCAGGTATGAACTGCTGGTGAGGCTGATGAACAAGCAGCCCGAAAGAAAAACGCTGTCCGACTATTTTATATGGAGCCGAATGCCCAACAATAAAACGGATATCAACAACCGGAACGGATTTTCTACCGATATGATCGGGATGAATTACGAATATCCCGATGGAGATTATGCCACCCGCGCCCGCATCATTAAGGACCATGAAGTATATACCAAAGGACTTTTATATTTTGTAGGCCACGACCCCCGGGTACCCGAGGAGTTGCGAAACGAAATGTTAAAGTGGGGATATCCCAAAGATGAATATACCGATACCGGCAACTGGTCTCCGCAATTATACATTCGTGAAGCCAGGAGGATGATCGGCAGCTACGTCATGACCCAGGCAAACTGTGTTGGAAAGGAGCCGGTCAACGATGGGGTAGGGATGGCTGCTTATACCATGGATTCGCACAATGTGCAAAGGCTTGTTGTCAACGGTATGGTTAAAAATGAAGGCAATGTGGAGGTAGGCGGTTTCAGTCCTTATCCGATTTCTTACCGGTCCATCATACCTCAGGGAAAAGAATGTGGCAATCTGCTCGTGCCGGTTTGTCTTTCAGCTACGCATATTGCCTATGGATCCATCCGCATGGAACCGGTTTTTATGGTACTGGCCCAGTCTGCCGCCACAGCAGCCGCGATAGCAATTGACGCCAGAGTGAAAGTACAGCAGGTGGATGTGCTCAAACTGAAGGAGAAGTTAAAAACAAATCCGCTTGCCGACGGATCGGTACAGCAGATTCTGGTAGACAACGAGGACTCTCAAAATGTAATGGTTACCGGTAACTGGACCAAAAGACGTGGCGGTTACGGGCCTTCCATGCTGGCTTCCGATACTACGAAAAGTGCATTACAAACAGTACGGTTTTCGCCGGTTGTTGACAAAGCCGGGAAGTATTCGGCCTATATTTATTTTTCAAAACTACCCGGACTATCGGCGCAAATCCCGCTTGTGGTTTCCGATGGTGGTAAGGAAAAACCTGTCACCATTAAAACCTCCGATGTTGAGGTGGTGGGTCAGACCTCCGGTGAATGGGTTTTTATTGGTACTTATGATATTCCAAAAGGACAAAAAGCTTATGTAGAACTGTCAAATAAAGGTGCCAACGGCCTTGTATTTGCTGATGCCGTCATGTTGGTTCCGGCATCCAATTAATTTATCCAAATCTTAAAATCAAATGAAACAAATTTTTTCATGTTTATTGCTGGCCTTTGCAGTTTGTTGGCAGATACCCGGTACGGCGGCCATTAAAGACAGTTATGACGCTGATGTAATAATTTACGGAGGAACCAGCGCTGCGGTTACAGCGGCGGTACAGGTGGCCAGGCAAGGTAAAACGGTACTGGTTGTTTCACCGGACAAACATCTTGGCGGACTTTCTTCCGGCGGCCTTGGGTTCACCGATACCGGCAATAAATCGGTGATCGGAGGTCTGGCACGTGATTTCTATCACCGGGTTTACATGGAGTATGACAAGCCGGAAGCATGGAAGTGGCAGAAAAAGGAAGAGTATGGCAACAAGGGGCAGGGCACCCCGGCCATGGACGGTAAGGAGCGCACCATGTGGATTTTTGAGCCTCATGTAGCAGAAAAGGTTTTTGAAGATTTCGTGAAGGAAAATAACATAAAAGTATACCGGAACGAATGGCTTAACCGGGCCAAAGGAGTGGTGAAAAAAAATGGCAGAATTGTTTCGATCAAAACACTTTCGGGGAAGGTATTCAGCGGGAAAATGTTCATTGATGCAACCTATGAGGGCGACCTGATGGCTGCCGCAGGAGTGAAATACCACGTAGGACGTGAAGCAAACAGTGTTTACGGGGAGCTATGGAACGGGATTCAGCCTGAGGTTTTTCAGCATGGACATCATTTTAAAAAGAATATCAGTCCTTATAAAAAAGAAGGCGATCCGAAAAGTGGTTTGCTTCCTTATGTTTCTGCCGAAAAAATTGGTAAAAAAGGAGAAGGGGATAATAAAATTCAGGCCTACTGTTTCCGGATGTGTCTGTCGGCGAATCCTGACAACCGCATTCCATTTCCAAAACCGGAAGGGTACGATGCGGCCAAGTACGAGCTCCTCGCCAGAGTTTACAAAGCGGGCTGGACTGAAACTTTTGACAAGTACGATCCGATACCAAACAAAAAAACGGATACCAACAACCATGGCCCTTTCAGCACCGACTTCATTGGACAGAATTATGACTACCCCGACGCAACTTATGAACGGCGGAAGCAAATCATCAAAGAGCATGAGTTATATCAGAAAGGGTTGATGTACTTTCTTTCCAATGATCCTGCTGTGCCAGCAGATGTGCAGACGGAGATGAGAAAATGGGGATTGCCCAAGGACGAATTTAAGGATAACGGAGGCTGGCCTCATCAGATTTATGTGAGAGAAGCCAGGCGGATGATTGGCCAGCATGTGATGACAGAAGGTGAAACACTTGGAAAACAGGCGATAACCAAGTCGGTCGGAATGGGGTCTTATTCGCTGGACGCTCACAATGCCCAGCGTTACGTTAAAGCCGACGGATATGTACAGAATGAGGGAGATATAGGGGTGCATCCCAAAACGCCTTACAGCATTTCGTACGAGTCGCTGACGCCTAAAAAAGCCGAATGTCAGAACTTGCTGGTACCGGTTTGTTTGTCCAGTTCACATATCGCTTATGGTTCCATCAGGATGGAGCCTGTATTTATGATACTGGGGCAAAGCGCCGCTTCCGCTGCCGTGCAGGCTATTGATGCCAAAACCGCCGTGCAGGATATTGATTATGAAAAGCTGAAAACTCAGTTGCTCAAGGATAAGCAGAAACTGGTATTTGAATAATTTTGTAACCGTTAAATCGGTTGTGATACCGTTCAATAGGATGTGATTTTTTTTAAAAGATACCGGATCTAATTTCGTGGCGAAATAAATTTTTTAACACCGTAAAAATTAAGCCATGAAAAAAGTAAGAAGTTTTACAAGAGTTCCGGTATTGTTTATCCTGATCGCCGCTGCTGTTTTTTCCTGCAAAAAGGATTCAGACAAAGATCCCGTACCGACGTCAAAAGGAGTTGAAGGTAGCTGGAAAATGACAGCCATGAACATAACTCCTGCGTATGAAGGGATAACGGATATGCTCAAGTTTTATTCTGAATTCTTCGGAAACGATTGTCTGTACCGGGTCACGATCATCATGAAACCGGATGGTACTGTGGGCGGAACTGTGCCGTCCGATTGCAGCGATGAAGGCACCGATATTTTTGGAGAGCCGTCGAAATGGAAAGTGGTTGGAAATAAAATTCAACTGATAGACGGCAGTACCGTTGACGAATATGATCTTGAGGTGAACGGCAGCGAGATGAAATGGTCTTACGAAGAAATTACAGATGGGAAAACCTACAAGACAACGATTGTTCTTAAGAAAGTCTGATTTAAAACGGAATCTGGAGGTAATTGTCCTGGTTTCGATAGTAACATTTTTTTGAATTAACTGTACAATAGCCGGACATATGTCCGGCTATTTGCATAATATTGTACTCATTCCTGAAAACCCATTGATATTAAATGAAAACCCAAACCTTAACACGTTCAAATTCATCTCATTTATTTAGTGCCCCTGTTATTGTTGCAGCCCTCGGTTACTTTGTTGACATTTACGATCTGCTGCTTTTTGGCATCGTCCGGATACCCAGTCTTGTTTCCCTAGGCCTTTCAGAAGCCGACATTTCACTTGTAGGCGCCAGTATTCTCAATTGGCAAATGACCGGGCTGTTGCTCGGGGGAATTTTGTGGGGTGTTTTAGGAGACAAAAAAGGACGATTGTCTGTACTATTCGGCTCCATTATTACCTATTCCCTGGCAAACATTGCCTGCGGATTTGTCCAGGACCCGTTTACTTATAAAATCCTGCGTTTTGTTGCAGGGATAGGTCTTGCGGGTGAGTTAGGCGCGGGTATCACGCTGGTATCCGAAATACTCCCCAAGCATCTTCGTGCCATTGGTACTTCCCTGGTGGCGGGTATCGGTCTCCTGGGCGCAGTGGTGGCCTATTTTACCGTTGAGTTTTTCGACTGGCGGTATGCCTATTTCATTGGCGGAGGGCTGGGTATTTCCCTGCTGCTGTTAAGGATAGGGGTATTTGAATCGGGCATTTTTAAAGATGTCAAGAATCAAAAGCATATTGAAAAGGGAAATTTTTTCGCGCTTTTTAATAACAAAGACAGGCTGGCACGTTATCTGAAGTGTATTGGGATAGGCCTGCCCACCTGGTTTGTAATCGGGATTCTGGCGACTTTCAGTAACGAATTCGGAAAGGCGCTGGGCATTGCGGAGCCGATCAAACCCGGGTTATCCATCATGTGGTGTTATGTAGGATTGTCCATGGGAGATTTGTGCAGTGGGTTTTTGAGCCACTGGCTTGAATCCCGGAAGCGGGCGGTATTTTACCTGATGGTATTTACGTTGATATTCAGCGTCATTTATTTATACGGAGGTATTGGCAAAGCATCCCATTTGTATACCATTGCAGGCTTTTTAGGATTTGGGATCGGCTACTGGGCTATGTTTGTGACCATCGGCGCCGAACAGTTTGGTACCAATCTGAGAGCAACGGCGGCCACCACCATTCCCAATATGGTGAGAGGTACTGTGGTATTGATGACAACATTATTTGCATCCTTTAAGGAATCGTTTTCGGTCATCAATTCGGGAGCGATGGTTGGAGTACTGTGTTTTTTTATTGGTATTTTTTGTATCCTCACTGTCCCCGAAACGCATGGGAGGGATCTGGATTTTCTGGAAGAATAGTTGTAAGGTATTTATTTCGGTATCGATGTGTCCTGGTTTTTCCAGAATCTTTGCGGAGAAACGCACCGGTTTCTCTTTAACAAAGCAATGACGATTAGGATTGTTTGCTTAAGAGTTGGTACATTAGTATAAACAATTATTCACTTTTTTAAGATAAGAAATGCAGAGACGGGTAGCGCTGAAAAATATGGCCCTCACGATGGGAGCCTTGGCCAGTTTGTCATCCTGGGCGTCGGGGTGGAATAAATCGGGTATCAGAGGTGGTGTGTTACTGGCAGCAGACCAGTCGGAGGTATTGATGGCGGTTGTTGAAGGGATTATACCTAAAACGGATACCCCGGGAGCTGGTGAGCTGGGGGTACATAAGTTTGTGGAGAAAATGGTAAAAGATTGCTACGACAAAAATGTGCAGGATAATTTTGTCAGCGGGATCAGTAAAATAGACACTGCCAGTACCAAGGCTTACGGAAAGCCTTTTGCGGGCATAACTCAAAGCCAGAAACTGGAGTTGCTGGGCAACTTGCAAAAAAGCAATGATGCCGACGAAAAGGCCTTTTTTGGTTTGGTCAAAAATCTGACCATCCAGGGGTATATGAATTCGGAATATGTGATGACCAATATCACCCATTATGAAATGGTTCCTGCACGTTACCATGGCTGTGTGCCAGTGAAAAAATAAAATAGAGGAAAATGGCCTGGCGGCCTTCTTCCTCCTTCTTCCCGATTTTATGGCGAACTTTAATATTGACAGTAAAAAAGCCCGCACCTATGACGCCATTGTGATTGGGTCAGGGATTAGCGGTGGCTGGTCGGCGAAGGAGCTGACCGAAAAAGGAATGAAAACATTACTCCTTGAAAGGGGCCGTGATGTACAGCATATAAAGGATTATCCTACCACCAACATGATGCCCTGGGAATTTGAACACCGGGAGCGTCTGCCCAAGGAAATCACCGATGCCAATCCCATTGCCAGCCGGTGTTATAATTTCAAAGAGTCGTCGGCACATTTTTTTGCGAAGGATAACGAACATCCCTATATTCAGGAAAAGCCGTTCGACTGGCTCCGGGGATATCAGGTAGGGGGCAAATCGTTACTTTGGGCACGTCAGACTCAGCGCTGGAGCAAGTATGATTTCGAGGGCCCTGCCCGTGATAAGTTTGCAGTGGAATGGCCGATTGGTTATGACGACATAGCGCCCTGGTATAGTCATGTGGAAAAATTTGCGGGTATTACCGGCAATAAAGATGGGCTGGATACACTGCCGGATGGAGAGTTCCTGAAACCCCACGACCTGAACTGCGTTGAGAAGTATTTTAAGGAACAGGTATCTAAACAATATAAAGACAGGCATATCATCATTGGACGGGCAGCCCATATTACCGATCCGCAGCAGATACACCTGGACCAGGGCAGGGCTCAATGCCAGCATCGTACAATGTGTGAAAGGGGGTGCCCTTTTGGAGGGTACTTTAGCAGCAACGCATCAACCATACCCTGGGCTCTGAAAACAGGTAACCTCACACTCCGGCCTCATTCCGTGGTGCATTCGGTGATCTATGATGATAAGCAACAAAAAGTTACTGGTGTGCGGGTAATAGATGCAAACACGAAACAGATGATGGAATTTTATGCAAGAGTTATTTTTGTAAATGCCTCTGCGCTTAATACAAACCTGATTTTGTTAAATTCCATATCTTCACGCTTTCCCGATGGTCTGGGAAATGACAGTGGTGTTTTAGGTAAATATATCGCTTTTCATAACTACCGGGCCAGTGTTTCCGGTGAATATGAAGGGTTTCTGGACTCTACTACCGACGGCCGCAGGCCTAACAGTGGGTATATACCGCGTTTCAGGAATGTTTACAAGCAGGAAACGGACTTTCTGAGGGGATATGCGGCGGGTTTTGCTGCTAACCGTATGACTTATAACGATAGGAATGGTTTGGGAGAATCGCTCAAGGCAGGGCTGTTAAAAACCAATTATGGCAACTGGAGTGTGGGCTCGCACATGATGGGAGAAACCATACCCAAGGAGAGTAACTACGTGGCTTTGGACAAAACTGCCAAAGATCCTTTTGGTATGCCTATGCTCAGAATCTCGGTAGACTATGACGACAACGACGAAAAAATGATCAAAGATTAT
The DNA here is from genome assembly GCF_907164905.1 of Dyadobacter sp. CECT 9275. Taxonomy (NCBI): domain Bacteria; kingdom Pseudomonadati; phylum Bacteroidota; class Cytophagia; order Cytophagales; family Spirosomataceae; genus Dyadobacter; species Dyadobacter helix. The sequence continues at coordinate 2,281,790 of NZ_CAJRAF010000002.1, read as the reverse complement.
ATGGATCAGGTTTCAGAAATGTTTACCAATGCTGGTTTTAAAAATGTGCGGACGCATGACGGACACCGTAACCCGGGCAACGACATTCATGAGATGGGAGGGGTAAGAATGGGGAAAGATCCTAAAACCTCCATGCTTAATAAATGGAGCCAGCTGCATGCTGCAAAAAATGTATTTGTTACGGATGGTGCCGGTATGACCTCGACCTCTACTCAAAATCCATCACTTACCTATATGGCGTTTTCGGCCAGAGCGGCCAATCATGCCGTGAAAGAATTGAAAGCGAAGAATTTATAAATATCCAATGTATGTAATCTGTACGTCACGGCTCCGGGCCGTGACGTTTTTTTTTGAAAGCCCCTTCAAATTTTTCCTTGAATAGAGAGGTGTCATTGAGGCGGCTCAGTATATTTAATGGAAGTACAGCATATTGTGATCTAACGCCTGAATGAAAATGGATCAATCCAACGGATACGAGTACCACGCAGAAACATTTATTCGCTGCCGCTCTAAGGGAACCAATGGAGTCGGCGCAGCATCCGTCCGGCGCTGGGGAAAGGTGTTGCCTCCAAAAGCAACCGTCCTGGATTTAGGTTGCGGTACGGGCGACCCTGTTTCAAGGGCATTACAAGATGAAGGTTTGGCTCTGTATGGGATTGATGCGTCGCCTTCGATGATTCAGCTTTTCAGGCAGAACTTTCCAAATGCTCCTGCCGCCTGTGAAGCCGCAGAAGATTCCTCATTTTTCAATCGGCAGTTCGATGCCATCATCGCCTGGGGGCTGTTATTCCTTTTACCTGAAAAGAAGCAGGAAATTGTGATCCGAAAAATGGCAAACGCCCTTTACACCGAGGGAAAACTGCTGTTCACAGCTCCGTCTCAAAAAATGAAATGGGAAGATGCGATCACAGCGCTGGAATCGATATCGCTTGGAGCACAAAGATATAAAGAGTTGCTGGAAGCGTCAGGACTTTTACTCATAGGGGAATTTGAGGATGAGGGGGGGAATCATTATTATCATTCGGTTAGGCCTGCATTAGCCCAAGCATAGCCTTTATTCCATTTCCTCAAACGATTAATTTTTTGCATATACATTTCATTACTTATTTTTCCCGCGAGGGTGCCATCAGCGCTGGCCTTATCCCGTGTATTTGTACTTATCTCGTATGGATTCTCTGGTCCGTTATTCCTGTTATTGGCAGTATGGACCATCCATATACTGAGTTAAATAGGACTAGTTGTAGTATTTATTCGGTTACACATGTACTTCTCACATTAATATAACAAAAAAAAGTTTTAATTTTTATCAACCAGGATAAGGGAAACTAAGTCCAAAAAAGTCTTCTAATTATTACATAACAAAAAGACTTTATGATTGATCCTTTGCTCACCGGAGAAAACCAAACGACAAGTCCGTTTTTGTTATCCACCGAAGCGCAGCATCTGCCTTCACAGGAAGGAGATTCTGCTTTTTTTATAAGGGCAACCTTTGAGCAGGATCCGGGCAAAGGGCTGGAACTCCTCTTCCGCAGGTTTTATAATCCGTTATGTAGTCATGCGGTAAGGTTTGTCTATTCAAGGCAGATTGCGGAGGATTTGGTAAGTGAAGTATTCTTTCAGTTTTACAGGACCAAAGCCTATGAAAATATAACCAGTTCCTACACCAGTTATTTATTCAGAGCGGTCCGGAACGAATGTTATACGTATATGAGGAGAGAGTTCAATCGGACGGACACGCTCGAACCGTCTGAAGAAAGCAATCTGTCCAGTTCCGGCCAGCAGCCGGATGCGGAGATACATTACAATAATCTGTTTATCAGGGTGAACGAAGCGATTGGTCAGCTTCCGGCACAGTGCCAGCGGGTGTTCCTGATGAGCCGCTTCGAGAATAAAAAGTACCATGAGATTGCTGACGAGCTTAGGATATCTCCCAAAACGGTGGAAGTGCACGTTTCCAAAGCACTGAAACATTTGCGTATAGTGCTGAGCGGAGAGTGGCTGTTATCCTGTCTGCTGACGCTGTTGGGTACGCTCAGGTTTATATCATAATCCTTTCAAACAGCCAGGCCGGAACCAGTAAATTATGAGAACTCCACTATCGAAACATACGCTGTTTGAGTATTTGTCGGGACGAGCAAATCCTCTGGAAAAAAGAATGACCGAAGATTGGCTCAGAGATCCTGAAAACAAAGAGCTATTTTATCAATGGCTGATGGAATGGGAGACCATGGCTCCTCAGTTTGTCCCGGATCAGGAAGTGGCCGTCAAAAATCTTTTGGAACGCATAAGGGACGAAGGGCCATTTATATATCCAGAGATCTTGCCGCCGGTACAGGATGCTGAGGAAAAAAAACGGGGGAAACTGTTCAGGAGATTCTTTTGGGCCGCGGCCGTTGTTCTTTTAATGGCTGGAAGTGGCTGGTGGTACCAGGATACGCTGATGTACCGCACCTATACAACAGCTTTTGGCAAAACAACCAATATTTATCTGGAAGATGGCAGCAGGGTAGTACTCAATTCCAATTCCAGCCTGAAAGTGCCACGGTTGGGCTTTTATGGAGCTGTGAGAAAGGTTTTTTTGGCAGGAGAGGCTGAATTTACAGTAAGCCATACGGTAGATGACCAGCACTTTATTGTGAAAACGTCGGATAAGTTTCAGGTTGAAGTGCTCGGTACGCAGTTTTCTGTTTTTGCCAGGCCACGAGGTACGCAGGTGGCTTTAAAAACGGGCAGTGTCAGGATTGATTATGAGCAAAATGCGCTGCGGAAAAATCTGATGATGAAACCCGGTGATCTGGCCATTCTGGACCATTCCGGAGGGGTGCAATTGGAAAAACAACCCGACCCCAAAACTTTTGCTGCCTGGAAAGAACAACGATATGTATTTAACGGAACGCCCATCAGTGAAATTTCTGCTATGGTGGAGGAAAACTTTGGTATGAAAGTGCGGGCGGACCCTGACGTTTACGGTAGGAAAATAACCGGTAATTTTAAAACCGAAAATGCGGAAGATCTCCTGAAAACCATTTCGGAAGTGCTTGACCTGAAGGTACACCACCTTACGGAGGATTCAATTTATATATCTAATTACTAACTTACCTAATACATCTGAACATGCAAATAAAACTATCTGCCAGGCAATGGGTGGGGATAGGCCTCGTATTGATGATACAATCGTCAGAAGCCGTTTATTCACAGACCGTTGCATATGCCGCCATGACGGTCCGGCAATCCACGCCACGGATTCAGGAAATGAAACTTAAGAATGTCCTGCTTGATTTACAGCGTCATTATGGCGTGGAGATCGTTTTTGAGGATAGGCTTGTCGGGTCCATCAATGTGGCCTCAGGCATACTGAATCTGAATATGCCGCTTGAAAAGAACCTGGATATATTACTTAAACAGAGTGGACTTAAGTATAAAAAAACACGCAGAAACACCTTTGTAATTACTGAAAACAAAGTAAAGGCATCGTCCGTAATTGAAGAAAGCACTGTTGAGCCAACCGTGCCGCCGGCGGAAAATGTTTTTACAGAAAACAATCAGCCGCCTGTTACTGTTACTACGCTTGCAGCGGATAAAACGGTCAGAGGGAAAGTATCCGACGAGGCTGGTGTTGGTTTGCCCGGAGTCAGTGTTGTTTTAAAGGGTACTCAGAGAGGTACATCCACAGGAGCAGATGGTGATTTTTCGCTGGAGATTCCGGAAACCACCGGTACTCAGGCCACTTTAGTGTTCAGTTTTGTAGGGTACAAATCAAAGGAAATCGCAATTGGGAATCAGACGTCTCTTAATGTTATCCTTGCCCCGGATGAAAACGCTTTGGAGGAAATTGTAGTAGTAGGGTATGGAACGGTAAGAAAGTCGGATCTGACCGGTGCTGTAGGTACCGTAAAGGGTGAAGTTTTACAGGAACGTCCGGCATCGTCACTGAACCAGGGTCTTTCGGGCCGTATTGCTGGTGTGAACGTATCTTCCAATTCTGGTCGGCCGGGCGGTCGGGCCAACATCCGGATTCGCGGAGCCAGCTCCATCAGCGTTTCCAACAACCCACTGTATGTGATTGACGGAGTGATTCTGAATGCAGTTGATCTTGCCAACGGAAGTACGCCGATCGACTACCTCAATCCGAATGACATTGCGTCGATCGAGGTACTTAAAGACGCGTCGTCCACAGCCATTTATGGGGCGCGGGGCGCCAATGGTGTGATCCTGGTTTCGACCAAACGCGGAAGTTCCGGGGGTGGCAGGGTAACTTACGATTCGGATTTCAGCATCGGTGTAGCACCCAGAAAATTAGCCGTGCTGAATTCAAAAGAGTTCCTGGCTGTAGAAGATCTCATTTATGCAAATGCGGCCAAGTATGACCCTGTTGGCTGGGCAACCGGAACGAAGTATACCGATCCCAAGCTGAAACGGACTAACCCATTGTTGTTTGACTCGGCCGGCAATCCGCTTTATGATACCGACTGGCAGGACCAAGCATTTCAGAAGGCCTTCACGCAAAACCACCAGCTGGGCCTCACGGGAGGCAGTGAAAAAGGAAGTTATGGAGCGTTTCTGAATTACCGCAACGAAAACGGTATCGTTGTAGAGTCATGGCAGAAGAGGTTTTCCGGGCGTTTTGTCTTTGACAGCCAGATCAAGAGCTGGTTGAAAGTAGGTGGTACCCTTGGTTATACGGATCAGAACGAGAAGCAGATCGATCAGCTTGGTGGCGGTGGTATCACTGCAATGCGCCAGGTGCTGGAAGCACTTCCGATCATACCAGTTAAATATCCCGACGGGAAATGGGCGAGTAACCGGGATTATCCCGGTATGGAAGGTGGGGACAGTCCGCTCCGTGTAAGTGCCGAACGCCTCTCTTTTCTGAGAACCCAGACCATGCTCGGCAATATGTATGCTTCCATCAAACTGAACAAAGACCTTGAATTCAGATCGACCATCGGAACGAACGTTATCAATCAGCGCAACGATTATTTCGCTGCGGCAGGCTTGCAATACATTTCCAATAACGGAGATGCATCCGTAGCGAGCAGTCGATTCAACTCCTGGCAATTTGAAAATTACCTGACTTACAACAAGGAATTTGGCAAAATACATTCTGTGAATGCGATGCTGGGTTTGTCGTGGCAGCACGTGGATCGTTTTGACAATACTGCCAGAAGCCAGAATTTTACAGATACCTATTTTCAGTTCAACAACCTGGGTGCCGGTGCTACCGCACTTGCTCCGTCATCCAGCGCTTCCGCTTATGGACTTAATTCGTACTTTGCCCGCGTAAATTATGGCCTGCTTAATAAGTATCTGGTCACCTTCACGGGCCGTATTGATGGTTCTTCCAAATTTGGTACTGCCAACCAGTACGCATTCTTCCCATCTGCGGCAGTTGCCTGGCGCGTAACGGAGGAAGAATTTATGAAAAATATTCCTGCCGTTTCGAACCTGAAAATACGTGCGAGCTACGGTGCCACGGGTAACTCCGAAATTCCCGCTTACCGGGCACTTGCGGGTATGTCTAACTACGACGTCATTTTTGGCGGAACGAGGAACATCGGTATCGGGGTAGGGCGTATGTCCAACTCAAACCTTCAGTGGGAGAAAACACACCAGGTGGATTTTGGAGTCGAACTGGGCGTACTGTCCAACAGGCTGAGCTTTGAGCTCGATCTGTATCGACGGAAAGTGAACGAGATGCTTCTGGATGCACCCTTGCCTTTAAGCAGCGGATATACGAGCATTTTCAGTAACGTGGGAAGTATGGAAAACAAAGGTGTAGAATTCGCGGTGAACTCCACCAACCTGAAACTGGATGACTTCTCCTGGAGCACGACATTCAATATCTCTGTAAACAAAAATAAGGTGCTTGCACTTTCGGGTGGAAGCGACCTGTTCTCTGGTGCGACGGTCATCAGGGTGGGTGAGCCGGTAGGATCATTCTTTGGCCGTGTGCATGAGGGAACGTGGTCAACCGCAGAGGCGGAAATGGCGAAGAAATACAATATGCTCCCCGGCGACGTGAAATACAAAGACCTTAACAATGATGGTACCATCAACGATAATGACAGAACGGTCATAGGTAATGGGATCCCGAAAGGTTTTGGTACACTGCTGAACACATTCCAGTTCAAAGGCCTTTCGCTGACCGTCGATCTGCAATTTATGTATGGAAACGACGTGCTCGACCGCAGTATCCACTCTGCTGAGGACAGGCAGGGTATCGCCAACAGTTACAAAACTGTGCTCAATGCCTGGACGGAAACTAACCAGAATACCCCGATTGCTCAGATACGTCCCATCAATGCTTATTATACAACCAACAACGACAGCCACAAGGTTACCGATGCATCTTTTATCAGAGGACGTAACCTGCTGCTTGCCTATACATTTCCTACTTCCGTGGTGTCGAGGATGAAACTTGAACGTTTGCGTGTCTACGGCTCTGTGCAGAACTTCTTTGTGGCAACCAAATACAAAGGTTATGACCCGGAAGTCTCTAACTCAGGATCTCCTTTTGATCAGGGCTTCGGCTTGTACGACTATCCAAAACCAAGGATATTCATGCTCGGACTCAACATCGGACTATAACTGGATCTAAACCTTTTAAAGAGAAAAAGATGAACGGAATTACAAAAAAATATGGTTTGCTCGCGTTGCTGACGGGTACTTTATGGCTGACCGGATGCTCCGATTTTTTGGATGAATCGGATCCCAGTAACTTTACTGTTGAAAATTATTTTACGAAACCTGAGCACGCAAGAAGTTCGGTGAACTCCATTTACGCAACGATGCGCGATCCGCTTGGCAGCGGCTTCGGGGGCGGCAACTGGATGATGACAGAATTTGCTACCGGACTTGCCGCTACCGATCTCGGGCAGGCAGTCAACAGCTACTTCATCAAGGATCTGAAGAATACTTCGGATAATGGTTACGGACAGGGGTACTGGACTGCCTATTACAAGGGAATTGCCAACGCCAATCTGTCTATTGCCAAAGTTCCGTCGATTCAAATGGATGCGGCAGAGATGAAAAAGCTGTTGGGGGAAGCATATTTTCTGAGAGCCTGGTACTATTTCAACCTCGTGCAAATGTTCGGCAACATCCCGCTTGTAACAGAGCCCATGTCCCTGCAATCGGAGCAGCTGCGTCCGAAACAGGCTACACCCGAGGAGGTCTATAGTCTGATCGTGGCAGATCTTAAAGTAGCCGAGGAGGCTGGTTTGCCCTGGGTGGATGCCACTGGAAAGGTGAGCCTGGGGGCCGTCAAATCGTTGCTTGCGAAAGTGTATCTTACCATGGCGGGTTATCCGTTGCAAAAAGGTGCCACCTATTATGATCTGGCAGCGAAAAAAGCGGAAGAGGTGATCGATTCCAAACAGTACAAGCTGTTTACAACGTACGACGACCTGCACAATCCTGCCAAGAAAAACGTGGAAGAGAATATTTTCATGGTACAGTTCCGTACGCAGATACTGCCTTCCAACTGGCAGGTTTCTATTATTCCTTACAACAAAAATATCTCCGCTTATTCCGATGAGACGGGTGGCATTTATTCCACGGGGGACTTTGTCAAATCTTACGAAGCCGGTGATTTACGTGCGAAGGAAAAGCAATTTTTCTACACAAAATTCACAAACGAGACCAACCGTAACCTGGAAGTGGACCTGGGAGGGTATTTTATATGGAAGCACTTTGACGTAACCGCGCAGACCAGTACTGCTAACAGCGACCTGAACTGGCCGGTGATCCGTTATGCCGATGTTTTGCTGGTTTATGCAGAGGCTGCGAATGAAGTAAACGGCCCGGCAACCAAAGCTTACGACGCCGTAAATGCGATCAGAACACGGGCGCAACTGCCCAGTCTTGCAGGACTGACTAAAGATCAGTTGAGAGAGGCAGTCTGGAAGGAGAGATGGTATGAGCTGTGTTTTGAAAATATCACTTGGTTTGATATGGTTCGTTTGCGCAAAGCGTTTAATGTAACCACCAAGCAATTTGATAACTACGTCGGCCACAAATTCTCATACGGTCCCACACTGACGGAACGCGAGCTCTTGTTCCCGATCCCGACTTCTGAAATCAGAAATAATACCAATCTGGTGCAGGCCAAAGGTTACTGATACCGTTGTTTGCAGAAAAGGCCAGTTACCGTGTCTACGGTGGCTGGCCTTTTCATTGTGTGCCGTGCAATGGGTACGCGGAGGTATAGGTTTGGATGTGCAGTACCAAGTGAGGGATTAATCCCTGTCTTCCAACCCAACCCGATATTGAAAGAGCTCCTCTTTACTTCACATGATCTGCGTTATAATGCAACCCGATGTTTTCCCGCCTTGCCATGGCCATTCTTATGACCAGATAGGAAACGTTGATCATATTCCTGAGCTCACATATCGCCACCGAAATTTTTGATTCTTTGTAAAGTTCCTCATGTTCTTTGTGCAATAATTCCAGACGGTCGTAGGCACGTTTCATCCGCCGGTCGGTACGTACAATGCCAACATAATTGGACATGATACTATTGAGCTCCCGGGTCATTTCCGTTACCAGAACGTTTTCTTCCGGGTGAGTGGTACCGGAGTCATCCCACTCAGGAAGGTTGTCGGGCAGAACTGCTTTATCGAAACCAGCGACAGCACTTTCATAGGCCCGGTGACCAAATACAACAGCTTCCAGCAGGGAGTTGGAGGCCAGTCGATTCGCTCCGTGAAGTCCTGTGCAGGCACATTCTCCCACAGCATACAGGAAATTAATGTTGGTTTTCCCCCATTCATCCACCCTGATTCCCCCGCACATGTAATGCTGGGCTGGTACTACGGGAATCATATCCTTGCGAACATCAATGCCAAGTTCCAGACAGTACTGGGTGATGTTAGGGAAGTGTTCCAGGAATTTATCATAGTCAAGATGGCGCACATCCAGGAATACATGGTTGACGCCATTTTTTTTCATTTCAGAGTCAATAGCGCGGGCTACAATATCCCTCGGCGCCAGCGACAGGCGGGTATCATAGTTCTCCATGAAGGTACTCCCGTCCGCATGTTTTAATATTCCGCCAAATCCGCGTACAGCCTCGGAGATCAGAAACGAAGGTTTTTGTCCTGGCTGGTACAAGCTGGTGGGGTGGAACTGGATAAATTCCATATTATCACAAACACCTTTGGCCCGGTAGGCCATCGCAATTCCGTCTCCTGTTGCGATGGTCGGGTTGGTAGTACTCTGGTATATGTTGCCAATTCCGCCCGTCGCGAGCAGTGTGGTTTTGGCCAGGAACTTCTCCACTTCGCCGGTTCTCCGGTTTAGTACGTAGGCCCCGAAACATTTGATATCGTCCCGGTACCTGTAAACGGTTTCTCCCAGATGATGCTGGGTGATGAGCTCTACGGCATAGTAATGTGTAAATACTTCGATGTTCTGATGCCTGAGTACTTCTTCTAAAAGTGCTCTTTCAATCTCGGCTCCCGTGACATCCTTGAAATGCAAGATCCTGTGGTCAGAATGCCCGCCTTCCTTGGCCAGGTCATATTCCCCGCCCGACTCTCTGTCAAACCGGGTGCCATAATCAATCAGTTCCTGTATGCGTTCCGGTGCTTCTTTGACAACAATTTCAACAATACTTTTTTTGTTGATACCGTCACCGGCATCCATGGTATCATTAATATGTTTTTCGAAAGTATCAGACTCTCCCCACACCACTGCAATACCACCCTGGGCATATTTGGTATTGGTTTCGTCGGCCTGGACTTTTGTAATGACGGCAATGGAAACTGTTTGCCGGATACTTTCAAAATGTCTGGCAAGTTTTGCCGCATAACTCAGCCCGGCAATTCCGGAACCGATTACAAGGAAATCAAACTGGGGCATATTCTTCACTCATCACTTTTAACTAAAACTAAATACCTTTGCTTAACTCGAGCATCCGGTTCACCGACTCGTATGCCTTTAAGCGGATATCTTCGGGAACAAAAATTTCTGGCTGCTCATAGTAAAGCGCATTATACAATTTTTCTACGGTATTCATTTTCATGTAAGGGCATTCGGAGCAGGCGCAGGTATTGTTGTCGGAGCCGGGCGCAGGGATCAGTTTCTTATCCGGAACCGACTGCTTCATTTTGTGAAGTATGCCAGCCTCTGTTGCTACAATGAATTTATCATGAGTGGATTCCTTAACAAATTTCAGTAAGCCGGTGGTGGAACTTACGAAATCGGCCTGCAAAAGAATATCCTCTTTGCATTCGGGATGGGCAATCAGCAGGGCATCGGGATTTTCAGCACGTAGCTGGGCCAGTTTTTCTCTTGATATATCAATATGCACAATACAGGCGCCATCCCACAAAACCATTTCACGGCCGGTTTTGTGCGCCACATACCGGCCCAGGTTGGCATCCGGTGCAAATATGATTTTCTGGTCCTTGGGCAGGCTTTCTACAATCTGCAAAGCATTGGAGGAGGTACAGACGATATCAGTTAATGCTTTTATTTCAGCAGAGCAGTTGATATAGCTGATCACCAGATGATCCGGGTACCTGGCTTTAAAGGCTGCAAACTTGTCAGCCGGGGCCGAATCGGCCAGGGAGCAGCCGGCGTTAAGATCCGGGATCACTACTTTTTTGCCCGGGCTTAATATTTTAGCTGTTTCGCCCATAAAATGTACGCCGCAGAACACAATCATATCGGCTTCCGTTGCAGCGGCCTGCTGGGAGAGCCCAAGGCTGTCGCCAATATAATCTGCCAGGTCCTGAATGGAGGCGTCCACATAATAATGGGCCAGAATTACGGCATTTTTTTCTTTTTTCAGGCGATTTATTTCAGCAACGAGATCGATATTGTCTGCAATCGCTTCGGTCACATATCCGTAGCGGTTTACTTGTTCTTCTATGGTTGTCATTTATGGTGAATAAGGGGCTTTCATTTGAAATAAAAAAATCCATGCCGAATTACGATAATATCGCTTTGAAAAACAAAGGCCGGGTTCCAAACCGCCCGGACCGGGGCAATCTTTTCATTACCATACCATCCTGAAATCAAAAGGAGTTAAGTCATACCGTTACATCGGCATTACTTAACTCCTTTATGAACAAACGCAATTATGTCTAAATTCCCTGCCTTTCCGATTCTTTACTGGCTCCTGTACCGCACTAGAATATCCAGCGAAAAAATGCATATAGAGTCCCCGAAAGAAGCATGGTGACAGGTAAGGTAAGAACCCAGGCAATCACAATATTCCGGATGGTTCCGGCCTGAAGATTCTTGACCCCTTTGCTGGCCACCATAGACCCCGCAATACCCGATGATAACACGTGGGTGGTACTTACCGGCAGTCCCAGATAAGAAGAAACGCCTATGGTACTTGCTGCAACTAATTCGGCAGAAGCGCCCTGGGCATAAGTAAGGTGTTGTTTTCCGATTTTTTCGCCAATCGTCACCACAATCCTTTTCCAGCCTACCATGGTTCCCAAGCCAAGCGAAAGCGATATCATCAGTATGACCCAGGTGGGGGCATAATCCGTGTAACGGCGTACACCCTTTTCTCCGCCAGACTGCTCTTTTAAATATTTTTTATCCGTGGCGCTCAGCGTAACATCCGGATTTTCCATCAATGATTTGGCGCCCCGGCTGATCAGGATCAGCGAACGGCGTGCACTCATTCTTTCATCTTGCGGTACCTTATGGTCCGCATGCGGAGTGTTAATTATTTTGTTCAACGAAACAAATTCGCCTTTGATCAGCGCTATATTTTCCCGGTCACTGGCCGATAATTTTGTTGTGTCAATGCCCGAAATGATCTGTTCAATTCTGACGATCTCATTTTTCATGCCCACCGGGTCAATGGAAGTGTCAATCGCAAAATGAGCAGGTACTACACTGATCAGAATCAGCATCACCAGGCCTACTCCTTTCTGTCCGTCGTTGGAACCATGGAAAAAGCTTACCAGTGTACACGTCATGACCAATATGGCACGTATCCAGATGGGTGGCGGTGTGTTTTTCTTAGGCTCACTGAACACAATTTCACGCAGAGGCTTGGACAACATCCTGCGCAGCATGAACATCAGGATAATAGCCAGTGCAAAACCAAAAATGGGAGAGGTTAAAAGTGAAGTGAAAAGCTCCTTTGCTTTGGACCAGTTTACACCTACGCCGTGCGTGTTTTCGGGCATGAACGTGAACGCCAGCCCTACACCCAGAATGGATCCGATGAGGGTATGTGAGCTGGAGCTGGGTAAGCCAAAATACCAGGTTCCCAGGTTCCAGATGATGGCACTAAAAAGCAGCGAGAAGATCATCGCAACACTATGGTACACATTCTGATCAATCAGGATTTCTACAGGAAGCAGATTTACAATACCCATGGCAACCGCAATACCTCCAAAAAATACGCCCAGGAAGTTCATAAAGCCTGACCATATCACGGCAACATTGGGTTTCAGGGAGTTGGTATAAATGACTGTGGCAACGGCATTGGCTGTGTCGTGAAAACCATTGACAAACTCGAAAGCACAGGCCGCTAAAATACTGAAAGCGAGGAGAAGAAAAATGTCGGTTTCAAGACCAAACATATAATGAAAGAATAAGTGTTACAAAGAGCTCAATCAAAAAGGGATGGGTAAGGGGCCATCCGGAATTGTAAATCGTTTGGTGTTGCAACTGTTTAATAACCAGCACTTTGTCGGTTTAAGAAATGATGCAGATCAGGTCAGGCTGCAAAACAAACAGATTTGTCGCAAAACTACTGATACTTTACTGTTGCAATGTTAAGAAATTGTTAATTCAAGGATCCTGTTTTTTAACTTAAACCGCGGCCTCTTTGTTTGCCAGCTGCCCGCAAGCGGCGTCAATGTCCTTTCCACGGCTTCTTCTCACATGTACGGAAACGCCTCTGTCTTCCAGAAAAGCGGCAAAACGGTCCAATCTGTCGGCTTCGGTATTTTTAAAATCAGCTTCCGCTATCGGGTTATATTCAATAATATTAACCCGGGCTGGTACCTTTTTGGTGAATTCCCAGAGCTCTTTAGCATCCTGCAGGGTATCATTGAAGTTGTTGAAAACAATATACTCGAAAGTAATACGGTTTCCTGTCTTTTTGTAAAAATAATTAAGTGCCTCCGCCAGGTTTTCCAGGGAATTGGATTCATTGATCGGCATGATCTGATTCCTTTTCTCATCGTTGGCTGCATGCAGTGAGAGAGCCAGGCGGAACCGCACTTCGTCATCTCCCAGTTTTTTTATCATTTTGGCAATACCCGCCGTAGAAACGGTGATTCGCCTGGGCGACATGTTAAGCCCTTCCGGAGAGGTAATATGTTCAATGGATTTCAGAACGTTAACGTAGTTCAGCAAAGGTTCGCCCATGCCCATATATACAATGTTGCTAAGCGGGCTGCCGAAGCTACCTTCCGCCTGGCGTGCGATGGCCACCACCTGGTCGTATATTTCAGCCGCGTCCAGATTTCTTTTGCGATCCATGTATCCGGTGGCGCAGAACTTGCAGGTAAGTGAGCAGCCCACCTGGCTGCTGACGCAGGCCGTCATCCGGTCGGTGGCAGGTATCAGAACGCCTTCCACAAGGTTTCCGTCAAACAGCCGGAAGGCAGATTTGATCGTACCGTCGTTACTTTGCTGCGATTTGGCCACGTCAAGGCCGTTGATAACAAAATTGTCGTCAATTAATTTTCTGGTTGCCAATGAGAGGTTGGTCATTTCAGCAAAAGACTGCGCTGACTTTTTCCACAGCCATTCGTGTATCTGTTTTGCGCGGAAGCCTTTTTCGCCATGCTCTGTCATCCAGCTCTTCAGCTGGTCCAGATTCAGTTTCCTGATATCTGCCTTATCCTGTGTCCCGATCATCCGATGATCCAATATTTATTCTTATCGCCCGCAAAGTTACTGAAAATCACACAATAAACGTGGAGGTCTGTTATGCAGGTGCAACTAATTTAACTATTTAAACTTTTATGATGATCCTGTTCCGGTATAATATACTTACGATTACATACCAGAAAAGCAGGTAAATGAGCGCGTCTGCAAGAGAGGCATTCATAGGATTGCTGAACCGGGGAGACAGGATGTACTTGTACCAATATTCCTTCATGCCTACCATTTCTCCCGCCGTACCCGTTACCTGGATTTTGATAACGTTCCAAACCCGGGGAATGATTCCAGACAGGAAAAAAACGATCATCGGGTTTACACCAAAAGCGACGAAGGGCTGGGTGAACCGCTTCCAGCCTCTGATGTCGATGATATAGTAAAACAAGGTAAAGCACAACAATGCCCATCCTGCCGCGTAGAGAACATAAGAACTTGTCCAGAGCGCTTTGTTAACCGGAAAGGAAAGTCCCCAAAGCCATCCGGCAGCAATTCCCGAAACAGCCATTACAAAAAGGAAAGTGAATTTTTGTCCGATCGTTCTGTTGGATACCAGTATGGATCCTGTCCATAACCCGAGTATGCCCGTAGCAATAGCGGGAAGCGTACTCAGAATTCCTTCCGGGTCCCAGGTTTTGGAGGTCACCCAAAGATGGCCACCCAAAAGCCGGTTGTCCAGCCATGCAGCCAGGTTGGTACCCTTTTCCAGATTGGCTTCTCCAAAACCCGGAACCGGAATGTAGGTCATCAGCAGCCAATAGACTATGAGCAGCACAGTCGCTATCCCTAATTGTACGGTTAAGCCGGTTGATAGGTATATGAGAGTGATGATAAGATATACAATGGCTATCCGCTGAAGAACACCCGGAATGCGTACCGTTTCAAAATCTTTGAATCCACCAAATGCCAGTACCATCATGATGAGGAACACGGCAACTGCTACATATAACTGCGTGGTTTTATTGTAATTGCCAAAAAGCGCATAGGCAACCACCAGGGTTATTACCAAACGAAAACTTAACAAAGGAATACCCTCCCAATCCAAAAAGTGAATTTTGGAAAAGAAACTCAGAAACAAACCCAGACAGAAAATACGCAGTCCTCTGGTTATCAACTTTTGTAAGGCTACTTTATTTAAAGTTTTTACCGGGGTAGCCAGCACCGTGGTGATTCCAACTATGAAAAGGAAGGTTGGAAAAACAAGGTCGGTAGGTGTACAGCCGTGCCACTCTGCATGAAGCAGCGGAGCATAAACATGGCCCCAGTCGCCGGGGTTGTTAACGACGGTCATCAGTATCATGGTAAGCCCCCGGAGCACATCAAGTGAAAGAAGTCTGTTTTTCATAGAGGAGTGATTTTGAAATGAGGTTATATTCGCGGTACAGGAGACAAAAATCGTAATCCGTTGAAGGAATCAGTCCTCTTGCTTCTCGGTTCCTGGTGTTTCTTCCTTGTCAAGATATTCCTTTTTCCATTCCCTGATCAGTTCAGTTCCTTTGGGCATGAGTTGTAATCCTTTGGTAATAATATTTGGAGCCACGGGCACCACGATCGGATACAGCCAGGTATCACTGGTGCGGTGCTCCGGGATTTTCACACCGATGAGATCCACTAACCAGAAAAAAACACTGATCCCGAAAACCCAGGTGAGTATACCTACCATGGCCCCGGCAAAGCGGTCAAAAGTACCCAGTATTGAAAACCTGAGCGACCGCCTGATGGCATAACCAAACTGGTTCAAAAGAAATATCGTTGGAAAGAAAATGACTGAAAATCCGATATAGGGCAGTATTCGCTTAGCCATGCTGTCACTGAAATATGGGGTAAGAATATCCATCCCCAGCCCCAGAAATTTAAACCCCAGTACCATGGCTACCAGCATTCCCGCAATGCCGATAATCTCGATCAGAAGTCCTTTGCGGTAGCCATGTAATGCGCCCCAGAGCAGGGGAAGAAGGATGATGACATCCAGTAACTTCATGCCAGCAAGCTCTTAACCAAAGTTGAAATCAGTTTTCCTTCTGTTTTTCCGGCCAGCTCTTTGGTAGCAACACCCATTACTTTGCCCATGTCCGATGGACCCGATGCGCCTAAGCGGGTTATGATTTCCTGTAATTTGGTTTTTACCTCTTCTTCGGTTAGCTGTTTAGGCAGGAATTGCTCTATTACCGCAAGCTCAGCCTCCTCCTTTTCAAGCAGGTCGGGGCGGTTTTGAGTCTTGTATATATCTGCTGATTCTCTTCTTTGTTTCGCGGCTTTGGTAAGTAATTTGAGTTCGTCGTCAGCCGATAATTCCCCTGTAGTACCACCTTTTGTTTCTTCCAGTAATATTAAAGATTTAATGGCGCGCAGGGCTCTGAGTGTATCCTGATCTTTTGCACGCATGGCATCTTTGATACCTGCTTCTACCTGGCTTTTTAGTGACATATGTTAACGATTAATAAATGAAAAAGTGAATTTAGATTGTGTAAATGCTAAATTTGTGTCTGAAAGAGCAAAGTTACACCAATCGTAATAAATAGAAGCGTAACTTAGGATTTAAGCTCCATACATTATTTCACCAGCACGAATTCTCTATGACCCGTCTCAGCGTAAACATTAACAAAATTGCCACGCTCCGCAATTCGCGCGGAGGCGACAATCCTAATGTACTTAAAGTTGCGCTGGACTGTGAACGGTTTGGCGCGCAGGGGATCACGGTACATCCCCGGCCCGACGAACGACATATCCGATACCAGGATGTATACGACCTCAAGGAGGTAGTAACTACCGAATTCAACATCGAAGGAAACCCTTCTGAAAGAAAATTTATTGACCTCGTGCTGGCAACAAAGCCCGATCAGGTCACACTTGTACCCGACGCATTGAATGCCATTACTTCCAATGCAGGGTGGGATACCATTACAAACAGAGACGAACTCACCGGGCTCATCAGAGAATTTAAAAATGCCGGTATCCGTGTTTCCGTGTTTGTAGATGCGGACGAAAATATGGTAGAAGGAGCAAAAATCTGCGGAGCGGACCGGGTGGAACTTTACACCGAGCCTTATGCGGCCTATTACTTTGAGAACAGGCAAAAAGCAATTCTGCCGTTTGTGAAAGCGGCTGAGAAAGCACGGGAAGTTGGATTGGGTTTAAATGCCGGACATGACCTGAGCCTGGACAACCTGCATTTTATGAAGCAACGCATACCTTGGCTTGATGAAGTCTCAATCGGGCATGCCCTCATTTCTGATGCGCTGTATCTGGGTCTTGAAAATACCATTCAGATGTACCTGAGAGAACTGGAATTGTAGGTTTTGGGAATCTTTTAAGCTACTGCATACAGGAAAACGGTGAAGCTGATAAATTCCCACTTCACCGTTTTCTGTTACCAACCTGTCCGGTAATCTCGTTTGACAAACTGGTTTGAGGTATCAAAATTTGTAATCTTCATATTGGCACCATCCCAAAGCAGTTTTTGCCTGCCAGGAAAGTTAAACCCTTT
This sequence comes from Dyadobacter sp. CECT 9275, assembly GCF_907164905.1. Classification (NCBI taxonomy): domain Bacteria; kingdom Pseudomonadati; phylum Bacteroidota; class Cytophagia; order Cytophagales; family Spirosomataceae; genus Dyadobacter; species Dyadobacter helix. The sequence goes on along the minus strand of NZ_CAJRAF010000002.1, from coordinate 2,264,437 downwards.
GCCATCTGCTTTGCTTTCCCGGTAAAGGAATGAACGCACTGCAAGGTTACCCATTAATACAATTTCCGTAAGCGGACCGGCTTCGTCAAAAGCGGAGCTGGTATAGCTACCGTACCCTTTTTTACAAGCCTGGATAAACTGCTGCTGGTGCCCTTGATGGTTGCCGGGGACCAGGGCCCTCTTTGCACCCGGAACTCTTACATGCTGAAACTTTGCCTCCGGCCATAGAACAGGATTTTCACCAAACATTTCGGCGCTCAGGATGCCTTTGGTTCCAATAAAAAGCATTCCGCCGTCTTTGCTGCCAAAAACTCTTTGATAATCACAGCCTTCGGGCAACTGCGGGCGAATGCCGCCATCATACCACGAAAAACTGATTTCTTTTCCCTGGCCAGTTTTGGAAGGAAATTTCAGGTGAATGGAAGTGGAAGGCGGGCAGACGTCGTCAAAAAATGCTTCCTTGAAAAAATCAGCATAAACAGAGCCGACGCTGCATTCTACCGAGGTGGGATACCCAAGTTTCAGAGCCCGGAACGGAACATCCATAAAATGACAGCCCATATCTCCCAGTGCTCCTGTTCCGAAGTCCCAGTACCCCCGCCAGCGGAATGGCATATAGGCTTCATGGTAGTCGCGTTTGGGTGCTGTGCCCAGCCACAGGTCCCAGTCAACACCGGCGGGGACGGGCTATGATTCGCCTTTGTCTTTTGGTGATTTAACACCTTGAGGCCATACGGGCCTGTCCGTCCATACCTCGATCGTGTGGATATCCCCCAATATGCCCGACTGCACTATAGCTTCCGTTTGCCGGGTACCGTCGGTACTGCTTCCCTGATTACCCATTTGGGTCACTACCTTGTATTTTTTTGCAGCTTCGGTTAGTTTCCGGGCTTCCCAGATATCTTTTGTGAGCGGCTTCTCTACGTAAACATGTTTGCCCAGTTGGATGCTGGCCATGGCAATGGGAAAATGCATATGGTCTGGCGTGGTCACAAAAACGGCGTCAATGTGGGCAGCCTCTTTGTCCAGCATTTTCCGGAAATCTTTGTAATAGGGTGCTTTTGGGAATAACTTCCTGTACTTCTCCGACTGGCGGTCGTCCACATCGCATAAAGCCACAAAGTTTTCGGCTCCGTTATTATACGCCTGTCTGATGTTAAAATCGGCCTTGCCACCGCAGCCAACTGCTGCAATATTCAGCTTGTCACTCGGGGCAATGTACCCCTTTCCAAGGACATGCCGCGGTACGATCATAAAGCCTGCGGCGGCTGAGGTACCCGCTCTCAGGAAGTCGCGGCGTTTCATTTTGTCTGGGGATTCTACTTGCTGATGTGACATAAGACTAATTGTTAGATGTTCAAACATTCACCCAACCTGACCGATTTTACCCCTGTTCTGTTATTTTCCTCCAAATCTTTTGGCAATCGTCATGGCTACACCCATATCCCCCTCAATTTTTAATTTTCCGGTCATAAGTGCCATCATGGGGTTCAAATCGCCCTCCAGAAGCTTCAAAGCATTTTTGACTGACACGTCAAAGGTACATTCCGCGTCCTCATCAAGGTTCGAAATGGTATGGGGCACAACTTTGCTATCTATAAACACATAGCCTTCATCGGTTTTAAATTTAATCGTTGCATCCAGGCCGCTGTCTGTTCCTAAAATACTGGTAATACGGTCTGTAAGAATCTGCAGGCTCATTGTAATTGTTTTTTAGAATGTAAAAATTGTAATTTTCTTTGTATTGAACTATACAAATGTAGGATGGGACGGAAGAATATTCAAACACCTTTGGTGTTTTCGACTAAATGCACAAATTTTACCCGCTTTTTTAAAGCACAACCTTATTCTTATCTGAAATAAAAATGGCTGAACCAGTAGTGCGCCCCACGTTCCTGACAATTCTTTGTTTTTTGACCTTTATGAGTGCCGTTTCCGGGTTGTGGACTCAATCAGAAAGATTATGGAATCCTGGCATTATAGCCGACCAGACCAGGGAAACTTTCCAGGTTGTTCAGGAAAAGCTGGAAGGGCAGGCGTCTGAGGCAGAAATGGAAACCGTAAACAATATGTTTGATGCTGTGATCTCCCAAACCACGGCTTCCAATATCCGTACCGGAGCTATCATTCTGATCATTTTTGAATCCCTATCCTTATATGCGGCTTATCTGATCTGGAATCTGCAAAAGAAAGGATTCTATCTTTTTCTGGCAGGTATCGCCTTTACCTTTCTGGCGCCGTTAATTTTTATTGGTGGCTGGCTGGGTTTTATAACCGCTATGGCTGGCGTTTTCTTCAGTGTTTTGCTTGCCATCCTGTTTGCAGTGAACCTCAAGCACATGTATTAAATGGGAGGATTTGTCGGATATTGATTATCAGTAAATTGAGCATACGTAACCCTAAAACAAAAATCACTGCCCTAAAATCTAAACTCTCCTTGCATTCCACGGAGAAAAGATTTTATTTTGCGGGTCAAATTTGAAAATGAGAAATGGCTTTAATTAACAAAATCAGAGAGAAGTCCGGAATTGCAGTAACAGTAATCGCGATTAGTTTAATCCTATTCATGGTTGGCGGTGACCTTTTGGGTCCCAATTCTTTGCTGGGCGGCAGCAATAATCAGGTAGTGGGGGAGATTGCCGGCAAAGACATTGACATCAAGGACTTTCAAAGTCGGGTGGATGCTTTCCGTCAGAATTATGAAGCACAGTCGGGACGTAGTCTCAGTGAAAATGAATTAGCCTCCCTGCGCGACCAGGCCTGGAATCAGTTCATTGTTGATATTGCCTATAAAAAACAATTTGATAAGCTAGGACTTAGTGTAACCGATCAGGAACTGTTTGACATGGTTCAGGGAAACCATATCAGCCCGTCTATTCAACAGGCATTTTCCGATCCTACCACAGGCCGTTTTGATAAAAACGCGGTTATCAACTATCTTAAAAATCTTAAGACGCTGCCTGCGGAGCAAATGAAATCGTGGGCAAATTTTGAGAAAAGCCTGAGAGAAGAACGTACCCGTGCCAAGTATGAAAATATGCTGCGCCTTTCCACATATATCCCTAAGGCGCAATCCGAAAAGGAATATATGGCTCAGAATACAAAAGCCAATGTAAAATATCTGTACGTTCCTTATTTTTCTATTGTAGATACAACGATTAAGGTAACCGATTCTCAGCTTGAAACATATCTGAGCGAGCATCGTGAGGAATATAAAGGAACCGACACGCGCTCTATTGAGTATGTGACTTTCCCGGTTCAGCCAGCGAAAGACGATAGCTCGGCCTTGTACACTGAAATCAAGGAGCTTGCACGTGGTTTGGCCACAGCCAAAAACGACTCGTCTTTTGCAAGTATGAATACAGACATTCCTCTTCCTATCAATATGTCGCTGGCTAATATGTCTGATCAGCTGAAGGAAGCAGTGAAAACATTCGTTCCAGGCGGAGTATATGGCCCTTACCGGGAAGGAAATACCTATTACATTTACAAATATGGGGGTACAAGAACTGACACGGTATCTTCTGCAAGAGCAAGCCACATTCTGATCCGTGCCGAAAACCAATCGGATTCAGCCAAGGCGGCTGCGAAGGTAAAAGCGGAAGGGATACTGGCGCAGATCCGCGCAGGTGCCAATTTTGAAGCGCTTGCTGCCACTTCAAGTGCTGATCCAGGGTCGGCGCAAAGAGGGGGTGACCTGGGTTATTTCCAGAATAACGGCGCAATGGTGAAGCCTTTTGAAGAAGCGGTATTTTCTGCAACGGCTCCTGGGCTGATTAACCGGCTTATTGAAAGCCAGTTTGGGTATCATATTATTAAGGTGACAGCCACCAAATCCAATACGCTTTATCACATTGCGGCCATCGGGAAAACCATTGAAGCAAGCCAGGCAACCCGCGATGAAGCTTACCGGAAGGCAGATGAATTTGTGAATTCTGTAAAAAATAAAGAGGAGTTTGATGAAGCCGTGAAGAAAAACAAGGCGCTGGTACTTGCTACTGCTAACCGGATTCCGGAGACGGCAACTAATGTAAATGCGATTCAGAATGGCCGTGAAATTGTACGCTGGGCCTTTAAGGATGATTCTAAAATAAACTCAGTATCTCCGGTATTTGAGACCGAAGATCAGTATGTGGTAGCGGTTCTGACAGGCAAATCCGAGGCCGATAAAGTTACCATTGACGACTTCCGGGACGAGCTTACGACGAAGGTGCGCAATCAGATTAAATCGGAACAGATTACGGCAAAACTGAAAGGTGCCACAGGCGACCTGGAAACGATTGCTAAAAAATATGGCGCCGGCGCTTTGGTTGAGTCCGCTACGGATATCTCTCTGGCAACGGGCTTTCTCACCAGTGCAGGATTTGATCCTATTGCTCTGGGTAAAGCTTTTGGTTTGAAACCTGGCCAGAAAACAGATGTTTTCACAGGCGAAAACGGCGTATTTATAATGGAGCTGATCAATAAAACAGATGCTCCGAAAATTGCAGACTTTACCCAGTACAAGACACAACTGACACAGTCGCTTGAAAGCAGGTCGTCGTATCTGGTAAATGAGGCGATCAGGGAGAATGCAAAAATTAAAGATAAAAGAGCGAAGTTCTTCTGATTATAACATCTGATAAGCATGCTTTTGGGAGGGATGAATTTTTTCATCCCTCTTTTTTTATGTCTACATAAATTTTTCAAAAAAAAGTAATAGTATTGCAGTAAAAAATGTCAATAGTACACTTAATAAGTTTAACAGAAATTGAGCGTATTTGTGGAGACATAGGTACACAGTTCCTGGTTTAAAAAAACGATTAACAAACAACTACAATGAGCATATTACTCGGAGAACAGGAGTATTTTAAAGGCATAGGTAAAATAGCCTATGAAGGCCCGGAAACAGACAATCCGCTTGCATACCGCTGGTATGACGAGAACCGTGTTGTGGGGGGCAAAACCATGAAAGACCATTTGCGTTTCGCGGTTGCTTACTGGCACACATTCTGTGGGTCGGGACTGGATCCTTTCGGAGGACCTACACTTTTTTATCCATGGGACAAAAAGGCTGATGCGGTTGAGCGGGCAAAGGATAAGGCGGATGCCGCCTTTGAGCTCATTACCAAACTGGGCCTTCCGTATTACTGTTTTCATGATGTGGACGTTGTTGATTACACCGATGACGTTAAAACAAACGAAGGCCGCCTTCAGGCTTTAACTGCTTATTTGGGTCAGAAACAAAAAGAATCCGGGGTGAAGCTTCTTTGGGGAACGGCTAATCTTTTTGGACATCACCGGTATATGAATGGGGCTTCAACCAATCCCGATTTTAATGTAGTAGCACATGCAGGCGCTCAGGTAAAAATGGCGCTGGATGCTACCATTGCGCTGGGAGGAGAAAATTATGTTTTCTGGGGAGGACGGGAAGGATATATGACACTCCTGAATACCGATATGAAACGCGAGCAGGAGCACTTTGCACAGATGCTGAAAATATCTGTTGCCTATGCCCGCGCAAATGGTTTTACAGGGAAGTTCTTTATTGAGCCGAAACCTTGCGAACCAACCAAGCATCAGTATGATTACGATGCAGCTACGGTGATAGGTTTCCTTCGCCAGCATGATCTGCTCGGAGATTTCTCCCTGAACCTGGAAGTAAACCACGCTACCTTGGCCGGTCACACGTTCGAGCATGAGTTACAGGTAGCGGCTGATGCGGGAATTCTGGGATCTATTGATGCCAACAGAGGCGATTATCAGAATGGCTGGGATACCGATCAGTTCCCGAATGACATAGCCGAGTGGACCAAAGCATTGTTGGTGATTCTGGAAGCAGGAGGTTTGAAAGGTGGTGGTATCAATTTTGATGCCAAAAGAAGAAGAAATTCAACCGATGTAGAGGATGTTTTCCATGCGCATATTGGTGGTATTGATACGGTAGCCAGGGCGCTTGTGGTTGCAGATAAGATTATCCAGAACGGAGAGTATACCAAAATTCGTAAGGACCGTTATGCTAGTTTTGACTCGGGTAAAGGAGCAGATTTTGAAGGCGGCAAACTGAGCCTTGAAGACTTGTTCGCTCTGGCGGCTGCCAATGGAGAACCCGCCTCGATTTCAGGCAGACAGGAATATCTTGAAACGCTTATCAACCGTTTTATCTGATCCGGAATTGTGCTATTACCTGCAAAACAAAAGAGGCTTCGGCCTCTTTTGTTTTGTGCCTCCTTATGAAATACTCAATCAGGACTTTATAAAGGAGTAGTACTCAGCCCCGTGCTATTCAGATTTTCGCGATGAGCCGTTAGAAGATTTTTGGTGTAATTATATCCAATATCAAAAATCTGCTGTGCTTTTCGGAAATCAAAGGGATTGAACCGGCTCAGCTCAGGAGCTTCAATCAAAAGGTTACATTTGTCAAGACTGGCTTTGGCTTTTCCTCGCATGGCCAGCCGGAAGCTACGGTATACAATGTTATGAGCATTTTGTGCGGTTTTGGCCGTGGCAATTGGATTACAATGAATACCGATGATGTAATCCGCTTGCTGCTCAATGGGAGCCACAGGGAGGTTATTGAAAATGGCCCCGTCCACCAGTTCACGACCCTCAAAAAGAATAGGTCTGAAGATACCCGGCAGGCAGCAAGACGCAAGAACAGGCTTTGCCAACTCGCCCGTACGGAAGCAGATTTCCTCTCCTGCGTGAATATCCGTGGCGGTAACGGCAAGCGGTATTTTTAAAGATTCGAATGAGTTTTCGGGGATGTATTTTTTGAGAAACACCTCTGCGGCATCCAGCTTCAGCAGCCCGCTGAACCCGAACGTAAATTTAAGATAACCGCTCAGCCTGGTTTTTAGAATCATTTCAAGGATTTCATCAGGGGTATATCCGTATGCCAGCAATGCACCTACAAACGCTCCGGCGCTGGTTCCGCTGATGACATCTGGCTGTATGCCCTGTTCCTGTAATGCCTTGATGGCCCCGATGTGTGATATCCCTCTGGCTCCGCCGCCGGATAAAACAAAAGCTGTTTTCATTTTATGAACAAGTATAGTATGTGCGAAAGAAATGGTTTGTCATCGGTATCAGATGAAAATATCCAGTGCCCCCCGTTCGCGGATCCGGATACCCTTTTCAGTTTCTTCCAGCACGGCAGCTTCAAAAATAGGGTCGTGTTCAAACAGCAGGATACAATTTTCTTCCAGTGCCATTCTGAGAACCGCTTCTTTTTCGGTCATGGTCAGCAGCGGCCTCACGTCGTAACTCATGACCCAGGGCAGGGGAATATGATAGGAAGACGGAATAAGGTCAGCCGCATAAATGATTTTCCTGCCCTGGAAACTTATTACCGGAAGCATCATTTGCTCCGTGTGTCCGTCAACATGTAAAAAATCAATTGAATGAAATGGAGAAATGCCCTTGTCTATAAAACGTAACTGACCGGATTCCACTATCGGCTGGATATTCTCCTTTAAAAAGGATGCCTTTTCTCGTGGATTAGGATGGGTTGCCCATTGCCAGTGTGCTTCGTTGGACCAATAGAGCGCATTTTTAAAAGTAGGCACCAGCTGTCCGTTCTCTCTTTTTATAGCCCCGCCAACGTGGTCAAAATGTAAATGGGTGAGGACTACATCCGTAATTTCTTCTGGGCGGTAACCTGCTTTTTCGATGGAGCCGAGTAATGTCGCATCACCATGCAGGTCGTAGAACCCAAAGAACTTTTCATCCTGTTTATTGCCTAGCCCGGTATCCACAAGTATGAGTTTGCCCTCATCTTCTATCAGCAAACAGCGCATGGCCCAGCTGCACAAATTTTTTTCGTCGGCGGGATTATGTTTACTCCAGAGCGTTTTCGGTACCACCCCAAACATGGCTCCCCCGTCCAGCTTAAAAAAGCCGGTATCAATTATGTTTATCTTCATAAAGTAGTAATGCAGTTAGCGGCTTTTCCTCTCACTGACTCAGCTGCCGGAAAAGGTACTAACTTATCATTACTTTTCCTTTGATACACGGGGTTTTTATGTGGTTCTCATGACCTGAGAGCAGTGCCGGACACAAGGCCTGGCTTTTATAGCTAACCTTGTGTCCTACCGGCATTTTACATTTATTCCGATTTGAGCGTTTTTACCGGATCCAGCAAGGCAGCTTTGATCGCCTGGTAACCTACCGTTGCAAGGGCCAGCAGTGTGATGATCATACCTGAAACGATGAATATATTAATACCCAAATCAATTCGATAGGCAAATTCGTGGAGCCATTGATCCATGGCCCAGCCAATCAAAGGAAAGGCAGGAAGCATGGCCATGAAAACCAGTTTCATGAAATCCATGGATAATAACAACGCAACATTGCCTACGGTGGCCCCCACTACCTTTCTGATACCAATTTCCTTTTTTCTTCTTTGTGCTGTAAAGGCGGCAAGGCCAAAGAGTCCCAGGCAAGAGATCAGGATTGTGAGCCCGGCAAAATACCGGGACAGTACACTGATGCGACGTTCGGATGCATATAAGGCATTATAATTTTCGTCCAGAAATTGATATTCAAAAAAACTGCCTTTGTGGTAAGTATGGAAAGTTTTTTCTATTTGGGCGATGGTTTGCGGCTCAGCTCCCTTCTGAATTTTGACCATGATATTGGGCATGACAGGCTCCACCTGAAAAAAACAGGGTTTTACATTTTCGTACAATGATTCAAAATTGAAATCCTTTACCACGCCGATGATCTGCCTTTCCATACCCCAGAATTTGATCATTTTCCCAATTGGATCTTTCAGCCCCATGCTTTTAATGGCCGATTCGTTGAAGATGATTTCGTGATGGGATTGATCATTTTGTGAAAATCCACGACCTTCTTTGAACTGTATCCCCACGGTTTCAATAAAATTATAGCCAACTTCCAGGTTGGCAAAGTCAATGTCCTTGCCTGGGGGCTTTCCGGGCCATTCAACTCCCGAAATGGAACCGTGCTCTCCGGTGAGGGTATGGTAATAGCTGGACGCGTCTGTAACCCCCGGCAGATTTTTCACCTCGCTAAGAAAAGCCTCCGACGACTTCAGACTTGCAGGGTCTTCCGTCATGGGAATCTCGAAGTGAATGATATTGTCGCGGCTGTAACCCAGGTTTTTCGTTTGTATAAATTCAATTTGCCTGTAAACCACCAACACCGAAACAATAAAAATAACAGAAACTGCAAATTGAAATACCACTAACCCTTTCCGGAACAAAAGCTCACCAGTGGAGGTTTTGAGCGAACCCTTCAGCACTGCAATGGTATTAAACCCGGAAAGATAAAATGCGGGATAGCTACCGGCGATGAGCCCGGTGAACAAGGTAATTCCCAAAATGGACAGGATGATCTGACCATCAAAATTCATACTGATCTGTTTCCCTGTCAGGTTATTGAACTGCGGGAGAAAGAGGGCTAACAGCGCAATGGCGACGATCAGTGACAAAAATGCCATCATCACCGACTCTCCCAGGTACTGAATGACGAGTGATCTCCTGAATGCTCCGATTGCTTTTTTGATCCCTACTTCTTTCATCCTGCCTGACGCTTTGGCCGTCGACAAGTTCATGAAATTGATACAGGCAATGGTCAGGATAAATAGGGCCATAATGGAAAACAATCTTACATAAGTAATTCTGCAACCGGCTTGTACACCGTTTTCGAACTGGCCATGAAGATATTTATCCGAATATTTGATAGCTAACAGCTCAACATCCGACTCTTTGTTTTTTGACCGGAGGTAATTTTTGATTTTATCATTGAAACGCTCCACCGAGGTCTCCTTTTTCAAAATTACAAAGGTACTGGGATCACTATTACCCCATTCCTTCATTCCTGGCCGCTTTTCCACAAAAAGGTCAAAGTTGAACAGGAGGTCAAATTGCTCGACCGCATTGGCCGGGTTCTTTTCAAAAACAGCCCCAATATTATAAGCACCACTAAACGCGCCATGGTCCCATGCAATTGTTTTCCCGATGACGTTGTCAGCTGTATGAAAAAGCTTAAAAGCCAGTTCGTTTGAGATAGCAATGGACCGATTATCGCGAAATAAAGTTTGCTTGTCCCCAGCCACAACAGGACAGGTGAAAACGTTGAAATAATCCTTACTGATAAATTGTCCGCCTGCTTTGATACGCGTATCTCCAACGGAAACTACTCCTTTGTTGCCAAACCACGATGCCGGCACGACTGTCACAGCCTGTTCAACCTCGGGCATTTCGGCCCTAAGGGCATTGGCCAGAAGTCCGGCGGTGTGGTTAATGGTTTTGATTCCATCCTCACTTTTATGATTTGCCATGATCTGATATAGCTGCATGTCCTTTTCGTTGTATTTATCAACGTGCAGCTCGTCCATCACCCATAGATAGATCAGCAATGTACAGGCCAGGCCGGTAGAAAGGCCAATCAGGTTCAGTAAAGTGAATTGACGTTCCTTTAAGAGATTGCGCCAGGCGATTTTGAAATAGTTCTTGATCATAATGAAACACCAGCTATCGTTTTTTGAACAGTAAGTTTCCTTTGCATGCATTCAATGCGAAAAAGAAATGAAGAACCTTTCCTCCTTCCTCCCTTTATTCCATTTTTAAACTTTTGACAGGGTCAAGCAGGGCAGCGCGTATAGCCTGGTAACTTACCGTAAGCAGGGTGATGATCAAAGCCCCGGCGCCGACAACCGCAAAAATCCACCAGGACATATCAACACGGTACTGATAGTCTTTTAACCACTCGCTCATAACATACCAGGCGATGGGAATTGATATAACAAATGAAACGACCACCAGTAACACAAAATCTGTAGATAACATCTGCCATAAATGGGCAACAGAAGCTCCGAGTACCTTCCGGATACCGATTTCTTTGGTCCGCTGTTCTGACACAAACGAGGCCAGGCCGAACAGGCCTAGACAGGAAATGAAAATGGCCAGGATGGAAAAAAAAGTCGAAAGCTTACCGATACGCTCTTCCGCTCCGAACTTCTTGGAATATTCGTCGTTCACAAAACTGTAGGTAAACGGGCTGCCGGGATTGCATTTTGTAAATACAGTCCCAACCTTGCCGAGGGCCTCACCCACGGTGAGATTTGGGGCAAGCCTGATGTTGATCATACTTACATTTCTATAGCTAAGTATAAAAAACGAAGGGCTAACCGGAGAAAAAGGATTTTCTTTTATTATGTCCTTTATCACTCCTACCACCCGGTATGGCTTGCCACTGGCTCTGACAATCGATTCGAGCGGTTTTTTGAGACCCATCAGTTTAACGGCTGACTCATTCAGGATCATAGAGGAATAATCAGTAGAAAAGTTTCTTGAAAAATCACGGCCTTGCACAATTTCCCAGCCGATTGTATGGCCGTAATCGTGTGTTACGCTGTTAGACATCACCAGCGGCTGTGTGTTGGGACTTTTTCCCTGCCAGGAGATATCAGTGGTACCACCATCCTGAGTGGTAATTGCACCGGACGATTCCGACATATCTTCCACCGCTCCTGTATTGATGAGGTCGTTACGTAAGGCTTCATAATGTCCGTAGAGTTCGGGGGTATTCATCCGTATCTCAATTAAACCATTTCGGGTATATCCGATTGGCCTGTTTTTCGCATGCTGGATCTGACGAAATACCATGATGGTTCCTATCATTAGTGTTACAGAAACGGTGAATTGGATCACCACCAGAACTTTGCGCGGAATGGCAGCAAAGCGACCAGCCGAGAAGGTTCCTTTTAACACTTTTAAGGGTTGAAAGGATGAAAGATAAAGTGATGGATAACTCCCGGCAATTAATCCGGTGATGAGGCTGAACGAGATGCCGGCGAGCCAGAACCAGGGATTGGACCACAGAATGTTCATTTTCTTTTCAGCAACTTCATTAAAAAGTGGCATGCAAAGCGCGGCCAGCAGTAGGGCTATAATGAATGCGATTATCACAACCAGCAGAGACTCGCCGAAAAACTGAGCGATCAGCTGCGTCCTCATGGAACCGATTGCTTTCCTGATACCTACTTCTTTGGCACGTTTTTCTGACCTGGCAGTACTCAGATTCATAAAATTGATACATGCCAAAAGCAGTACAAAAGTACCGATGATCCCAAAAAGCCATACAAACTGGATATATCCGCCCGTATTCACACCATTTTTGAAATCGGAGTACAGGTGCCATTTATCCATAGGATGCAGGAAAAACTCCGGCTTGTAACCCGGAGGATTATCTCTTTTCACCCTGATATCTTTGATTTTTGCCGAAACCTGGTCAAAATCTGCTCCGTCTTTCAACTGTGCGTAAATCTGAAAGGAGTTGTTATCCCATTCCTGAAGGGCGTTCCTTATCCAGTCTTCTTTGGCGACGGCAAAATTCCAGGGTGTGAGGAATTGTACTTCTTTAAAAGAACTGTTATGAGGAAAATCCTCATAAACACCTGTTACCTTAACCATGAATTTGTTGTCGACTTTGATAACCTGATTTAAAGGATTATCTGCACCGAAAAATGCTTTGGCCAGGGATTTGGAAAGCAGAATGGAATGGACATCTTTCAGGCCGTCCCGGTTGCCTGAAAGCATTTTTAAGGTCATCATTTCTATAAAATCCGGCTCTACAGAATTACCCGTTTTTGCGAATTTTTTATCACCCGAAGCCAGTATGAATGATTCGCTTTTGGACAAGCTTACGGCCTTAAAATCCGGGTACTTGGTCCGAAGCTCCTCTGCGAGCGGTATAGGTGTCACCGCGTAGGTCGCTTTTTCGACATCAAATGTAACAAACTGCCAAACCTGAGCGATTCGGCTATGATTTTTATGATATCTGTCAAAAGACAATTCGTCATAAATCCACAGGCCGATGAGCATGGCTACCGCTATACCGACGGACAAACCGCCAATATTAATGGCTGAATAACCTTTATTTCTTAAAAGGTTTCTGAAAGCGATTTTGAAGTAGTTACGAATCATACGAGCGCGAAAGTGTTGAGAGGTTAAGGGAAGCTCTTTGCATCTTTCAAATAGCTTGCCACATCACTTGACTGGATTAAATTACTGATAATGAAATGTTTATTGTAGAATTGAAGAGGTGGTATGTTCAGAAATGGACAGTAATTGTCCGATTTGATACACTTTGTATGGAGGGAGGAAATGGAGGAGGGAAGAAAGGGAGGGGGGAAAAGGCATTGTCCCTTTTCTCCTTCCTCCTTCCTCCTTCTTTTTCCTTTATTCCATTTTTAAACTTTTAACCGGATTCATCAATGCGGCTTTGATGCTATGAAAACTAACGGTTACTGCAGCGATGGCTACGGATATAAAACCAGCGAGTCCAAATATCCACCAATGTATATGGATACGGTATGCAAAATCTGCCAGCCACCGGTTCATGAAATAGTAGGCTACCGGGCTGGCGAGGATGATGGCTATCAGGACCAGCACCAGAAAATCCCGGGATAACAAGGTAGTAATACCAAGCACAGATGCTCCCAGGACTTTGCGTATACCGATTTCCCTGGTCCGCTGTTCAATGGAGAAAACGGCAAGGCCAAACAAGCCCAGGCAGGACAGGAATACCGATAAAAATGCAAACAGGGAAGTTAAGCTTGATGCCAGTTCCTCCCGTTTATAAAACCGGGCTATTTCTTCATCATAAAAACCATATTCAAATACATGATCGGGAAATTGTTTCTGCCAGATGGTATTTATGTTTTGTATGGTGGACCGATCCAAATACTGCAGCTTGATTCCTGCCGTGCGGTAGTGTTTTTGAAATGAATACACCACCGTAGGTTCAATGTCTGAGTAAAGATCAGTATTGTTAAAATCAGACAAAACACCCGAAATGATCCCGGTTTTGCCAATATCGCCTATAAGCAGCCTCCTGTTGAGGGCGTCCTGCGGGGATTTCAGACCGAGGTCCTTAACAAGTTTCCGGTTCACTAGTACCTCACGCACCGTATCCGACGCTACGGGATTCCTGCCTGCAATGAGTTTTAGTCCATATGTTTTAACATAATTATGATCGGCAATCCGGGATCTGGTGGGGAATTTTTCCCATTCCCTGTTTTCAAATTTAATGCTGCCACCGTAGCCGCTTTGCGAGGAAGGAGGAGTCCTGAAAAACGATACATTTTCTACCTCTTTCAGTCTCGATATTTCATTCTTTAAGGTAGTCATTCTGCTTTGTTCATTTACTGGAAGGTTAACATGCAGCACCAGTTCCTTGTCAATACCCAGGTCCTTGTTTTTAAGATATCCGGATTGCAGAATGATTACCACAGACAGGGCGATCAGCACAAAGGAAATGCAGAACTGAACCACCACAAGGCTTTTCCGTATTGTGAAAAAGCTTCTGTTCCTTTGCTGTCCCAGGCCTTTAATGGCACGAAGCGGACTGAAACCGGAAACAAAAAGAGCAGGATAAACACCGGCCAGGGCGATCACGAAAGCCAGCAGAACAGCCATAAAAACCGGGGATTTGTAATCCGAAGGTATGTTCACGGGGATAGCTGTTCCCAGCCACTCGTTCATGAGCGGGATGGCAATCCATGAAAGTATCAGTGATATCAGGAATGAGAGGATGGTCATAACGGCGGTTTCCTGAATGAAAAGCCAGAATACCTGCATTTTGGAGATTCCGAGTACTTTGCGTATGCCTACTTCCTTACTTCTTTTAAAACCTTGAGCGGTGGAAAGATTGATGAAATTAAAGCAGGCAATCAGGATCAGCAGCAAACCCACCGACGCCAGCATTGCGATGGTGGAGTATTTGATTTTTCCGCCGTAATTGACATTAAAGTGGACATCGGAAAGCTCCTGCAGGTGGTAATGGAAAACAGCTCCATTTTCACCATAATATTTTTTGGCAAAAGCCGGCATCTGTTTTTCAAAAGCCGATCTGTCGCTTGCTGAACGAAGGGTGACATAAGTTTCCCGGTTACTGTCGATCCAGCCCCAGTCGTCATAGCCATACTCGGGAATTACTGTTTTAAGAGTGGGAATTGAAATGAAGATATCTTTTTTGAAATCCGTCTGTTCGGGATAGTCTTTGAGGATCCCGGCCACCATTAAATTTGCCTGATTGTTGACCTTGACGTATTTGCCAATGGGGTTACTGTTTCCAAAATATTTCCGAACGTACCTTTCCGTTAGTACGACCTGGTTCGGAGCATTTAAGACAGAGGGATTTCCTGTAACCCATTTGAAGTCGAATATTTTGAAAAAGTCGGAATTTGTGAAGGCAGCGTTTTCCTTTTCCAGAAACTTCTTTGCTTCTCCGTTTTGGCCGAGGCTGAAGGTTAATTCTTTATGGGCCAGATAGGCTGAATTTTCTACATAGCTAAACTCTTTTTTTAGGGTTTCATGTAAGACATAAGCCGATCCCTTTTCTTTTTCTACTGACCCATCTTCCAGGTGCAGATCAACCACTACACGGTAAGTCCTGTCAGCATTTTTGTGGTACCGGTCGGTACCCAGGTGATACCTTACCAACTGGAAAATAATGATCGCACCAGCCATGCCAATCGCCAAACCGGCCATGTTAATACCAGCATATAACCTATGCTTTACAAGATTACGAACAGTGATTTTGAAATAGTTTTTTAACATAGCCTGTTGGTTTGATGGAGGAAAGGGAGGAGGGGAGAAGGTATTGTCCCTTTTGTCCTTCCTCCTCTTTTCCCTTTATTCCATTTTCAAAGTTTTGACGGGGTCCAGTGATGCCGCCCGGATAGCCTGGTAACTTACTGTCATTAAGGTGATACACAATGTTCCTATTGACGTTACGGCAAAAATCCACCAGGAAATTTCTGTGCGGTAATTATATTTCGATAACCACAAGTTCATGGCATACCAGGCTATAGGAGCAGATATTAAACAGGATATAATAACCAGAAGAATGAAATCTCTGGATAACATTTGCCACAGACTGGCAACAGATGCGCCCAGCACTTTACGGATACCTATTTCCTTGGTACGCTGTTGAGCAACGAAAGATGCTAAACCAAAAAGGCCCAGACAGGAAATGAATATAGCAAGAATGGAAAAAAAGCTGACCAGCTTTCCTGTCCTTTCTTCTGCACGGAACTTGGCATCGTATTCCTGATCAGCGAATTTGTATTCAAAGGGTACTGTTGGTGTTAAGGTCCGGAAAACCGCTTCTATTTTCGGAAGGGCCGCATTGCTACTTACGGCCGGATTGATTTTGATATTAATCCAGTTGGCACCGCCGGACAAAAAGAAAACCGTGGGAGCAATTGGTTCGAAAGGTGACTCCATGACCATATCTTTTACAACACCCAAAATGGTAAATTGTTTTTGAATATTGTTGGTCATCCATTGACTTTTCCAGGATACCTGCTCTCCGACAGCTTGTTTGAATCCAAACAACTTTGCTGCGGTTTCATTGATCACAAAACCTGAAGAATCGGAAGCGAGCTCTTTTGAAAAATTTCGCCCGGCAACGAACTGCCAGCCTACTGTTTTAGCATATTCAGTCGAGACCGTCAAAGTACTGAAATTAGGAGAATTTGCGTTTGTCATTCCTTTCCAGGTAAAACCGTCATTAGAAGACCAAACATCCGTTACTGGACTTTGAGATAATGCTACTTCCTCGACTACACCAGTGTTTTTCAGCTCATTTGTTATTAAATCAGACTTTTTGTAAAAATCATCCGATTTCATCGTGATCATCATCAAACCATTCCGGGAATAGCCAATCGGCCGGTTTTTGGCGAACTGTACCTGGCTGTAAATGATAATTGTGCAAATCACAAGGGTAATCGAAACCGTAAACTGAATGGCAACCAGCACCTGTCTTGGTAAAGATGCATAACGGCCCAATTGTACCGCAGTGCCTTTCAGTATTTTAACCGGTTTAAAGGAAGTTAAATAAAGAGCTGGATAACTGCCAGCCAGTAATCCGGTGATTAGTATAAAACTCAGGTTAAAAAGCCAAAAGTATGTATTGTTCCAGGGCACGGTCATTTGTTTGGCCGACAACTCATTAAACCATGTTAGAGATACCTGAACCAGCCCCAGTGCGATGCCGAAGGATATAAAAACAACCAGGTACGATTCCGTAAAAAACTGTCCTATCAATTGTACGCGAAAGGAACCAATGGCTTTACGAATACCCACTTCTTTGGCTCGTTTTTCGGATCGGGCCGTACTCAGATTCATGAAATTGATACAGGCGAGGAGCAGCACGAAAAAGCCAATCAGGCTAACCAGCCATACGTATTGAACTGGCCCGCTTGCAGCAATCCCGTTCTTGAATTCTGAATATAAATGCCAGTTTTTCATAGGATGAAGCCACATCTGCGGCTTGGTTGCAGCTTCATGCTTCATATTATCCATGTTTCTGATCACTTTAATTTCCGAATCCCTGATCGCAGCAGAAACTTTGGCAAAGCTGGTTTCAGGTTTTATTTCAACATACATCAGCAGGGTATGGTTATCCCATTGCTTTTTGGACATATATGGATTCTTAGCTACAAAGTAGTCCCAGGAAGCAAGGAAATGAAGATCCTGAAGTTGTGAATTTTGCGGAATATCTTCATAAATACCGGCAACTTTCAAGTCATTGTCGGTGTCCAGCTTGATCAGCTTATCCATGGGATCTGTTTTTCCAAACAAAGCCCTGGCAGCAGATTCCGACAGTAAAATCGACTGCTGATCCTGTAATGCATCCCGCGAGCCTTTTACCATGTTCAGTGAAAACATTTCAGGAGCTTCCGCCCCCACAAACAGACCATTCTTCGCTAACATAATGTCTCCGGCTCTCAGGATCGCCTCTGTTCTGAATGTAGACGGAACAATATGTTTGAAATACTCAGCGTAATTGGTTTTGAGTTCGTGAACATATGGAAAAGGAACTGAGGCAGTACTGTGGATTTCATTTTCCAAAACCTGGTTCTGATTTACCAAAGCAATGCGATCATAGTTTTTGTGGTATTTATTAAATGATAATTCATCATATACCCACAGCCCAACCAACATGGCAACCGCCATTCCCACAGCAAGGCCACCAATGTTAATGGCAGAATAACCTTTGTTTTTCAGGAGGTTACGAAACGCAATTTTGAAATAGTTTTTTAACATAGCCTGTTGGTTTGATGGAGGATGGAGGAAAGGGGGGAGGGAATAAAGGGAAAGTGGAGAAGGTTTTGTCCCTTTCTTCCTTCCTCCTCTTTCCCTTTATTCCATTTTTAAACTTTTTACAGGGTTCATCAGCGCGGCTTTAATGCTTTGGAAACTGATCGTCAGCAATCCGATACCGACAGCCAGCATACCCACCGTTACAAACATCCACCATTCGATACCGATTTTGTAAGCAAAGCCTTCCAGCCACCGGTTCATGGTATACCAACCAACGGGTGCGGCAATCCCCATCGCTATGAATATCAGTACAATGAAATCTTTGGATAACAAGCCCACCACATTCAAAACAGAAGCACCCAGTACTTTGCGCACACCAATTTCCTTGGTACGTTGTTCAGCCGAAAATGTGGCCAGTCCGAATAATCCCAGACAGGCAATGACGATGGCGATCAGCGTAAAATAAATGACGATACGCCCCGTCCTATGTTCTTTTTCGTAGTTATTACCAAAATCCTGATCAAGAAATGAGTAGGTAAATGGCGTGTCAGGATTGAGTTTTTTCCATATCTGTTCAAAATCTGTAATTAACTTGCTGTATTCCTGGGTCTTGACGCGAGTGATGAAATACTGGTGTTTATCTCCGATGGTAGTGGTCAGACCGAAGGGTTTGATTTCCTTATGCAAACTCTCATAATTATAGTTTTGCACAACGCCAACGATCTGCATCCCTAAACGTTTGTTCATTAACTCGCAATAGATTGTTTTTCCAACTGCCGTTTTTACATTAAACCCCAGCTCCTTCGCGGCTGTTTCATTGAGGATGATACTGTTGGAATCGGCAGTAAATTGTTTGGAAAAACCTCGCCCTGAAATAATTTTCAGACCTAGTGTCTCGATATAGTCATTCTCAACAGCTGCAAAATGAATATCGGTTGCTTGGTGAATACTTTTATGTTCGGGATAAAAAAGCAAATCTTCAACAGTTTCAATACCCGGATAAATGGAGCCACTCGAGGCGGAAACGACGTCTGGCAAGCTGGAAATTTCGTCTTTGAGTACCCCGAAATTATGGGCAGACTGGGCGCTTTTAAGCGGAATAATAATCTGCTGATCTTTGTCAAATCCCAGGTTCTGATGCTGGATGAACGACAGTTGCCGTCCTATGACCATTGCACCCAAAATGAGTATGATGGAGATGGTAAACTGAAAAACGACCAGCCCCTTGCGTAACATGACGGCAGAAAAGCTGTTCCTTAATTTTCCTTTGAGTACACTTGCCGGTTTGAAGGAGGATAAGTAAAATGCCGGGTACAGCCCGGCCAATAAGCCCGTCAGTAATGTTACTGCGGCTATCCAGCCAATAAAACCAGTGTTTTGAGAGAGGGATAAACTCTTATTGGTAAGATTATTGAAGACAGGGAGAAACAACCGGATGAAAACTACAGCAAGTACCAGGGCGAAAAGGGCCATCGCAAGCGACTCTCCCAAAAACTGATAAATCAGCGATGTCTTAACTGCTCCCATTACTTTGCGGATGCCGACTTCTCTGGCACGTTTTTCGGATTGGGCAGTGCTGAGGTTCATGAAATTAATGCAGGCGATCAGCAGCAGAAATGCGGCTATTGAACCAAATATGTAGAGATATGTCATGCTTCCGTTGGGGGAAAGCTCGTTGTCAAAATTGGATCTGAGATAAATATCCCGAAGGGGCTGGAGAAAGAAACTTTTTGAAATACCCAGCGCTTTCAGGTCGGCTGCCGCATGACGGGCCATAAAGGCGGGGAGTTTTGCCTCAAAGGCGTGAGCATCCGAACCTGCCCGAAGCTTTATGTAGGTATGAAACAGGTTATTGGTGGCCCAATTCCCTTGGCTGTCTACCCAGCCACCTAAATCTCCGTTGCGCATGGAAAGAAAAAAATGGGCATTGATGTGAGACTTCTGATTGTCCCGGAAAACGCCGGAAACTGTGTAGTTAAAGTTACCGAAAGGAAGCCCGATACTGATGACTTTGCCAAGCGGATTCTGTTTGCCAAACAACTTGGCAGACAACGTTTCGGAAAGTACCAGGGTGTTGGGCTCATGCAGAGATTTCAGAGGATCACCATATTTGAAGTCGTAAGTTAAAACCTGGAAAATGGACGAGTCGGCATAATAGCCATTGGTTTCATAAAACTGTTTTTCCCCCGGTTCGTATTTCAGAAGCATCCTGTCGAAACCTGGAAATCTCATTATTCGGGTGATTTGTTCAATTTCAGGAAAATCACTGATCAGTCCGCCGGCTACAGGGCCTGCAACGGCTACCCATTTTTCCGATTCGACCGAAGTATTTGTTTTTGCCAATGTCGCAATTCTGAAAATTCTGTCGGCGTCTTTATGATGTTTGTCAAAACTGAGCTCCTCGGAAATATAGAGGATGATAAGCAGGCACGCCGTTAGCCCCAATGCCAGGCCGAAGATGTTGATGCCCGTATATACCTTGTTTTTTAAAAGATTTCTGAGTGCAATTTTGATATAGTTTCGTATCATGGTGTGGCGGCTTCCGGGAAATAAGGAGTGGTGATGATGACTGACTACGCCTCATAGTTCAAATAGCTTGCCAGAAAAGTAATAGCTTGTAAGTTGCTGGTAGTTAATGTATTGTATTGATAATTCATTGCGAAGTTGTCCGATATTGGACACCTTTCGTTCAGTAAGGGACAAAAGATCTGCTATTTGTCAATATATTCATTTTACAAAATAGAAAAAAGGAATACCCTTGGCAAAAAGCTCCAGAATGGGTGCAAGTATTATAAAAGCAGGTGCCGGAGAGGGAAGGATGGAGGAATGGAATAAATTTTCAATAATTATCCAGAGTCCTGAAAAACTCCGAAATTG
Source organism: Dyadobacter sp. CECT 9275 (assembly GCF_907164905.1). Taxonomy (NCBI): domain Bacteria; kingdom Pseudomonadati; phylum Bacteroidota; class Cytophagia; order Cytophagales; family Spirosomataceae; genus Dyadobacter; species Dyadobacter helix. The sequence continues at coordinate 2,243,501 of NZ_CAJRAF010000002.1, read as the reverse complement.
AGACTTATTTATAAATCCATATCAACAATTCTACATCAGCATGAAAAAATATATAGCCGCTATTGGATTTTTAATACTTTCCAACGGAAGTTTTGCCCAAAATCTGCTGACACCGGAAGCCCTCTGGAAATTGGGGCGTGTATCGGGACTGGGCATATCAAAGGACAAAAAATTTGTCTTATACGCAGTGAGTACTCCGGACATTGACGAAAATAAAAGCAACCGCAAAACCTATCGCATTCCGATTGGTGGTGGCGATGCGGTAGAAATGAAGGATACCGAAGATCTGCTGATGAACGACAGGATATCGGCCGACGGCAAATATATAATCAGTAGCAAGCAAGTTAAAGAGCTGGATATCACAGGGGCCGACAAGTACAAGGATCTTCCGAAATCAAATGCTTATGTATTTACTTCCTTAAACTACCGCCACTGGGATACCTGGGAAGACGGCAAATTTGACCATATTTTTGTAGCCCCCTATGCAAAAGGAAAAGCGGGAGAAGGCAGGGATATCATGGCCGGTGAAAAGTATGATTGTCCGCAAAAACCTTTCGGAGGTGACGAGGATTTTATCTGGAGCCCCGATTCCAAAAAGGTGATTTACGTAACCAAGAAAAAATTTGGCACGGATTATACCGTCAGTACCAATACCGATCTGTATGAATATGACATAGAAAAAGGTACTACGCGGAATCTTACCGAAGCCAATAAGGGATATGATGTATCTCCAGCATTTAGCACTCAGGGCACGTTGGCGTGGCTGCGCATGAAACAGGACGGGTACGAGTCGGACAAGCAAGATATTATTGTCAGTAACGGTGCTGCGGAAATCAATCTGACTGGCCAGCGGGATGATATCCATGTGGAAAGTTTTAAGTGGAGTGAGGACGGGCGGGAGATTTTCTTTACCGCACCTATTAACGGAACCATCCAGCTTTTTAAGGTTAACTATCCGGGCTCCACCACGGCAGCGGTTAGCATCACTCAACTCACGAAGGGAGATTTTGATATAAACGGTATCTTAGGGCAGGCTGGCGGAAAGCTTGTAGTTGCCAGAAGTGATATGAACCATGCCATAGAATTGTATACCATTGACATAGCGTTCGGGGATATAAAACAGCTGACGCACGTGAATGATCAGTTTTACAGCGGGCTTGCCATGTGCAGGACTGAACGCAGGTGGGTCCCGACTACTGACGGGAAAAAAATGCTTGTGTGGGTGATCTTCCCACCGGGCTTCGATCCTTCTAAAAAGTATCCCACCTTGCTTTACTGCCAGGGTGGTCCACAGGCTCCGCTCACCCAGTTTTATTCGTTTCGGTGGAATTTTCAGTTAATGGCTTCACAGGGTTACATCATTGTAGCGCCTAACCGCCGTGGTATGCCGGGACACGGTACCAAGTGGAATGAGCAGGTAAGCAAAGACTGGGGCGGGCAGGTGATCAGGGATTATCTGAGTGCGATAGATGCCGAAGCAAAGCAGCCCTATGTTGATAAGAGCAGGCTCGGATGCGTTGGAGCAAGTTTTGGAGGATATTCGGTTTTTGCCCTGGAGGGCGTTCACAACGGCCGTTTCAAAACGTTTATTTCTCATGATGGTGTTTTTGATTTCAGAAGTATGTATGGCACCACCGACGAAATGTTTTTTGAGAACTGGGAAAAAGGAGGAAGCTATTGGGAAAAGGGTAATGCAGTTGCGCAGCGTTCATTCAGCCAGTCGCCCAGTAATTTTGTAGACAAATGGAAAACTCCTATTTTCATCATTCAGGGAGGAAAAGACTACCGCGTCCCCATTGAGCAGGGCCTGCAGGCGTTCCAGGCAGTACAGTTAAAAGGGATTAAGAGCAAATTGTTATATCTGCCGGAAGAAAACCACTGGGTTTTGAGTGCGCAAAATGCGATGGTTTGGCAGAGAGAGTTTTTTGGATGGCTCAAAGAAACACTTTAGTAAAACAGGTTCCCGGCTTCGGGAAATGGTGGAGGCCACGGATGTACGTAATGTAGGTACATCCGTGGCCTCGGTAATTTATTCGGTTTATCTGTGAAAGCTTTGGCCCACAAACTTTAAAACCTCGGGCAGGGAGGTACGCCAGTATTGCCAGGTATGGGCTCCGTCGCGTATCCTGAACTCATGGGGAACCGCTTTATCCAGAAGAGCCGAATGGAGCGCCATATTTCCTTTCACCAGAAAATCATCGTCACCGCAGTCAATGTAATATTTTACGGATTTCAGTTTGTCTAGCGGAGCAGTTTCTATGATTTTGAAGATGGAATTGGCATACCAATGCGGCGAAAGTCTGGATTTGCCTTGCGCAAGCGGACCAAACAGTGGTAAAAAGACGCTGCTCCAGCGTTCTGCAGGCATATTAGCAATTTCATCATCTGTCCAGAAAGCGCCGCTCAAAGGTGCAGCAGCGGCAAACAGATCGGTATGTTTGGTGGCAAGAAGCATGGTTCCGAATCCGCCCATAGACAAGCCTGCTACGGCCCTGAATTCTTTTTTCTGCCTGATTCGGTACGTGCTTTCAATATGCGGCATAAATTCCTGGATGAAATAATCTTCAAATTTAGCTTTGCCATCGTAGCTGTTCATGTAAAAAGTGACACCGGCATCGGGCATCACAATGATCATCGGCGGAGCATCTCCGCCGGCAATGGCTTTGTCGGCAATATGTTCTACGGCTCCAAACTGTGTCCAGCCCGTTTCGTCATCGGAATATCCATGCAGGAGATATAAAACTGGATAACTCCGGTTGGTTTTCTCATAATCAGCGGGGAGGTATATGTTATATTTCATTTCCTTACCCAGTATTTCACTTTTGATCTTAACGCTTTCCTTTACCACCCCGTTTTGTGCAAGAACAGGAAGGGATATAAGGGTTAGCAGCAGCAGAGAGATTTTTTTCATACGCTTGAAATAGATTATATTCAAAAGTTAAAAATAGCAGGATGCGATATGTCATCCTATACCTTTAAGTAAAATGATCATAGACTTACGCAGCGACACGGTCACAAAACCCACCCTTGAAATGAAACAGGCTATGTGGGAGGCAGAGGTAGGGGATGATGTATTCGGCGATGACCCCACTGTAAAAGCTCTGCAGGAAAAGGCAGCGGCAATGTTTGGTATGGAAGAGGCTCTTTTTTGTTCGTCGGGAACCATGACCAACCAATTGGCGATCAGGGTGCATACGCAGCCGGGAAGTGATGTGATCTGTGACCAAAATTCACATATCTACCTCTATGAAGGTGGAGGGATTATGCTGAACGCTTTTTCATCTGTCAAACTTCTGAGCGGAGATAAGGGCAGGATCAGCGCAGCTCAGGTGAAAGAGGCGATCAGCCCCGCAGATGATATCCACGCGACGGTTACCCGGTTGGTATCTCTGGAGAATACCATGAACAAGGGGGGTGGTTGTTATTATGACTTTCAGGAAGTGAAAGAGATCCGTAAAGTTTGTTTAGATCATGGAATACCTTTACACTTAGACGGCGCCCGCCTTTTTAATGCGCTTGTGGAAACCGGAGAAACACCGCAGCAGTACGGTGCAGTATTTGAGAGTATCAGTATCTGTCTGTCAAAGGGATTGGGATGTCCGGTAGGATCTTTGCTTTTAGGTACCCGTCAGATGATTGCAAAAGCCAGGCGTTTCAGGAAAGTAATGGGCGGCGGCTGGCGGCAGGCTGGTTTTCTGGCTGCCGCCGGTATATACGCCCTGGATCATCACGTAGACAGATTAAAGGAAGATCACATCAGAGCCAGGGAAATCGGGAATATTTTAAAGTCTAAACCCGAAGTGCAGGAGATTTTCCCTATAGATACTAATATCGTCATTGTGCGGCTTGTTCCTGAAATGCCAGCAGTGGATTTCATCAATCAGCTTGCGGCAAAAGGGATCCTGGCTGTCACTTTTGGGAAAGGCCTGATCCGTTTTGTGAGCCATCTTGATTTTACGGACAATCACCTCCAGGAAATGCGAAAAAGGCTCCTTTTCTGAGAAGCCTTTTTTATACTTCGGGAATAACCTCCTCATATTCGTACTCCGAATTAGGGCCCTGGTAGATTACTTTCATCCCCGACAGGTCTGCCACATAGCTATGTATACCCGCTGCTCCCAGTTCCCTCAGAAAGGTAACGTAGTCGGTAATACCATCCTGTGTGCGCTTAACGGCTGCTTTTACATTCTCAAGTTCAAATGTTTCGGCACATTCGATTTCCGGAATATCTCCCGGAATAATAAGTTTCTCACTATTTATGGATGTATAAGTGGTTTTGTGGTTGCCAACTTTCACTACATAATTGTCAACACCTGCCTCTTTTAGGTTTTTGACCAGATAAGGATAGGGTTGACCAGCAGATTTCTGTTCCACAGATTTGATCAGGTCTTCCGTTAATTCGATAAATTCCATAAGTGTAATTTTGGCCTAAAGTTAGCTAATAGATAACATCAGCAGTAATTCTGTTTCGTATCCGTAAGATATGGTTTATGGGCATACCAGTCAATGGCGGCAATTTATATTCTTGCAAAATTTGCGTATACCAGTAAATCCTGGCGCCAGTACGGGCCACGAAAGACGAATAGCGCCAGGATACCCTGTGTTTCAGAATCGGGCTAAGGGGTATCGGACGTCTGCGAATTACCCGTACTTTCATCGTCGTGGTGAATGATAAGCGTGCTTCTGGTATCCAGTTTCCGGATCATTTCGTTGGACATGGCATCAGCATAAACGCCATAACTGCTCACCAGTGTACCTTTCAACCCGTCGCAGGACTCAATGGCATAAAGGATTGAAGTATCTGAGGGGTTACTCATGCCTTCGAAACGATAAACTTCAACGATGTTGAAATCATCAGGCGACAAGGTAAGGCTGATGCCGTCGCCTTTGTGTACTTCGAGGGCGTGCGCGGTCAGATTAAAGTCGTAGGTGAAACCTCTTTCTTTGAGCTCTTCCAGTCTTTCAATCAGCGTATCCGGTTCGTTGATATTCTGATGTTCGGGATTCATATTTGGCTCTTGTTCCGTTCTATTTTCAGATAAATTCATGACGATATCAGTTTAAGCGTTTTAACATGGCTTTTCCTGTATTTCAGTGAGAGAAGCCTTTTTGAATGTGATATACTCAAAAATTATGCCCTGCCCGCGGATGATGCAGCTGTATAAAATAAGAATTTGCCGTGAAGCGGGCGACAGGTAGGGTATACCCATACAGTACAAATAGAAAGTATTTATTTTGCTGAAAATCAGTGGTTTGTAAATGAAAATGAAGGGAATTGCGGACTGTAGTTATCCTTAGGAATACGGTTCTATCTGACCATATTTTAACTCAGAATCACTCAGATTGTGGAATTAAGGAATCGGAAATGGTCAGGGTTGATATACCAGTACCGAGCTATTGTAAGCGGCAAAACATCCCAGTCCGCCGGCAATGTTGTTATAGATGATGGTTGGTTCGGCAAAAGGATTTTCACCATTTCCCCTGAGTTCGAGCGAACGATGATATTTGTAATAGGCTTCGTCAGTATTGAGCACGAAAAAGCTGATCGAGAGTATTTTCCAATTGGGCCTCACTACAAACTTGTTCCCGTTTCCGAAATCGTAAACAGCGGTAGTTGGCATGGAAACATAGCCCGATGGCGAATCAAAAGTCTCTCCGTCCAGGTTGACGTCACTCTGGAAATTGTTTCGGCCAATGGTATCATCCCAGTCAAAGGAAAACCGGTTTCTCACTCTTTGTCTTGTTAAATTTTCGAGGGTGGTACCTCTGGCAATGGTATATTCCACATACATGGATGCCCTTACTCTGTAGTAATTGGCCTGTCCGGGGATATCTCCCCAGGTCATTTTTACTTTAACCGCAGTATCGCCCGGATAGTCGTGATTGTATACAGTATCTATTTCATAACTTTTAATAAGCGCCTGATTCTGAGGCACCGTACAAGTGCCTGTTGCGGTGCGTTTACCGTCCGTTACCGTCAGTGTATAGCGCCCGTTAGGCACGATCTGAAACGGTGGTTTGTCAATGGTATAAAGCAGGCTTGCCGGATCGTACGGAATGATGATTTCCCTGGTGCCGTCCGAAATTTTAACCGTGGCATTGTCAATTACGTTTCCCTGCGCATCCGATTCCCCAAACAGTGGGACCGATTCGCTGACGGTAACATTGATCCTGGTGGTCTGTGGGGAAATAAAACATTGAACAACCAGCTTGGATTCGGTACTGGGCAGTTCAGCATTGGGTACCTCGGTAACCAGTGATTCGCAACCGGAAAGTATCACCAGAAATAACAGCAGGTAGGGAGCCAGTTTCATGATAACAGATCTAAAATTTAAAGTTATAACTGAAAGAGGGCAGTACCGGGAAAAGGGAGTATCTCTTTAAAACGTTTTGGGACGCACCATTCTCCTTTTTTTTCTCTTCAATATCATAGAAAAAAGGATTGCGCCGGTTATATGCGTTATAGAGACCAAACTCCCAGGTTCTTTCGTGTCGCTTTTTTTTCTTATGAAACTGGATGGCAACGTCCATCCGGTGATACGGTTCGGCACGGTAACTGTTCTTTTCTCCATATTCGGTCACTTTGGGGCCGTTCCAGTTTATGACCGTTTTGCCTTCGGCATTGGTAATGGTTGTAAAGCTGTCACTTATACCCGAGTATCGGGATACCGGCAGTGTAAGTGCGTTGCCCGTTCCGTAAACCCAGGTTGCAGAAAGCGTAATTCTTTTGTTGATCTCATATATCCCCACAATGGACAAATCGTGTCGCCGGTCGTAACGGGGGTAGAAGGTTTTGCCGAAATTAAGTTCGGGGAATTTCCATAATGTCCAGGACAAGGTATAACCGATCCAGCCAGACAAGCGGCCTGCCTTTTTCTGGATAAGAAACTCTGTGCCGTAGGACCAGCCTCGCCCGGCGGTTACATTGTTCTCCCAGCTTAATTCGTTTGCATTTTCCCCGCTGACACTCAGAAAGGACGAGCCTTCCTTGTAATTGAGGATATGGGTCATATCCTTGTAATATCCTTCCAGCGTGAGTGTGAGCGCGGGGCGGTCCAAGTCTTTCGCAAAACCAACCGCTACCTGCTGGGATTGCTGGGGTTTTACTTTGTCCGTGGTAGGTACCCACAAATCGGTCGGCAGGCCCAGCCCTGTATTGGATAAGAGGTGGACGTATTGGTTCATCTGAGCATAGGAGGCCTTGAAGGAAAAATCTCGGGCAAGCCGGAGTGCAGCGGAAAAGCGAGGTTCGGGACGGACATAAGTTTTGGTTTCGGTTTCAAACGAACTTACCCTGAAACCTGCGTTGATTTTCAGAATGTCCAGTGGCTGCCAGGTATCTTCAATATACAAGCCTGTTTCGACCGTACTGACAGGTTTAACGGATCGTTTGATCGGATCATCAATAAAGGATCCCGAAATGGCCAGAGCTGAGGGAACAAAGCGATGAAAAGTAGCCTGTCCTCCAAATTTGACTGCATGTTTGGTGGAAGGGTAGAAGTCAAAATCTGCTTTTACCCCCAGGTCACGGATACGGCTGTCGTACCGGAGGCTGAACTCGTCGGTGGAGGAGGCGTCGGAATCATTGGAGTAACTATCCACCCCAAACCTGAAATTGCTAAAGATAAAGGAGGTATTGACAAAGAGTTTTTGGTTCAAAAGATGGTTCCAGCGTAGCGTAGCTGTTGCATTTCCCCAGTCAAGCCCGGCACGGTTGGTGGAGGTTGAGCTTTTTTCGTTGGCATAAAAATTATCCCTACCGAAATATCCGCTCAGATAAAGTTTGTCCTTGGTACCCAAATCATAATTGAGCTTGGCATTGAGATCATAAAAATAATAGCCCGGTTTCACCTGGCTGTCATCACCCCGCTGCTGGCTGGCGATAAGAGGTTTTGCCAGGAAATCAATATACGTTCTTCTTCCGGATATCAGAAAAGAGGCTTTTTTATGAGCGAGCGGTCCTTCCAATGTCAGGCGGGAGGAAATCAGGCCGATCCCCCCTTCGGCGTGTAATTTTTCTTTACTTCCTTCCTTCAGGTTCATTTCGAGTACCGAAGAAAGTCTGCCTCCGTAACGGGCCGGAAAACCACCTTTGGTGAGTTCCACACTCTTAAGTGCGTCACTGTTAAAAATGGAAAAAAAACCGAATAAATGGCTGGCGTTGTAGACTACGGCGTCATCCAGTATGATCAGGTTCTGGTCGGGGCCGCCGCCGCGTACATACAGACCGGTTTGCCCTTCAGTACCTTTTTGCACTCCCGGCATCAGCTGTAATACCTTCAGCACATCTTTTTCTCCCAGGAAGGCAGGTATTTTTTTGATCTGCTGAATGGGGATTTCCACCTGGCTCATCTGCGCTGAGCGACTGACATAATCTTCCTGCCGTCTGGCTGAAACAACCACTTCTTCCAGCTGGTTAATCGTTGTTAAAAAAACATCGATCTGAGTATCCCTGTTCAGCAGGATCCTGTAATCCTTACGTTCATAACCTACAAAAGAAAAGGAAATGGTGGCAGAATCGGCGGCAGGTACTGTGAGTGAATAAAAACCATAGGTATTGGTGACGGTGCCATGTGGTGTATTCTGTATAAAAACATTTACACCAGGCAATAACTCACGGCTGCCTTGTTCTTTTACAAACCCGCTGAGTGTAATGCGATCCTGAGCAAAAGCCGATAACGAAACCAGAAAAATGATCAGTGTAGAGAATAGACGCATGTACCGATAGATGCTGAACCATTTTAACGATCTGAAGACTTAAATAGTATAACGGGCAGAGATGGGTTCATAAAGGCTTATTGCATGCTGTGTCAGGACAGCGGGCAGCAAGCCAGAAGGGAATTTTCGTTCGGATGTAAGCATCAGACCACAAAATCCAATGATCGGCAGGATCTATTCAAAGGAAACATCTTCCAGGGAAATGTTAATATCTTGAGCGAAGTCGAGGGTGGAACCCGTAAAACGAAGCTTGGTAATGGATGGGGCATCGCCGCGGGTTTTTACAAAATGTGCTCCCTGCGCCTCGGTATGTACATCTTTTAAAAACACCCCTGCTTTAAGTTCCGACACAATTCCTTTGATGATCTCCTTATGTCCATCTTCATAAGTGGCTTCTACCAACAGAATGGGAGGTTGAGCCAGTATCCTTCTGAGTTTACCCCAAACAGAATAGTTGACTTCTGCTTTCATCCAGGTAAGTTTGCCTTTATCAGATACCTGGATTTCCTTCCCGAGTGAAGCCGTAATATTTCGGCGATCTGATATTTTCAGCGGTTTGATCAATTCCCGTTTTTTTAATATCTGAAGCGTGTCGTTGGATATTGTTGTAGTGTCATAATCGTAATTCCTAAGAATGGCCATTGTACTTTTGGCATCAGACCAGAAGGCATACCTGAACCGATCCGTAGAAGGCCCCACTTCATAAATGATATAATCCGGGGCCGAAGCAGAGATATACTTGTTGTAGTTAAGCGTGGTCAGGTAATCATTGTAGGCCTGGTACGACTGTATCGCCGGTCTGGGATTATAGTCCAGTCCGTTGTAAAGTACATAGGCAATTTCAAAAGGGAATGCATCCACCGTTTTGCCCTTCATTCTGTTTGTTATAGCAGGATCGATTTGGTATTGGGCCTTTATTTTTATTTCAGAAGTAATGCGTTGAGAAGGATTCTGAAAAATGAGATTCTGGTAAGGAAATGTAATTTTATTAAACGACAGTCCCAGTCCGGTACTCACAAAAGGAGAGATGAAAATGAAAACGCCGAACAAGGTCCCAAAGCGGTTTTTTAATTGTTGGTGGCCGATGAAGAGATAGGCAATACCAACGAAAAAAGCGCCGTAAAAAAAGAAGTAAGGCATCCCTGAGGAGGAGTAACGTGTAAAACCCTGTTTGAAGCCAAGGTACAGAGCCAGCATTGTAACAAGAATAATGAATCGGTCGAAACGTGTTTTCCATAGCAGCGGAAGGCTTCCGATAACCGTCACCGCCGTTGCCAAGATAATCACGATGGCAAGCCCCGCATTGAAATAAAAATACCGTCGGAAATCGTAGGGAGAGGTAAACATGGCATCATTGTAGTTGTTGATGACATGAAGGCCGCCCTTGATATAGCCGATTAAATCAACATGCAAAAACCGGCAAAGTATGGCTATAAGTACGACGTGTACCGTAAAGAAGAGCAGGTTTTTTTTAGCTTTGCCCCGGTCCAAAACCGTCTCGTATAACATATAGCCATACAAAACAATACTGGAAATCAGTCCCAGATTGAACTTGACAAAAAAGGATAAAACTGACATGAAAGTGGCAAGTAGCAGAGATACGTTGCTTTTTTCGGTATGGGAATGGAATATGAGGAAAATCAGAAGCGTGAATAAAGAAAAGTTGATTTCGGAATTATGGGCAGTCATAACCAGCAGATAGGGTATGACCAGGCACTTGACGGGATCTTTGATTTTCTTTAAAGCATAACTCAGTACATAGATCAGGATACAGACACAGAAGATATCGAATATCAGGAAGGGTAACCGGCCAACATACAGGTCCTGTCGGGTACTCAGAAAACCCAATGGCCCAAAAGTGAAAACCCACTCCCGCCCAAAAGTAAGGCCTTTATGCAGCGCCATATTGATGCTCATGGTCCAGGAACCATCCATTCCCGCTCCTGTAGGTTCACTAAAAATTTTGGGTAAAAACAGAAGTACGCATCCTATCAGAACTAATCGATCAAAGGTAAGCCGCTGCTTGAGAAATAGGTAAAACGAAGTTGAGCGGATTTTACTGATTAGGCTGACAGATTTCATGAAAGGCTTAAAATATGGTAACGAGGGTCAAATATTCCAAAGAAAACCTGAAACGGCGTTTCCCGGAAACGGTTATAATAGTATGATGGTAAACATACATACAGCAGCAATAGTAAACAAGGCCGGTAAATAATTTATGAAGTCATAAAAAGCCTTATCCTGCTTCATAAACAGGATAAGACCGGGAATTCGTCCAATCTGCCTTAAGCGGTATGATAAGATTATAAAGCAGCTATCTCCATCCTATTCGTTTGAGGAACAGAACGGAACCAGAAGGTGTATTGTCTGATATGGTTAAGGACAGATCGTTTTGTTAAATCCATCTGCACCGGATTATTTTAAACCCTTTACTTTCATTTTGAGACCATATACCGCTTTTTCGGCAGTGATGAAAAGTATATCCCGGTTTTTACCTGCAAAACAGAGATTGGCTGTCCAGCCCTTGTGTACAGGAAAATGAGCGATTTTTTCACCAGTTTTGTCAAAAACCGTAACGCCGTCTCCGGTGATGTAGAGGTTCCCCTGCGCGTCTAGCGTCATTCCGTCTGAGCCTTTTTCAACAAAGAGTTTTTTATTGGCCAGCGTGCCGTCTTTGTTAATATCGTAAACATAGGTTTTGCCAGCGCCAATGTCTGCTACGAACAACTTTTTGCCGTCAGCAGTACCAATAATGCCATTGGGTTTTTTCAGCTGGTCATCCACCCGGGTAAGTTTTTGATGGTCGGGGCTCAGGTAATAAACATGTTCACCATCCTGTTGCATAGCCGGATCTCGCTTCCAGTAATCTCTTTTGTAGAGTGGGTCGGTCAGGTACATGCCACCATTGGGTGCAATCCAGAGGTCGTTAGGACCGTTGAGAAGTTTCCCGTCATAATCTTTCACAAGTACCGTCGCTTTTCCGTTTTTATCAAAGGACCATATCTGGTTATTTTCGTCAGCACAGGTTATCAGGTTCCCTTTTTTGTCAAAATACATGCCGTTAGACCGTCCGGCGGCATCAGAGAAAACAGAGAATTTCCCCGTAACGGCATCCCATCGAATGATTTTGTTATTGGGTTGATCTGTAAAAAATACATTGCCTGTCTGATCAGCGACGGGGCCTTCGGTAAAGCTAAAACCATCCCCAAGTTTTTCAACCTGGGCACCTGGGGCAACAATTGATCGGGTATCCATTATCTGAGATAAAGCTAAGGTGGGCAGAAGAGACAGCGCCGGTAGCGCAATCATTTTCATAATCCGGGTTTTGAAATGCATGAATGTCATTGATAAGCAGGGCGGATAGTTATTCCGGTTTTCAGTACAAAGTGGCGATTGTGAAAAACATACTTAAAAATTAAAAACGGCAACCGGATTGATCTCTCCGGTTGCCATGTTGCATAATGAGGGATTCCCCAGTTAAATTTCGGGATTATCAGAAGCGAATTCAGGTGTAACTACAGCTTATTTCACTGCGCTTTGATCTCAGCATCAATGGTATTCAAAAGAGAATAGGGTACAGGGGCATCCTGAAGGATCTGCCAGATCATAATCCCGCCCGCTTTCTCCACTGCCAATGCCGTTTTCTTTTTAATGGTTGGGATACCGTTGTAATAAAAGCTTCCGCCAGCAATATTGACCATATCTATATTGGCCGCTCCTGGGTAAAACGCAACAAGATCCTTAAAACTCATACTTTCAGGTGCGCCTGCTCCAAAGCCGTATCCATAAAATGGTACACCCAGGGTAATTTTTTCCTTTGCCAGGCCGCGTGTACCGGTCCAGTATTCCAGATCTGTTTGTGCCATTTCAAATGGCGCATGCTGTCCTGGCTCAGAGGGTTTCCAGGGGCCGGTTTTGTCGTAGGACATTAAATTTACAAAGTCAAACTGGGAAAGTGCTTTATCCGTCAGGTTTTGCGCATAAACCGTAGCAATGGCGGCTGTAACAAGTTTGTTTTGTGCTCTGAGTGCAGTTGCCAGAGCGGTAACAAAGCTTTCGTAGTTGGCATCGATAAGATTTCCCTCCAGGTCAACATCAATACCATCCAGGTTATTGTCTACGGCCAGCTTGACCAGTTCATCAATGAATTTTTGTTGTTTTTCCCCCGTCAGAAAGGAGGAATAGTAAGAAGGAGCGTTTCCTCCGCCTATGGATGCCATTACCTTTATGCCCTTGCTGTGCAGCAGGTCAGCAGCTGCTTTCAGATTTGCCGTCCCCGTGAGGGTACCCTGTGCGTCGGGGTTAATGAAGGCAATGTTAATGTGGGTAAGTTTGGAGAGATCAATAGCATTCAGGGCGGTTGCAACATTGTCGGTGGTGTGAATATAGCCGATTACACGGAAGGTATTATCCACCGGCGATGTTTTTTCGGGTTCTGTTTCTTTTTGAGTACACCCGGTACCAAAAATAAGTACTACTATGATAGCGGATAAAAGCTTTTTCATGTCCTGTTTGAAGTTTGATGAAAAGTAGCTGTTAAGTTCGGATAAAAAAAATAAATATCAAAGAAGTACTACAATGGCGTCAAAAACATTAGTTATTTATTGATAAATATTTTTGCTCCTCCCTTCCTGATCGACTCATAAATCGCATCAATTACAATCATATCCTTTAATCCTTCTTCGCCTGTGACGTGTGGATCGGGCTTGTTGTTGAGGATAATATCAGCAATGCCGTCCATCTGAAGTGTCTGATGCATAACAACAGGCTGGTTCAGCGGTCCAAGATGTGTGCGCCCTTTAATGGGGCCATAACCAAACGCAGGGCTCAGCTCGGCAAAACCCTTGTCGCCATTGATATAAAGGCGCTCCGTATTGTTGAAATTATAGGTACATCCGCAGTTGGCAATGGCGCCGCTTGGAAAGCCAAGCTGAAAAAGAATGGTTTCGTCTACTTCAGCAAATTTCACAGGATCTGTTTTTGTTTCCTGAGCGGTTACCCAAACAGGCTCTTCGCCGGTAGCGTAGCGCGCACCGTTAAGAGAATAAACGCCAACGTCCATAAGCGCACCACCTCCGGCAAGCGCTTTTTTTAACCGCCATTGTGTAGGGTCGCCAATTTTGAAGCCCATATAATTGTTGACGTGCATAATTTTACCGAATTCCCCGGCCTCCCGCATCCGGATCACTTCTTTGGTATGGGGTTCAAAATGTAAACGGTAGCCAATGTAAAACCTGACATTCGCTTTTTTGCAGGCGGCAATCATTTCTCTTGCCTGTTTGGCGTTGTCGGCCACGGGTTTTTCACATAGCACATTTTTGCCCGCTGCTGCAATCTGTAGCACGTGCTTGTGATGCAACGAATTGGGTGTGGTAATATAAACGAGGTCAATGTCGGGATTGTTCTTGAGTTCACCTACCGTTTCATAATTGTAGATATTCTTATCCGGAATATTATATTTCTGCTTCCAGGTTTCTATTTTCGAGGGCGTTCCCGATACGATGCCGGCAATGGTTGCCATTTTACAATCCTGCATAGCCTTGGCTACAATGTTGGCGTACCCTCCCAGGCCCATCAGGGCGACGCGTAGCTGCTTGTCTGCCGGACGGAAGGCAGGTGGATTGTCCGGGCGGAACGTCAGATCAGAAATTGCTGTCAGTCCAAAACCAAATGATAATTTTTGAATAAAATCGCGACGGGAGCTCATAGGATACGATTTTGATGTAGTGTACATGATTTGATGGCTAAAGGTACACGGCGGCCAATTCTCCTTATTACCTTGATATTCATTTCCTGTAAGTCGGTTAATTAAACGGGATCGGCTACATTTATTCTGATTCGCAGTTACCCGATTTTCCGGTTCGGTCAAAATTTTTAAATAAAATTCCGTTCTGTGAACTTATTGTAATAAATACATGTATATACATTAAATGTAACAACATATAAATTCAAATAACATGAAAACGCTCATAAATGGCTTGCACCATATCACCGCACTGGCAAGTGACGCACAGCGCAATGTAGATTTTTACGTAGGAGTTTTAGGGCTGAGGATGGTTAAAAAGACGATCAATTTTGATGCTCCTGATGTATACCATTTATATTATGGCGATGAAACAGGTTCTCCTGGTTCTATCCTTACCTTTTTTCCTTATGCAGGTCTTCAGCGTGGACGTAAGGGTGGCGGGCAGCTAACCTATACCGCGTTTTCTATCCCTACTGCTTCTTTGAGTTACTGGATGGACAGGCTGACTCACTTTGGAGTACCCTTTGCAGGTCCTTATCAGCGATTTAATGAAAGTTATCTGCGGTTTGAGGATTTTGACGGTATGGGTGTAGAGCTCGTTGCTAACGGTATTGATAAAAGGCCGGGCTGGGATAACGGAAAAATTCCGGCAGAGTATTCCGTTCGTGGCTTTTACACAGCAACCCTGAATGAATTTAATGTAGACAGGACTGTTTCTCTGCTTACAGACGTCATGCAGCATAAACTGATCGCGGAGGAGACTGATCTGTTCAGATTTGAAGCACCCAATGGCGGACCCGGTTCGTATGTAGATGTTTTAAGATCTCCCAAAGATGTCAGGGCTTTGCAGGGAGCGGGTTCGGTACACCATATAGCATTTGCCACTGAAACGGATGAAACACAACTTGAAATAAGGGAGAATCTCTTCGGTGCAGGGTTTAATCCGACGGAAGTTTTGGACCGGAATTATTTTCACAGTATTTATTACCGCGAACCAGGCGGAATATTATTTGAGATCGCGACGAATCCTCCTGGCTTTGCAGTGGATGAAAAAGTGACGGAACTGGGAAGTGCCCTGAAATTGCCTGAATGGTACGAGCCAAGAAGAGAAAAAATTGAAGCAGGCCTGCCACCGATTGTCGCAATAGCAAAATAATGGAAGTGGGGAGTGGCAGTGGTTCACTCCCCGGTTTAATCTTAGATCAGGATGATATGCATAACGCAAATAATGTTGTAACCAAAGGGTTTCCGCTGGATGAAGCGGATAAAGTGATGATCATGATCCACGGAAGAGGAGCGAGTGCGCAGAGCATTTTGTCTCTTTCGGATCATTTCAAAGCGGAGAAAATGGCTTATGTTGCTCCACAGGCAACGGGAGGGTCGTGGTATCCCTATTCCTTCCTTGCGCCGATGGAGCAGAATGAGCCCGGACTTTCATCGGCACTTGGCGTAATTGGAGAGCTGGTTGCTCAGCTGCAAACCGAATACGGGTTTAATAAAAAGGATATATACCTGCTGGGCTTTTCGCAGGGAGCTTGTTTGTCATTGGAATTCGCAGCGCGGAATGCTGATGTTTTCGGGGGTATTTTTGGATTGAGCGGCGGGCTGATCGGTCCGGATGGAACCGCCAGGGATTATCAGGGCTCTTTCGGCGAGACTCCGGTTTTCCTGGGTTGCAGTGATACCGATTTTCATATTCCCAAGGAAAGGGTAGTTGAAAGCGGAGAGGTGTTCAGGAAGATGGGAGCCGATGTGAAGGTGCGGCTGTATCCGAATTTCGGTCATCAGGTGAATGAAGATGAGATTGATTTTGTGAATAAAATTCTGTCAGACGGGTAATTTTAGTCAAGAACATTCTGTGTTGCCCTTTTATTAAAAGCTACAATAAAAAGTTGTTAAATTTATATATAACACACATGGAATCAGTCATTTGGTCTCGGATTGGAAAAATTCGTTTTTCTTGGTTTTTCATTGCTGATATTAGGTGAAAATGGGGTTTGACAAAACATGTTTATTGTACTTTTAAAATACTTGAAATTTGGACTATTTAAGGGCGTTTTGGAGTATTAGTTTTGATTAAGTGGTTGAAAATGAGATCAAATAAATTCATCAACTCTATTTGCCATTCGACATATTTAGAATCCGTTTGAAACATATTCTATAAATAAAGCGAGAATGGAGGTTACTTTTGTATTGTCATTAAGACAAAGACAAGACACAAAAAATGAAATGACTATGAAAAATTCAATTAAATCCATTATAGCAGTAGCTGCACTAAGTACAACTATCGTCTTTACATCATTTGCAGAGGGAAATAAAGTGACTGATGCAAAAAATCTGCTTCCGGTTTCGATACCCGTTGTAGAGAGCCCTGCTCCTGAAAAAACGAAACAGGCTACAGAACTTAAAACTTATTCACCCGCTCAGAAAGCTGCGATTGTAGAATTGAAGTTTGAGAAAAACTCAAAATAATGAATTAGGAAGGTTAAGTTAGGGATAAAGAGGAGAGGCGGCTTGCTTCTCCTCTTTTTATAAACTGGGGAGCGGCCATTTCTTTTTCTGCCGGGCAGCGGAATTGTGATAGAACTCCAGGTATAAATTGGCAAGAACCAGCAGTACAAGGCCTGTTATGGCCTGAAGATATGAGAACTGCATCAGCACGTTAGACCAGCTCAGATCTTTCATGAAAAATTCCTTGTAAAGTAAAAGGCCTGCACTTCCCATGTACCCTATACTCTCGCAGATATAAACAAAAAAGCCTGCGTTAGCTTTCATGCGGAAAAGTGCGATCATCCGTTCAAATATCACTGTTTGGATGGCCGTGTAGGAAAGGAAAAAGCCCACGCCGATGAGCAGCATCCAGTAAAATCCGGTAATGATTTCCTGCTGAAATAAGTAGGTCGCCAGTCCGCTTAGTAGCATCCCGCCCAGCAGGATCAGGTTGGTGAGCCTGAATCCGATGAGATTGCTTTTGACAAAAGCAATACTCCCGATTACTACCAAAACAACAATTCCGGATATCATCTCTGTCTGTGACAACACGCTGCTCGACCAGTTGGCATCAATCTCATTCCAAATCTCAATCATAAAATTATCCCTGAAATCCCGGATCACCACCAGGATCGCATAGCATACTACTAAGCAAAGGATGGGGAAGCCAAACTGAAACATTACATTTCTTTTGTCTTGTGCGGTCATGGGCAGGCGTTCGGTACGATGCGCTATATCGTCCTGGCTCGGCGCAGGAATGAGCGCGAGCATCCATACAAAAAACAGGAAAAGCGGCAGGAACAAAGCGCCCATAAAAAAGGGCATCCAGAATTCCGAAATGCCTGGCAGCAAAAGATGAAGCTCGATATAAGTTGTTTTTAAAATGCCGGAGGCAACTACTACACTTATGCTCAGTCCCATGGCGATCATCTCGGTGAGCCGCCTTCCCTCAAGAAAGCTGAACACCACGCCGTACACCATTCCCAAAGGCAGGCCATTCACAAATAAGAAAACGAAGTTGTAAGGATGCGGTACGATACCAAAAAGGAAAAGGGCAGCCTCGGCAATCAGTATGAGGCCGATGATCAGTTTGATCCTGTCCTTCGGATTAAGCTCCGAAATAACCTTTATGCCGGTGAATTTGGAAATGGTGTAACCGGCAACCTGGGAAATGATCAGAACGGCCTTGTAGCTTACACCCCATATTTCCAAGCCCTGATACAGCCCCGCACTAAATGGCTTCCGAAATGCATACATACAAAAATAGGAACCAAAAGATGCCACAACAGCCCATAGAATGAATAGTGAATTGGAGCGGGACAATGCTTCTCGGATACGCAGTATCATATTTTAAGTCTGTTTTCGCAGTTGAATGGAAGGGCTGCTTATGGGCTGAGCATTCAGAAACTTCTTCCTGATAACAAATTAATGGGCCGCAATGGCGACTGTCAGTGCTTGCTCAACAATTTGAAGAGCCTGTTTTAATTCTTCCCTCGTGATGATCAATGGGGGAGAAAGCTGCAGCACATTTCCCTGCGATACTTTAAAACTCATGCCGTTTTTCAGGCATTCATACATCACAATTTCCGCTTCCCTGATGGCCTTTTCCTTGGTAAAAGGATCCTTCACCAGCTCAATTCCCCAGAGTAACCCAAGGCCCCGGATGTCTCCGATGATCGGAAATCTTGCCTTTAAACCCTCAAGTTCCTGCTGCATGAATTTTCCGTCGTCAACCACTTTGGCAAGAATATCCTGCTCTTCAATATATTCCAGCATAGCCAGCGCGGCTACACTGCCCAGCGGACTTTTTTCGTGTGTGAAATGCCCCAGCGATACACTCCCTGTCACATTATAACTTTCGCGGGCCACTATTGCCGCCATGGGCATGACACCTCCGCCCAGTCCTTTGCCCAGACAAATAATATCCGGTTCAATACCATAATGCTCAAATGCGAACATCTTTCCTGTTCTGCCAAAGGCTATCGGGATTTCATCCAGTATCAGCAGCACTTTATGTTGGTTACAGATCTCTCTGACACGCGTCCAATAGGCTTGTGAAGGTATCTGCACGTCGGTGTTCCGAATGGTTTCGATCACAAACGCGCCTATATCACCTTCTTTTTCAATCACATATTCAAGGTAATCCGCATAGGCCAGATCTCCGTTTCCTGAGGCTGTAAAAGGACCGCGGTAGGTCATAGGCGGTGGTATACGCTCTACTCCCGGCATTAAGGGTCCTATATCTTTTCGGAAGTCCAGCTCACCTCCGGCAGAAATGGCATCCAGGGAAGCGCCGTGAAATGAATCCCATAAGGAAACGATTTTATGTTTTCCGGTCACGATCCTGGCCAGCTTAAGGGCCATACTGATAGAGGAGGTACCTCCCGGAGCGAAAAGTACTCTTTTAAGGTCGCCAGGGAGCAAATCTGATAATTTTTTTGCCAGTTTGATAGCCGGTAAGTTGGTATATCTTCTCGGTGAAAAAGGAAGGATATCCATTTGCTCCTTCACTTTTTCGATGATATAAGGATGTCCATAGCCCAATTGATGGACATTGTTGCCATGGAAATCCATGTATCTTTTCCCTTGGACATCAGTCAGATAAATGCCTTCGCAGGAGGCGAGCACATCGAGGCAGGGTGTGGAAAGGGATTGGTGTAAAAAATATTCGGCGTCTTCCTCCAGATAGGCAAGCGTTTCAGGGTCGTTCATCACAGCATACCACTGGTTCCTGGCCGACGATAAATTAATATCTCCCTCTGTCCGGTTGTGTGTCTCACTCATTGTTTTTTCTTGAAAGAATTGTTGTACTGTAAAATAGCTAATCGGTGGTGTAACGCCAATTTCAATCCACCTTAAATTGTCGTCGGTTACTGAAAATACAAGAAGGTACCGTGCTTTTATTTTAGAAAGAGTTTGTCGGCCGGGATCAGCTGCTTCGCAATACCGGGGCCTTTGTAAAACGCGTCCAGCCAGAAACCGCCGCCGTTGTTGTAAAACTCAACCCTGATCGCATGTTTCCCAGCAGTCAGTTTTATCGTTCCGGTTTCTTCCATCACGCCGTGATTTCCGTTGTTGTCCACAACTTTCTGCCCGTCTATATAAAGCATGCTGCCGTCATCCGAACTGGTGGAAAACAGGTACTCTCCTTCCTTGTCGATCTGAATAAAACCTTCAAATTTTAACGCAAAACTGGAATTTCCGTTTTTAAAAAGGCTGCTGATCTGTTCCGTATTGGTACCCACCTCCTGACTTACCCACGACTGCCCTTTTTTTAGCTTGCCATAATCGGGAATCTCTTTTAATTCATTTCCTTCGTAAAAGGTAGTAGTAAGTCCGTGGCCATTGGTTTCTTTTAAAACCCTGAAATAGGCCGTAGTTACCAGGCTCTCATTTCCTGAACCATCAAAACTCCTGGCCTTGATAACCGTTGTCCGGTCAAGCGAGAAAGGATTGCTGTAAATAGCTGAGGAACTGTCGGGTTCGGAGCCATCGGTGGTATAACGGATCTGTCCTCCCGAGACAGGTGTCGACATTTTTACGGAAGGTTTTTCGTTGATATATAGGCCCCCGGCCTGCGCATATAATTTTTTGTCGGGATAGATAACAGGCTGTGCAATGGTTTCCTGGCCAAGGTAAAGATTTTCGGGTTCATCAAATCCTTCAAAAGCAGGTTTGATGGCCCTTCCAATCCAGGCATACGGAGGGGTGAGGTTAAATGCAAAGGCAATGGTGGCTGCCAGGTCATAGGTATATACCTGTTGTTTCAGTTCATATCCCTTTTTTACATCTTTTCCATAAAGTATCATTGCTATTTCGGCCTCCTGAGGAGTAGCTCCACCGTGACCGTAGCCGATCCCGCCATGATCTGCCGTAATAATCACCAGTGTACTCTCTTCTATTCCGGCTTCTTTTATTCCTTCCAGTACCTTCCCGATCAGTGAGTCGGCCTTGGAAACCGATTTGTAATATGCCGGGGTTCCGTGGCCGTCGTGATGTCCTGCATGGTCCACATGGTCCAGGTGCATAAAAGCAAAGGTTGGTTTTTTTGTTTTGATGTAGGAGATAAAATCACTGGCCGTTGAATCTTCGGTTGAAAAATGCTTATCATGATTAACCGCATTTTTCTGAAATAACCTACCGAATCCACCCCAATGGTAGGAAGTTCCAATTTCCGCATCAGGTTTGTTTTTTCGTATCAGGCTGAAAATCGTTGGAAATCTACCGTCGGGCTCCTGCACTACTGGCGGTAAGGTGTGGTCATCCATTTCCCAGTCGTTGTTGATAATGCCGTGTTGCTCAGGACCCGCTCCCATGATCATGGAAGCCCAGTTCTGGCTGCTGGAGGAAGTAAGAACCGTGCGCACATTCCATTTTACAACCCCGTTGGCCACCATACTGTCAAGTACCGGAGTGCTGGCTTTTTTTATACCGTCCGGGCTCAGCCCGTCTACGCCGATTACAACCACATGTTCAATTCCTTCGGGAAATCTCTGATCACTTTTTTTACATGCAAAAATGGAGATACCCGCCAGAGCAAGCACTGCAAAAGGTCTTAATTTTATTGGTTTCATATTGGGTTAAGGATTTTTTTATGAATGCAGCTTATTTCTTATGAATGCAACTTTCAGCGCATCCACTATCTGGTCGCACTGGTCTTTGCCAATGATCAGAGATGGCCTCATGGTCAGGATATTGCCTTCAATTACCTTAAATGCTATGCCTTGTTTGAAGCAATCATACATAATGGTTTCGGCATACTGAACCGCCGGTTCTTTGGTGGCCGGGTCGGTCACCAGGTCAACTCCGATGTGCAACCCCTTACCTGCAACATTGCCGATAACGGGGAACTGTTGTTTTAATTCATTGAGCTGGCTGATCAGGTAGTCACCCAGCGTGGCTGAATTTTCCACCAGGTTGTGTTTCTCTATGTAGGATATAGTTGCAAGCCCGGCTGCGGAGCACAGCGGATTTTTTTCATGCGTAAAGTGCCCGATAGATCTGTGCTGGAGAACGTTGTATTCCTCTTTGGTTACAATTCCTGCGAAGGGCATCAGGCCGCCACCCAGCGTTTTGCCAAGGACCAGTACATCGGGCGTGACATAATGCTCGGAGGCAAACCACTTACCTGTCCTTCCGAAGCCCTCAATGATTTCGTCAAAAATCAGGAAGATTCCGTTCGCGTCGCATATTTCTCTGACCTGTTGCCAGTATGTGGTGGAAGGTACCACCGGCGTGGCGGATATCGGCTCGGCTACCAATGCAGCTATATCCGGATTTCGCTTGATGATCAGCCTTAACTGCCGGAGGTACTCAGCATCAATGGCATCACGGTCGGTCCAGCCCCAGGGGTTCCTGTAATAATTTGGAAATTCAATATGGAAGCCGCCTGGTACCATGGGTCCTTGTCCGGTTGTGAAATGCTCTTCTCCACCCAGGGTCGACGACTGAAAGCCGTTGCCATGGTAAGAATCCCAGTAAGATATGGTTTTCCAGCGCCCGGTTATTTGTTTGGCCAGCGATACCGCCATTTCAATAGCTTCGGAACCTCCCGGGCAAAACAGCACACGGTTCAAACCTTCCGGCGTAATTTCCGTCAGCTTTTTAGCGAGTTTAATTGCAGGAATGTTGGTATACCGTCTGGGCGTAAAGGCAAGGTTGTCCTGTAACTGGCTTATCACCGCCGCGATGATCTCCGGGTTAGAAAATCCTGCGTTATGTACTCCATTGCCGTGCAAATCAAGATAGCGATTCCCGTGCAGGTCCACAATATAGGCGCCTTCGGTACGGGAGAGTACGTTCATTACGGGTGTAGACAGCGCCTGGTGAAAGAAATACCTGGCATCTTCGTTGATCCAGTTGCGGGTCTGCTCGTCCAGCCCATCAATGTAAGCCGCCCGGAGTTCTCCCGCATTGTTGTCTCCTTGTTCTTTAGAAACTTCCATTATCTGCGTTTTTTGTTAAACATCAAAATAATTATCGGATCCAGTCTTTCACTTTCCGTCCATTGGAATTCCTTGTTTTATTCATGCCGGCGAGCACAGACCGAGCCTGGTTTGCCGGTAGTTAATATACGTTCATGAAATGTATTTACCAGTCTGCGCCATTTTTCGGCTATGGTGCATAGGTGCCTGCCACAACTTCTTCGCATAATCCGAATGACAACGTCATACCTGCACCTCCCAGCCCGTTAATGATGGTCACGCCGTCTTCCGGTTTTAGTACAATTTCGGTTGCGCCATTTGTCATTTTAGCATAGATACCATGCCAGGTTTGAAATACTTTGGGCGATTTGAATTGTGCAAATGTCCCCAGGTAGTTCAGTATCAGCGTGTTGATAAACTCCCTGTCGAAAGGATCGAACGTCAGCGCGTATTCATGCGAATCGCCGACGGTAATTTCTCCCAGGCCATTTTGCGAAGCCATCACATGAATGCCCCATTTGAGGTATTCTGGATATTCCGTTTTATAGCGCTCTTTAAGGGCCGGAAGTGATGCTGCCACCTTAAATCCCTCGTAATGGATCAGGGAGAGGCCACCACACAAGGACGGCCCTATTTTCCAGTTGTCTGGCTGAGCTTCCAGGCGCAGCATTTGCAATTTACATTTGACTAAGGGCGCATTTCTGAACTGTTCGGGGTAAAGGGTTTCAAAATCCGCACCGCTGCAGACATATATTTCGTCTGCTGTCCAGCTTTTGTTTCCCGCCAGAACCTGCGGGTAGGTTATCTCCGTTGCTGCAGTATCCCAGATAAAGTTGACGCCGAATACCTCCGCGAGGTATCCAGGTATCCCGGCGATCGCTTCACGGGGGTCCACAATCATCTCATCCTCCGAAAACAGCGAGCCTAGCAAGCCCTTCGGATTCACTGCAGGCGACTTGGTAAGTGTTTCCTGGGGTGATAAAATTCTCACCGGTCGCTCGCTGCTGCTGCCGGCTACAAACTGTTCCATGACTTCAAGCTCGTCCTGCTGGTAGGCCATGTGTAAACTTCCCGCCTTGTGAAACCAGCAATTGGCACCTGTCAGTACTTCTTTCCATATTCTCTGTGCATTGAGCGCACGCTGGTACAGTTTGCCTTCGGGCTGGCCGATGGGCCATTGCATCCCGAAATTCCGGATGGATGCTCCTACCGCCTGAGAGGAACGTTCTATTACGGTAACCTGATATCCTCTTACAGATAAAGCTCTTGCGGTAGCAAGCCCCACTATACCAGCCCCGATTACTATCGCCGACTTGCTCATATAATCGCTTTATGAGATTTAACTTTAATGATATCCAGTATTTCCGAAATGTCATCCACCACGTGGGTTGGTTTGTAGGGGAGTAATTCAGCTCTGGTAAAAGCTCCCGTAGTTACGCCTATGACATAGGCGCATCCTGCGTTAATGCCTTCATTGATATCCACTTCGGTATCTCCTACTTTGGCAACTTTGTCGGCAGTTGTTATGCTTAGTTCCTTCATGATCTTCTCTATCATGAAGGGGTATGGGCGGCCCTTTGGTACTTCATCACTGGCCACCAGCAGGTCAATTTTGTCCTTCCAGGCAAGCCGTTTCACAATTACATCTGCTATGTCTCTTGAAAAACCAGTATTCAGGGCAATTTTGATGCCTTCTTGTTTCAGCGTTTCAAAAGTTTCCTCCACGTGGGGCAAAGGACCAATTTCTGCTGTAGTTTCATAAAAGCGGATCATACTGCTCACAAATTCTGCGTGGATGTCTCCAACAAGGCTGTCGGTGATTTTGTCCCTGTCTGGTTCCCGCTCTTCCAGCATCATTTTTATTGCGAGAGGTTTTTCATAACCCATGATCGGATTTATCTGCTCAATTCCGATGGAGTATCCAAACGACTCCATGGCTTGCTGAAAAGCAATGCCGACATAATTTTTGTCTCTGACCGTTGTGCCGGCCATATCGAATACTACTAGTTCTATTGCCATTCCTGTTAACCTTAATATTTAGTATTACTACACTTTTATATTCTGTCCCTTGTCGAAATCTCCCGAAGAGCATCTTAAAATTAGGTGAAAGAGACTTAAAAATCAAGAAATAGTTTAGTAATACTTAAAAAAATCAAGTTTATTATATTTTCTAATGTCAAATTAACAGATTGTTGGCTATAAAGAGATGAAGCTAATGTTAATTAATATTTAACTTTTAATGAAAAATTAACCTGCCGGTCATTCATGCCCGGAGTGCTGGAAATTCTCGGTCAGGCCGTTTCATTAAAAAAATAAATGACCAGCAGCAGGGCTTCGTCTCCGTCGATACATTTTGGGTTATGCAGCTCGTTGGCGTCAAAAAACATGGAGTCGCCCTGATTGAGCACATACTTGTTTTTTCCAACGGTGTATTCAACTGAACCCTGAAGTACGTATTTGAACTCATAGGCATTTGTGCGAACCATTGGCCTGCGCGCACCCTTTTCGAGACGGAGAAGTACCACATCAATATGGTTATCTTTAAACTGCTTGCTGAATATCCGTTGATAGAAGAATCCTTTGGCATTTTCTTTGGTAAAAGGCTGGTAACTTTCCTTTTTGCGGATCAGAACATTCTCACGTGAGGTGCCGGAAATGATATCTTTGAAAAAGAAGTTCAGGTCAATATCCAGGGCCTGAATCAGGCCGAGCATGACGGGCAGCGAGGGTATGGTTCGGCTGTTTTCGATCTGAGAAACCAGGCTTTTGGTTACTCCTGCCTCATCGGCTATCTCCTGGAGAGTTACCCCCTTGTTTTTTCTGACCTCCTTAAGCTTATTGCTGATCTGGAAAAGAATGTCGTCCTGCATAATCGAATTCGTATGGCCTGAAAGGCGATGGTAAATATAAAATCGTAAGACCGAGGTCAATTTATGTAAATTACTTGTCATCCCGGCCATGGTCAGGATTTACTTTATGTAAAAATAATATAATGATTTGTTCCTGCTGTTATTCGGTTTATTCCTGGACGGTATTTGAAAATAGCCATGACTCTTTGTTTCCGCCAGCTAAAAGGTACTTGCCGATAAATAAGTATATCCCCAAAAAAGTCTGGACCACTGCGGCAGCAATCTTTGTTTGTGCGTAATTAGTGGTAAACTAGCACTTACACTCCTCTGATGATTAAGTCTGTTATTTGTTCTTTGTTGCTTTTACTGGTGAATTTTTCATCCACAGCACAGTACACACCTGTGCGGCAAACCCTGTCCGAAAATGGGTTTGGGGACGTATTAATCCCGCTTTGGCTTATTTTCCTGGTGGTTACCGTGTTGCTCTTATGGTTTGTCAGGCAGATGTGGATCGCCTTTGAGTCCGAGGTTAAGCTGATGAACCAGGCCTGACCGACACGTTGCGGTAAATGGCAGGGGGGTAGATTTTCGCTTTCCTAAATTCCTCAATTTTTTAACGCTAAGGCGATGTGCGCCAGATGATGCCTGCCATGCCATTCCAATATTGCAATTGCCTGCTTCTGATTGAACCGGAGCTTTCGGACAGGATGTAGGTAACTGATCAGGAGCTGATCGTCGGATAGGGTGCGGGCTAAAGTCGTGTATCGTTTATGGACCCCTTCCAGTATTACTAACGAATCCTCAACGGATGATACCATAGCATCTGGTAGTACAGCCCAGCTATTTATATCAATGAGCGTTGCCTCGTCGTAAGAAGGTTCGGTGACTGCTTTTTTGAGTCTCATGTAATGAAGTATATGCGTATCTGCCACATGGTGAACCAACTGACGGATGTTCCAGCTGCCTTCCCGGTAGGTCTTCTGAAGTGTTTCATCAGAAAGATTTTCCGTCAGTTCGCGGTACATTGCCGGAATGGCTGTAATGGAAGTAATCATATTTTCAATATCCTCGTCAGTATACGAGTCCTGAAACGTAAATGGGCCGATGGGAAATTTAAGATCTGTCATGCTGGAGATGGTCAATGAGGTTGACTGCAAAAATAAATGATAGTGTTAAATTTATCACTAAAAACGGGCTTCCAGCTGGTTATACCCTCGTTTTAATAGGAGAGCAAAATCTGCGCCGGAACCATTTTGCAAAAAGTTGCTGTTAGCCTTGCACCTTATAACGTGTAATTTCTTCTGTGTCAGTACAACTTTTGGCAAAGGAGGCGCGTTGCTTAAAGTATTGTTGAAAATAAGCTATTCGAAATGACAAAGGCTCAGGTGGTGTATGCGGCGGTGTTTCTTGCCCTCAGTGTTTCATTCGGTTTCAAAACAGTTCATTCCTTTTCAGGGTTTTCGGCTCCTCAAAATTTTTCAGCAAAATCTACTCCCGCTGATTCGGTTCCTGGAAAGCAGGATTGGGAAATATTATACGATTCCTTACATCTTGAAAAACAAGGGTTGTCACAGAAAGCATTCCAGTATGCCTGGTTTGGGTTTCAGAAAATGAAATTGGGTAATCCGGTACTGGCCATTGCGGATTTCAGCCAGTCGTCCTGCAAAAAGAGATTGTATGTCATTGACCTGATGCGTAAAAAGCTGCTTTACCATACCTACGTGGCCCATGGCCGGAATTCAGGGAATGAGTTTGCTGAAAAATTTTCCAATAACAACGCCTCTTACCAGTCCAGCCTTGGCTTTTACAGAACCCTGGGTACTTACCAGGGAAAGCATGGCCTGTCGTTAAGGCTGGAAGGCCTGGAAAAGGGGATCAACGATAACGCCTTTGAACGGGCTATTGTCATGCATGGTGCCGACTATGTCAGCGAAGCTTTTATTAGAGCTACTGGCAGGCTGGGGCGGAGCCTGGGTTGTCCGGCTGTATCTGTTCCTGATAGCAAAAAGCTGATCGAGATGTTGTACAACGGAGCTGGATTGTTTATTTATTCGCTCGATAAAAATTACGTAAAGTCTTCGACCCTCCTTTCCGGGCTGACGGAAGATCATACCTTGGGAGCGCCGCGTTTGTATACATCTTCGAAATAAAGAAGCTGGCCTTTTTCGTTACAATCGGCACCCAGGTAAAACAAAAACACGGGGATACGCCTTTGCAGTTTATGCCATTTGGGAGGTGTTGCGGTGGTATCCTGTTCTGTCAGAAAATCATTTTCAAGTAACTGGTCCCCTGCCATGAAATTAGCCAGTTCGGTGGGATGCTGCACGCGTACGCAGCCATGGCTTCTCCATCGTTGGTCTTTGCCGAAGAGATATCGAGCGTTGGTGTCATGCAGGTAAATGGCAAGCGGATTTTTGATTTCCACTTTCAGCAACCCCAGAGAGTTGTCTTCCCCCGTTTCCTGTCTGAACCGGTAGGGAAAATTCTCGGGTGCGGCTGCCTCCCAGTCTATTTCCGAAGGGTCAACGGCCTGCCCCTTTTTATCAATTACCTCTATTTTATTATTTGTCAAATAATCAGGATTGCTTTTTGCTTTGGGCAGAATTTCCCTCATCGCTATGCTTTTG
Source organism: Dyadobacter sp. CECT 9275 (assembly GCF_907164905.1). NCBI lineage: Bacteria > Pseudomonadati > Bacteroidota > Cytophagia > Cytophagales > Spirosomataceae > Dyadobacter > Dyadobacter helix. The sequence continues at coordinate 2,215,147 of NZ_CAJRAF010000002.1, read as the reverse complement.
GGAACGTTCCAATAGGGATGTGTCACGATACTCGTGGCGTAGGTATCCATTGTGGGCGTGGGGGTATCTCTTTTTCCCACCACGGTGCGCATGCTGATGGCAACGTTTCCAAGAGAATCCATACCTCTTAAGTAAGCTCCCTGAATATTGACCATCACAAATCGTGGAGCTCCTTGTACCTGTCTTTGCATCCAGCGGTAAGCATTTAAAGCATTCGCAACGTACCGGGCACTGTCTTTCTTGCTTTCTCTTATCAAGCGGGCATAATGCGCTTTTAGCGTGATGTAGGCAGGGTACGAAGGTTCCAGTTTTTCCATTACCTTGGGGACATTCTGGCCTTTTATCAATTCTTCTGCTGCTTCCCGTATCCGGATGGAATCGGGATTCAGTGTTTTTTCAACGAAGCGTATGTTGGACTTGCGGCCGTAGGCTACTTCCTGAAGTAATTCAAAAACGGGTGCGCTGCCTTCTTTTTTCTCAAACCGCGCTTCATTTATTCCGATACTTTTCACATAATCAAGCAAATGTTTGTATTTGCTTTCAGAACCCAATTCTTGAGCAATTTGCTCATTGGTCATGGTTTTGGGATCTTTTTTACAGGACTGAACAATTGCCAATGAAAACAGTATCAACAGTGGTATATACCTCAGTTCCCTTCTTTTTTTTAAATATTTCATGCCGACCAGAATTACTTTTCAACGGCAATGCAATTATGGTGCTAAGGGAAAGTAAATACCCAATCGTCTGATAAATAATGGATTGTATTAAAGTTTCCTGCGGTCTGTTGACCGAGAGTGGGGAAAATAGTGGGCAAAAGCCATAAAATGCCTCCAATAAAGTATCCCTAACCTGATTGAGAAATTATCAGGCTTCCAGTCTCTGACGGGTTGGTTTAATGCGAGGTTTTTTGAAAAGCACGCAACTGACGCAATAACGCACGATTCATTTAGCTTGTAAGGCTACCTTGGGTGCAGTATGTTTTGGCTTCATATTCCTGGCAGATTTCCTTTTGTTTCGGCTCTCTTTTTTTCTTCTTCCCCACCAGATCAAAAATCCTGTCACGGGCAGGCTTGCGCAGATTAGGCTGGCAAAAAATGCCAGGATTTTACCTGGCAAACCCAGTATGGCACCCGTATGGATATCGTAGTTCATCCGTCGCAGGGTTTGGGCAACATTCGCCTCGGAATACTTGCCCGTATAGGGGCCTTCTGCTTTTATCCTTTTCAAAGTATACTGATCGAAGTAATTGTAATCAACTTTGTAATAAGTACCTGCTCTGAAATTGACGTATGAAAATATAGATTCTCCGGGTAACGTAGGAATTGAAATATTGATCTCCTCGGCCGCAGGATATTCCTGTCTTAACTGAAACCAGGCTTTGTCGGCGGCCGTGGCGGGGGAATTCACCAGCGAAACCGCGGTGGTATCCGAGGCTGGATTGTAGTAATCATCCGATCCTTTTCCGCCGGTGACCGTGTAGAACGACTGCCCGAACCATTCAAAACCCCACACAAGGCCGGTAACCGCAAATACCAGGCCAACGGAAAGTACATAAAAACCCATTACGTTATGAAGGTCATAGTTTTTTCGGCGCCACGAGGCCTTCCATTTGATAGAAAAACGTTGCCGGGAAGCGGCTTTGTTTTTGGGCCACCATAATATCAGCCCGCTCACGACCATCACCAGGAATATAAGCGTGGCAGAGGCTACAACGGCCTGCCCAATCTTCTCGGGCAGCCACAGGTAATAATGCCCGTGTAAGATAAAATGGAAAAAGTCCTCGTCTTCGTTCCATATTTTGGCTATTTCACCGCTGTATGGATTAATATAAACAACGTAATAATACTCAGGATTTAAATTGTAAAAGCCCACTTCGGCATTCCTTCCTCTACCAGGATATAACACGCCATTGGCTTTTTTGCCCGGTAGTACTTCCTGCGCTTTGGCCGCAAGTATGGAAGGCGGCAAAATCTTGCCTGCCAGCGCTTCGGGCGGGGTGTTGTATCGATATGTTTGGACGATGCTTTTTATTTCCTGTTCGAAAGCCAGGATACATCCCGTCACAGAGATAACAAAGACGATGATTCCGGAGATAAGTCCGAGATAAAGATGAAGCGGTCCGACTAGTTTTTTAAACGTCATTAAAGCAGCATTACAAGTGTCACAACGCAGGAGGGCAAATGTAACTATACCAGTTCTAAATAACAAAGACAGCAATTTGCCAAATGCTGCTATAGCAGCGCCTTGTAATCAATTATATCGGTAAAACTGGAATGATTAATGCTGGTTCGGAACTTAAATGTATTAAAGTGAAGGTGATTTTAATCTTGTTTAATGCGGCAGTTCCTGAATTGTGCTAAAATTCAATCTGGTTGCCTTCCATTAAAATGGCGGTCCAGTCCTCAAAAAAATCGAGTCGAGCCTCATTATTGGACGAAGTTCTTGCCGGATACACATTTTTACCTACAAAGCAGATGATGGCATTCGGACTCTCCATGAAGGATATCCCTTTCGAACGGAAATGTTGAATTGTTTGGCCGAGCTGAATTCTGGCTCGTTTCCTCTTTTCATTTCTTTGGAGCTTTTTTGATTCACTTATTTCCAGAAAAGAAAATTGCTTATCATCAAAAATGGCACAATCACAGTGGGCTGAATCGGAATCTGTTAGAATACACTTATCAATCGCCAGAAAATGAATTTCTTTCAGAGACGGATTAACAACTTCGAAATGTCGTGGTTCCTCCTCACTTTTCCTGATAAAGCAACGTTTAGGCTCGGTTTCACTGTCGAAAATATTAAACGAGGATGCCTTTTCTGTTTCAAGACAACTCCCGGTGATTACTTGCGGAAAGGCAGTTTCAATAGCTTCCTTCATTCGCCTTTTCCGAGTAAATTTCCATCAGAGTATCAAATTCATCACCGATATCTTCTGAAACACCATCCAGTTCATTTTCAGAAATCAGGCCAGTTTTAGGATTTACGATCGAGCGAACCGTTCCGTCTGCCACAAAGTAAGCCGCAAACTCGTCAGGGTTTAACCACGACTCTCGGGGTATGATCCTGGAAATCTCTGCTGTTTGTTCCGGATGTCTTTGGGCTACTTTATAGGCAAAAAGAAGGTTGTTCAGGGAAGACAGCACGTAGGGACTGTGGGTAGTAAGGAGTGCCTGCTTTTTAAGATTATTACTTTTTGAAATAATATAATTAACCAAGCGCTTTTGTGTTATTGGGTATAAATTTAATTCTGGCTCTTCGATAATATAACAAATGTCATCGTAGTATAAGGGAGCATTTTCCAAAACAAGTTGAATGGGTATAATGGATTGGTAACCCGAGGCAGACGACGATAACGGCAAATAGTTATTTTCATCATGAAATACAAAATCCAGGCCTCTGATATTTCTATAGGTAATTCCAAGATGGGGTATCATTACATCCTTAGTGTTTCTCCTGAACAATTCGTATTCTGCTCCAAATGTCAGAATATGCTTAGGTAAAGCAATATTTCCTGCTGTAAGTCCAAAAATTGCGCTAGAAATTATAGATATTAAATTCCGCTCGGTAGGGATCAATACCGGCTTTATCAGCGATGAGCTACCCGTGTAACTGAACTCGTTCTTATCTATTTTTACATTAAGGGAGCCGGCATTATACGTTAGGAATGTACTTTCCTTCTTATAATCTTGAATGTCATAATCCTCCAAATAAAAATCAGTATTATAAGTAGGTGGCTCTGTACTGTGAAATGGTTTATTATAAATCATGGCCACCAACTTCGCCAGCGTACTCTTCCCGCTCCCTTGCGGCCCGATCAGCAAGGTTGTTTTCCTGATATCCAGTTCCGCATTTTTGATTGGACCGAAGTCCCTCACGATCAGTTTATCTGCCATTTTTATTTTCTATTTTCACAATATTACAAAATCCGGCACGGAAACGATACCCGCGCGGTCTCCCTTTCACCGAAAAATCTGTAATTTTGCACTCCGAAACGCCAAGTGCTAAATCTTTGTTACATAAAAGAAACTAAAAGCTGACCCGATGCCGGAGCCAGCTTTGGGCTAACAGTTAAAAATGAAATACAACGAGTATAAAAACCTAAGTTATCCGCAGATCGGAGATGAGGTACTGAAATTCTGGAAAGACAATAAGATTTTCGAGGCGTCCGTGGATGTTCGGGAGGGCGCACCTGGTTTTACGTTTTTTGAAGGTCCTCCTTCTGCGAATGGAACGCCTGGTATTCACCACGTTATGGCGCGGACGATCAAAGATATTTTCTGCCGTTATAAAACACTTAAGGGGTTTCAGGTAAAACGAAAGGGGGGGTGGGATACCCACGGTCTGCCGGTGGAATTACAGGTTGAAAAGGAACTGGGCATTACAAAGGAGGATATAGGCAAAACTATTTCGGTTGCGGAGTATAACCTGAAGTGCCGGGAGACGGTCATGAAATTTACGGACCAGTGGAACGACCTTACCGAGAAAATGGGATATTGGGTAGATCTGGACGATCCGTATATTACCTATAAAAATGAATACATTGAGAGCCTTTGGTACTTGCTCAAGAAGCTGTATGACAAAGGATTACTTTATAAAGGATATACAATCCAGCCTTATTCGCCGGCGGCGGGTACGGGGCTTTCCTCTCACGAGCTGAACATGCCCGGCACCTACAAGGATGTGAAGGATACCACCATCGTGGCGATGTTTAAGGTGAAGGCTTCAGAAAACAGTGAGGTTTTTAAAGAAGCAGCTGACCAGGATATCCGGATACTTGCCTGGACAACTACTCCCTGGACGCTACCTGCTAACTCCGCGCTGACGGTGGGTGCCAGCATCAGTTATGTGCTGGTGAAAACTTTTAATCCGTATACCCATGAGCCGGTTTCCGTTGTGCTGGCGAAGGATCTGATCGGTAAATATTTTTCGGAAAAGGGAAAGGATGCGGATTTTGAGGCCTATGCGGCAAGCGATAAGAAACTGTTGCCATGGAGTATTGTTTCCGAATTTAAGGGCAGAGATATTGAGGGCGTGGAGTACGAACAGTTATTACCTTACATTCAGCCGGACAAACCTGCCTTCAGGGTGATCCTGGGCGATTTTGTAACCACTGAGGATGGTACAGGAGTGGTACACACCTCGCCTACGTTTGGGGCGGACGACTTCCGGGTGGCTCAGGCCAATGGTATCCCGTCCATTATGGTGAAAGATGAAACAGGTAAGGAAGTCCCCATCGTGGATCGTCAGGGCCGTTTTGTGAAAGAAATAACGGATTATGCCGGTCGTTATGTAAAACCGGAATACTATACCGAGGCTGAGCAGAACGATCCGGAATTTCGTGCAACGGATGTGCTGATTGCGATCAGGCTGAAAGAAGAAGGTAAGGCCTTTAAGGTTGAAAAATACGAACACCCTTACCCTCATTGCTGGCGCACGGACAAACCTGTGTTGTACTATCCGCTGGATAGCTGGTTCATTAAAACCACTGCGCTGAAAGAAAGGATGGTGGAACTGAACAAAACCATCAACTGGAAACCGGAAAGTACCGGTACCGGCCGGTTCGGGAACTGGCTTGAAAATCTGGTGGACTGGAATTTGTCGCGCTCCAGGTACTGGGGTACGCCGTTGCCCATCTGGAGGAGTGAATACGGCGAGGAAGTTTGCATAGGTTCTATTGAGCAACTGAAAGACTTGCTGGAGGAGGCCATCATTTCCGGTCACCTGACAAGAGAGCAGTCTGCACATAACTCCGAATATCTGCTGAAACTTCAGCATGGTGATTTCGATCTGCACCGGCCCTATGTGGATACCATCGTACTCATTTCCAAGTCGGGACATGTGATGCACCGTGAGCCGGATCTGGTAGACGTATGGTTTGACTCCGGCGCCATGCCCTATGCACAATGGCATTACCCGTTTGAAAACGAGGATATCTATCATGAAAGTTATCCCGCAGATTTCATTTCTGAAGGGGTGGATCAGACGCGTGGCTGGTTTTTTACATTGCACGCCATTGCTGCGATGCTTTTTGATTCCGTAGCGTTTAAAAATGTAGTATCAACGGGTTTGGTACTGGATAAAAACGGCAACAAGATGTCCAAGCGATTGGGTAACGCTGTAGACCCTTTTGAAACTTTGGGGAAATATGGTCCTGACGCCACCCGCTGGTATATGATCACCAACGCCGAGCCCTGGGACAACCTGAAATTTAATGTTGATGGAATTATTGAAGTGCAGCGTAAATTTTTCGGAACGCTGGTGAATACTTATAATTTCTTTGCATTGTATGCCAATCTGGATGGATACACTTTTGATGAGTCCAAATCGGTAGCGATTGAAAAACGTACTGAACTGGATCGCTGGATATTGTCCAAGCTGAACACGCTGATCAGGGAAGTGAAAGAGCAGCTCGATGACTATAACCCTACCAAGGCCGGGCGTCTGGTTCAGGATTTTGTGACCGATCAGCTTTCCAACTGGTATATCCGCCTGAACCGTCGCCGTTTCTGGAATCCGTCGCAAGGAACGGATGCCGGATTGACAGAGGATAAACAGGCTGCTTATGAAACTTTACAGCACTGTCTGGTTACGGTATCTCAGCTGATGTCACCCATTGCGCCTTTCTTTGGGGAATGGTTATACAAGAATCTGACCGATGGCCTGCGGGAGGATGCAAAGAAAAACGGTACGCTGTTCCGTTTTGATTCTGTGCACCTGACACTTTTGGACGAGATTGAAAACGATTTCATTGATACCGATCTTGAGGAAGCCATGCAGCTAGCTCAGTCTGTCAGTTCGCTGGTGCATAGTATCAGAAAGAAACATAAAATTAAGGTACGCCAGCCCTTAAACAGATTGTTGATTCCTGCGCTGAATGATAAAACGAAACGTCAGATTCAGCAGGTAGAGTTTATCATCAAGTCGGAAGTGAATGTTAAACATGCGGAGGCCGAAACGGATGACAGCGGGGTATTTCACAAACGCGCGAAACCCAACTTTAAATTATTGGGCAAGAAGTTCGGAAGGGATATGCAGGCTGTGGCCGAAAACATAAAAGGGTGGGCTAATAATGAAATTGAGCAACTTGAAAGAGATGGCCTATTTTTAATAGAGTCATTGCGTGCGGAGATACTTCCCGAAGAAGTGGAGATATACACTGAGGACGTACCTGGTTGGCTGGTGGCCAGTGAAGGAGGCTTAACCGTGGCCCTCGATATTACTGTGACCGAGGAGCTCAGGCTGGAAGGAATAGCCCGGGATTTCGTCAATCGTGTTCAGAACCTGCGTAAGGACAGCGGTTTTGATGTGACGGATAAAATTTCGATAACGCTTGAAAATAACAATGAGTTGCTGGCCAGCGCTGTTTTAGCCAACAAAGAGTATATCTGCCAGGAGGTACAGGCGTTCGACCTTACCCTGGTCAGTGATTTAAATGGCTCTGCCAGCGAGATTGAAATGGATGAATTTTTATTAAAGGTGAGTATAGAGGTAGTTTCGTGAATGAGATATAAGCCGGTAAATGAATTTTCGGAATACAAAAACACCAACGCTTCCTGTTTAAAGTATCGGGAGACGTTGGTGTTGACAAGTCTTTAAGTGCTTTGTTAAGTCAATTTTGGTGAGATAACTCATGCAACTACAAAACGCCACCGCGCTTATTACGGGAGGAGCTTCGGGATTGGGTGCTGCCACCGCCCGGTTGTTTGCTGCTTCAGGTGCAAACGTGGTAATCCTGGATCTGAACGATTCAGCAGGTGAAATGCTGGGGAAGGAATTTTCTGCGAAAGTCAGATTCATCAAAACCGACGTTTCCAATGAAGCTGATGTACAGTATGCCATTACCCATGCTCTGGAAATGTATGGTTCGTTGCAGATTGTAGTTAATTGTGCCGGAATTGCCCCTGTCGGGAAGACGGTGGGCAAAACGGCTGGAGTTTATGGGCCGCATTCTTTGGAGATGTTCTCCAAAACAATTCAGGTAAATCTGATCGGTACTTTTAATGTAATTCGACTGGCGGCTTTTGCCATGGAGAAAAATACTCCCAACGAGGAAGGAGAGCGTGGTGTTATTATCAATACTGCTTCGGTTGCCGCTTATGATGGGCAGATAGGCCAGGTGGCTTATGCTGCAAGCAAAGGGGGGATCGTGGCGATGACCCTGCCCATTGCGCGTGATCTTGCCCGCAACGGCATACGGGTGATGGCTATAGCCCCCGGGTTGTTTGAAACGCCGCTGATGCTCGGTTTGCCTGAAGAAGCCAGGCTATCTCTGGGACAGCAGGTACCTTTTCCCTCGCGATTAGGACGTCCGGATGAATATGCCTTACTTGCAAAGTCGATCGTCGAAAACCCGATGCTGAATGGCGAGGTCATTCGTCTGGATGGTGCTATCCGAATGGGTCCTAAATAACAGTATCATGAAAAGCAGCCCGCCCGTCAGATTTCAGTTGCCAATATTTCATTGGTTGTTCCTGCTATTTCTGGCATCGGGTATTTCTGATTTTCAGAAAACTGCAAAACAGGTTTTCCGGATCGAATCGGTCAGCCAGGGTGCCCGGGGACTTGAACAGCCAACCCAACCGGTTCGGTACACCGGTTTTTACAATTTTCATTTCCATTCCCGCAACAAATTTACACTTGCGCAAATCCTCAGGCAGTTAGCGGCTGTCCTAAGCATCTGTGTAAAAATCATTCTTAAAGCTCAGTTATTGATCATCAGCAGGCTGGCACATCATACGTTGTTGCATTTCCGCAACTGCTATCTGAGTTTCGTTCTTCCGCAGCATACTCCTGCTTTCATTTACCGATCAGAACACTGCTAAATTCCGGCAGACCGTAATGGGTCTTCCTTAAAATGGGCATTTTACCAAACCTCCGGATTGGTAAAGGCCCTCATGTTCTATTCCATATAAATTCGGATCAATGAAAAATATACACTTACATCTGTGGAAGTGGCTGCGGAGATTTGTGATGGCATTCATGCTCGGGTTCTCAAACGTACTGAATCAGGAAACAAAAATGATAGATGATACTTTCGTCAAAGTTGAACAAACCACCGACAATAACGAAAACTGAGAGCCACAGACTTTCCAAGTCTAAACAACAGCTCAGATCATTCTTATCCCGGCATTTCTGTAGACGTTGAATTCAGGTAAATCGTCCGGCTGATCGGTGACAATGGCTGTCAGATGGTCGGCCGGGCAAATATAATAAGCTTCTGCAGTACCCAGCTTTTCAACCGTAGAAAGCGCTATAACTTCACTGGATGACTCTATCATGGCTTTTTTTACTTCACTTTCCTCATAATGCGGCCCGGTTACACCCCACTCGGAATGAATGCTGCAGATACCCAGGAGGCAGATATCGGCGCGGAATTTCCTGAAAAACCCGATGGTCTCATTTCCAATTGTTACAAAAGATGTTTTCAAGAGGCGGCCTCCTCCAAACAGTACTTCGATATGCTCATGCTCTTCCAGAATGGAAACAATCGGGAAACTGTTCGTGACGACTGTTAATCTGATATCTTTTGGTAAAGACTGGGCTATCAGCAAGGCAGAGGTTCCGCCATCAAAAATCACGACCTGTCCATCCTTTAAGAAGTCAAGTGCCTTCTTTGCGATAATTTGCTTTTTTTCGTTGCCGTATTGCACGCGGTCGCGAAAATGATGGGGACTTGGGGAATGGGGTACGGCTCCGCCTCTTACCGCCTTTAGCAAACCTTGTTCAGAGAGTTCGCGGATGTCGCGACGGACGGTATCCTCCGAAACATTTAAAATGTTGCTCAGTTGAGACAGGAGTACCTTTTGCTCCTGCGCCAACTGACCCAGTATGATCTGAAAACGCTCCTGTTTTAACATTAATCATTTAATTTTTTGCAATTTTAATGTTTATTTAAACACTAAAATTGCAAAAAATTGCCTTTTATATCTATTTTTGTAGCAAAATATTGCAAAATAAAATAAATATAAGCTTGCCTAAGCGTTTAAATATGAGCCGTAAGAAAACAATAGCGATTGACATGGACAATGTTCTGGTGGATATCGAAACCAACTGGATCAATTGGTATGAAAGGGAACTTGGAGTGCGGGTTACAAGAGAGGCTATGAGAGGTATTCCGGAGGATCAGGCTTTTCCGGATCCCGAAGCGGCCAGAAAGTTATTATATCAACCGGGTTTCTTCCGGGGTGCCCCGCTTATGGAGGGTGCTTTGGAAGCGCTGGAAGAACTCAACCGTGAATATGAGATTTATATCGTTTCGGCAGCCATGGAGTTTCCCAACTCGTTGTTGGAAAAGCACGACTGGATTGCAGAGCATTTTCCTTTTATCAGCTGGAGGAATATCGTGTTATGTGGAGATAAAAGTGTGATCGCAACGGATTATATGATTGACGACCACCTGAAAAACCTGGATTTTTGCAAAGGAATACCTGTCCTGTTTACAGCAGGGCACAATATTCATGTCACCAAATATACCCGGGTGAATAACTGGAAAGAGGCAACGGCCCTTTTTAAACGCTATCTGGTAGCCTAGTAATCCATGCTCGTAAACTGAGTTTTAAGCCTTTTCTTTCAAGCGCTCTTTGAGTTGCAGCAGCTCGTCGCGGAGACGTGCGGCTTCGAGAAAATCAAGGTCTTTTGCAGCTGATTCCATCTTCCGCTGTGTTTCTGCAATAAGTTTCTGAAGTTCAGTTTTACCCATATACTGGACCACCGGATCGGCAGCAATACGTACTTCCTGTGGCTCCACATATATTTTGCGGACTTTGGAATCAGCCACAGAAGTTTGCTCCATAATAGCTTCCTTGGATTTCAGGATAGTCCGCGGGGTAATTCCGTTTTCAAGATTGTATTGCATCTGGATACTTCTGCGGCGGTTTGTTTCGTCTATGGCCTGGCGCATGGAGCCTGTCATGACGTCGGCGTACATAAGTACCTTGCCTCTGTCATTCCGGGCGGCCCGGCCAATGGTCTGTATCATCGAACGTACATCCCGCAGAAACCCCTCCTTATCTGCGTCCATAATGGCCACCAGTGAAACTTCGGGCAAATCCAGCCCTTCCCGCAACAGGTTAACACCAACCAGCACATCAAAGATACCGAGGCGTAACTCCCGGAGAATTTCAACCCGGTCCAGTGCTTTCACCTCCGAATGTATGTAACGGCATTTGATACCCACTCTGTCCAGATACTTACTAAGCTCTTCGGCCATCCGTTTGGTGAGGGTCGTAATCAGAACCCGGTCTTCCTGTTTGATCCTTTCCTGAATTTCTTCCAGTAAATCGTCGATCTGGTTCAGGCTCGGGCGTACCTCAATTTCTGGATCCAGCAATCCGGTTGGTCGGATAATCTGCTCCACTACCACGCCGTCGGATTTTCTTAATTCGTAATCGGCCGGCGTGGCGCTTACGAAGATGGTCTGATATGTAAGGTCTTCAAATTCCTGAAAAGTCAGCGGACGGTTATCCATCGCAGAGGGTAGTCTGAAACCATATTCCACCAGTGCTTCCTTTCGGGAGCGGTCGCCACCCCACATCGCACGGATCTGCGGCATGGTCACGTGGCTTTCATCTACTACCATCAGGAAATCTTCAGGAAAATAATCGAGCAGACAAAACGGGCGCTGTCCCGGATAACGCCGGTCAAAATACCTCGAATAATTTTCAATTCCGGAACAATATCCCAGTTCGCGCATCATTTCAATATCGAATTCGGTACGTTCCTTCACACGCTCTGCCTCTGCCAGCCTTCCTTCGGCAGTAAAGTACTTTATTTGCTGTACAAGGTCATCCTGAATTTCTCTGATAGACTGCATCAGCACATCGCGCCCCGTAACGAAAAGGTTTGCCGGAAAAATAGCAATGGCCTTGTCCGATGATATTTTCTTTCCAGATTCCGGCTCAATCCGCTGGATTTCCTCAATCTCATCTCCAAAAAAGATAATACGGTAAGCAAAATCCGCATAGCCAGGAAAGATATCAACCGTATCTCCTTTTACCCGGAAGGTACCACGGGAAAATTCCAGCTCTGTACGGCTGTATAATATTTCTACCAGCCTGAAAAGGAATTGATTACGGCTTACAATATCTCCCAATTTTACACTCACAATACTCTTTTTGTATTCGTTGGGATTGCCTGCGCCATAAATACAGGAAACAGAAGCCACGACAAGCACGTCCCGCCTGCCGCTCATCAGTGAGGATACCGTATGCAAACGAAGCTTATCAATTTCCTGATTGATCATCAGGTCCTTTTCTATATAGGTATTGGTACTTGAGATAAATGCCTCCGGCTGGTAGTAGTCGTAGTAGCTGATAAAATATTCAATAGCATTGTGAGGGAAAAATTGTTTAAATTCCCCATAAAGCTGTGCAGCAAGTGTCTTGTTATGGCTGAGTACCAAAGTGGGCCGGTTAATTTCCGCAACTACATTTGCCACCGTAAAGGTTTTTCCCGAACCGGTCACACCCAGTAAAGTTTGTGCACGCTCGCCTGCCGCAATTCCTTCTAAAAGTTGTTTAATAGCCTGAGGCTGATCACCAGTGGGCTTGTATTCAGAAGTTAGTTCGAAATTCATAACAAATTAAAAAGGACCGTACTCAGCACAACGCTTTTCAAATATAGAAAGGTTTCCTCTTACTTGATCACAACTTTTGGGTAAGTGTTATCACTAAAAAAGCTACCCTGAACTTTCGTGTCAAAGTAGCTTTCTGCTATTTCCGTAATCTATGTTATAAGCTTTCAGGCTTGTTCTTTCATGTAATGCTGCGCGTTCTCCACTGCCTTTTGTTCTTTCCAGTGCTGCCAGTCCACACCCAGGAGTTTGGTCAGGCTTTTGTCCACAAAGGTATGCCTCACCAGGTTCATACCTCCCCGCACTGCAGTGAAAATAGAATTATTGGCCCTAAGAGCCAGGCTGAAACCTCCATCCACGTATCTGATATAATGCCACCAGAGGGAAGGAATGAAAATGGTTTCGCCGTGCAGCAATGTGGTTTCGTATCCGACAGCACCTTTCATGGCCGGGAAACGCTCATAGTCAGGATTTAGTGGATCCACCTTGCTCATTACCGTAAAAGGGTGATGATATAATCGTGCGCTTTCCTCGGGAGAGAAAAGGATCACCTGCTTGCGGGTATGAAACTGGGTCAGGAACACATTGGAACAATCCATGTCGTAATGTAGATTGGTGATGGCTCCCTGGCCTCCAAAAAACACAAACTTGTAGTGTTTCAGAAAACCGTCCATGATATTAGGGAAAATAATATCGTCCGCAAGGGAAGGGGCCTTCTTGAAAATATCAAACAGGAACAACCTGAGATCAGTAGGGCCTGCTTCTATGAGGGAAAGATAATCCCCGAATTTCATTGTTTTGGCAGTCTGAAAATATTTATCGGCATCGTGAACATGATTGTCCACCAGGGGCACATCGATCTGTCCATGATTTTCCCTAAGCCAGTCAAAAGTCCATTTGTTAATGGCCGGCCAATCCTTCATTAAATCCGTAAATACAACCGGGCGACTTGGTTTTAAATAGTTTTCAATGAATTCTTCACGGGTAAGGCCTGTACGCTTTTCTATGGGTATCAATTCCATGATAGAAACAATAAAAAATTTGTAATTAGCTGAATAAGACCTTTGTAACGTCTTAGATTCCTGGGTTTTTCAATTAAAAAATATGCAGTTCCTAACACCATAGCTACTTTTCACCCTGCCATCAGTAACGCAATTATAACTGAAAATAGTTCTCCCTCAATGTTTCAAGTGCCGTTCGGGCAGTAAATGTATTAAAGAGAATTGTAAAATTATATAACTTTTTCTGATATTGTATCTTTTTCTCTTGTATATATATAGACTTAATATTCTAAAAATAATTATACATAATTACAAACGGGATAACTGGAAAAAAATGATGGGAGTCATGGTTCTGCGATTTAGGACGTGCGGAAGATGGTGTTATCAAATTAGAGTTGACTTTTGTTTCATAGCTCTTAAGTGATCTTTATTCCTAATTTTATGAAAACATTAAGCAAAAATGGCTACCAACTACAATGACGTTGATGAGATACTCAGCGAACAGAACGCCCAGATTCAGAAGCTGCACGATATTGTTATGCAGTCGATCAAGGAGCAGGATTCACTTGTGAAGAATCGCACAAATCCGGTGATGGAAACCTTATCGCCAGGGCAGAGGATATCTGATAAAGTGGCTCGTTTCGGCGGGAGCTGGACGTTTATTATCACTTTTATGGCGGTACTTATCGTCTGGATTGCTTACAATTCTTTGATATCAAAATCGCAGCAATTTGATCCCTATCCCTTTATTTTGATGAACCTGGTACTTTCCTGCGTGGCAGCCCTGCAGGCGCCGGTGATCATGATGAGTCAGAACCGCCAGGAAGAGAAGGACCGTGAAAGAGCGGAAAACGATTACATGGTGAACCTTAAGGCGGAGATGGAGGTACGCAGTCTGCATCAGAAAGTGGACCTTTTGCTGGAAGAGCAAATCAAAACCCTGTTCGAAATTCAGGCAAAACAAATGGAAATACTGAAAAATCTGAACCATAAAATGGAACGGATTGAGTCGCAGATCTGTGGTCAATAATTTATCTGGATGATGATCAGTTATAACAATAAAGTTTTCAGGGCCATTTCCAATTCGGACAACGGAGAGGTAGATTCTGAAACCTTGTTTCATTACCAGCAGGAGGGTAATATACTTACTTGTACCTACGCTGGTAACCGCATCCTTTACGGACATCTGATTGCCACCGTAAGCCCCCACGGCGAGTTAGATATGCGCTATCACCAAGTGAACAATGCCGGTGAAATTACAACAGGTATCTGCCGGTCAAAACCCGAAATCCTTGTGAGCGGGAAAATTCGCCTTCATGAAAAATGGCAATGGACCAGTGGTGATCTGTCAGCAGGGGAGTCGGTACTGGAGGAAGTATGACGGTACTAATTAGCAGGTTTTTGCAAAATGAGGTCCCCGGGCAGGATAAAGAAAACTTCCTGGCATAAAACGCAACTTCATTAAAAAAGCCATCCATCCATTTTTAGTATTATGATCTCATTTGCTGAGAGAAAAAACTAATCATTGATTTGTATTTAGTCTAAATAAGCTATTTATTTGTGTGAAATTAGTCTAAATAAGAATTTATGCAATTCCTTTCAATCTTGTTGTTTTGTCTCTGGGTACCCGTTTGTATGGTTTACGGACAGGAAAAATCGGGGTGGGTTAAAGGGCGTATTACAGACAGTCAGTCCGTTGCTGCTTCAGGAGCACATATTCTTATTCCCCATACCAATTATGCTGCAATTACCGATCAGGATGGTTACTTTTTGTTGAAAGGTACTGATGGTGATCAGACGCTGAGGATCAGTATACTGAATGCTTCAAAGGAAATAAAGGTGAAACTTGTTGGAGGTGATACGCTTTCTCTGGAAGATATTAAAATGGATCATCAGACGATTGACCTCAGCGATGTGGTGATTACCGGGCAATCCGAAGCACAATCCTTAAAGAAATCTGTGTATCAGGTACGGACCATTGATAGTGAACGTATCAGGTTACGGGGCGCTACCAGCCTTCAGAATGTACTGAATACCGAGTTAGGCATTCGGTTTTCCAATGACCTCACCCTGGGTACCAGCGATATACAGCTGATGGGGATGTCCGGGCAAAATGTAAAGATTTTGCTGGATGGCATTCCGATGGTTGACCGGGGCAGTACCCGTGAAAGTCTGGGACAGATTGACATCAACACCATTGAGCGTATAGAGATCGTCGAAGGGCCTATGTCCGTCATATATGGTACAGATGCACTTGCGGGAGTGATCAACGTGATTACAAAAAAAGGGCAGGGGGGCAGTCATCTGACGCTTTCGGCCAGGCTACAGGAGGAGACAGCGGGGAAGGAGTACAATGCCTTTACCAAAAATGGTACACATAACCAGAACCTGGGAATCAACTGGCAACGCAAGCGCCTTCAGCTGGGTGGCAATATTACCCGTAATCATTTTGGAGGCTGGCAGGGAGCATCAACCGGGCGTGCAAAGGACTGGATGCCGAAAGACCAGATGTTATATACCGTATCTGTACGATACCAGGCAAATAAGTGGCATATAGGGTATGGTTTCAACGGGACGGATGAAACCATACAGTATCTGGGGAACAGAAACCTTATCACGAAAATAGCTGCAGATAAAGATTACACTACCTACCGCTGGTTTCATCAGGTGCAGTCGGAATACCGGGCAAGCGAAAAGCTGAATTTTACCGGTGTTTTATCCTATACAGATTATTCACGTAAAACTTTAAGTACTAATTTGGACTCTCTGGGGCGGCGAACATTGTCACTGGATGCGGGGGCTCAGGATCAGTCGATATTCACAGCTACTTTCTTCAGAGGAACGGCTTTTTACAAATTCTCCTCCGCGTTTTCACTGCTTGCGGGTGTAGATATTTCCAATAACAACAGCTCCGGTGCGCGTATCCTTGGTTCGCCAACCATCAATGAATACGCACTTTTTCTGGCACCTGAAATTACCCTGGTACCTGGTATCAAGTTAAGCCCAGGTTTACGTTTCCTGAAAAACTCCGTTTATGATGCACCGCCGGTGATTCCTTCCATCAATGGGAAAATTGCGCTGGGCAAAACGCTGGATTTCAGGTTTGGGTATGCAAGAGGTTTCCGGTCGCCCGCGCTCCGTGAACTGTACTTCGATTTTCATGACGCGTCCCATTCTATAAACGGAAACACCAACCTGAAAGCCGAATATTCCAATAGCTTCAATTCCTTCCTGACCTGGCAGTCTGTCAGAAAAAAGGATATCCGGGTGAACTCGACACTAGGAGGCTTTTACAATGTTTTTCACGACCTGATTGATACTGCAATTGACCCGAATGATAAGACCCAGACTACGTATCTGAATGTGAGTCTTTTCAAAACGATGGGTTTTACGCTGGATAACAAGCTATTCTGGAAAAATATGCAGGCCAACGTTGGCGGGTCCTATATCGGTCGGTATAACCAGTATTCCGAATTGCCCAAGGAATCAGGACAGTTCCCGCAGTTTGTCTGGTCTGCCGAGATCAATACCAATATTCTTTACACTTTTAAGAAGATAGGGGCAACGGCCAACCTGTTCTATAAATTCTCCGGCAAGCGCCCGGTATACGAGTCTGCGGACCTTGTGACGGTCCATCTTGCCGAAACTGCGGGTTTTCACATGGCTGATCTGACGCTTAGCAAAACCATCAGCAGGTATGTCAATGTGATAGGCGGTATCAAAAATCTTTTCGATGTAACAACGCTGGCCAATTCCTCCACCGACACAGGGGCGCATGGTTCCGGAGGTGCCGTGCCTATGTCGTACGGCCGTTCCTATTTCCTGGGGCTCCATGTAAAATGGTCAAAAAGATAATCATTACCAGTTTAAATCAATCAATTAATAATTATGAAGAAAATAATCACATCTCTACTTGTCATTGCATTTTTGGGAAGTTTCAATGCCTGTAAGGACGATGAACCACCACTGCCGGATAACCTCGCCGCTTTTGAAAGCAATGCGCAGGGATTTGACGGGGAAGAAGTGGAATTAAAAATTACGCTTTCAAGAGCAGTTTCTGCTGCTGTGCCTGTCTCGGTTACATTAACGCCAGCCATGCTGACCTACGGTACCGAATTCACGACCACCCCGGCAGCGGCCAATAATGTAATCACATTGTCGGTTCCGGCAGGTGCCTCCTCAGTTTCTTTTAAAGTAACCAAAAAAGCGGGTGTTTTGTTGGATGGTGACGAAAGTATTCAGTTCAAGATTTCTTCCGTGGGTACCCCCGTACTGATGGGAGCTGCCACTGAGCTGAAGCTGAGTTTCAAGGCGATCGTTTCGGAAGGTACCACCATGCAGCTCAATGGTATTGCGGCCAATGAGCCAGGTACGAGTGCGGCCAATTCAGTATTTGTGGATTTTAGTACCAACATCGCTACGCCTGTTCTGCGCGACAGCTGGGACCTGGGTTTTAATGGCGGTACGGATTTTCGGGTGATACTCAATGGTACCAACGGAGCCACTGCTTTTATGATCAATCAGTCGGACATTAACGCGGTGTCGGACAAAGATCTGGATATTGATACGCTGGCGTTTGGACAGGGCCTGGGAACATTGGCTTTGATTGACGACTACAAGGGCGATCTTACCAAAACGGTTATTAAGGAAATATCGGCTACAGATGCAGACAATAAGGTTTATGTGTTTAATCGTAAGGGCGGTACAGCTTCGGTGCTGCCGGTTGACCAGCTCTATAAACTGCGTGTACTCCGTAAAGGAACGGGTTATACCGTTCAATATGCCAAGTTGAATGAAACTACTTTTAAAACAGTGGATGTTGCAAAAGACGAGACTTATAACTTTAAATACCTGTCACTAGAAAAAGGCGCTACGGTTGATGCTGAGCCTTTGAAAGACCGCTGGGATATCCAGTGGGGGTATAACACCTACTTTACCAGCTTCGGAACAGGGTTGGTTCCGTACACCTTCTCTGATTTGGTAGTAATCAATTCCTTTAATAAAGTAGAAGCCGCAGAAGTACTTACCAGCACGGTTACCTATGAGGCGTTCAAAGAAGCAAATCTTACGGGT
This sequence comes from Dyadobacter sp. CECT 9275, assembly GCF_907164905.1. Lineage (NCBI taxonomy): Bacteria > Pseudomonadati > Bacteroidota > Cytophagia > Cytophagales > Spirosomataceae > Dyadobacter > Dyadobacter helix. Next base: position 2,196,505 of record NZ_CAJRAF010000002.1, on the reverse strand, counting down.
ATCACTTTCAGTAAGGACAGAGACGCCATTGGTTCAAAATGGAGGCTTACAACACCTCCGGCAAGTGCTGGTGTTAAAACAGATCGTTTTTATCTGGTGAAAGATTCCGCGGGGAATATTTATAAACTCAGATTTATTAGCTTCCTTCCCAACGATGGTGGTGAGCGCGGTAAGCCAAAACTGGAATACGCTCTGGTTAAAAAAGCGGCTTAAAGGTAATTTGAAAACTGTGTGACATGCCGGAGAGATATGGTGCGTATCTCTCCGACTCATTTATTTTATCAGATCTAATAATGATTAAAACAATCGCCCTAGCGCTATCCCTTGCTTCGCTGTGTGAAACCGGCTTTTCTGTTATGAAGGAAACATTTAAGGATGGGGATCAATTTCAGCAGCGGTCTGTGGTATCGGACATTAAAGTTTTTAAAGATTTGAATGGCAATGCCAAGCCTTTCGCTTATTTCAGTCTTCAGTCGGGCAAAGAAGTGGGTGCCGGGGAAGCCAAAACTGTAAATTGGGACATAGCTTTCAGCAGGACTACCATTGCCGTAAATGGCGGAACAAGCGGGCCCGGGCAAGGCGGTGCGCAGGTACTTGAGCAGCCTTTTGACAAGGTAAGCGAAGCACCAGCAGCAGGGTACATGGCGGACGGTGCTGCTGGTTATGCTATTCCGGGCGGAAGTGGTAATTCGTGGTATAATTATGACATGAAGGTACATGCTATCCTGCCCATTCCCGGCCGGACCCTTTTGATTAAAATGGCCGACGGTAAGTTTGCCAAACTGGAAATCATCAGTTATTACAAGGGAGCGCCGGACGAAGTCCCCACGGAGGAGTCCAGCTATTTTACCTTCAGATACTCCATCGCCGATGCAAACGGGAAATTCTGATCACGGTATCTTTTATAAAGTAAAAACCACTCTTCCGAAGTGGTTTTTACTTTATAAGCCGGTCCGTATCCTTAATTTGATTCCAGCAGTGTTTTGAGATTCTTGAGCCCGTTTTCAAAATCTTCGCCTACCGACTTCTCTATCCCCAGAAACGGAATCATAATGTTCATCGGAATGGGCATACTTCCTTTGAAACCCCACTTCACCAATGTTTGGGTAGAATCCCGGCTTTCGGTAATCAGGTAAGCATCCGAAGTCGATTCAATGGGTTTGATAAACCGAAGTTCTGTATCAATTCTTTCTCCCTCAATGATCTTTTTAATTTCTTGTTCCCCAACTCCGACCTGGTCATTCCCTTCCCATCGGTAAACGGAGCCGACAGTGCCTGGATTTCCTTTGTATTCCTTTTTCATTGCCGGGTCCAGCTTTGCCCAAACGCTCCATTTTTCCTGATTCTCCAGCGATTTTAAAAAATTAAAAACCTCCGGCCTGGCTTTGTTAATTACAATTTCCTTTTCTACTCCATACTCCTTGGGCATCAGAAACGCCGCGATCAGGATGATAGCAATTAAGGCAAAAATAGCGTAAAACACTTTCTTCATAGGATATTGATTTTGAGTTGAATAGATAAATTTGTGTTTGATCTCGTCGATATCTTCAATGGTTTCAATCCGCTTCATTCCGGCCTTTTCAAGTACTCTGATGGAGGAATAATTCTCCACATTTACAAAGGCCGTTACCTGAGCCATTTTCAGCTTTTCCAGGGAAAACTGTATCAGCTCTTTTGCAATTTCGGTGGCAACTCCTTTTCCCCAGTACTCTTCCTGAATGCGATATCCGATTTCGGCAGCACGGCCTTCCTTGTCCAGCTTGGCCGCTCCGATTAAATCCCCGTTCCCCCTGTCTTCAATGAAATACCTGCCGAAATAGGATTTTCCGTCATCATCCTTGACGAATTCCGCCAGCATTTTGTCCGATTCGGTACGTGTCAAAGCATGGCCGGTTACAAACTTCATTACATTTTCATTGCCACATAGCCGGAAATATTTCTCACCGTCCTCAGCCTTCATTTTGGTGAGCACATAGTGCCGGGTATAAATTTTATATGCTGTCATCTTTCGAAAGATACATGCTCTTTAAGAAAAACTGTTCAGGCTTAGGCACATTTATTTTACTACCTCACTTGATTACAGAAATGAGTATTAAGGTGTTGTCTGATAGTCTATTATGTAACTTGTGAGGTATTTAATCAAGGGTTACGTATGCCATTGTAATCAGCCCCTTTTTTATGGTTTGTTGCAAAACCTGGCGATGGAATTCTGGATCAACCGGTAGTTCAGTTCCTGGCTGACATTAACAGAAATAACAGTTGAATTATTTTGTTAATAATCGTTAATACTCAATAAAATTTGGTTTCAGGATATGAATTATTATATTTGAAGTATTGCCATGGATTGTACTTATTCCGTTGCTATAATTTCAAATCATTCTTGAATTCATTATAAAAGTAGGAGTTTTTTAATGCATTGATCAAATCAGCATTATGATAAAAAGAACTTTTGTATTGTTTTTCTGCCTGGCCTTCACCACGGTATTTTCCCTGCTTCCGCGCGGAGGAGGGGAGATGTTGTATGGAGGGAGTTCAGCAGGCCAGGCATCTGCCTGGGAGGTGGGAGAGTTGCAGCAAAGTTCCGGTTTGTGTACAGATGTTTATGAATCCAGCGGCCCCACTATTCAGGCGCATGAAACGGAATGGGAGGAAAACCTTTCGGACCTGCTCAGGCTGCGCCATTCCTCCTACCGCTTTCTCTTTCTGGAATGCGGTGTATCTAGTTATTTTCATTTTCCCCTCAAATTCGTCAGTGTACAGCTTACCAAAAATCTTAACAGGATCAGTAAACAAGTACTGACCCTGCCCGATTACTACTGTTTCCTTCACAGGCTTTGCCCATTCTGATTGCCCGTTCTGATCAATAATACCGTGTCGGGGAAGGTTTTGTAATCTTCCATGGCCTTTCTTTTTTACGATTGTAACTCAATATATACTTAGTGTGTCGGGTGGGAAACGTTCTCAGCCTGCACATGATGGTCATTTTTTAAATATAACTCATCATGAAAAATTATCTCGGGCCCGTTTTCGTAATGGCCCTCACTGTATTTGTTTCAGCCTGTGCCACGAAAAGTGAAACAGTTTCGGATCAGAGAGATTCGCTGCTGACCATCCCGGTAACCGAATTGAAACCGCAGAAAACCGAATTACACCGTGAGTATGTGGGTGATATACACGCCATGCGTAATGTGGAAATTTATGCCCGTGTAAAGGGATATCTGGAAGAAGTTTATGTGGACGAAGGAAAGGAAGTGAAAAAAGGGCAGGTACTTTTCAGGATCAATAACGAGGAATACTCAGCCGCACTGGCAAAAGAAAAGGCCAACCTGCAAAGTGCTATTGCGCAGGCCAAGGCAGCAGAACTGGAAGTGAACAGGGTGAAAATTCTGGTAGAAAAGAACATTATTTCCAAAACTGAACTGGAAGTAGCCAAGGCCAATTACGCGGCTGTGAAAGCAAAGATTGAAGAAGCCAGTTCGGCTGTTTCCAACGCCTCCATACAGCTTGCACATACACAAATCAAAGCGCCGTTTAATGGGGTTATCAACCGGATTCCTTACAAAATCGGTAGCCTTATCAACGAAGGTACCCTGCTGACCGCTATCTCCGACAACAGTAATGTATTCGTGTATTTTAACGTATCTGAGAATGAATATCTGGAATTTGTAAAGTCAAGGAAACAATCCAAGCAGAGTGAAGACGTAGTAGAGCTGGAGCTGGCCGACGGTACCTTTTTTCCACAAAAGGGGAAAATAGAAACCATGGAAGGCGAATTCGATGAGAGTACCGGGTCAATTGCTTTCAGGGCCAGGTTCGTTAATCCGCAGAAGCTGCTGAAACATGGTTCTACGGGTACCATTCGCTTAACCAATACAGTTGAAAATGCTATTCTGATTCCTCAGAAAGCCACCTTTGAGATTCAGGACAAGAGCTTTGTATATGTAGTTGGTGCAAACAATCAGGTTAAAACCAGAAGTTTTGTCCCGCATTCCCGCATCGCGAATTACTACATTGTACGCTCGGGATTAGAGGCTGGGGAAACAATTGCCTGTGAAGGTATTCAGGGGTTAAAGGATGGTGCGTCCATTATACCTAAACCTATTGCGTTGGATGGTACCAAGCTGATACCTGGCGACATGGCACTAACGGCCCGGTAGGTTTTGTATCTAGCTTTTCAATTTTAACCCCATTTTATGTTTCAGACTTTCATTGAGAGGCCGGTGCTGTCACTGGTTATATCACTATTTATAACGTTGCTTGGTATTCTTGCTTTTGTAGGATTGCCAGTTTCCCAATTTCCGGATATTGTTCCGCCGTCGGTGGTGGTTACGGCTACCTATACCGGTGCCAATGCCGAGGTTTGTGTGGATGCGGTAGCCGTTCCGCTGGAAAAAGCCATTAACGGTGTACCCGGAATGACCTACATGTCAAGCGTGTCGGGTAATGATGGCGTAACTTCCATTACCATTTCATTTAATGTGGGGGTAGACCCCGACCTGGCCGCCGTTAACGTACAGAACCGTGTACAAACGGTGATAGACGAACTCCCCGAGGAGGTAATCAAGGCGGGGGTGACGACAGAAAAGGAGGTGAACAGTATGTTGATGTACCTCGACATCATGAGTTCGGATACATCTGTTGCGGAAGATTTTGTCTACAACTTTGCCGATATCAATATCCTGAAGGAATTGAAGAGAATTGACGGTGTGGGTAGGGCTGTGATCATGGGCAGCCGGGATTATTCGATGCGGGTCTGGCTTAAACCCGACCGGATGAACAGCTACAGTGTGTCTGCCGATGAAGTGATTAAAGCCATCCGTGACCAGAACGTGGTGGCTGCTCCCGGAAAAACAGGTATCAGTTCAGGAAGGGAAACACAGGTATTACAATATGTATTGAAATACACCGGGAAATTGTTTGAACCGGCACAATATGAAAATATCGTGTTGAGAGCCAATCCGGATGGTTCGATGTTGAAATTAAAAGATGTTGCTGATGTTGAATTCGGGACACTGGAGTATGATATGGCTTCCAAGTCTAACGGTAAACCTTCCGCCTCTATTATGCTTAAGCAGCGGCCGGGGTCCAATGCACAGGAGGTAATTGCCAATGTGAAGGCCAAAGTAGCTGAATTGAAGGAGGCCACTTTCCCGCCCGGAATGGAATATTTTGTGTCGTACGATGTTTCCCGCTTCCTTGATGCCTCCATCCATGAAGTAGTACGTACGCTGATCGAGGCCTTTGTATTGGTGATTATCATCGTCTTTTTATTTCTCCAGGATTTCCGTTCCACGCTGATTCCGGCACTGGCGGTTCCTGTGGCGTTAGTAGGTACGTTCGCCTTTATGCAACTGTTTGGATTCTCTATTAACCTGCTCACTTTGTTTGCCCTGGTGCTTGCCATCGGGATTGTGGTTGACAACGCCATTGTAGTGGTGGAGGCCGTCCATGCAAAAATGGCCGAAAAACACCTCGGAGCCAAAGAAGCAACAGTTGAAGCCATGAAGGAAATGAGTGGAGCTATTGTAGCGATTACGCTGGTAATGTCGGCGGTGTTTGTTCCGGTGGCTTTTATGTCGGGGCCGGTGGGTATTTTCTATCGCCAGTTCTCTATAACCCTTGCTATTTCCATTGTGATTTCGGGAATTAACGCACTCACCCTAACACCGGCGCTGTGTGCTCTGATGCTGAAGAATACGCATGGGCAACCCGTCAAGAATACGCCACTTAACCGGTTTTTCAGAGCATTCAATAATGGATATGATGGTATTTCGGCCAGATACAGAAAATTGTTGTCGTTGATCATCAACAGACGGGCCATTACAGTGGGGTTGTTACTGGCATTCTGCATGGGTACTTACGGGATTAACACTATCCTGCCGACTGGATTTATACCAACGGAAGATCAGGGTGTAATCAATGTAAACGTTACAACACCAGCAGGTGCTACGGTTGAAAGGACGGAGGCTGTGCTAGACGAAGTACAGAAGGTGGCTCAGGCGTTGGAAACAGTGGAGTCGGTTTCGAGTATGTCGGGATATAGTTTGCTTACAGAATCTGCGGGATCTTCCTACGGTATGGCCATGATCAACCTGAAACCCTGGGATCAGAGAAAAGCATCCGTGAAAGATATCATTGCTGAAATGGAGCGGAAAACGAAACATATAACGGATGCCGATATCCAGTTTTTTCCTCCCCCAACGGTTCCCGGTTTTGGTAATTCAAGCGGCTTTGAGCTAAGGGTGCAGGACCGCACCGGCAGTGACGATCTGCAGAAAACGGCAGCAATCACCAATCAGTTTATTAAGGACCTTCAGGATGCACCCGAAATTGCCAGTGCCTTCAGTAGTTTCGATGCAAGTTTTCCGCAATATATGATTCATGTGGATGCTGATATTGCAGCTAAAAAAGGAGTATCTGTGGACCTGGCGATGAGTACCTTGCAGACATTGATCGGTAGCTTTTATGCTTCCAACTTTATCAGATTTGGACAGCTCTACAAGGTAATGGTTCAGGCTGATCCAAGCTTCAGAAGGAACCCGGAGGATATCCTGAAATTGTACGTAAAGAATAATCGGGACGAAATGGTACCGTTCTCAACCTTTATCCGGTTAGAAAGGGTATATGGCCCCGAGTTGCTGACACGCTACAATATGTTCACGTCGGCCATGATCAATGGAGACGCCGCACCGGGATACAGTAGTGGAGACGCCATCAAAGCGGTGGAACGCGTTGCCAAAGAGAAGCTGCCCAGAGGTTTCAGTTACGACTGGTCGGGTATGACGCGGGAAGAAATTCTTTCTGGAAATCAGGCAATCTATATTTTTATCATCTGTCTGGTATTCGTATATCTTCTACTTTCGGCACAATACGAAAGTTTTTTGTTGCCGTTGCCGGTAATACTTTCGCTGCCGACGGGGATTTTTGGAGCATTTCTGGCACTAAAGCTATTAGGGTTGGAGAATAACATCTATGCACAGGTTTCACTTGTCATGCTCATAGGGTTATTAGGGAAAAATGCGATCCTGATTGTAGAATATGCAATTATCCGCCAGAAAGAAGGACGAACTGTTTTTCAGGCGGCGCTGGAAGGAGCCACTGAACGTTTAAGGCCCATTCTGATGACCTCCTTTGCCTTCATTGCCGGGCTGATCCCTTTATGTGTCGCGTCGGGCGCCGGAGCCATCGGTAACCGGTCCATCGGTACCTCAGCTGCGGGAGGTATGTTAATCGGGACACTTTTCGGCGTCATTCTCATTCCTGGCTTGTACGTTCTTTTTGCAGGGTCCTCCAAGTCAAAAAAGAATGATAAGTCCGTCGAAGAGAACAAAGAGATGCTGCTTGATCACTGACCGGCAGTGCCGTACCCATAACGGATGCCCGGAAAAATCGCCGGGAATTCCTCTAAACAGATATTGAATGTTAATGAAAACCAATAAAAATATATACCTGCCTCTGCTGACTGCCGCATTGATGTTAACCTTGGGTGGCTGCAAGCTCCTGAAGCCCGTTTCTCAGACTGCGGTGGTCAACACACCGGACAAATTTGAAGGCCAGCCGGATTCCACTGGTATCGGATCGGTTTCCTGGAAAGTATTTTTTTCTGACAAGCATCTGACCGCGCTTATTGACACCGCTTTGCAGAATAATCTTGACCTGAAAATGGCAGTTCAGCGGATTGAGATGTCAAGAACCAATATTATGCTGAGTCGCGGGCTGATGTTGCCCAGAGTGGATGCGGAGATATCAGGCGGTGGCAGGAAATTTGGAGATTATACGATGGACGGGGTCGGTAATTACGATACTAATTTTTCGGATAATCTGGATGCGGACCGAAAGTTGCCTTCACCCTTTCTGCCTGATTACTTTGCAGGGTTCAGGAGCAGCTGGGAAATTGATATCTGGGGAAAGCTGAAAAACCAGCGAAAAGCGGCGTATCATCGTTTTCTGGCCAGCGAAAAAGCCAGACAGGCGATCGTCACCGGTTTGGTTGCTCAGGTTGCCAATTTGTATTACGCCCTGGTGTATCTGGATACAGAGCTGGACATTATCAGAAAGAATATCGCTCTGCAGGAAACTGCGGTAAGTACCATCACCATTCAAAAAGAAGGCGGGAGAGCCAATGAATTGGGTGTGAGGCAATTTACGGCACAGCTGTTAAATACCAAAAGCCTGGAAATAGAAATTCTCCAAAGTATTGTTGAGACTGAAAATGCGCTGAATGTTCTGCTTGGCCGTTTTCCACAGCCAATCAACAGGGGTACGAGTCTTGAACAAATTCTTCCTCAAGAGACAGAAGCAGGAATTCCCTCGCAAATGTTACGCCGCCGTCCGGATGTGCAGCAGGCGCAGCAGGAACTGGCAGCCAATTATGCCGAGCAACAGTCGGCACAGCTGGCTTTTCTGCCCTCTCTGAACATCACCGCGCTGTTAGGTTTTAATGCCTTTAAAGGTAATTTGTTGTTCTCCACAGGATCGCTTGCGTATAACGCGCTGGGGGGGCTGACGGCACCTGTTTTTAACAGAAAACCTTTAAAAGCAGCAAGCAGGCGGAGCGAGGCGGCGAGCCTTGAATCTCTTTACGCCTATAATAAAACAGTGCTAACGGGCTTTCAGGAAGTCAGTACCAGTTTGAAAAAAATTGAGAACACTAAAAAGCTGAGTGACCTTAAAAAGCAGGAAGTGGAGGTTTTACAGCAGGCAGTTGCTACCTCACAGGACCTTTTTCTGGGCGGATATGCTTCCTATCTCGAAATTGTAATGGCTCAAAAAAGCGTACTGGAAGCTGAGCTCACCCTGACAAACGTGCAGAAACAGCAATACTTTGCGTTAATTGAGCTGTATCGGTCGCTTGGAGGGGGCTGGGAATAGCAGCAGGACGGGAAGCAGATATGAACCTCTTTACATAGTACCCATGATGGGCCAAACAAAACCTGCTTTGTTTGGCCCATTGTGCTATTGAACCGTTCAAAAAATCGAACTATTTTCTGAATCAGTACCGGGATGTCATTTAATTGTTTCGATGCAGGTCGGAGATGTGTATTTACATTCCGGGGTTTAAGTATTTCTATAACAGATATTTTCCATTGAGCATGCCTAAACTTGATTAAGTCGGATTTATGGTGTAATCTTGTTAATACTTCATTTTTCTCAACTTGTGAAATGCTTATGTACAATTCTCGTATCATAACTTATTTTACAAAAGGTGGAAACTACTTTACACAATCCTTCATCATTACAGGCTAATCTGAACTGGCTTACCGAGAAAGAAAAACAGGTTTTATGGCTGATCGCTATGGGACTTAATTCTAAGGCCATTGCTGTCCGGCTGGATGTGCGTCCCAAAAGCGTTGACAATTATAAAAATCGGATTGGCAAGAAATTGGGATTGAAAGGTTACGGCGCGCTCGTTAGCTTCATCCGGGCCAACAATGTGTTTGCGATGACAGAAAAAACAACTGGAACTTAGCGCAAAAAAGGAGGCGCAAGTTTCTGCTTACGCCTCCCTGAACCATACATCTTTAATTTCTTCTTCCAGTATCCAACGGAATAGGGGGCGGCCCTATGAGCAGGTCATCCTCTTCATTTTTCCGCACGGGTGTACTGTCCGATTCCGTTTCGAGGGAGTCGCTTTGAGCGGGCTGCCAGGAGGTGGGGCATTGGTATGTTTTGGAAACTTTAAAACTTGGTTTCGGAAAAGGACCCGGTTCAATACCTATGGATTTACGGCGGTAAATCTTCTCCAGAAAGCTACCCACAATAGGTAAGGCGGTTTTTGCGCCCTCGCCAAGGTCCGTTGAACGGAAGTGAATACTTCGGTCGTCGCCGCCTACCCAGGCTCCTACTACCAGGTCGCGGGTGATACACATGAACCATCCGTCGGAGTTATTAGAAGTGGTTCCGGTTTTGCCGCCAATTTCATTGTTATTTTTGGTGACATCAAACCGCCACCTGATACTTCCTGAGGTACCTCCCGGGTCTTCTACACCTCCACGCAGCATACTAACCATCAGGAATGCCGATTCGGGGCTGATTGCCTGGCGGTGTTCCGGCTGAAATTCCTCAATTACTTTGCCGTTGCTGTCCTCAATCTTGGTGACCAGGATGGGCTCCGTGTAGGTACCATTATTTACAAAAACACAGTAAGCAGCTACCATATCATAAAGCGAAACATCAAACGGACCCAGGCCTATGGAAGGCAGGGGCTTCAGTGGGGTGGTGATGCCCATTTTTTTGGCATAGCGCGCTACGTTAGCCGGGCCCACGCGGTCTGTAAGTTCTGCTGTGACGGAGTTGATGGATTGCCCCAACGCCCTCCGCAGTGTCATGTTTGCATAGGACCAGGTACCTGTGGCATTTCTGGGTTTCCATTCTTTTTCTTCACCGTCTTCCATGTAGAGTTTTGAAAAAGGTTTGTCTTCAATTTCATCACATGGCGACATATTAAATGAAGAATCGTCAATGGCCGTGGTATATACAAAAGGTTTAAAGGTAGAACCCGGCTGCCTTTTTCCCTGTTTAACGGCATCGTATTTGAAATAATTGTAGTCCAGCCCGCCTACCCATGCTTTTATTTGTCCTGTGTAGGGGTTCATCGCCATCATACCTGCACGCAGGATACGCTTGTAGTAATCAAGCGAATCCATCGAACTCCAGTATTTCTTTATTTCCCCGCTTGTTTTCCAGTCGTAAACACTCATCGTATCCTTTTTATTGAGATAAAAAAGCACGCTGTCCGGATTGCTGGGAAACTTGGCAGCGAGCGACCTATACCTGCTCGTCCTCTTCACTACGTTTATCAGAAAGTCGGGAATTTCATTACCGTGTTCATCCACCCATGGGTTCTTTTTGCTCCAGTGATCTTCAAATACCCGCTGAAGCTGCTTCATTTTCTGGGTCATGGCCTCTTCCGCATCCGCCTGCATGCGTGAGTCAATGGTAGTATAGATCTTCAAACCATCGGTGTAGAGGTCATATCCGTTTTTGTCACCCCATTTTTTTACAAAATCAACGACGGCATTCTTAAAATAATTGGCATTGCCGTCGTAGGGGGTTTCAAATTTGGTTTTGAGGACAATCGGCAAGGCACTGATAGAGTCAGCATCATGTTTGCTCAGGTATCCGTATTTCTCCATCTGCCCGATCACCACATTCCTGCGTTCCAGTGAACGCTTCATATTGCGGATAGGGTTGTAGGTTGTCGTGGCTTTTTGTAAGCCCACCAGTACGGCGGCTTCCTGTACATTGAGGCTATCCGGTGATTTACTGAAATAGGATTTTGCCGCGGTATTGATTCCGTAGGTATTGTTGCCGTAATCAACCGTGTTGAAATACATTGTCAGGATTTCCTCCTTGGTGAAATTCCTTTCGAGCTTGATGGCGGTGAGCCATTCTTTGGTTTTGTAAATAAGCGTACTGAAACCTGGAATGTATCCCAACAGGCCGCGCGCCTCTCTTTTTCTTGTCTTAAAAAGTTTTTTAGCAAGCTGCTGGGTTATGGTGCTTCCTCCTCCGCGGTCTGTGGCACCTGTCGCTATCCCCAAAGCCACACTCATCATGGCTTTATAGTCAATCCCGGAATGCTTGTAAAACCGGATGTCTTCCGTAGCAACGAGTGCCTTTGTGAGATAAGGGGAAATCCTATCGGCGGTTACGGGCGTTCTGTTTTCGGTGTAGAATTTACCGATCATTACGCTGTCGGATGTATATATCTCTGAGGATTGGGCAAATTTAGGATTCTGAAGGTCTTCCACGCTTGGCATACTGCCCATAAGCCAGAGAAAATTTGTTTCCACGCAGAATATGTATACGGCGCTTCCGACAAAGCCATACACAAAAACTTTCCAGATGGTCAGAATAGGTTTGTAATAAACTGATTCTCTGTCAAATTTCTCTTCCCACCATTCGTAGAAGGCTTTTTTGTTTTTATCAAAAGAAAGTATGAGGCTGTCGGTCCGGGCTTTTCCGGCTACCAGTACGGCCAGTTTGTAAAATATAATATTGACGAACGATTTGAGTTGATTTCCAGCATGTTGGAAAATAACTCTGACTTTATTGTACCACGTCCTAATAACTTCCATCAAACGTTAAGATTCGTAAGGATGTCAAAGATAAGAAAAGCCGGATATTAATGGGTATATCCGGCTTTTGTAAAACTTATGCTAAACTGATTTAACAAATTTTAAGGCAGCTCCATTCATACAGTACCTGAGGCCCGTAGGGCGTGGACCGTCACTGAAAACGTGGCCAAGATGTCCACCGCAGGTTTTGCAAACCACTTCGGTCCGGACCATGCCATGGCTGCGGTCTACTATTTCTTCAACGTTCTGATCATTCACTGGTTTGAAAAAGCTGGGCCATCCTGTTCCCGAATCAAACTTATGGTCGGAACTGAAGAGTGGTGTGCCGCATGCAGCGCAGGCATACACACCTTCTTCCTTATTGTCGTTGTAGGGGTGTGAGAAGGGCCGTTCGGTACCTTTTTCGAACAATACAAAACATTGCTGGCTTGAAAGCTCCTGTTGCCATTCTTCTTTGGTTTTTTCTACCTCTCTCATGTGTATCAATGATTAGCTATTAAATCACCGGCAGCGAAAGTTGCCGGTCACCGGTATTATGTTCTAAAAATAATGCCAGTTATCTATTCAACAATTCTGTGCAAACTATCGTTTGGAAAACACCCGTTTAAAGAACGATTTTCGCGGGGGCCAGCACTGGTTTTGTTCTTCCGGTGGTTTTCGGAACAAGCCGCCCGATATTCCGAAATAAAGGTTAAAAGCCTTGGGTTTTCCGATATTTAATAAACCTGTAAGATGGTCGGTTCCCAGCCATAACGGCCCTATTCTTCCTGCAAGGCCAATCGCAGGGGAACGGTATCTGTTCATTAAAACAAGGGGTACCGACACTTCGTACCATTTGTGTTCATAACGTGGCGTAACCGCGATTATTGATTCGGCTTTCATTCCGAATGCACTTTGCGGAATCAGATTCTGCACCCAAAGAGTATTTACATATATGTCAGGTTTCAGATGGTAATCGATACTGGCCTGAAAAGCCATGGGTAAAACGGAGCGGAAATTAGGAGCCAATGGCTCCCCGCCTTCCAGCGATTCGTTAATAGCTGTGTAAAAGGCCTCGGAGCCCTTGAGATTATGAAAATCATCATACCTGAATTCTTTATTAGCCGTATGGGTTTCCTGCTGAAGAATGTAGGCTGGGTTTTTAAAATGGACTCTCCCGATATCCGTCAGAGAGGCAGAGATCCGGTACAGGTATTTATTCTTTGTTGCATCATACTGCCGGATGCCTTTGGCGGTATAACCGAATTTGTTGATGTCTGGGCGGTATTCATAAACTGCGCCAAGGTCAAATCCCCAGCCGCTTCCCGGAGGTGCGTTCCCAAATAGCCATGGAATTGTCGGTTTGATATTTGAATAACCCTCGTCGCGGGTGATGGCGTAACGTACATTTATTTCGTCTACACCGATCAGCTCTCTCCGATAGGACCAGGAAGCATCTGGCAGAACGGTAAAAGCTGAATTTTCGATAATAGCATGTACGTTATACAACCCCAGAAGTCTTTTAATGGTAAAACCCACTTTCACAAAGTCGGTTTCGTTATCCATCACAACGCCTCCCAGCGTCAGCGCAAATTCTCCCAGACCATTCAGATGAAGCTGGCCTGCCTGACCAGAAAATACGCGCCCCTGCAATTCTTCCAGTTTGGTGGTTTTGCTGATCAGCCTTGCCAACGGTTCGGTGAGGCCTGTGGTATTAAGTATATACCGTGCTCTGGTGGAAAACCCTACACCGACCCTTCCCTTGAATAAATTAAACATAAAGGATGGCAGCCGCGTATCTCCCCCGGCATTGAGATATTTATTGCTCTTGCCGTTCAGTTTTTCGTCCAGGTACCTGCGGGGGAAAATCAGCGCTCCCCGGTCGGTACGGTACTCATCAGAAACGGTATTGGTAATGAGGCTAAGAAATGAAAAAGGAGCATCCCATTTCACGTGGTTGTTGGCTGTATAAAATTGCGTACCCACCAGGTTGATGGAAACGCCGTAGCGGTTATCGGCCACAAAAGCAGGGTTGTGGTAAAGGGCATTGGTGCCGGCATAGTTACCCATGGCTACACCGGGTAAGTGCTGGGACTGGCTGATCAAGGGCACGCTCACATAAAGTATCAACAAAATGTAGAAAGATCTATCCATTATGCGAAAGATAACCGGGGTCCAGTGGCAATTGTTTTACATTACAAATAAAGGGGGAAGCCAACGTACTTGCAATTGTAAAACTAACAACGAAATAATTACGGATAACTATTGCAAGCGGGTTAAATATAAAGAAAACCGAATTAAACCGGGCATGAAATGAGCGAAAGGCAGGATAGGATTACTAATGTAAATGCAGGTACTCCCTGTATGTTTATTACGGGCAGTCTGGCTGCTTCCAGTTTTCAGGAAATTATCACTTGTAAGGATCACTAAGTTATTTCAAATAAACATATCTTGCTTAAATATAAGCTTAAATCAGGATCGGGGTGGGTATTGGTTATATGCAATGCTCTAAAATATTTTGTTAATTAAAACAATGCCCATATATTGTTCTGTAAATTTTTGAAATATACTTATTCAAATTTTGTATTGTATGAATTTCTCATTCTCTGACTACAACACCGAAAATTTCTTTGATGAAATGTTTACTCCAACGGGAGAGATCCGTCCGGGTTATGAGCATTTAAAAAATAAATTCGAAAATCTGACGAACGACGATCTGACCAACAGGCAGTTAGCGACGGAGCGAGCGTTGCTGTCTATGGGGATTACTTTTAACGTCTATTCCGAAGGGGAGGGGACCGAAAGAATTATGCCGATTGATATCATTCCGAGAGTTTTGGCGAATTCGGAATGGGAATGGTTGGAAAAGGGGCTTAAACAACGGATCAAAGCCCTCAACATGTTTATCGATGATGTTTACAATGATCAGAACATACTCAACGATGGCGTTGTCCCCCGGGATCTGATCGAGTCCAGTAAGTGTTTTTTAAAACCTTGCCTGGGCCTGAAACCTCCCAAGGGGATTTGGTGCCATATTACTGGAACGGACCTTATCAAAGGAGATGATGGTACCTTTATGGTACTGGAAGACAACCTTCGCTGTCCGTCAGGAGTATCTTATATGCTGGAAAACAGGGAGTTGTCTAAGCAGATATTTCCTGATGTGCTGGCGCGGACCGGCGTGCGGCCGGTGTCTGACTATCCCACCAGGCTGTTGCAGATGCTTCAGCATTTGGCCGACAGGCCCAACCCGACCATCGCGGTACTTACCCCAGGTATTTATAATTCGGCCTATTTCGAACACTCTTACCTGGCCCAGCAGATGGGTGTGGAGTTGGTTGATGCCCGTGACCTTGTGGTGTCTGATGGGTATGTAAAAATGCGCACAACCACCGGGCTTCAGATTGTAGATGTAATTTACCGCCGGATTGATGATACTTTTCTGGATGCAGAAGCCTTTAATCCCGATTCGCTGATAGGCATACCCGGAATTTTTGAAGTATATAAGAAGGGTAGAGTGGCACTGGCAAATGCACCTGGCACGGGAGTTGCTGATGATAAGGTGGTGTACGCCTATGTCCCCAGAATTATAAAGTATTACCTGGGCGAAGAGGCGATCATCCCTAATGTGAAGACCTACATCTGCCGGGAGGAAGATGATTTTAACTATGTACTTGAAAACATCGAGCAACTGGTGGTGAAAGAAGCGAACGAAGCGGGGGGGTATGGGATGCTGATCGGGCCAAAGGCAACCAAAGAAGAGCATGAACTATTCAGGCAGAAGATACGTGATAACCCGCGTAACTATGTAGCCCAGCCTACGATATCTTTGTCAAGGGTACCGTGTATGGTGGACGGGCACGCGGAGGGAAGGCATGTAGATTTGCGTCCGTATATTTTATACGGGGATGAAATAAGCGTAATTCCGGGAGGGCTCACACGTGTTGCGCTCCGTAAAGGATCCCTGGTGGTGAATTCCTCACAAGGTGGTGGTGGAAAGGACACCTGGGTATTATATTGATGAAAACAGAAAGATAAAGCGTGTCAGAATTATGCAACGGGAGATAAGGGAATGGTTTAGTCCGTCATTGAATAAACAAATGGAAGTGGCTGTGTATGGTCATTACGGTTTTGCATTACTCATGATTCCCACGGCTGCTTCCGGATTCCTGGAATACGAAGAAAAGGGCCTGTTAAACAGTATCAGGCCTTATATTGATTCGGGGAAAGTAAAGGTATACTGTATTAATACCATTAACTCGGAAAGCTGGCTTAATCCATATATGCATGGGTACGACAAGGCTGTAAGGCATCAGGCCTATAATGAATATGTCTTAAAGGAGGTTATCCCGTTTATCAAGGATACAAGCAGTCCCAAAAATGAAATTATTGCGTGCGGAGCTGCATTCGGAGCTTTGCACGCTGCTAATTTGTTTTTCAAATATCCGGACGTCATCAATGGAATTATAGCCATGAGCGGTTGCTATGACCTGAGCGTGTATACTGATGGATATTATGACGAGAATGTATATTTCAACTCTCCGGTGCACTACCTTCCTCAGCTTAAGGCAGAGTGGCATCTTTCCCTTTACAGAAATAGCAGGCATATCCATTTTGTAACTGGCTCAGGAGCCTATGAAGTACCTGATTATTCCAGACATATTTCTGCCATTCTCTCTTCTAAGGACGTACCCCATGAACTGGATATCTGGGGCGCTGATATCGACCATGACTGGTGGGCATGGCACCGTATGCTTCCCTATTACCTGGAAACAAGATTCTGAAGAGGGAAAACCATTTGTGCTGGTGTACCCGGGATATCACCTAAGCGCCTTCAAACTGACGCAGGAACCGCACATCATTTTCAGTAAATAACCTCAGGTCATTGATCCCGTACCGGAGCATGGTAATCCGTTCTATACCCATGCCAAAGGCAAAGCCTGTGAATTCGTTGCTGTCAATTCCGCAGTTTTCAAGGACATTGGGGTCAACCATTCCTGAGCCGGCAATTTCCACCCACCCTGTATGCTTACACACGTTGCAGCCTTTGCCTTTGCATATAAAGCAGGTCACGTCAATCTCAGCACTCGGCTCCGTAAACGGGAAATACGACGGGCGGAGGCGAATCTTGGAATCCTTGCCGAACATTTCCTTGGCAAAGTGATAGAGGGTATCTTTCAGATCTTTGAAGGATACGTTTTTGTCAACATAAAGGCCTTCCACCTGATGAAAAACGCAATGAGCTCTGGCAGAAATGGCTTCATTCCTGAAAACCCGTCCAGGCATAATTGACCTGATCGGCGGTTTCTGTCGTTCCATCAGCCGCACCTGCACGTTAGAGGTATGCGTACGCAGCAGTACATCGTCTTTTACTTCCCCATCACTTTTGGAAATAAAAAAAGTATCCTGCATTTCGCGGGCCGGGTGATTGTCTGCAAAGTTGAGCGCACTGAAATTATACCAGTCCTTTTCAATTTCGGGCCCGTAGGAAACGTTGAAACCCATCCTTTCGAATATTTCAATGATTCTCTTTCTTACAATGGTAAGCGGGTGCAGGCTGCCTTGTTCATGAGGGACGGCAGGCAGTGTCAGATCAAATACCAGTTCAGGGTGAGCATCTGAGGCATTCTCAAGTATGTCGTTAAAGGCCTGAAAGCGGTTCTGAGCAAAGTTCTTGAGGGTGTTCAATTCCTGGCCGACCGCACGCCTCTCTTCCTGAGGTATGTTTTTAAGCCCGTCGAACAACTCGGTCACAACTCCTTTTTTACTGATATATCGCATCCTGAATGCTTCCAGTTGCTCTTTGTTCGCAACCTGGCTTTGTTCTATTTCAGCTATCAGCTCTTTAACCCGCTCGGTAATCATCATTACTTTGGTTTTGGGAAGGCAGTTAACCTTTCCTTGAGTTTTAAAAAATAAAGCAGGCCTTTAACCATAGGGTATGGGCTGCAAAACTGGATGCAAAGATAATAAAGTTAAGTACCCGGACAGGTGATTTTAACCGATTCATATTTTTTAACCACAATTGCGCCCCATGACCCTTAAAAAAGGACCACGTAAAATTACGTGTTTTACTAAGTTTGGTTACGTCATTTTGGTTTTTACAAAAACTTAATAAACTTATAATCAAATAGTTATTA
Organism: Dyadobacter sp. CECT 9275; assembly: GCF_907164905.1. NCBI lineage: Bacteria > Pseudomonadati > Bacteroidota > Cytophagia > Cytophagales > Spirosomataceae > Dyadobacter > Dyadobacter helix. The sequence goes on along the minus strand of NZ_CAJRAF010000002.1, from coordinate 2,178,306 downwards.
CCATATACGTAGTTTTACTTACTTTCCAGATTCAAAGTTCGGTAGTAAATTTGAATCATAAATCAGAACAACGAAATTCTTATTATTAGTTATGAAAAATTTTCAATCCTTTACAAGATCAGGTCAGGTTGACACTCCTGTTACTAAAACCTCAGCGCTCATTTCGGTTCAATCCATGGGCCGTACCATTTTTTTGACTCCCGATGTCATTACCTTTTTGGAAGGTGAAGGAAATTATACATTTATATATACCAACAACGGCAAAAAGTATCTTGTTTCCAAGACTTTAAAGTCGTTGTCGGAGCACTTGAACGATAACTTTATTAGGGTACATAAATCGTACCTGGTGAACTCTGAGTACGTGGTGGCCAGAATGGACGACGATCGTTTGCTGAAAATGGCCTGTGGAAAAGAAGTTATGGTCTCTCGCAGGAAAACAAAAGAAATTGCGGGGATTCTCGATCATCATTCATTGAGAATCAGCGCCTGATATTTTGGTGAATTAAATTAGTGGGTTATTCATAAAACAGCAGCCATCGCTTCGATCGAAGGCTGCTTGTTTCTTTTTTAAGCCAAAAGTTTTTGTTAAAATAATTTTAATCCGAGCGTTACCTGCCATGAGTTGATTTTCTGCCGAACGGTAGAACTTCCGCTGGCCGGTACCCCGTTTAATTCAAAGGTGGCCAGATTGGTGAAAGAGCCTTCCTTCCTTACGTCAATGCTGATACTTCCCAGATCAAGCCCTACGCCCAGCTGGTAGCCAAAGGTTGCCTCAGAAAGAGAGTTGCTCAGGTCAGAGGTATAATAGCGAAAGGCATCGGCGAGTTTTTGGTTGTCACCGATTCGGAATGAGGTTACTGGTCCTGCCAGAAAACGGATAGGGCCGCCTTTAATACCAATCAGGAGGGGAACATCGATGTTGCTGTATTTGACTTTCACGGTTTCTGTAACGGGAGCATCACCGTCTGTTTTCACGATATCAAAAGATCCGCCTTTGGTGGAAAGCAACACTTCCGGCTGAATAAAAAGTACCTTCCCGAACCGCGCATAAATGCCTCCCGCGAAACCCGTACGTGTATCAAAGCTTTTTTTTAGATTATCCTTTACTTCCTTCCCATCGTAGCCAAGGTAAGGGTTACCACTGTCGTCATATCGGGTGGTAAAAACATCTCCCATACTAAGCTTAGACAGGTTAACACCTCCTTTTATACCAAACGCAAAACCTTTTTTCTGCGCCCGTACCGAAGTCAAAGTAATTGCACCAAGAAGGCATGTAAGAATAACTTTTGTCAGGATGTTCATCAGGCTAAAAATGTTAAGTAAAACGGGATAATAACGACAGATGTTAAAAAATTATACCCAAAGCGATCTATTTTTGATTTAACGTATCAAAGCGTTGCATATTTGGGCGAAATTTGTCCAGACAGGTTTCTTTCCGGGAACCACTTAATTTTAAAATTTATGGCCAAAGTAAAAACGGCTTACTTCTGTCAGGAATGCGGATACAACTCTCCAAAGTGGGTTGGGCGATGTCCTTCCTGCGGTGAGTGGAATACATTTGTTCAGGAAGTTATTGAAAAGGAAGACAAAAAGACCACGGTATCCTGGAAATCTGTCAGCCTGGTAAGCAGGCCCAAAGCAATAGCGGAGATAGAATACGAAGATGAGCCAAGAATCCTCACACTGGACGAAGAACTCAACAGGGTTTTGGGAGGAGGAATTGTTCAGGGCTCACTGATCCTGATCGGGGGCGAACCTGGGATAGGGAAGTCGACCCTGATGCTGCAGATTGCGCTTACCCTTTCCGAAAAGCGCGTTTTGTATGTTTCGGGAGAAGAGTCGGAACAGCAGATCAAGATGCGGGCAGAGCGCATGAGCTCCAAAAGCAGCAATTGTTTCATACTTACAGAAACGCAGACTTCGAGTATCTTCCGGCAGATCGAGGATTTTAAGCCGGATGTACTGGTGGTGGACTCTATCCAGACCATGCAGTCGGCTTATATCGAATCCGGTGCAGGGAGCGTGTCGCAGGTGAGAGAGTGTACTGCCGAGTTTATGAAGTATGCAAAGGAAACTGGTGTGCCGGTTTTCCTCATTGGTCATATTACCAAGGATGGCTCACTGGCGGGCCCCAAGGTGCTGGAACATATGGTGGATACGGTACTTCAGTTTGAAGGAGACCGGCATACTACTTACAGGATTTTGAGGACGATTAAAAACAGATTCGGAAGCACGTCGGAGCTGGGGATATATGAAATGCATGGCAGCGGCCTCAGGCAGGTGAGTAATCCTTCGGAGATACTGATCTCGCAGCGTGACGAACCTGTGAGTGGTATTGCAATCGGTTCAATGATGGAAGGAAACCGGCCGTTGCTGATCGAGATACAGTCGCTCGTCAGTGTTGCGAACTACGGTACTCCTCAGCGGAGCAGTACAGGATTTGACGCCAAAAGGCTCCAGATGTTGCTGGCAGTACTGGAAAAACGGGGTGGTTTCAGGCTGGGTGTACAGGATGTTTTCCTGAATGTTGCTGGTGGACTTCGGGTGGAGGATCCTGCGATTGACTTATCGGTAATATCTTCATTGGTTTCTTCTTATGAAGACAGATTTATCCCTCCTTCGGTTTGCTTTGCGGCGGAAGTAGGCCTGGGAGGGGAAGTGCGTGCTGTTAACAGGATTGAAAGCAGAGTGTCGGAAGCGGAAAAGCTAGGTTTTAAGAAAATATATATATCCAAATACAACAGCAAGGGGCTGGATACCGGAAGGTTAAAGATAGAGGTAGCGCCGGTGGCACACCTTGACCAGTTGTTTATGGAGCTTTTCAGGTGATGGAAGGCTTTAGACTTTCCAAGTCTTCAAGACTTGGAAAGTCTAGTCGGTGGAAGGCCTTGTTTCAGTAATTTGCGTAAAAGGAACGAAGCCTGCTGGTAAGCCTGTCATAAATTGGCTTACTGAACTCAACAAAAAGTTGCTGAGGCGGTGGCGGAGGTAGTTCCTGGCTTTTGCAAAGCCTCAATTGTTCCGGGGTGAGTGCCCTTTCATCGCCGTTGAAAAAGGCCCATTCGCATATCCAGTTGTATTCCCCATTGAATTTTTCCTGGCTCACCATCCGTTTTGTTTTAAAATCCCTTATCTGCATGTCCAGCAGGCCTGAGGATCTCACCAGTTTTTTGTTCCGTGTCAGTTTTGCTTTTACTTTGTCGTATACTGGTACTTTTGTTTTGCCTATTGTTTGCTCTCCTGTCTTGACAGAATCTTTGCTGACAAACGTCTCGGTGTTTCTGTCAATAACGGTTTGCCCCACAACAAAATCGTCGAACTGCAAGGTAATCACCTGGTCTGGACGGAGACGTATTTCTTCGGCTTCTTCGGAGGTGTAAAATCGCACAAATTTGTTCAGGGTTTTATTTGTCTGAAGAAATTCGTTCACCCTGCCCTGAAAGTACTCATTACTCAGCTGATATACCTTTGACGTTACAAGCACATGTTCTATCACTACCTTAAAAGAAGCCAGTTCGTAAGATACCTCCAGCTTTTTTCGGTTGCCAGGGTAGTCAGGGAAAATCTCCTCTGTTTTTTCAAAGTTCAGATAGGCTTGTCTGGCGTTTTCCCTGTCACCGATTGTGAGGAACCGCTCGCCTTCTTTGTATCTCACCGCGGCTGCATTGCTCCGTGCCGCTTTTTCTTCATTTTCATAGTTACGGGCTTCCACCGCTTTTCTGCATGAAGAGCAGGATATTATAGCGTTATAAAGTTTATTCAGTTTGTAATAGGAATCAAGTTCTTTTTCCCATCTGAAAATATCCGATGTGGTCCTGTTGTATCTGATATCTTCCAGATGTTGGTCCAGTGCCGCCGGATAGGCCTTTTTTAGAATTTCCAGTGAGCTGGCATGGTTGGGATTATCTTTCAGTTTGGAAACAGCACGAAGTACAGAGTCATCAAAATCTCCTTTCTTTAGGGACTTCTTGGCAGACTTGCAGCCTTGGCACAGGCCCAAAAAAGCGATTAACAGAACGAAGATCAGGGAGCGTTTTTTCACGGGACAAGCACAATAATGATAGGATTTTGTGCGCAAAGGTGCGAAAAAATTACCTCATTTTTGAATGCTTTACCAAGTAGGCCATCAGGATGGGATCAAAGCCCTGTGCAATGTCGGCTTCAATAAAATCGATCTTATACTGGCCGCATTTTAGTTTAAGCTTCTGGTAAAAATCTCCGACAAACCTTTGGTACGATTCTCTCACCTGATCGGGCTGTACTTTTATTTTTTCACCTGATTCCAGATCAATAAATTCGTACGGCCTATTTTCGAAGGCGAAATTTTCCTCAGTATTCCGATCCGTTACATGAAAGAGCAGTACCTCATGAAGATTGTGGCGCAAGTGCTGTAATGCCGAAAATATCAGTTCTGCTTCCTCCAGATTCTCAAACATATCACTGAAAATGACCACCAGAGACCGTTTATGGATTTTTTCAGCAATCTGGTGCAAAACTTTTGCGACTGATGTTTTAACCAATGGCCTGCTGGTTTTCAGGAGATTTTCCAGGTCCAGCATAATTTTGTGCACGTGTGACGGCGTAGATTTAACGGCAGTCTGTATTTCTATATTTTCCGAAAACGTGCACAGGCTTACGGCATCTTTCTGACGCTGCAGGAGATAGGTCAAGCTCGCTGCGGCCATCACGCTGAATGTCATTTTGCCATAAGAGATATCCGGATAGTACATGGACGAAGATGTGTCCAGTAAAATGTGGCAGCGGAGATTGGTTTCTTCCTCATAACGTTTCACGTAAAGGCGGTCTGTTTTAGCAAAAACCTTCCAGTCAATATTTCTTGTGGATTCTCCGGTATTGTAAAGCTGATGCTCGGCAAACTCAACCGAAAAGCCATGGAAGGGGGACTTATGGAGCCCGGTAATAAATCCTTCAACAAGTTGTTTAGCAAGGAATTCAAGATTTCCAAACTCCCGTACTTTTGCTAAATCTACCTGTCTGATACTCATTTCGGGGTTTTACTTTTTGGAATGCATCGAAACGATTTTGCCGGATCTGGCATCCATTTCTTCGTCTTCGCCCAATAATACCATGCCTTCCATACCCACCACTCTTACCGATACATTGGCAACTCCCATGGCCATAAGGCCCAGGATTTTGGCAGCCTCCTTGCTCACGTCAATAATACGGTGATGCGAATACGGTCCCCGGTCATTAACCCGGACGACGACCTTCTCGTTGTTGTCCAGATTAGTCACTTCAAGCATCGTATTGAGCGGGTAGCTCCTGTGTGCGGCCGAAAATTCGGTACCACTGTGGACTTCACCGAAGGCAGTTTTTTTTCCGTGAAATCTGGAGGCATAGTAGGACGCCTTTCCTTTTTCGGTCTTGCCCAGAACTGCCTGTGCAAAAGAACTTTGAGTTGAACCGACGATCAGGAGAAGTGCGAAAATCAGAATCCGATGATAAGTCATATCTGAGGGTTTAGTGGGACATAGCTAAGAAAGCCAGTATCTTATTATTACTTCATAAATTCATAATCAGACGATTGTCCGGTTTATGAATCCTTCAAATGTAACATAATTCGCTGAGAAAAAGTATATCCTGCCCGGAAATTAGAACCGGATGTGAACAAATTGCAGTTTTAGAATACTCCTTATGCTTAATATCTTTTGGATTTTTTGTTCGGAGCAATAAACTTTCTATTTTAGCGTTCGAAAACCTATTTAACAAACACAAAATAGTGGAAGACAGAGAGCAAATCTACTCCAAAAGGGTTAGGGCAGGAAAACGGACTTACTTCTTCGATGTTCGCTCAACACGATCTAACGATTATTATTTAACGATCACTGAAAGCCGTCGTCATCCGCAAGGGGATGGTTTTACGTACGAAAAACACAAAATGTTTTTGTACAAAGAGGATTTCGATAAGTTTGTTGATGCTTTGAAAGATGCCGTGGATCACGTGAAAACGGAATTGATGCCGGAAGTTGATTTTTCTCAGTTCGAATCCAAATCAGACGAAGTGGACGTCGTAATAGGAGAGTCGGACCTGAAGTGGGAGTAGTGCACTGAACGTTTTAGAAAATGCCCCGGCCTTTGGAAGCGTTTCCGAAGGCTTTTCGTTTTGCGGATACATTTACTTTCCTCAACGGAATGGTTTTCATAATTACAATTCCTAATTTTGCGGCAAGTTTGGTATCCAGCCGCTGTCATATAATCGTATTACCTATTTTTAGAAATAAATGAGTCTTCAATGTGGAATCGTAGGATTGCCTAATGTAGGGAAGTCCACACTTTTTAATGCCATTTCAACTGGTAAGGCGGAAGCCGCCAACTACCCGTTTTGTACGATTGAACCCAATGTGGGGGTAGTAACGGTACCCGATGAGCGCCTTGATATTCTCACGGGCCTGGTTAATCCTCAAAAAGTTATCCCGACGATCATTGAGTTCGTCGACATTGCAGGATTGGTTAAAGGCGCAAGCCAGGGAGCTGGTCTGGGAAATAAATTTTTGGCCAACATCCGGGAGGTTGATGCTATTGTGCATGTGGTACGTTGTTTTCAGGATGAGAACGTTGTCCATGTGGAGGGTCGCGTGGACCCGGTTTTTGACAAAGAAATTATAGATGCCGAACTTCAGCTGAAAGACCTTGAATCGGTAGATAAAAAAATACAGAAAGTCGAAAAAGCTGCAAGAGCCGGTGACGCCAAAGCCAAGGCTGAACTTGAATTGCTGAAGCAGTATAAAGCCACGCTGGAAGCTGGCAAAAATGCCCGAAGCCTCATTGTTGACGAGGAAGCAAAGCAAGCGGCAATCGGAGATCTTCAGCTACTGACCGCAAAACCTGTTTTGTATGTTGCCAATGTAGATGAGCAGTCCATGCTTGCTGGAAACGAGTATTCCGAGAAACTTCGTGAAACTGTCAAACAGGAAGGTGCGGAAGTAATTGTTTTATGTGCTGCGATTGAGTCACAGATATCCGAAATTGAAGATCCGGAGGAGCATGAAATGTTTCTTGCTGAATACGGACTGAAAGAATCAGGGCTGAGCAAACTGATTAAAGCATCGTATTCCTTGCTGAACCTGATTACGTATTTTACGGCCGGTGTGAAGGAGGTGAGGGCATGGACCATTGTGAGGGGATGGAAAGCGCCACAGGCCGCCGGCGTCATTCACAGTGATTTTGAGAAAGGGTTTATTCGTGCTGAGGTAATTAAAATAGCTGATTTTCAGCAGTTCAAGAATGAAGCGGGCGTAAAGGAAGCCGGTAAAATGGCAGTCGAAGGAAAGGAATATGTTGTGGCCGACGGAGATATCATGCACTTTAGATTTAATGTTTAAGAATCCAGGCATATAAAAAAAGCGGAGTTTTCGGCTCCGCTTTTTTTATATCAATCCGGCTTGTTATTTTTTCTTAAAAGCGAGTTGTTTATTACCGCTTACAATTTTCAGATCTTTGTCGGTAAGGCCGAGTTTGCTTACTACGTCGTTGTAATCTTTGTAATTGATATCCTGGCGTTTTCTGGTAAGTTCTTCGGTCGGCATGATAATGATGCGGAGGTCTTCAAAAACCCTGCGAGGTGCAGTTTCCTGATCTTCTGACCAGTTGACGGCCAGCAACTCTACGAAGAAGTATTTGTCCGTTTCGTCTACACCATGAACAAAAGTAAAATTGCTTACACCTTCTTCAAAAGCGACCAAACCGGGCAGCGGCCAATACACACCCTGCGATTTAATATAAACCAGGATTGCAGACTTGTCTAAAAGAGCAAGTGCTTCGTCAGTAAGTTCATCGAGTGCCACTATATACCCGCCTGTTTCTGCATAGGTGGTATCTTTTCCAACGGATAATAGCAAAGGAAGTGATCCGGACCCTGTGCCGTCCTCTCCGTCCTGACCGGCAGGACCAGCTGGACCTTGTGCGCCAGTATCTCCCTTGTCTCCTTTTTCTCCCTGAGGACCGACATCGCCCTGATCTCCCTTACAGCCTGCAAAGAGTAATACCATACCAAGAAAGAGCATCAAAGATAGTTTTTTCAACATATCGCTAAAGTTTAAGAATGAATAAGTAGTAAAGACTTTTGTAATTTAACATATCTACGCGAAGAAAGAGATAAATGATGAGCAGAAAAGTTATTTCATTATAAAATAATTAAATATTAGGGATTGTCATCAATTTTAAGCGAATCGATATTCGCATCCGTGGGACGATATTTTGAAAATTCATCAAGTTGTTTTTTGTTGATTTCGGGTAATAGAAGATCTATTTTCCAGCTCATGGTTGCGGCAAGCTGAAACATCATCAACTGTACCTGATTAGAGGCAATTCTGGGGAGGTCGCTCTGAAGAGCTTTTTCGTTCATCGTCTTTTTTGCTTCATTTAGAATGGCAGTGTAGTCGTCTGTCTGAAAACGGTTCAGCCAGCCTTGTTCTATGTCATAAAATTTATAATCCGTATCCATGGACAATACCTCTGGCTCCGGGAAATATTCAATGATCATTTTTCGGTCGGAATGAGAAAAATGAAAGCGCATTTTGCCGAAGTCGTACCCCACAAGTACTTTGGCTTTGGCAATGATAAGCGCTTTTTTCTTGTCGCTTATCAGGTTCCAGAAATTCCTGTGGTTCTCATAATTGTATATTTCGGTGAAATACCCTTCTGCCATTACCACCTTGAATACCTTTTCGATACTTTCAAGGAGTACTGTGGATTCGGTTTTGGATGTTTCTTCGTTTGACTTTTTTACAAAAAACCACTTGTAGGCCACGGCACCTATACCAGTACCCAGCGTAAGAGAAATTAGGAAGAATAGTAGTGTGCTGGCGTTCATGATCTTACTTTTGTAATGAATAAAGTTGAAATAAAAACACCAGAATGCCAAACACTTCGAATAAATACCTGATTATTATTGCCGGTCCCACGGCGGTTGGGAAAACCTCTCTGGCTATCAGGATCGCCATGGCCCTGAAAGCAGAAATTATTTCAGCGGATTCCAGGCAGTTTTTTAAAGAGTTGAACGTTGGCACTGCCAAGCCTTCGGAGGAAGAGCTAGCCTTGGTACCCCATTATTTTATCAATTCCCATTCCATTGCAGAATCCTATAGCGCAGGAGATTTTGAAAGAGATGCGCTGCAGCTGCTGGAGGAATTATTCAGGAAAAGCAACTATGTAATCATGGCTGGTGGATCCGGGTTTTACGTGAAGGCTGTTTTGGAAGGGCTAGACGACCTACCCGCACCGCTCCCGGGCCTGCGGGAATCACTAACTGAAAGGCTTGAAAAGGAAGGATTGACAACCCTACAAGCTGAGATTGCCAGGGCAGACCCCGACTTTGCCGGTACCCGTGAATGGCAGAATCCTCAGCGGGTGGTCAGGGCGCTGGAAGTATTTATGACCAGCGGTATACCTATCTCAAGATTTCAGCAAAAAATGAAAAAGGAACGCCCTTTTCAGCCCATTATGATAGGACTGGACCGGGACAGGCAGGAATTATACAGCCGGATTGATGAACGGATGGACTTAATGCTCGAAAACGGCCTGGTGCAGGAAGCAAGGGATTTGATCGCGTACAGGGCGCATCATGCTTTGCAGACTGTTGGTTACAAGGAAGTTTACGGTTTTTTGGATGGGCAGTATAACGAGCCGGAAATGGTAAGACTTTTAAAGCAAAATTCAAGAAGATATGCCAAGCGACAACTGACCTGGTTCCGGCATCAGGCTATTTTTCAATGGTTTCATCCTGACAACTTTGAGGGTATTCTGGATTATATCCTGGAAAAAACAAAGGGAAACCGGACCTGAATCCTGGGATCTCCTTTGTTCTTTTACAAAAATCAGGCTGGGTATTCATGCGGTAATTCCACATTCACTTTTTCATTCCAGGGCAATCCATGCTGGTTGAGCAGATCCATAAACGGATCCGGATTAAGTTCTTCACAGTTCCACACACCTGGTTTCAGCCATTCTTCGTTGGTAAGCATCAGCATAGCACCGATCATGGCAGGTACACCTGTGGTATAACTCACTGCCTGGGCACGTACCTCTCGGTAACATTCGGCATGGTCACAGTTGTTCCAGACATAATAAGTCTTTTCCTGGCCGTCCTGGATACCTTTTATCTGGCAGCCAATGGAAGTTTGGCCAGAGTAGTTTTCGCCAAGGGAATCGGGCGCAGGTAACACCGCTTTAAGGAATTCCAGGGGTACAATATCCATTCCCTGAAATTTAATGGGTTTGATACTCGTCATCCCCACATTTTCAAGGACATTCAGGTGCGTAATATACTGCTGGCCGAAAGTCATCCAGAACCTGGCACGTTTAAGCGTCGGGAAATTTTTGACCAGTGATTCCAGTTCTTCGTGGTACAACACGTAACTTTCTTTGGGCCCGATTCCCGGGTAATCTATCGGTTTATGGATGGACATCGCTTCTATTTCTACCCACTCACCATTTTCCCAGTAACGTCCCGGCTGTGTAATTTCCCGGATATTGATCTCAGGATTAAAATTGGTCGCAAATGCTTTACCATGATCTCCTGCGTTGCAATCAATGATATCAAGGTAATGCATTTCGTCAAAATGGTGCTTGTTGGCATAGGCCGTGTAAACCTGGGTAACGCCCGGATCAAAACCGCAGCCCAGAAGTGCCATCAGGCCTGCTTCACGGAAGCGCTCCTGATAGGCCCATTGCCAGCTGTATTCAAATTTGGCAACGTCCTTCGGTTCGTAATTGGCAGTATCCAGGTAATGTATACCAGTGGCGAGACAAGCCTCCATCAACGTAAGATCCTGGTAGGGAAGTGCTACGTTGATCAGCATCTTTGGTTGAAATTTTTTGATCAGAAGTACCGTTTCTGCCACAATATCAGCGTCAACCTGTGCAGTCTGGATCGTAACTCCGTGCATTTCCTGGATTTCGGCAGCTATTTTATCACACTTGGCCTTGGTACGGCTGGCCAGCATAATTTCAGAAAAAACCTGACTGTTCATTGCACATTTATGGGCAACAACACTGCCAACACCCCCGGCACCGATAATAAGAACTTTTGACATTTTATGAATTTGAATAATGGAACAACCGCACGAAGGGATAATATATACAACAACTATACCTTGGTTTTGATATTTCCGGCAAAGATAGGACGACCCACTGTTTTTTTGTTAATTCATCATTAATTTGTCATGCCGAAATGGATATTCTTCTTCTTTTAGCAGGTATCGTTTGTCTGCTCGTTGGTTTGGCGGGCGCTGTGTTGCCATTGCCCGGTCCTCCGCTTAGTTATGCAGGACTTATTCTTTTGCACATCAGCAAATTTGCGGAATTCAGCAAGCCGGTATTGATCACGCTGGGTATCTTTACGGCTGTTATAGCAGTACTTGATTATTACATACCTATCTGGGGAACAAAAAAATTTGGAGGGACCAGGTATGGTGCAGTTGGAGCAACGATAGGATTATTAGTCGGCTTCTTTATCCTGCCTGGCATAGGGATCTTCGCAGGTACTTTTGCAGGCGCCCTGATTGGTGAATTATTAGGAGGCTTTGGTGCGAAAGATGCCTTTAAGTCGGCTTTGGGTTCCTTTGTTGGTTTTGTAACAGGAATCGCGATGAAAGTCCTGCTTTGCCTGGTGATGATAGGTTATGCTGTGGCAGCGATGTGGGGAAAATTCTGAAAGGAGTGACAGTCACATTCTTCGGAATTCCTTCCGGTTAATTCGCGATTTGCTAATCGCAAAAATCACATCAAATGTTTCCAGATTACATCATATACATCAATCGCTTCAATCTCATTTTTATCTAGAGGCGTGTTGGTAATGCAGATTGGATAGTACTCTTTTCCCATATTTATTCCGCCATGTGATCCTTTTATCAGGGTAGCGTCAAGAGGTATTACATCCATGAGGTATCTGAATCCCAGTAGTTTGCGTGCGAGTTTGTAGCCTGCCCGTAATTTGATCAATGGGTTTTTAGGATCCATAAACATTTCAACGGGGTCATAACCCGGTTTCCTGTGAATGTCCACCAAATGTGCATAGTCTGGTGCCTTGGCGTCTTCAAGCCAGTAATAATAAGTAAACCAGCTGGCGGCATCCGCAACGGCTACGATATCTCCCGAGCGTTCGTGATCAAGATGATATTCCTTTTGTTCTTCCCGATCCAAAACCAGATCAATACCTGGAGTCTGCTTCAAAATACGAATAACCTGCTCTTTCACACTCGGGTCATTCAGATAGATATGTGCAATCTGGTGGTCGGAAGCTGCAAAGGCTTTTGAAGCTCCAGGGTCAAGCAGTTCGTACCAGCGTTCTGTTCTGACGGATATCAGCCCTTCATTCCTGAGGATTCTGTTGATGTGGATCGGGTTGTTGACAGGATTGATGCCATATTCAGACAGAAGGATGATTTTTGCCTGTTTGGCTTCATAAAAAATAACCAGTTCCTCCACGATTTTGTCTATCTCTCCTAACTCCTTACTGATCTTGCTAAAATCAGGGCCAAACTTCTGGAGGCAGTAATCAAGATGCGGGAGGTAAATCAGCGTCAGCGTAGGATTATGCTGGTTATCCACCCACATTGAAGCATCCGCAATCCATTTAGTCGATTTAATATTTGCATTGGGTCCCCAGAAACTGAACAACGGGAACTGCCCCAATTCTTTTTGAAGCTGGTCGCGCAGCGCTGCCGGATGGGCATAGCAATCCGGGGCTTTTACGCCGTCTGCATGATATTGCGGCCGGGGCGTTACTGAAAAGTCTGCGGTTGAATACATATTGTACCACCAGAACATCTTGGAACAGGTAAATGAAGGATCCGCTTTTTTTGCGGCATCCCAAATTTTCTCACCGCCTACCAGTTTGTTCGACTGTTTCCAGAACTTCACTTCGGAATCCACCCGGTCGTACCAGCCGTTTGCTACAATACCATGAGATTGGGGCCACCTGCCGGTAACATAAGTACTTTGCGATGTGGTGGTGACTGCGGGCAATACCGGCCTGATGGGTGTGAGGTACCTCTCCTGTAAGTATTTTTTCAGAAACGGTGTATGTTCCCCGATCAGATTGGCACTCAGGCCAACGATATCTATGACAACAGTTTTATTCATAATTTCAGGTTCTGCCGGTACTTTTATTGCTTAGCGGGTCAGTATTTCTTTTACCCATTCCAGTTCGCGTACGATGGAATCGCCTATGGGTTTTTGCATGTCTGCGGGAAGTACCCCCCACGTATAAGTTTCTACCTCCAGGTAATTTGTGAACGGGGCGTTTTTGTGGAGTGCCAGCGTTCTTACAATATCGGCCTGGGTGGAGTCCAGCAGGCCGTAGGATGCTATAAATAACGGCACGTGAAAATGAACCCGCCATTCTTGATGGTCCCCGCTGTACTGATCCAGTGCTTGGGGTAAGTCGCCAAAATGGGCAAAATTATTTCCTGAAGTTCTGGCAACCACCTGATGAAGATAGACAGGTTCATCAAATGCAGCAATTGCCTCTAATTTCGCCTCTGGCTGCGACGAGAAGTCTACTTTCAATGCAGAGCTTACCTGTATTCTGCCCACCTTAATGCCTGCTTCCGCCAGACTGGCTAAAATATCCTCAGGCTTTTCAAAACCTACTGCGGCATGACAGATGTCGTAACACAGGCGAATGTGCTCCCGAATCGTTTCTCTGGCTTTGGCTTCACTGAAATCATATTTTGATACCAGGTAAGCAGACCCGGCTGGCAGCAGTTCATTTTTGTACCAGTTTACAAAATCAGCGGTGTTATCCAGAATACCATCCGGTTCAGGTTCAATATCAAGATGCAGCGTTTTGCCGGTTTGTTCCTTTATAGCTAGTACCTCGTCCAAAACAAAAAGAATATTTTCCGTTGCTTTTTGAGAGGCATGAAATCTTTCATCAGCGTTTTTCCACCATAACCGGTAGGATAATGGCGGGGTGGAAACGCCACCTTCCATCCCCTCGGGAAGAAGCTGGCTCAGAATCCGGAATAACCTGATGGTATAATCTTTTCTGTCTGCCGTAGTCCAATCCGGTGTGTGAACATGATCTTTCACCACCGTATTATGAAAGCCGCCGAACGGGAATCCATTGATTACAAACACATAGATGCCTTGCTGATCCAGCCAGGTTTTGAATTCGGCCAGATTTTCCGGCTTACTTAACGCCAGGGAGGCTTCGTTCGCTATTCTTAGGCCCAGTCCGAAAGGCTGGTCAGGGGCCAGTCTGGATTTGATATAGGGCAGATTTTCGCGAAGGGCTCTAAAATGGTCTTCCCATTTTTCGCCTGGGTGGATATTGCTGCAATAGGTAAGATGTCCGTAGATAGTATTCATTAACTGGGTCGGATTTGGCACAGGTCTGGATGACCAAAATTACTGAATTATTGAGAAACCTTCGCTCCTGCACTGTGCAGCTGAACGTTTTCAAGGTCATCTACCGACAGCGAGATCAAATCAGCATCCAGTTCATGCACTTCCACTCCTTTCCCTATTTCTTCCAGAAGCATAATGGTGAGCCGCCCGCCCAGATGTTCCCTGAATTCCTGAATACCATTACGCAGGTTGATTTTATCGTTTTCAGAAAGTTTCGGATGGTACAGGTCAAATCCCAGTGCGGTTAAAACGTCCAGAATCCGGTTCAGGTCATTTTCAGCAAGCATCCCTATTCTCCTGGCATAGATGCAGTCGAGGGCGATGCCTATGGCAACCGCTTCTCCGTGCCGAACCTCGAAATTGGTAAGGAATTCCAGCTTATGTGCAGCCCAGTGCCCAAAATCCAAAGGACGGGACGAGCCAAATTCAAAAGGATCGCCCCCGGCAATATGATCGGTATGCATTTCGGCACATCTGTGGATGAGATATGCCATATTGGTTTCGTCCCGGTTGGCGAGCGAAACTACATTTTGTTCAATCCATTCAAAAAAACGGGCATCCTTTATCAGTGCCACTTTGATGGCCTCCGCAATTCCTGCACGCCAGTCACGGTCGTCCAGACTGTTCAGCAGCGTAAGGTCGTTGAAAACGGCTACGGGAGGGGCAAAGGTGCCGAGAAAATTCTTTTTGCCATGGAAATTGATACCGTTTTTAACGCCAACTCCCGAGTCGTTCTGAGATAAAACGGTGGTAGGAATCCTGATCAGTTTGATGCCGCGATGAGATACCGCCGCTGCGTAACCAACCAGATCCAAAACCGCGCCTCCGCCAATCCCGATCACAAACGAATGCCTGTCAATACCATAGATGTCCACGGCTTCGGCCAGCTTATCAAAAAGCACCGGGTCATTTTTGGAGGCCTCGCCACCCGGGACATATATGATCTCCGGAGCGAGCTGAATATGAGGAACAGCCTGTTTGAAATAGAGCTTTATCTGTTTTTCAAGCTGGGGGTAAAAAGCGGAAAAACCCTGATCTATAACAATAAGTGCTTTTCGCTGAAACCCCAACTCCTGATAATCAAGAAAAAAATCTTTCAGGGAGGTATTGGATATTTCAAACAGATTCCGGGTGAAAAAAACCGAATATGTATATTCTATCTGAAATTTTTGTTTAATTGGCTGCATCTCTGTCCGGCAAAAAAAGCAATTACAATGTATTATCTGTTTTAGAAACGAATTTATAGGACAAACTTACGTCAGCTTAGCCTGATTATCTCTATTTCTAATTCAATTTTAATACTGACTTCCAATTAGAGAAAAACCATTAGTTGGTGTTGTAACTTTATTTTTGTTCTAAGTTACGGCAAATACTTTGGCCAGAAGTATTGACAGCGGCAGTAATGCCAGTACAGCCAGGGCAACCGGCCACAGCCCAAATGCCATGCACCAGGAGGCGTTCATGACGATAAGCGATATCACTCCGGCCTTTACCGCTTTCCCAATCAAAGGGCCAACAGGGTTCTGAATGGCATTCCACAGTGGCCGGCCAATCAGCCAGGTATGCAGGAGTATAAAAGGCAGAGCGGGAACCAGATTCCCTTTGTCCGACGCCACGGTAATCTGTACCGAAAGCACGGCGAAGTACAAAAGCGCGGCAATGTAAAGCGTACGTTTTTTCCCTCCATGTACCTCATCCTGGCTGATAAGTGTGATGGCACCGATGTAGGCAATCGGTACGAGGGCAATCCAGCCATATTGCTGAACGGATTCGGGGAAAACGCTCATTCCCAGTATCAGGTTTCCGCCCCGGCACATGCCCATGACCAACGGACCGAAAAATACATGATGCTTGGCAAAACGGTTGTATACAACGGTAAGCACGGCGATGATCATGGCAATGACGCCGCTTTCAAAACTAAAAAGTGCGGCAAACAATACTCCTGCAAACAAAAGGGTAATACCCAGGAACGTGGCAGCTTGCAAGGATACCTTTCCCGAGGGAATGGCACGTTCGGGCCGCTCTATTGCATCCAGTTTGGCATCGAAAACATCGTTCATGACCACGCCTCCTCCATATAAACCGAGGGTAGCGAGTACCAGGCAGGCAGGAGAGAAGTCGGAAAATGTAAACTGTGCTATAGCCAGACCCGCCAGGATATCTGCCACAGCAGTGACGAGATTGGCCGGGCGGGTCAGCTGTAAATAGGGTTTGATACTGCTCACGTTATTGAATGACGAGGGAATCTTTGGCGGGATTCAGTTGCTGTCCGCCACGTAAAATGGAATTTCCATGAAATTTGTCGGCGGGGTCACTTGCCACACCCGATTCAAAATCCGTTACATCTATCTGTCCGCTTTTTCCGAAAGCATCAATTGCATTCTGAAAAGTTACCATTTTAATGGCCTCCTCCGGGATACCTCTCATTTTCATTAACGCAGCCGTTTTAGGGATCGCCAGGGGATCGGAAATGCCCCAGTCTGCCGCGGAGTTAACCATAATCCTTTCCGGGCCATAGGCTTCAACCACTTTTACCATTCTTTCATTCCCCATTTTGGTAAATGGATAAATTGTAAAAGCAGCCCAAAAGCCTTTGTCAAGCACGCTTTTGACCGTTTCTTCATTATTGTGGTCCACAATCACCCAGGAAGGGTCAATGCCGTGTTCCAGCGCTATGGCCATGCTCCGTTCAGTCCCTTTCTTTTTGTCGCGGTGAGGTGTATGGATCTGCACCGGAAGATTGGCTTTTTTTGCGAGTTCCAGCTGAAGGCGATAGTATTTTTCTTCGGCAGCGGTCTGGTCGTCGAAGCCAATTTCACCTACGCCTACCACACCTTCTTTATAAATGTACAGCGGCAAAATTTCCATTACCTGCTCTGCCAGCGGCTCATTGTTTGCTTCACGGGAATTTAAACCCATGGTGCAATAATGTTTGATACCGAATTGTGAAGAACGGAACCTTTCCCAGCCCACAAGGCTACTGTAATAGTCCTTGAAACTGGACAGGCCTGTCCGGGGTTGTCCAACCCAGAAAGCAGGTTCTATCAGTGCTACTATACCTGCCTGGTGCATTGCCTGATAATCGTCGGTTGTGCGGGAAACCATGTGAATATGCGGATCAAAAAAACGCATTCCTTTGATCAGATCGCGGTAATCATTCCAGGCGATGTCGCGGTGATCAGGGTTTTCTACAGTTGCAATTTCTTCACTTTCCTCAAAATGCGATGGGTTTGGGGAGTTTTCGTTATGGTTGAGGCACATAGGTATTCAGGTCAGTGATTTCTAGATTGGCCCAGGTTAATTCTCCGGACGCTATTAATTGTTCAAATTCGGGGTATTCTGCCAGCAGATGCAAAGCAGAAACATATCCGGATTCATGGCATGCCAGTGCAGCGGCTTTCTGATTGGACGGTTGATCCGACTGAAACAGTCGGCGCATATCGGATACCAGGTCTTCGTTCATATAGCTGCTTACCAACCTCCATACTTCTGGTGCAACGGATCGTCCCGCTGCCCAGCGTTCATGAGCAAAGTCCGACAGCGTATAGGCCAGCGCAGGATTTTCCCTGTTTTTTAATCCAACGATGTAGTGGATAGGCTTGTCATTGAAGATCGTTTTGAGTACCAGCTGGTTCCATGCAAGTTCAGTAAAGTACTTCTCGGGGTAGGGGTTATGAAGCGCAATAGCATCGAAAACCAGTCCCATATTGGAGCGTACGGCATCTGTTGCTCTGAAAAGCCATTTTTCTGGAAAAGATAGTACCGGCAGCGCTGAATACAAGGCCACCAGTTCATTCATTTCAGCGGTATCAAAGAGCGTTTCTATGTTGTGGATATATGCGTTCTGATCCGAGTCATCCAGTTGGGTCAGCAGCCACACACGTGCAAGTCGCACCAGCGTCCAGCAGTGCACGCTGAATCCGGGTATTTCCGAGTGGTCGGATAGGTCCGTATAAATTGATTTTTTGGCTAGAAACCGTGGTGCGGCAACAAAGGCGGTCATTAGTTCCATGGCTCCGGCGGACCCCTTTTCTTTCAGCCAGTCCGCTTCCTGCGGTGTTGTATTTTTTTCAATAAGCTCCCATAGCAGCTTCGGAATAGTACTAGACATAGTGGGTTTTACTTTTAATTTACAAAAGTGATATTTCCCTTTTGTAAATAAACTTGTAATGGGTTATACAAAATACTGATTCTGCGCATTGTTTATTTCAAAAGCATTTTGCAACAAATTTATAACGCATTACAGGCAAATGAAGTTGCCGTTCGGACAGTTTTCATTGAATTGATTCAAAGGTTAAAAATCAAATTCCAGAATCTCTGAATCGTTAAGTAACCGTTTGGTTAACTCCTCGTGTGCTTTTTCGGTTCCCTGCAGGATCCAGGTCCCGGTTATATGGCTTCCCGACCGGTTTTGTTCGGCTCTCAGGATTTTAAGGTCATATTCTCTGAACTGTTCTTCATATTTTTTTAACGTCTTTTTCTCATAAATGCACATCAGTCGGTAATTTCTGATCTGACTTTGTTTTCGTACCCAGTTTTGTACCGGAGACAGGATCACCAGAGACATACCTGATATCACAAAACAGGCAATGGAAAGTACATAAAATCCAGCCCCTATTCCCATACCCAGTGCTGCGGTTACCCACACAATGGCAGCAGTCGTGATGCCAACGACCCGGCTATTTTCTCTGAAAATAATTCCTGCACCTATGAACCCGATACCTGTTACGATGTTGGCCGCTATCCGTCCCGCGTCAGAACTTATCTTGATGGAGATAATGGTAAAAAGTGTTGATCCTACGGCAATGAGGATCATGGTTCTCAGCCCCGCCGACTTGCTGCGGTATTCCCTTTCCAAGCCGATGATCATGCCCAGGAAAAAGGACAGTAGCAATTTATAGACGTCGTCAGGTAAAAAATTCATGTAATCAATAGGTTTATGATCCCGCTGTTACTACGCTTCGCTTTTGGAGCCAGTCGATGATCTTTTCCGCTTCCTCTAATCCTGTTGCAGCGAGTTTCGCGCTTTTTGCTCCGTCGTAGGCCATGTCGAGATGGAGTACCTGATAGGCGGTCAGGAAGGCGTTAAGGATTTTCTTATCTGTTTTGGCAAGATGCTGTATGTACCAGTCCACATCTTTACGTCCTTTACTCTTTTTGCCTAGAAAAGCATCCAGTGCAAGCAGAACTCCGGCGTACGCAGTATGGCCAGCCATCTTTACATATTTGGAGTCCTGGTAGTATCCATCCTCTTTTAATGCTTTTTCCGTAAGGATTTCTTTTGCTTTATCAAGATACCGTTTTGCTTCTGTTATACTTTTCATTTTATACAAGTGTGTTATTGGGTCCTAAAATAATCGTTAACCGAATTAGCTAAAAATCCGAAGAATGCATATTAACTGTTCATGATTTCCTCAATTTCCTCCGCTTCAATGGGGATGTGCCCCATCAGGTCAATATTGCCTTCCTGCGTGATCAGAATATTATTTTCCAGTCTTATTCCCAGTCCTTCCTCCCGGATATAAATTCCCGGTTCACAGGTAAATACCATTCCTGGCTCAAAACGCCTGTACTTATTGCCCACATCGTGGACGTCCAATCCTAAAAAATGAGAGGTACCGTGAGGAAAATACTTGCGATAAGCGGGCCATTCCGGATCCTGCTTTTCAATGTCCGTTTTGCTGATGAGGCCCAGGCCAAGCAACTCACTTTCCATTATTTTCCCAACTTCCCTGTGGTATTCGTCCCACAGATTGCCGGTTACCAGCATTCCTTTCGCCGCTTTGAAAACATTCAGGACAGCATCGTAAACATCGCGCTGCCTTTTTGTGAAACGGCCGTTTACCGGTATACTACGGGTAAGGTCCGAATTGTAATTGGCATATTCTGCTGCTACGTCCAGCAAAAGGATATCGCCATCCCGACAGGGCTTGTCATTCTGAATGTAATGAAGTACGCAGGCATTCGCACCCGAAGCGATGATTGGCTGATAGGCAAAGCCTTTTGACCGGTTCCGGATAAATTCGTGCAGCAGCTCTGCCTCAATCTCATATTCCTGCACTCCCGGTTTTACAAATTTCAGCAGTCTGTCGAAGCCTAGTTTAGTAATATCACAGGCTTTCTGCATAAGTATTACTTCCAAAGGCTGCTTAATGGCCCGCAGGGAATGCATGAGCGGAGCGAGCCGGTCCAGCCGATGCAGCGGATATTTTTCTTTGAAATCTCTGACAAACCGTGCCTCCCTGGTTTGGGTGAGTGAGTCGTTACGGGTATGTTCGTTGGTGTTGAGATATACTGTTTCAGCTTCAAAAACGATATTCCTGAAAACATTTTCGAATTGATGTGTCCAGAAAACCGTCTCAATTCCGGTTACTTCCCGGGCCTGTTTCTTACTGAGTTTTTCTCCCTCCCAAATGGCGATGGTTTCATTGGTTTCCCGCACAAAAAGTACCTCGCGCAGTTTTTCGTCGGGATGTTGCGGCGAAAGCACCAGTATGGTTTCTTCCTGGTCAACCCCTGTAAGATAGAACAGATCGGTATTTTGTTTGAAAGCCAGCGTGCCGTCTGCATTGGTGGGCAGTATATCATTGGCATTCAGTACCACCATGGATTTCGGCTTGAGAAGTTCGGCAAGGCGCCGGCGGTTTCCAATGAAAAGCGATGGGTCAATAGGGGAATAACGCATAACCGGAAAATTTTGTAACTGTAATTTAATCTGCAAAATTACGTTTATCTTGCATAATTGATGATGAATGTAACAAAAGAATAGTGTACTGCCCGGCGGGCACTGTCATTTAGAGTGAATCCATCAGCAAGCTATCTATACCATAATCCCTAACTGACCGGTTATTCATGAAAAGACTATTTCTGCTGCTATTCTTTTTTATTCCGCTGTTTTTATCAGCACATCCCAAATACTGGATTTATCTGAAAAACAAGGATTTGAAATCGGCGCCCGCAGTATCTTCTTTGACCTTGGAAAATCGTCAGAAGCTGGGACTTCTTCCTTACGACGATACGGACCTGCCGGTGAGCGCTGCATACGAAGCAGTACTGAAACAAAATCATGTCAATATCATCAATCGTTCCAAATGGCTGAATGCTGTTTCGGCAAACCTGAGCGGAGAGCAGGCGGAGCGTCTGCAGCAGCTTGATTTTGTGAGCCATATCGTTCCCATTGATCCGGGTTTTTACATTGCACAAACGCGTCCGGTTGAAAAAGCACAGATGGCCCCGGTAATGTCGCAGGTGCAGGCCGAAGCTTTCCTGAAAAATGATATCACAGCCAAGGGCGTGACCATTGGAGTAATTGACGCAGGCTTTTACGGTGCTGATTCGTCTTTTTCTCTTCATCATATTTTTAGTAATAACAGGATACTCGGGATCAGAGACTATGTGAAAAGAGGTCGCCCTGGGGATTTGCTTTTCAGTACTGCTGAATCGTTTTCCGACATGCACGGGACGGAGGTACTGGCCGCTATTTCGGGGATAGATTACAAAGACCAAATGCAGTATGGCGTTGCTACAAACGCTAAATTTTATCTGGCCCGTACGGATTATTCCATGCGGGAATATCGCGGAGAAGAAGATAACTGGATCGCAGCAATGGAGTGGATGGATAGTCTTGGCGTCCGTTTGATCAATACTTCGCTGGGTTATGCCAAGGGCTTTTCCGACCCGAGTGAAAATTATGTGCCTTCCCAGATGGATGGAAAAACGAGCGCAATTTCAAAGGCTGCACAGATCGCTTCAGACAGAAAAGGTATCACACTTATTGTCTCGGCAGGTAATGAAGGCGACGATAAAAGCTGGGGTATTGTATCTGCTCCGGCTGACGCCAAAGGTGTACTTTCTATTGGTGCAACCAATGGAAAATTATGGAACAGGATAGGATACAGCAGCATCGGGCCGGAGTTCCTGCCTTATGTAAAGCCCAATGTCTCCTGTTTTTCTTTGTACGGTACTTCCTTGTCGGCCCCTGTTATTACGGGGTTTGCCGCCTGTCTGTTACAGGTTAACCCCAAACTGACGAATAAAGAGCTGATAGGACTTATAGAAAAGTCGGCACACCTGTATCCTTACGGGAATAACTTCGTGGGCTATGGCGTACCGCTGGCTTCCCGGGCCCTTGCTCTCGCACGGGCTCCCTATCTGCCGAGTAATTCGAAACTGGTAACAGCCAAAGGCCGGAATTTTGATGTGGACGTTACCAGTGAAGAGCAACTGGTTGCCATTTACCGTAAGAAGAGTTCCAAGGATGTTATTTCTCAGCAGGTTGCCAAAGTGCAGAACGGGAAGGTGTCACTGAAACGTCAGAACGGAGAAAAATTCACGACGATAGATCTCAGGGAATACGTGATAGAAGTAGAATGGGACTGATTTGCAACAGATACTGGAAGTATAAAAAAGGGATAAAACCCACTTTCACTTGCAAAAATGCATGCGGTAACGAGCACACCACATGTATTTTTTGTTATTTCTGAAAAAACATCCAATATATTTTTTTATCTTTATTGCTTCGTAATATCGCTTCGGGCATTACTGGCTGAAGCGATATACATGTTTTGTAATCCAATTCCACCTAATCCTTAGTTTCAAATGAATACTTCTCGCAGAGATGTTTTAAAGATGGCGGGTATGGCAGTGGCAAGTAGTGCGCTTCCAACAATAGCCATTCTTAATCCAAACCGTGCGTTTGCCGGTGTTAACAGCGACACATTAAAAATTGGTTTGATCGGTTGCGGCGGTCGTGGTTCGGGAGCTGCCAATCAGGCACTCAAGGCAGATCCTAACGTGGTACTCCATGCGATGGGAGATATCTTCAAGGATAAAATGGACTCATCTCTGGAAAACCTTACAAAAGTTCACGGAGCGAAGGTGCAGGTTGATGAAGGACATAAGTTTATAGGTTTCGACGCTTTCAAAAAAGTTATTGACTCGGGTGTAGATGTTGTGCTTTTGGCCACGCCTCCTCATTTCCGTCCAGAACACCTTACGGCCGCGATCAATGCAGGAAAACACGTGTTTTGTGAAAAACCGGTTGCGGTGGATGCGCCCGGTGTCCGCAAAGTACTGGATGCAGCCAAGCTGGCCAAGCAAAAAAATGTATCGTTGATGTCGGGCTTCTGCTGGAGGTATCATGAGCCAAAGCGTGCAAGTTTTTCAAGAATACTGGATGGCGCTGTAGGTGATATCTCAGCCATTTACAATACTTATGACACCGGAACGCTGTGGTCGTTCCCAAGGCAGCCAGGTTGGACAGATGCCGAATATGTTTTACGCAACTGGACCTACTATACCTGGCTTGCAGGAGATCATATTGTTGAACAGGCTGTTCACAGTATCGACATGATGTCGTGGGCCATGGGAGGTAAGCTTCCTTTGTCAGCAGTAGGAACAGGTGGCCGTCAGGTTCGTACAGATTCACTGTTCGGGAATATCTTCGACCACTTTGCAGTAACTTATGAATACGAAAACGGCGTGAAAGGTTTCCACCATTCCCGCCAGCAGGCTAACTGTGAAAACAGCTATCTTGTAGAGACCATCGGTACCAAAGGGCGTGCTATGGTAAACTGCGCACGGAATGTGCATGAGATATATGGACAGAATCCATGGAAATACGAAGGTGCTCAAAATGATATGTACCAGACGGAACATAACGAACTTTTTGCCTCCATCCGTAGCGGTAAGCTGATCAACGATGGAGAGTTTATGGCTCAAAGCACATTGCTGGCCATCATGGGAAGAATGGCGGCCTATACCGGAAAGAGAATTACCTGGGAACAAGCACTTAACTCAACGGAAAAACTGGGGCCTGATACATACAGCTTCCAGATGGTACCACCGGTGGTTGAAGTAGCGAAGCCTGGTATCACTGCATTCTCCTGATCAGGTATGCAAAGAAGAGATTTTCTTATCAAAGGAGCGTTGGCGGCAACCGGAACGGCTGCGCTGACGTCTTCTGTCGCATCTGCTGCGCCTGCTGTTTCGGTTGTTAATTCTTCGGTAACAGAGGGAATAACGGCAGCCCAGCCGATGATCCGCAAAAGCCTTAAATGGGGAATGGTGAAAGAGAACCTGTCTGTAATGGACAAGTTCAAGCTACTCAAGGATTTGGGATATGACGGCGTGGAGCTGGATTCTCCCAATGACCTGGATATGAAAGAAGTTCTGGCGGCAAGGGACAAAACAGGTTTACTTATCCCGGGCACGGTCAATTCGTACCACTGGAAACTGCCTTTGTCTGATCCTGATCCTGCGAAAAGAGCGGAATGCACCAAGTCTATTGAAAAGGCGCTGCGAGATACAAAAAAATATGGCGGAACAACGGTTCTGGTGGTTCCCGGTGTGGTTAACGCAAATGTTACCTATGAGGAAGCGTATGAACGTTCGCAGGCTGAAATCCGTAAAGTACTACCCGTAGCGGAGGAAACCGGTGTAAAAATTGCTTTCGAGAACGTTTGGAACCAGTTTCTGCTTAGCCCGATAGAAGCGGCCCGTTATGTGGACGAGTTTAAGCACCCGATGGTGGGCTGGTACTTTGACGTGGGCAACGTCCTTCGTTACAGCTGGCCGGTTTCGTGGATCGAAGCGTTAGACAAACGTATTCTTAAGCTTGATCTGAAAGAGTTCAGTTTTAAGAAACAAAATGAACTGGGCCTTTGGAAAGGTTTTGATGTCGAGTTCTTTGACGGAGACTGCAACTGGCCGGAAGTAAATAAAGCGCTTAAAAAAGTAGGATATTCGGGTTGGGCATCAGCGGAGGTATCCGGTGGGGACCGAACCAGGTTACTCACCATCCGTGAAAAAATGGATGCTATTTTTAAAGCATAGACAGGAAATTACCGGAGGTAGCTTCAGATACTATTTTACGGGTTTACGGGAAAAGCCAGGATTCGTTCCTGGCTTTTCCCGTAAAATGAAAATCAGGACTATTGCTTTTTCCTGTACAAAGCCCGTCTGTAGCTTTTCAGGGACCTGATTTTGAGTTGGCCATCCACCACTTCCACCATTTTGAAATCTTTAAATTCTTTCTTTTTATCCTGAAAACCAACGATACAGGATAAGTCGTCCCGGCCCTTTTTTAATTCAACAACCGGATAGATCCCGAAATTGGGAATCGTGAGGGTATCAGTTACGTCGAGTTCTTTGTATCTGATTTTTAACAGGTAACGAAACGTTTCGGGAGTTTCGTAGGCATCCACCGAAAATTTCCAGTTGTTCAGTTTATCCTTGTCAACAACCTTTTCGCTATAACTGGCAACGGCCTCCTTTTTGATATGCGTCCTGATTTCGGGTATGGTATCATTTGCAATTTCTGGTGATGCGGCATCTTTTCCTGAGGTATCCTTTTGTTGATTGCAGGCAAAAATCAATAAGCAAAGAATGGCCGGAGCATAGCGTTTCATAGATTTTGTTGATTTTATTAACATTGGTTACAACTGCAATATAGGTTTAGTTTTTTCCTCATTCTTTATCTCTGCAAGAAGAAATCACTGGTTTTATTGAATCTGCGTTTCTACCTTTAAACAACTCTTTCAAAATGCCGGATTTTTACCCTAAACCCTACTTTTTCGAATGGCATTAAATTATATTTTCGTTGCTTTTTTTGTAATTGCCTTTCTTGTTGCCACCCTCAAATTTGTCCTTACCGGAGATGTTACCACGTTTAAAGCCATTGTGGAAGGTATGCTGGATATGTCTGAAACTGCGGTGATGGACATTGCCCTGCCGCTTACCGGTGTAATGACATTTTTTTTGGGGATACTCAATATCGGAGAAAAAGCAGGGTTTATTAATGTACTGGCACGGTTGATCGGACCATTTTTTAACAAGTTATTTCCGGAAGTCCCGAAGGATCACCCGGCCAACGGACAGATGATCATGAACTTTTCTGCCAACATGCTGGGGCTGGATAACGCAGCCACACCTTTTGGGCTGAAAGCTATGCAAAGTTTGCAGGATCTCAATCCCAGCAAAGATACTGCGTCCAATGCACAGATCATGTTTTTGGTATTGCATACTTCCGGCCTTCAGATCATCCCGCTGACGATTATAGCGCAACGGGCCATCCTGGGAGCGACCAGCCCGTCTGATGTTTTCATACCCTGTGTTGTAGGAACGTATATCACCACAGTTGTAGCGTTGATCATCACCGCTTTCTGGCAGCGTATCAATCTTTGGAACCGGACGGTTCTGGTCGGACTGGGTTCGGTAACCGGTCTGATGGCCCTGGCATTGTGGTACCTGGCCGGTCTGCCCAAAGAGCAGATCGAAACGATATCGATCCTGACAGGAAACTCGATCTTACTTTTGGTCGTATCCGGATTTTTGCTCGGTGGTTTGTATAAAAAGGTAAATGTTTTTGAGGCTTTTATTGAAGGTGCCAAAGGTGGATTTGCCACCACGGTTACCGTGATCCCTTATCTGGTGGGTTTATTGGTGGCGATCAGCGCTTTTCGTAATTGTGGTGCGATGGATTACCTGATAGACGGGTTGAAATTCCTTTTCTCATTCACAGGCCTCAATACTGACTTCACCGATGCCTTACCGGTGGCACTGATGAAGCCCCTCAGCGGTAGCGGTGCACGCGCCCTGATGATTGACGCAATGAAGGAATTCGGGCCCGATTCCTTTGTAGGTCGGCTGGTTTGTATTTTCCAGGGATCGGCAGATACGACGTTATACATTGTTGCACTGTACTTTGGCTCCGTCGGAATTAAAAATACGAGATATGCCATCGTTGCCGGGCTCATTGCAGACATGGTAGGCGTTATAGCGGGTATCTGGCTCGGTTATTTATTCTTTCATTGAAAGGGCCACTTTCCAAATCACCCTTTTAACCTGCTCATGCAACCGTCCGTCCAAAATGGATGGTTGTTTTTTATTACATCAGTTAATATTGGTCATCTAACTTATACATGACTATGTTTAATTGGTTACCCAAATCCTTGTTTTTTGCATTGATCCTGACGGGGGTTGTCTCGGTTGAAATGGCGTACGGGCAAAATGACGTGCAGCAACCGGCAAATACCTATTCACTGGAAGATTGTATCCGCCTGGCCCTTGAAACAAACCCTCAGGTGAAGATTTCTGAGCTGCAGGTAAAAACCAATGATAACTTTTACCGGCAATCGCGCTGGCAGCGCTGGCCAAGCCTGGGTTTCAGTGCCGGGCAGGGATTCAGTTCAGGGCGTAATATTGACCCCTATACCAACAACTACGTACAGCAGAGCGTCAATTCGAACAACTTTCAGTTAAGCTCGTCAGTAGTACTGTTCAACGGGTTTCAGCTTCAGAACGCTGTCCGCCGGAATGACGTGAACCTGAAAGCTAGCCAGAAAGATCTTGAAGCCGCCCGGAATGACCTGATGCTCAATGTGGCGCTGGCCTATCTGCAGGTAATTTCCAATGAGGAACTCATTGAAGTGGCACGCCTTCAGGTAAACGCTTCGCAGCTTCAGGTAGAGCGAACCGCCAAGCTGGTGGCAGCGGGTACGTTGGCAGAAAGTAATTTGCTGGACCTTCGGGCGCAGCTTGCCAATGACGAGCTTACGCTGGTCAATGCGCAGAATAATCTGGAAACTGCCAAGCTAAGTCTGAAACAATTCATGAACATGCCCGGCAGCGAGCCGGTGAATGTGGTTAAAATCCCGGTAAAAGATCCTTCACTTCAGGCGTATGATGCCACCATACAGGAGGTTTTTGATACGGCTCTGGGGAACCTGCCCCAAATGAAAGCGGCAAATTTGAGAATAGAGTCGGCCAGGAGGTCTGTGGAAATTGCAAGGGGAGCGGGCATGCCTTCACTTGTACTGAACGGAGGATTTGGGACTGCGTATTCAAGTGTGGCACCCAGGCAGCGTTTTATCTCTGACGGAACCGGCAGTACCGTTAGGGAGGTGGAGTCTACAACAAGTTTTATCCGGTATAATGACCAGATGTTGCCCGTCATAGACCGGGTAACGATACCCAATGGTTCCATTCAAAGTTTTGGTTACCTGAACCAGCTGGACGGGAACCGGAGCGCGTCTCTGAATCTGAGCCTCAGAATACCGATTTTCTCTCAGTTTCAGGTAAAATACAATGTGGCCAATGCAAAAATTCAGCAAAAAACGGCAGAATTCCAGTCTCAGCAGGTACAGCTCACCATCCGACAGAATGTTGAACAGGCCTACATTAATATGAATAACGCCGCAAAGAAATACAGCGCCACAGCCAACCAGGTGCGTGCCTTGCAGGAGACTTTCCGTGTATCGCAGGTGAGGTTTGATGTGGGTGCCATCAACTCGGTCGAATATAATATTGCCAAAGCAAATCTGGACAGAGCGAATGCCAACCTGATTCAGACGAAATACGACTATGTGTTTCGTACCAAAATCCTCGATTTTTACATGAACAGGCCACTGTCGGATTTCTAGGATTTAGAGTATTTGTTTGACATGCAGGTGCAGATCCAAAAAGTAACAGAAAATATTTACCCAAATACAATAGAAATCAATACAAATTATATGGCCCGGAAATCTTCAAAACGAATATGGTGGATAGCAGGAGGCGCGGTTATTTTGCTTACCGCTGGTCTGTTTGGTGCCAAACAGGCAGGCCTGATCGGAAAGCCGAAAACAACTGAGGTAGAATATACTACAGTAAAAAGAGCAGATATTATCGAGCGGGTAAGTGCTTCTGGTAAAGTCCAGCCGGAAGTGGAAGTGAAACTGAGCCCTGATGTTTCGGGGGAGATCATCAGCCTGAATGTTGCCGAGGGGGATTCGGTAGTCAAAGGGCAGTTACTGCTGAGGATAAGGCCCGATAACTATGAATCACTCATGGCGCGAGCTCAGGCAACGGTCAACTCTAGCAAGGCTAATTACGAGCAGACCAAAGCCATGGTGGCCCAGGCGGAAGCGCGTTTGATACAGGCAAAAGCCAATTTCGAAAGAAACCGGAAATTGTATCAGGACAAGGTGATTTCGGCGGCGGATTTTGAACAGTTTGAATCAACCTACGGAGTGGCGCAGCAGGATCTGGCCTCCACCAAAGCGAATGTTTCGGCTGCTTTGTTCAATATTAAAAGTGCGGAGGCAGGCTTAAAGGACGCAGCAGAGAATCTTCGGAAGACCAACATTTTTGCTCCTGTCAGCGGTATCATTTCATTACTGAATGTGGAGGCAGGTGAGCGGGTAGTGGGTACCTCTCAAATGGCAGGAACTGAAATGATGCGTATTGCCAACCTCGCCAATATGGAAGTGCGGGTGAATGTAAACGAGAATGATATCGTGAGGGTATCGTTGGGAGATACAGCCGAAATTGACGTGGATGCATACAGTGCATCGGGTAGGAAATTCAAAGGGATTGTGAAGGAAATTGCCAATACGGCGGCGGGACTTGCCTCAACCACCACGGCCAGTAGTGCAACAGCAGACGCGGTAACGGAATTTGAGGTAAAAGTGAAGATACTGAACGAGTCGTTCAGTGATCTGATGCTGAACCGGTCTAAAAAATCGTATCCTTTCAAACCGGGAATGACCGCTTCCGTGGATATTATTACCGAAAGGAAAAATCAGGTTTTATCTGTCCCGATTGCTTCCGTAACAACACGTAATAACAAGCCGGAAGTACCTAAGGATGGAGAAAATCAGAATGCGCAGGGTCCAGAGAAACCTAAAAAAGAAGAGGTGATCAAGGAAGTAGTATTTGTGGATGTGAAAGGCAAAGCAGAGATGAAAGAGGTGAAAACCGGGATCAGTGATTTCGAGAATATTCAGATACTCTCCGGTCTTAAAGAAGGAGAGACCATTATTGCAGGTCCCTATATTGCTGTATCTAAAAACCTGAACAACGGTGACTTAGTGGAGAGAAAGAAGGATGAGGTGAAAAAAGATCAGAAAAAATCAAATTAAATTAAAGATTACTGCGTTGTTCTAGCGTAATAAGTTCGATTTAGTTTAGGTTAAAAGAGAAATCCTTGCGGCTTTGCTGCAAGGATTTTTTATGTCGTATGGTCAAAATAGTTTGGTTTTTGTATTTGATCCAGGCGGTGGCAGAGACGCTGCTGATCGGACTTTGCTGCATTATTTTTCAAATCCGCGTCACTTTGGCCGCCTGTTTCCCCGGTTAATTTTATCTGTTTTTGCTAAAATTAGAATATTTTGGTATAATTCAAATTATTTTCTGCATTTTATTTAAAAATAATATTCAATCTCTATTCTAAATAGTAGTTTGGTGTTTTGGAGATACTAACCGGTTGGCAGGTATGTACTGCCTGTCATCACCTAATTTGAGATACATGAGTTTTCTGAACAGCAGAAAGATAGCCGTCATAGGGGGAGGGAGCTGGGCTACCGCGATTATCAAAATATTATGTGAACAGCCCAATGTACAGATCCGCTGGTGGCTCAGGAGCAAAACAGATATTGAGCACATTCGTAAGTTCCATCATAATCCGAGTTACCTGAGTGATGTTTACCTTTCTCCTAAGAAGGTGAAGGTTTGCGACCAGATGAACGACGCGATAAAAGGTGCCGAATATGTCATACTAGCCGTTCCTGCTGCTTTTGTTGAGGAGTCGCTGCACGGACTTCAGCACAAACACTTCAAGGCTAAAAGGGTTGTATCAGCCATAAAAGGAATGATACCAGGTGAAAATGCGCTGGTAACCGACTGGATTGCTGACAAGTTTCAGGTAGCACTGGCTGACACCTGCGTAATTGCCGGCCCTTGCCATGCTGAGGAAGTGGCTCTTGAAAAGCAGTCGTACCTTACCATCGCTTCTACCAACGGTGATACCGCCAAAGATTTTTCGGGACTGATGACCTGCCGATTTGTAACGGCCAAGCCACTGGATGATCTGTATGGTGTGGAATACGCCGCGGTAATGAAAAATATTGTAGCCCTGGCGTGCGGAATCACCCATGGCCTGGGGTATGGGGATAATTTTCAGGCTGTGCTGGTATCTAACGCCATGCAGGAAATAGGGAGGTTTGTAACGGCCCTTGATCCGAGAGAAAGAGAAATGAGTTCTTCGGCTTATTTGGGAGACTTGCTGGTTACGGCCTATTCCCAGTTTAGCCGCAACAGGTTATTCGGGAACATGGTTGGGCGGGGATATAGTGTGAAAGCCGCACAGCTTGAAATGAAAATGATAGCTGAAGGATATTATGCTACCAAAAGTATATGTGAAATGAATAAGAAATATTTAGTTAACCTTCCGGTGACTAATTCGGTATACCGGATTTTATACGAGGATCTGTCTCCGGTTCATGTGATGGAAGATTTGAAAAAGCAGCTAAACTGATGGCCCGATTGGGGTAAATAGATGTAATCACAGTGAAAAACGCTTTCAATTTTAAAACAGATATGTTCCAGTTCAAAAAATCCATCGCTTCTATTCTTGTTTTAACCACTGTCTTTTATTTAACAGGCTGCGGAACTGATAAAAAGGATACTTCCCAGTCCGCAGATCAATCGTCTGGCCGGACTTTCGTTTTCGGGGACGAAAGACCCTTTGCGCAGTGCCACGCCTCCACGTTGGTACGGCTGGATAACGGGCAGTTTTTAGTTGCTTGGTTTGGGGGGACAGAAGAAAAAAATCCTGATGTGGGAATCTGGCTATCCAAAGGAAATGAAGGACACTGGAGCGCACCGGTCGAGGTAGCTAAAATAAGGGAAGACGCTCATTGGAATCCGGTTTTGCAGAAAGGACCGGATGGTACCATTTATCTTTATTTTAAGGTGGGCAAAGAAATTGCGCAATGGGAAACGTGGGTGAAAACATCGAAGGATGGCGGAAATACCTGGTCCGAAGCGTACGAACTCATGAAAGGGGATAAAGGAGGAAGAGGGCCTGTGAAAAATAAACTGATAGAACTTGCCGACGGAACCTGGCTGGCGGGATCGTCCAACGAGGTGGGCCGTTGGGAAATTTTTGTGGATCGCAGCGAGGACAGCGGCAAGACCTGGAAAGCATCTCAGTTTTTCAAAGTAGATACCATGCAGATCAAGGGAAAAGGAGCTATCCAGCCTACTTTATGGGAGTCGGAGCCTGGCAAGATTCATATGCTGGTGCGTACCACAGGAGGTGTGATCGGACGCAGCGATTCAGAAGACAATGGTAAAACATGGTCTCCAATTTACGCCACCGCACTTCCAAATCCCAATAGTGGGATTGACCTTGCCAAACTGGAAGATGGTACCCTGGCCCTTGCTTACAATCCTGATGGACGAAACTGGGGCTCACGCTATCCTCTTATGTTGGCGCTGTCTTATGATGACGGTAAAAACTGGAATGATAAGTTCAAACTGGAAGCAGGCGACAAGGATGACGAATTTTCCTATCCGGCTGTGATCAGCTGGGGAGACTCAGTGGCCGTTACCTATACCTGGAATCGGCAAAAGGTTGCTTTTTGGAAAGGATCAAAAGCTGACATCGTTAGGAAAGCTTCAGAAGAAGCAAAATAGCCTGGTTATTTTCTGTAATTCCTGACATCCCCCTGACTTTTTTGGTCGGGTGGTTTTTCAATGGGTAAGAATTTGGGTCTGCTTACTTTGAAAGTGAGAGTCAGCAAATTTATCTACATGGAATATAACCGGAGGTCATTTTTGAAGCAGGCGGGGATTGGTGCCCTGGAGTTGGGCTTGCTAAACCAAATACCACTTAAAGGACTCGGTTCCCCATTAATGGCCGGTCAACTTCCCCGGTCAACCCCTGAATCCCAGGGGATACAGTCCGGGAGTTTGCTTGCTTTTATCAATGCAGTAGAGAAAGCCAACCTTAATCTTCATAGCCTGATGGTACTCCGTCATGGAAATGTAGTTGCGGAGGGATGGTGGGCTCCGTATGCACCTGACCTTAAACATACGCTTTATTCTTTGAGTAAAAGCTTTACTTCCAGCGCAATTGGATTCGCCGTTTCCGAGAAGAGACTAAGTGTCGAGGACAAGGTAGTTGCTCTTTTCCCAGCCGAAGTACCGGCGATGATCAGTAATAACCTGGCTGCCATGCGGGTGAAAGATCTGCTGACCATGGCAACGGGCCACGATAAGGATACCACACCAGCGGTGAGGGAGGCCAAAGATCCTAACTGGGTTAAAACGTTTCTGGCGCAACCTGTGGAACATCAGCCCGGTACGCATTTTGTCTACAACAGCGGAGCAACCTACATGTTGTCTGCGATCATACAAAAACTCACAGGTAAAACACTGCTGGAGTATCTTACCCCACGTTTATTTGCACCGCTCGGAATCTCCGGAATGGATTGGGAGGTGGATCCCAACGGAATCAATACAGGCGGCTGGGGACTTAGGTTAAAAACCGAAGATATCGCTAAATTTGGGCAGTTATATTTACAAAAAGGGAGCTGGAAGGGCAAGCAGATATTGCCGCAAGCCTGGATTGAAGAGGCTACCACTGCCCATATTCAGTCTAAGGGGGGCTCCCGACCCAAGGCTGATAACGATTGGCTTCAGGGATATGGCTATCAGTTCTGGCGGTGCCGGCATGGTGCTTATCGTGGTGACGGTGCTTACGGGCAATACTGTATTGTAATACCCGATAAAAATATGGTGGTAGCAATTACGAGTGAAACTTCCGACATGCAGGGAATTATGGATCAGATATGGAATCATATTCTTCCTCAGGCTGATGATAAAACGGTTGACAAAACCTTGCAGAACTCATTGGAAACAAGACTATCCCGGCTGGTATTGTCGCCTGAGGCAGGAAATGCCTCCTCATCTCTGGTGTCAGAAATAAGCGGAAAACATTTTAAAATGGCAGAAAATGCGCTTGGTATCAGTGATGTATCTCTTCATTTTTCCAAAGAGCTGGCCTCGCTGACAATAAAGGACAACGCGGGCGAACATGCCATCCATGCCGGAATTAATAAATGGAAGGAAGGAATGACGGATATGCCTGTGATGCCTTTGAAGCTTGTGTTGACGCCGGTGCCGGGTGAAACAAAGTCAAAAATTGCCGCTAGTGGTACCTGGCTCAATGAAAATACTTTTGAAATGACCCTTCGTTTCATCGAAACAGCCCATTATGAAAAAGTGAAGTGTACCTTTGACGGGACTTCTCTTTCGGTTGAATTCAAAAGGAGTCTGGCTATTTTGGGAAATACAAAAGATGCAAGGCCCGTGCTGAAAGGAGTTTTGTACTCGTAATCCGGTCTTCGGAATCATATCTTTTAAATCAAATCTCAACTTATCATTAACTTCCAATGAAAAAAATCTCCTGCCTGCTGATCCTCACTTTGTTGTTGTCTTTTGCTGCTCAGGCACAGTTTCGTGGCCTGGATAAAAGTCCAAGAGACATTGCCTATTTTCCTGACCATTTCGCACACGACCGCAAGGAAGGCGACAAGGCACTTGTTAAAATTTCTTACAGCCGCCCTTTTGCGAACGGACGGGAAATATTCGGCAAGCTGGTACCGTATGGTAAAGTATGGCGGGCTGGCGCGGATGAATCCACCGAAATTAAGTTATATCAGGATGTCACCATTGGCGGAAAGAAGGTAAAGGCAGGTACTTATTCGCTATTCGCCATTCCCGGTGAAACCGAATGGACCATTATCATCAATTCGGACCTGGACTACTGGGGTGCATACAAGTACAAGGAAGCAAATGATGTGATCCGCGTTACGGCTCCTGTTTCCAAGGCAAGTTCGCCGGTGGAAAACTTCTCGATCCAGTTCAAACCGGCTCCGGCTGGCGCTATCCTGATGATGGGCTGGGCCTCCACGCTGGTGGAAGTTCCGTTCAGATTCTGAATGTATTAATAGTATTTGCAGAAGGTTTTTGCGACATATTTTTCTTTTCAAAAGGGAAACTATGCGCAAGAACCTTTTTTATGGGAAGGGGCGTAGGGTAAAATCGAGTTGGTTTTATATCTCTGGATGAACAAGGTACTCTGAAAGAAAACAGATCAGGTAGCTGGCATTATTATTTTGACTGTTTGAAAGGCGTAGTAGCGCTACAATCTCAACGAAATAATGGGAATGCTATGAAGGAGAAAAACTTGATACTTACTTGCTGCGTTGCGGCCGTTATCCTGCTAGGTTGCGGTAATCAGGAAGAAAAGCAGGAGGCTGTGAATAGGGGGCCTGACTCCGTAGTGACGGAGACGGATAGTTTATTGCTACCTGCTCCTTTTGCAACGGAATCGGTTACCAACAGACCGAAGGAGGTGGGCTGGTCGGATGGGAGGGTACCTAAGGCGCCCACAGGGTTTGTGGTTACCAAATATGCCGATCAGCTTAAAAATCCCCGTTACTGTTACATTGCGCCTAATGGAGATGTATTCGTGGCGGAATCAGGTACCAAAAACAGCGCTGACCGCATTACGGTCCTGCGGGATACCAATAAAGACGGCGTGCCGGAGCTAAGAGAAATATTTATAGAAAAGCTCAAGCAGCCATTTGGTATGCTGGTCCTGCATGATTATTTCTACGTCGCAAATACAGATGGCGTTTACCGCTACCCCTACAAGTCCGGGGAGACCAAAATTACTGGGAAAGCCCAAAAGATACTGGAATTACCTGCTGG
Source organism: Dyadobacter sp. CECT 9275 (assembly GCF_907164905.1). Lineage (NCBI taxonomy): Bacteria > Pseudomonadati > Bacteroidota > Cytophagia > Cytophagales > Spirosomataceae > Dyadobacter > Dyadobacter helix. The sequence goes on along the minus strand of NZ_CAJRAF010000002.1, from coordinate 2,142,393 downwards.
AGGTTATAATAACCACTGGACACGAAATTTGCTGGCCAATGCCGACGGGTCCAAAATATATATATCGGTGGGTTCGGCAAGCAATGTGGCCGAGCATGGAATGGATGAGGAAAGGCGACGTGCCAACATTCTGGAAATAAATCCGGACGGCTCGGGCGAAAAAATATTTGCGAGTGGTCTTAGGAATCCCGTAGGAATGGACTGGGCGCCCGGTACCAACGTGTTATGGACTGCCGTGAATGAGCGGGATAAACTGGGCGACGAACTTGTTCCTGATTACATTACCAGTGTTAAGGAAGGCGGTTTTTACGGCTGGCCCTATTCGTACTTCGGGCAGCATGAAGACCCACGCATGAAAGGACAGGGTAAAGAGCTGGTGGCTCGGGCCATTGTTCCGGATGTTCCGCTGGGGGCACATACTGCGTCGCTCGGACTGGCATTTTACGACAAAACGAAATTCCCGGAGAAGTACCGTAACGGAGCATTTATAGGACAGCATGGAAGCTGGAACCGTTCGAAACTGGCAGGCTATAAAGTAGTTTTTGTGCCTTTTAAAAACGGTAAACCGGTTGGCAAACCCGAAGACTTTTTAACAGGGTTTGTAGAAGACGAAGGAAAGGTATATGGCAGGCCCGTAGGGATTGCCGTGCTGGAAGATGGCTCTCTGCTGGTGAACGACGATTCCGGCGGGACAATATGGCGCGTGAGCGCACAGTGAATTTAGCTTTGAGAGATAAGATAGCGGCCTGGTTTTATAGCCAGGCCGTTTTTGATATCGGGTTATTCGTATTTTCCAAAAATGGAAGTAGCCGTGTGGCCACCAAATCCAAAGGTATTGTTCACCACATACCTGACAGGCGTGTGGACAGATTTGCCCGTTACGATTTTCATCCCCTCAGGTAATTCGGGGTCCAGCACTCGCGTATTGATGGTGGCCGGTATCACGCCATCCTTTATCGAAAGAATGCTGATAATACTTTCGGCGGCGCCCGCTGCCCCAAGCAGATGCCCCGTCATGGATTTGGTTGCTGTGACGGCCACAGGATGTTCTCCAAATACTTTTCTGATACCGATCAGCTCGCTGATATCTCCCTGGTGCGTGGAGGTCGCGTGGGCATTTACATAGTCAATCTGCTCCGGTTGCAGTCCAGCGTCTTTTAATGCTTTTGAAATTCCCAAAGCCGCGCCCAGGCCGTCAGGTGGGGTGCCCGTCAGGTGATACGCATCTGCCGCCATGCCGCCGCCCATCAGTTCAGCATAGATATGTGCTCCTCGGCGGAGTGCGTGTTCCAGTTCTTCAAGCACCAGAGCACCCGCTCCTTCACCCATTACGAAGCCGTCGCGCTCTACATCAAAAGGCCTGGATGCACCTTGCGGGTCTTCGTTCCTTTTGGAAAGTGCCTGAGCCGAACTGAATCCTCCAATGGAGGAATGTGTAATGGCAGCTTCGGACCCGCCGGCGATCATGATGTTAGCTTTTCCCAGTCTGATGGTATCAAATGCGCTGATGATTGCCGTATTGGAAGAAGCACAGGCAGAAACAGTGCAATAGTTTGGTCCGTGTAATTTGTGGCGTATGGATATCACTCCGGCGGCAATGTCCACAATCATCTTTGGAATGAAATAGGGGTTAAACCTGGGGGTGCCATCTCCGCCGTGGAATTCCCGAAGTTGTTCCTCAAAGGTGCCGATACCGCCATTTCCCGTTGCCCAAATCACCCCTACCTCGTACCGTTCCGATTCGGACATGGCCGTGAAATCCAGCCCCGCGTCGGCAATGGCCTGGTCACTTGCTACAATGCCATACTGCGTAAAGAGGTCATATTTTTTTAATTCCTTTTTATCTATAAAATCTTCACCCTGAAAGCCTTTTACCTCACAGGCAAAACGGGTTTTGAACTTTGTCGCATCGAATTTGGTAAGAGGTCCTGCACCGCTGTTACCGGCAACAATATTTGCCCAAAATTCATCAACGGTGTTACCCAGTGGGGTAATGGCACCAAGTCCTGTAACTACTACTCTTTTCATATGATTATCGTAAATTCCAAATTAATAATATATACCAATTGGTATATGAGTGAACAAAAAATTATATGCTGTTAGTTTCTATATTTCTGATAAGATCTTTGATGGTACTTAAAATGGCATCACAGTAGGCAGGATTCTGGGTTCCGGAACCAATGAGTATGGCTCCTTCCACCAGTGCTATGATCGAAAAAGCAAGTTTGTCAACATCCGTGCCGGGTACAAATTCACCCGTATCAATTCCTTTCCGAATCATTCCGGCAATCTCATCCTTCCAGCGGAGCAGGCCAGCTGCCGCTCTTTTTCTCAATTCCTCATGGGTATCGTCGGCTTCGGTAATGGTATTCAGAAAAGGGCAGCCTCCTTCTGGCAAGGTGTCTTTTGCATTACTTCTAAAGATATCTGCAAGGATAATCAAGGCTTCTTTCTGCGTGCTCGCTTTCCGGATTTTTGACCGGATGATGCTTTGCCAGAGTTTCAGGTTGTAATCAAATGCCGCCAGGGCTACTTCCTCTTTATTTCTGAAATTTCCGTAGATACTTCCTTTGGTAAGATGGGTGGCTTCGGTAAGGTCGGATATGGAAGTACCTGCATATCCCTTTTTATTGAAGATACCGGCGGTAGCTTCAATAATGAGCTGACGGGTTTTTTCTGATCGGGGTACAAATTCCATTTGGCAAATATACCAATTGGTATATCAATTTACAAATCAGAATGAAATGCTTCAGTTGAGTTCAGGAATTCCTGCAATACCGCCACCACTCCATTCTCATCATTACTGCCGGCTGTAAATCTGGAAACCTTTTTCACTTCCGGATGTGCATTGGCCATGGCGTAGGAATAATAAGCTTTCTGGAGCATTTCAAGGTCGTTAAAATAATCGCCAAATACCATGGTTTCCTTTTCTGATATCCCGAACAATGCCTGAAGTACTTCCATAGCCCGGCCCTTGTTTGCCAGCTTGTGTGATATGTCGAGCCATATCGGGCCGGAAACTTTCACCTGCAGCTGCTCTTTCAGATGTTTGAAATGCGGATAGCTGTTCTTTTCCGAACCGGCCAGATCGCAAAGGGTAAATTTCAGAAAGTCATCATTTTTTACTTCGAGCAGATCCTCCACAATTTCATATCTTTCGAAGTAGAGCCTGAGGTGTTCCAGAAAAGCGGGTACGGTACTTTCCACATAGGCCTTTTTCTTACCGCATATAATGGCATAGGTATCCGGTATGTTACGCGCGGTGGTGATGAGGTCAAAAACAATGGAACGGTCAATGGCCTGCACATGCAATTCCTGATCACGAAAAACAACATAACTCCCGTTCTCGGCTGCAAAAATGACGTCGTCCTTCACATTCTCCAGCTTTTTTTCCAGGTTAAAATACTGCCTTCCGCTTGCCGCAACAAACCGGATCCCCCTGTTTTTTAACTGTTGAAAAACCGGATAGAAAGATTCGTTTAGCTCATGTCGGGAGTTCAGGAGCGTACCGTCCATGTCGGTTGCAATGAGGCGGATATTGGAAAAATGCATATATAAAAAAATTATTTTCTGGCGCCAAGTCTGCAAAAATAGCTTTCTTTTCGGTGTAATGGCCCAAATTTCAGATTTTGGATATTCGTATTGAACCCGCATCCTCTCTGCACTGTTAGTTTAATTAAAGTTCTGTCATTACGCATGCAATTTTCTAAATACTACATTTCTGCTGTTGCTTCATTCGTTCTCTGGGGTTTTTTCAGTTTGGTTCTGAAACAGTTACACGGTTATGCCTCGCTTGATATTCTATTTTACCGGGTATTTATGTGCGCTGTGATTATGTCTGTTATTAGTCTTTTTGTGCGCAGAAGGGTATTAAGGGAAAATGTTGAGATGTATAAAAAACTTCCGTCTTCGGTAAGGCAGCGGATGTTGCTCCTGACATTTAGCGGCGGAGTTCTGCTGACTGCGAACTGGTTCTTTTTTATTTATGTAATGAACAATGTCAGTGTAAAGGCAGCTTCCTTTGCTTATCTGGTTTGTCCTGTAATGACTACCGTCATCGCTTTTTTTGTTTTGCATGAAAAACTCAGCAAATGGCAGTGGGTGGCGGTGGGCCTCAGTGTGTTGAGCTGTTTGCTGTTGTCGTTCAACAACATTGCAGATATTGCCTATAGTCTGATCGTGGCTGCATCCTATGCGTTTTATCTGGTGAGCCAGCGCCGGAATGCGGGTTTTGACAAGTTCCTTGTGCTTACCTTTCAGCTTATATTTTCGGCTTTGATACTGTTACCCTTTTACCCTTCCTACGCCGCCTCCGTTCCCACAGAAGGGGTATTTTATGGTCTGATACTGGTAACAGCTGTCCTTTTTACGATTGTACCTTTGTTTCTCAACCTTTATGCTTTAAATGGGGTCAATTCTTCCACGATGGGCATTTTATTGTATATCAATCCGTTGATTAACTTTACAATAGCCTTGTTGTATTTTCATGAGCCCATTAATCAATATCAGATCGTCGCTTATTCGCTGATTATAATTTCTATTCTGGTATTTAATGAGCAGTATCTTTTTGGGAGAAAAAGGAGCGTGGTTGTACGGTAATGGACGGCGCTATCTGCGTTTTAATGTCGTAATTCCAATGCCAATGAGCCGTAATTCCCTGTCGCTCTCAAGCTCATAAAAAAACGGAGAAAGGACTGCTGTCCGTTTCTCCGTTTGTCGAGGTGCCTGCACTTGCTGGTGTAGATCATCCCGCTGATCTCAGACCAGATACTTCAAAGCCGGTGGATACTGAGATATCTTTTGCCGTTTCCATGTCCTTTTCTATCTGTCTGATTTTTTCTTTGGCAAGGTCGAATGCGTCTTGTCCAAGGAACAGATGTACAACGGGATTTTCTTCCAGCGATAGTTGGATGAGCGCATCTGCCGCTTTGTCGGGATCGCCCGGCTGGTTGCCATTGATCTCATTTTTGTGCAGTTCCTGGCTGTTGCGTACCTCCGTGTAACCGTCAACGGTATGGCTGGAAACGGCTATGGATCCGGAAAGGAATTCGGTACGGAAATAACCGGGGTATACCACCGTAGCGTGAACATTAAATGGGCGGATTTCTGCCGCAAGTGCCTCCGTTAAACCTGCTACGGCGAATTTGGTTGCACAGTAGATACCCCATCCTGGAAAGCCGGCGAAATATCCGCCAATGGAAGATATATTGAAGATATGCCCGTTCCTGTTTTCTCTCATCACCGGCATTACGGCGCGTATCACGTTCAGCAGGCCGAAAACATTAATATCAAAATTTTTGCGGCTTTCCTCATCCGAAAGCTCCTCCAGGCTTCCCAGTAAGCCGTATCCTGCATTATTGACCAGTACATCCAGCGTGCCAAAGGCTTCTGTTGTCTGCTGCACGGCTTTGTTTATGCTTTCTTCACTGGTTAGATCCACCTCTAGTGGCAGGAAGTGATGGTAATCACCGACGGCCGCCGAAAGCTCATCCTTATTTCTGGAAGTTGCCGCAACGTGATAGCCTTCTTGAAGTAATTTTTTTACGAGGGAAAGTCCCAGGCCTTTGGAAGCGCCTGTAACAAACCATACTTTTTGATTTTTCATCTTTCTGTTGTTTAAATGAGTAACACAAAAGTAGGGCCTTGGGGCAAATGGCTTATTGCGGTACTCAAACAGATGATTGCGAAATTCAAACAGTCCGGAAAGAGGAAGGAGTTAGGCTGGTTTGTTTCTTGAAAAAATTATTGAAATGAGCAGGTTCTTCAAAACCGAGGCTGTAACTGATTTCAGAGATATTCCAGTTGGTATGTTTCAGCAATGCTTTTGCTTCCGATATAATTCTTTCGGAGATATGGTGTGTGGTGGTTTTACCTGTGGTTTGACGAATGGCGCGGTTCAGGTGGTTCACATGGACGGAAAGCTGTTGCGCAAAATCATTGGCCGAACGCAGTGCAAACCGTTGTGCGGGGGATTCTATGGGAAACTGGCGTTCCAGTAATTCGGTAAAGACAGAGGTAATGCGGGTGTTGGCGTCTGTATGCTGATAGAGTGCTTCGGAAGGCTGCATTTTCAGGGCGTAGTGAATGAGCTCCATGGTATAGTTGCGGATTAGGTCGTATTTATACCGGTAATCCGAATTGATCTCATCTATCATTTTGGAGAATAGCTCGCTTACGTGGTGGTCCTGTTCCTCGGACAATACATAGGAAGGCTTACTTCCGGGTGCGAACATAGGCAGTTCCGACAGATTTTCGCGGATCTTTTCCGTAATAAATGCCTCACGGAAAATACAGAAGAAACCGGTTTTGTCATCTGAAACCGATTCCCAGGTATAAGGTACCTGCGGGTTAAAAAAAATGAGTGTTGATCCTGAGATTTCAACACTTTTATCTGCATAGTGATAAATATTCCTTCCCCTGATCAGGCTGATCTTGTAAAAATCACGGCGGGAGTACTGAACCGGCTCTGCCCCGGGACGGAAACAGTCTTCCAGTTTGAAAACATTGAAATGCCCGATTTCTTTTTTAAGGTTATCAGGCATCCAGTTGAATTTCTGTAAGTAAAAATCTTCCAGGCTTTGCATCTTTTCCATGGATCAAAGTTACGAAAATCAAACGGAGATTGAAAAGTTTTATAACGTTACAACGATCTTTCCCCGGGTTTTTCCGCTTTCGATCTGCCGATGGGCCTTGGCCATATCATCGAAACCGAATTCCTGAGAGACATGCGCTTTTACAATTCCTTTTTCCAGGAGGGAAGCCAGGGAGTTCATGTCCTTACCGTTGGAAGTAACCATGATAAAGAACCCGGTCATACCTGCCGCTTCGGCCTTTTCGCCTACCAGCTCGCGCAGGCCGGTTGGCAGGCTGATGATGGTTCCTCCTTTCTTCATGACTTGGAGAGATTTGTCGATATTGTCGCCTCCGAGAGGATCTAGTACAAAATCAATATCCCGGGTGGCGTCTTTCAGGTTCCGGGCTTTGTAGTCGATATGTTCGTCCGCACCCAGTCCCAGTACAAAATCCTTGTTTTCGGCGGATGAAGTTCCTACGACGTATGCTCCGGCATTTTTCGCAATCTGAACCGCAAAATGACCTACCCCGCCCGCAGCCGAGTGGATCAATACCCTGTCGTTTGTTTTAATTTTACCATGTGTGATCAAAGCCTGCCAGGCCGTTAAAGCGGCCAGGGTGGTGGCCGCTGCCTGGGTATGCGAGATATTGGCGGGTTTTAAGGCCAGTTGAGAAGCTGGTGCGGCAACGTATTCCGCGTAAGCTTTTCCGTGCCCGGGAAAATTCACCATCCCGAAAACGGCATCTCCTACTTTAAAGAGGTCGGACTTTGTAGCAGTAACTTCGCCTGAAATATCCCAGCCAATTATGATAGGATCCTGGCCCGTTAATTTCCCGTACATGCCTTTTCCTGACCTGGTTTTGGCGTCAATCGGGTTGATACTGATGGCTTTTACCTTAACAAGTACTTCTCCGTCCTGAATGGCGGGAACGGTTATTTCGGTGTGGATGAGATTTTCTGCTCCACCCGGTGTCTGGATAATTATGGCTTTCATGGGTTTTTGTCACTACGTTAAGGCAAATGTATAGCGTTAATTTGAGCTATTTACGGTATGGATTTCTGTTTACTCTGTAAATTTTGAGCGAACGGTGTTTATCGGCCGATGTAAGGGCCACAGCATGAAACGGAAAACAGGATTGTCGGAATCTCCTTTTGCCTAAGTCGTTTTTTTACCTGCAAATGGAAATATGTGGCGGCTCAGTTCCTGTTGAGATACCACCGGCCTCGTTGTGTTAGACGGGAAAAAGGTGTGATTTGAGAGGATCAACCGGATCATGAAAGTATATCCGCTGTAACCGGCTTGTGATAAGCGAGCCCTTTGATAAACCTAGAGAAGTGGTAACTTTCCTGTAAAACCAGGTAGCCGCTCCCCGTAAAATAAGGCGCCATATCTGTTAGTTTTTCTGCTTCAATACCGCACACGATTTTGAAAAAGACAAGCATCGTTTTTAAAAGCACGATTTTCCATAAACTGCCGTTATAATGATCGATATGGAAATCGGCAAACAGCCATTTGCCGCCGGGTTCCAGCAGCCGGTCAAGCTGCCGGAAAACGTTTTGGATGCGTGATACCTGGAAATTATCGAACAAAAATGCGGTGAAGATGATATCGTAGTGCTGGCCGGCCCGGAAATTTTCTACTGGTACGTTGACAAATTTCACCACATTGCTGCCAGCATTTTTTTGCCTGGACAAAGCGATCATTTTTTCTGAAATTTCGACATAGGTAATATCGAGTCCGCTCGTATGAATTTTCGTAATTTCTTCCAGAATCCAGCCAGTACCGCCACCCACAATTAATACTTTGGCGCAGGGAGGAATGTGATGCAGTAACACTTTTTGGCTATTCCTCAGTGCCTGCCCGAAAACCAGCTGGCTCAGGAAATCGTAGGTACTTGCGATATTGTCATAATTGTTTGGCATATAACCTATTGAAAATGATTGATATACAATATTCCGCCGATCCCGCAAAGAGCCTTCACAAGCAGCAGGCCGTCAATGACAATCAGGTAGTACAAAATGCGCTTGGGCGTATGTAGCGAAAAGGCAACGGCCAGCAGGCACAGGAAGGGGATGGTGTTGAGAAGGATAGGGACTGGCCCGAAGTGGCGGTAAGTAGTGAAAGTAATGAGCGAAACCAGGCCAATGAGCAGCAGGGGGATCAGGATCAAGGATATGGTTTTGTTAAGGCCAAACCGCACAACAAAGGTTTTCAGCTGCCGGTTATTATCGTCGTCATAATCTTTGATATCAAACATAATGGCATTGACCGTACAGAACATCCAGTTTTTGATAAAAAGCCAGAGCATAAAACCCGGATCCGCAATTTCGATTCCATATTCGATCCTGGCCATGGCAACTGGTAGTATGTTCACGCAACCTGCCCACACAAAACCAATAACAAACGCTTTCAGCCAGCCTGTGTTCCTTAAGTTGAGGCTGTAAAGTGACTTCGGGAGCAGGCCATAATACAAAGCAGCAGATAGAGGTATCAGTACGATCAGGAGCCAATATACCGCGGGTAGTGCCACGATACCCTTGAAATGATTGATGAAAAACCACGCACCAACCGTGCAACAGACGAGCAAAAGGAATTGCTGACTTCTTTGTACAAAATGATGATGTGTGCGATACCATTCGGTGCGGGGATTAGAAGAAACAGTATCCCTGACGGGGCCGGCATAGGCATAAGTGTAATACAGAACGGTGCCCGAAAATAACAACAGGTAATAAGCAGGTGAATTGAGCGGCAGAGAAAGCTGGAAGACAGTTTCTACGGACAGGGCAATTGCGAGAATGCCGACAAAGTAGTTAGCGAAAAAAATAAACTGTACAGTTCTTGTCCCCATTTTTACATGCAAGTGGCGGTTCACAAATGTAAGCGTTTCGGGGATGGATGAAAGCCAGTGCCAATGATATAAATACGCCTCCGGCGGGTTGTCGGAGGCGCTGAGGGTTTTTAGGGAATTACTCAGGCCGCTGCTGCCATTTTGTTTTCCAGGTATTCGCAAAACTGTTTCACAGTTTGCAGCTGCTGATAATCTTCGTCAGGAATAGCGATATGAAAGAGGTCCTCCATTTGCAAAACGAGATCCACCGTATCCAGGCTATCAAAACCCAGGTCTCTGGAAAGGTTTGCTTCGTCGGTAATGGCTGTAAACGGCAGGCCTGAATTAACAGCCAGCAAGGCTCTGATTTGCTCGTTCATATGAAAATTATTTTTGGTTAAAGGATGAATAAAGGAAATTTTTCCTGTAAAATTCATTTCATATCTGCTGCTGCCCGCTCCGTTTTAGTATGGATGATAATGTGGGGTACTCCGACATTTTCCGATCAATTAACAGTACCTGTTTTAACAGATTTTTGTGGCATGATGCGCACATTTTAGGGAAAAATTAACAGTTTTTAAATTATTGATCCGGTTGGTAAGCAGAAATATGACACAATTTTGATAGTATATTTGAAACATTCCGGAAATGCAGTGGAGGTTTTACCCGGCATTCCTTAAATTAAAAACAGGAAAGTGTAAGCTAACAGGTACTAATGATGAAAAGAATATCAGGTTTTTTGCTGGGATTAACCCTCGGAGTTTCGGTAATCGCTCAGGCCCAAACCAAAGACCCCGTTGTTGATGCTATCGTAAAGGAAGCGACTGAAAATTCGCAACTCGAGAAACTGGGACATGAACTGATGGATGTGATAGGCCCGCGGCTTGTGGGTACTCCGCAAATGCTACAGGCGCATGAGTGGGCAGTGGAGAAATATAAATCCTGGGGTATCAGCGCCAGAAACGAAAAATGGGGTGAGTGGCGCGGCTGGGAAAGGGGTATCACGCATATTGATATGGTTGCACCCAGGGTGAAGTCCCTGCAGGGCATGCAGCTGGCGTGGAGCCCTGGAATGGCTGGGAAAACCGTTACCGGTGACGTAGTGATCATTCCTGATGTACCCGATTCGGTGGCTTTTCAAAAATGGCTGCCATCTGTAAGAGGTAAATTTGTGATGTTATCAATGCTCCAGCCAACAGGGCGCCCGGACTATAACTGGGATGAGTTTGGTACCAAAGAATCTGTTGAGAAAATGAAAAAGGACCGGGACGCTCTGACGATTGCCTGGGGCAGAAGAATTACGAAAACCGGTTATACTTCACGCAGCTTACAGGCGGCACTGGAGAAAGCCGGAGCGGCGGGAATCCTCAATTCCTACTGGTCAAAGGGTTTTGGTGCAAATAAGATATTTGGTGCAGTTACCAAAAAGATACCTTCCGTAGACATGGCGCTGGAAGATTACGGGTTGCTGTACAGGCTGGCGGAATCGGGGCATACGCCAAAGATCAGCTTGCGGGCAGATTCAAAAGAGACAGGTGTGGTACCCACTTTTAATACCATCGCCGAAATCAGGGGCTCTGAAAAACCGGAAGAATATGTGATCCTTTCCGCGCATTTTGACTCCTGGGACGGCGGATCCGGCGCAACGGATAACGGAACCGGTACGATTACCATGATGGAAGCAGCCCGGATTCTCAAAAAGGTTTTCCCCCATCCGAAACGGACGATTCTGGTGGGACATTGGGGCAGTGAGGAACAGGGACTTAACGGTTCGCGTGCTTTTGTGGAGGATCACCCGGAAATTGTCAATAATATACAGGTAGTATTTAACCAGGACAATGGAACAGGAAGGGTGGTGAACCTGGCTGGTCAGGGTTTTCTGAATGCATACGACTATCTGGGACGCTGGCTTTCGAAAGTTCCGCAGGATATACGCAAAAATGTGGAAACGAGCTTTCCGGGTATACCGGGTGGCGGTGGTTCCGACTTCGCGTCTTTTGTGGCGGTGGGAGCCCCGGCGTTTTCACTGAGTTCGCTCAGCTGGTCGTACGGAACTTATACCTGGCATACCAATCTGGATACCTACGACAAGATTGTCTTTGATGACGTGCGGAGCAACGCCATTCTTACGGCTGTTCTGGCATATCAGGCCAGTGAAGATCCTGTCAGAACGTCACGGGAAAAAAGCATACTTCCGCTGAATTCCAAAGGTGAGCCAGGTACCTGGCCAACGCAGGGAAAGGCTACGCGCAGGGGAGGGTTGGACTAATTTTTGACGGCCGTTCCTCCGGAAATTCCATTGATTACCGGGTTGCCTGTTACCAGGTTTCCAGCTCCGGGAGCGGGGTCGTCTTCACTTTTCTGGCAAGAAAGGATTAAACAAGCAAGCGAAAAAAACAGGAGAAAAAAGCGTTGTGGTGATTTCTTTATTTCTGGATAATATAAGATGTTTAAATGAGCTGTATTGTAAAAGGAGGAATAGAAACAAAAACAAAAACTTGCCCCTGGTTTTAGGGGCAAGTTGAAATGTGTATAGAGGCGGGCGTATATCTTTACATGGTGATACTGGCGATTCCGTTGTCCACTCCGGTCACTTCAAATTTCAGTGCAGGCGCTTTGCCAAGGGCATCAATCAACTCGTCGGTACTGCCGGTATGTTCTACCTGCAACTTCCCTTCGGTACTACCTGCTGGTAATTTTTTCTGGACATTTTTAACCTTTGAATTTTTGGAAATAGCATTCGCAACTGCAGTCAGCTTTGCATAGTTGACATTTGAAACCGTTATTTCCGTCATTGTAGTACCAGTAGCTCCCTGGGTTTTAGCAGCAGCGGAACTGCCGCCTCTTTCGGTTCCGGCCAGTTGTATATTCATGGAACATAATCTCTCCATCAGGTATTGCGCCATGTTTTCGGAAGCATTTTTAATAGCGATTTTATTGGCTACCGCCTCGGATACGTCAATCCCGCCACCCGCTATCGCGTTAGTAGCTAAAATGGACCCGTCTTCGGTAGCAATTGCTTTTATTTCCAGACGTGCCCGGCAGGAAGTCATCCCTCCCTGAACATTCGTACGTTCTGATATGGTCTGTCCGGTGATGATCATCTGCGCGCCCATTTTAAGACCCATGGCAGCCATGTCGCCAACATCGCCGGTGGAATCGGCTACCTGCCGTAACCGACTGTACACCTTGGGATCCACCACCCTGAAACCAGCTTCAACAAAATGCCGTGTGAGTTCCGTTTCGGTGGCCGACTGTTCAATCACCACAGGTTTGTATACTGCCGACGCACTTGTCTGACGGCTTGCCTGATTTTCAGTTTTATTGCTGTTATCGTTTCTTCTTCCAAAAATTCCCTTTACGATTTCAACGGTCGCTTCCCGCTCTCGCAGCGCCATCTCCCTCTCGCGACGGTTCATATCCGTCGTTGTTGTATTGTCACGGGCAGTACCTGCGGTTGTAGCTTCGGTTACCAGGATAATTACCTTCGGTGATCCGCTGCGCAGTAAAGTGCAGTTCTGTGCGTTGTATTGTTTTTTTACCTTCGGTTTCAGCGGCTCAGGAATATCGATCTTGTCCTTCTCGTCTGCCATCAGTTCCACGGACTTTATAATGGCTTTTTGCATAGCGTCCTGCACAGCTCTGTTTTAGGTGGTACCTACCGTCTGAATACCCGCAAACTTGAAACCGGTGAACCCTGAGGAGCTGCCCGTCATGTTGATATCTCTGCTGAAAAGAACCTCGCCTGTCTGCGGATTCAGCAATTTAAGGGTGAAACCTACGGTTGCCTTGTTTCCTCCCACGCTCACTACAGCCACGGTGGTGGAAGATTTTCCTTCTGAATAATCGGTAACTTCTCCGGTAACAATCAGCTGTGCGCCTAGCTGCTGGCCAGCCTCCGGTCCCGAGCCATTGGTGAAACCATCCTGTGCAAAGGCCATTTCGCCTGTTGCGTCCCCAATATTGCGGTTCATTTCTAATACCCTGAAACAGTTGGTTTGCTGAATGGCGGAGGTAAGCATGGTGGCCAGTTCATCACCAAAGGTTGCATTAGCCTGAGCGGCTCTGGTAGAAACATTAAAACGGGCTACTTTTACCGTTACCCGTTTGTCGCGGGGCAGGTCTTTACATTTTTCAGCAATTTTTTCCATGGTCACCTTAGGGTCTTTCTGAGACCAGCAGGGGGATGACACAACCAGGAAAAACAGCAGCAGCCGAAGCATAAGGATATTATTTTTCATAACTTTTTTTTGATTAAATCTTTGATGACCGGATTCAGATACCAAGGCTGGTAAAATTCTAATTGATCTGTAAGGGATGCTTCATTTTCTGGCGAGGATACTTCCAAGTCGGAAGTATCCCCGTACTATTACCTTCTCTTTTTACCCCCGCCAATGGTAGCACCGGTTTTGATTGAGAAGTAGTTGTAATTGATATCGTTTTTGGAATCCTTCGCCAGGTTAAATTCCGCAGCGATCCGGAAATGTCCAAGCTGGACACCCGCCCGAGGTGCAAAACCAAATATGTTGTCCATTGTTACGCTAACGGTCTCCTCATCATCGGCCATCAGATATAACTTGGGCTGGAACAAACCTGCCGCAATACCCACAAATGGCCTGACTTTTTTGGTGCCAAACTGGTATTCACCGGTAGCCATGTAGGAACTCATCAGAAGTAACCCTGAAACGCCATAATCTATTTCACTTGAAACGAAACCGGCGGCTTCAATTTTTAACCCTGCTGCAATGTTATCGGTGATGTTGTACTTCGGCTCAACGGATAGCACAAATCCCCAGTTAAAATCTCCGTCGCTATCGAGCATTTGGGGGTATCCAAGGGTAACATCCACTTTAAAGGGTTTGTAGATACGCTCAGCTGAGCTGGTTTCCCGAACCGGTTTTGGTTCCTTCGGAGTTTTAACCTTCTGTGTTTTGGCAACCGGTTCCTTTTTCTCTTTTACCGGATTTAATATAACTTCCTGTGCAGTAGCACCATACCGGAGTTTCCATATTTTGGAGGTCGTTACAAATTGTTCCGCGCCAGACTCGGGATCAGAAGCCGGGCGGAAACCTACTTTGGATTTTTGCTGGCTGGTTATTCTCCCGCTGATCACATCACCTGTTTTCAGGACAATTTCATCCAGTACCGGATCTTGTTTTACCGGTTCCTCGGTTTTTTCAACTGTTTCTATCACAGCTGCCGGTTGCTCCTGTTTTACAACTTCTTCTTTCTGCACAACAGGCTGCTCAATGATTTTTGTAGTGCCGTTGGCATATACAATTTTGGATAGCTTTGCCTTGGCAACTGTCTTCTTTATCCTCTTGGTCCCTACGGTGTAGTAACTTACGGAGTCTTCGGTCACTTTGAAAATAGTGCCTCGAATAATGGTGGTACCGTCGAGTTGGTACAGCTTGTCTGTCTTTACAGGAGTAACCGGTTTTTTGGCTGGTTGTGCTTTGCTTTTCTGAGGCGCAGCAGTCGGTTTGGCAGTAGCTGGCTTTTTGCCGGCGGGAGTTTGCGCCAATGAATAAAAAGAACTCATTAACAATACAAACAAAACAAGGGATAAACGGCTCATAGATTTGGGGTTATAATTTACTGGAATACTTTAAATATGAATATGAGATATGTGTTTTAAATATCTTTAAATCAGTAAGTTGTGTTTTGTTTTAAATGAATTTTAAAGATTTCTCCGCCTGGTCTGTATGGTTCTGATAAAAATTCAGGATCATACCATTACCTGCTCCCCGTTTACGGGGATAAATAGCCATTAGCAGAAGCGGTTTGATCAGATCTCAAGAGCCCCTGTTTCAGCATTCTTTTTATTAATACCACCAAGTTGCAAAATGTCTCAACGTTAAATTAGAGGTGCGCAGGGAACAAGGTATTTTGCTCGTGGAAGGGCCGGAAGTGTCAAGCAAAGGAGATCATTCGATGTATCCTTAAAGAGGGAAATCGGCAGATGCCAGGTGGGGCCTCCCGGACAAAGGTCCTTTTAAAAGAGTCTTTCCTGCAAATGACAAGAAAGAATATGCCAGGCGTAATAAAGTATGCTATTGTCCTGCGAAGTGCAGGTTTTGTTCCGGGAAGAAAGGGAAGTGCTCAAGGAAGGTGAAGGGGCCGTCATTTCCGGCGGGGCAGCATTTATAATTTGATTTTCATCTTTTTACGGTAATCAGCATAATTAGTACTTTTAATAACCTTTGTCAGCGTTGTTCAATGAAAAATTTTAGAAATAAGAAATTTCAAGGTTTGCTATTGCTGCAGTTATTGTTGCTGGGTATCTTTTCGGCTTTTGCTCAGAAAAGGGATTTGCTGCCCTTGCAAAGTCATAAGATACTGTATGCCGATACGGTATATCGGCAAGCCATAAAAACACAGGACTCACTGCTGCTGGCCGAGTCGTACTATCTGTATGGAAAGGTCTATGAGGCTACCGGGGATGATCTTACGGCATGCCGGTGGTATATGAAATCCATGCGGATTCAGGAGCGGTGCGGGGATGCTTTTCACCTTTGTAGGATATACAGCAAACTTGCCGGATTCGGACTTCGTGCTCAAAATTATTCTGAAACCAGACGATACGCATTCCTGACTTTAAAATATGCAGAGGCTGATCAGTCTTACTTAAGTCTTTCAAGGGCCTACGGCCTGATGACCAACTTTTATTCTCACGACTGGTCCGAAAATGGCCGTAAGCCAGGGCTTCCCTCCGTACAAAAGGATAGCTTGGGATATTTTCTCAAAAAGAACGAAAAACTCATCTTGCAAAGTCCGGAGAACAATCCCGTTGAAATCGCCACACGCAAGTCCAATCTGGGAAATTTGTTGATACACTATCGTTACGATGACCGGGGAATAAAACTCAGGAAAGATGCGCTGGAAATATTTCTGCGGGAAAAGGAAGTGACTGAGGCTTATCAGCTGATGGTTGACTTTGGCTTTTATTACCTGAACAAAAATCGGGAGACAGCCCTGAAGTATGTAAAAGATGCCGAGGAATTAAAGAAAAACAATTTGTTCAACAGCCTTTGGGATGAAAAATTACTGGCAGAGTTCTATGAAAAGTATTACCGGCAGAAACAAGATTGGAAAAGTGCTTATGAATATAATAACCGCTATCATCAGCTGGATAAAGTCAATTACCTCGCTGACCGCGACGGTGCCATCACCCGGCTCAGCAAGGAATATGAAACCGAGCAAAAAGATGTGCTTCTCAAAGTGAAGGATGCGGAACTGAAACTCCGGACACAAACTCTGCAAAACCAGGAATACTGGACTTACGCAATTCTCTGCCTGCTGATTGCCACATTTGGCGCCAGTATTGTGTTTTTTAGGCTATATAAGAAAAACCGCGGACTGAGAATTAAAAATGAGGAGCTGATGATGGAGCAGAGTCATAGGGTCAGGAATAACCTTCAGGCGGTTTCGAGTATGCTAAGCCTTCAGTCTGATATCCTGCCTGACGAAACCACGAAGCGGATCATTGAA